>DASYNF010000027.1:0-30990 GCA_036008685.1 Actinomadura sp. | reverse complement strand
TCCGGCCCGAGCCCCCGCGTGATCATGATCGCGCATGCCGTCCCCGCGGTGCGTGCGAGAGCCCTCTCCATGACTCAGGGACAGGCTCAGGGACACCCTCAGGGACTGCGACAGGTATGCGAACAAGCGGGGCGGGCGGCGCTCTCCGGTGACCGGGAGGAGTTCGAACGCTCCCTGCCGATGCTCATGCGGCCGGCGGAGCCGGCTTCGTCACCGTGGTCTACGGCGGCTCGGCCGCCCGGACCTGGCCAGGGTCAGGTGATCAGCCAGAGCAGCCCCGGGGGCCCGGGAGGGCCGGAGGAGGGCGACGGCTTCGGCGGCGGGGTCTGGGTCCTCCGCGGCTCACCGACCGGCGTGACGACCTCCGGCACCGTGGCGTTCAAGGCCGCGGACCTGGGCGTCGGCGGCCGGGAGGCCATGCTCGGCGGCACCCTGCTCCCCTGACCGGTACGGACCGAGGGTGTCGCGGCCGCGGACCGGGACACCCTCGGCTCGTGACGGCGGTCAGCCGAGGAGGGTCACGAGGACCGCCGTGGCGTCGTCGTAGGGCTTACCCCGGGCGTGTGCGGTCCCGGCCTCGATCTCGGCTCGCTCGACGGCCCTCGTACGCCTGATGAGACCGGCCGGTCCCGCGGTCGCGAGGTCGTCGAGCAGTCCCCGCCAGTCCGTGCGCCCGAACCGCTCGACCAGCCGCGAGGCCCCGTCGCTGAACAATCCGGCCCGCCGGACCTCGGCGGCCGGCAAGGTGCCCGTGATCGCCTCGTGGGCGGCCTCCGGGCGGGCACCGGCCACCCAGAAGCCCGCCGGGGCGTTGCGCGCCGCCCGTACGGCCTCGAGGGTGTAGCTCGGCAGGCGGGCCACGCGGTCGTCCACGATCGCCCGGACCTCGCCTCCCACGTCCAGGAGCAGGGGCGAGTCGGCCAGCACGAGCCAGTCGAGCCGATCCGCACCTCGCTCCTCGCACCGCCGGAGCATCGTGAGGGTCGCGGAGGGACTGTCGGGGTTACTGAGATCGCAGCCGCCTCCATGGGCGGCGCACGTCGTCTCGATCGCCGCGGCCACCAGTTCCGGCAGGTCCGCGCCGGGCTCCCGCGTCAGCCCGGCGGCGAGGGCCGCGGCCAGGTTGCGCACGAGCCACCGGACGCCGTGCACGCAGCCGCTCTCCACCTCGTGCGGCGCCGTCGCCCCGTCCAGCACCAGCGCCCAGCCCGGCCCGGCGACGACGTAGTCCTCGTTGCGGCACCCGGGCGCGGCCCGCGTGGCATAAGTGATCTCCACGCCGACCATCCTGGCGGACGGCGCGGGCCTCCTTCAGTCCAGCCCCATCCGGGTCGCCAGGGCGCGCATCTCGCGGCCCCTGGAGTGTCTGCCGTTGCTGCGCAGGTCCCGGACCAGGTTGCGGACGAGGGGCCGGTTGCGCACGTGCTGCGGCGCGATCCGGTCGGCGGTCAGCAGCGCGTCGACGGCCTTGTCGTCCTTGCGGTTCATCGCCATGCCGGCGGCCCGGCAGGTCCAGTAGTGCGCCTGCCGCTCGCCCGAGGTGATCTCGGCGACCGAGACCCGCTCGATGCGGGACACGGCGTCACGGGGGCGGCCGAGCTCCAAGCTGATCTCCATCGCGTGGATCCGGGTGTTGACCCGGTTGAACTGGGTCTGGAAGACGTTGCCCTTCACCGGCAGCCGCGTGGCGATCCGTTCGGCCTCGCCGAGGTGCCCCTCGGCCTCACCCGAGTCGAGCAGCCGGGAGTAGGCCACGGCGGCCCGCAGGTGCAGGGCGCCCCACAGTGCCTGCAGCCTCGCGTCGCCCGAGGACATGTGCTCGTCGATGTCGTCCAGGGCCGCGAGCGCGGCGCTCTTGGCGCTGTCCAGGGCCGCCTCGTGCAGCCAGACCCCGCACAGGTCCCATGCCGACGCGGCCACGAGTTCCGGCGCGCCGACCCGGTCGGCCGCGATCAGCTCCCGCTGCACCGCCGTCCAGCCGAGATCATGATGCCCGAGCAGGTTGGCCGTCACCCGGGCCATGTGACACGCCCGGAGCATCAGCTCCTCGGCGGCGTCCCTGGCGTTCACGCCGTCATCGGAGGTGTGGAAGACGAGGTCGGTGATGATCTGCGGGAGGATGCCGCCCAGCATGCTGAACTCGGCGTCCTGGCGGAGCTCCTCGGCGTAGGCGACCTTGCCGGCCAGCACCGGGAGCGGCCAGGGCTCATGGTGACCGAGCAGGATGGCACCGCCGGGCATGGTGGCCTGCTGGAGGGCGAGGCGGAGGTCGGGGATCGCGGCGTGGCCGGAGTCCAGGTCGGCGGTCTCGTGACGGTACGGCTGGCCGGTCAGCTCCGGGACCTCGACGGCCAGCACCTCGGCCAGCCTCGCGGTGACGCTGGCACGATCCAGCGGCAGCCTGTCGTTTTCGACCTTGGTGACCCAGCTGACCGAGCGGCCCATCTCGCGGGCCAGCGTCGCCTGGTCCCACTCCTTACGGCGGCGTGCCCGGGCCACCCGCCGCCCTGTGGTCATCTGGTCCTGCGCCTGCTTTTGCACCGGCACTCCCGTTCGCCACATCCACCACCCCGACCGTGGTCGACGGTCCTCTCAGGGCAAGCGGAAATCCTGGTCGTACGGCGCGGTGGACCTGGTCAGGTCCGATCTTCTCTTCGTCGTCTTCGTCGCCGGCCCCACTCCCGGGGCCATACCTCGCTATACCTCGCTACCGACGTGGAGGACGTACAGGACCCGCTGGACCGCACTCGGCACATCCGACGCACGGCCCAGCAGGACCTGCAGGGACGTCCACTGGAACCACAGTTCCCCCTCGCTGACGCAGCAGCCGATCTGCTCTTGCAGGGACGGCGGCCCGACGTTGACCACCTGCAACAGAGGGGGGTCGCCCACGGCCAACCGGACCCTCAGCCCCATCTCCGTCAGCGCCGCCGCTAACTTCTCCAGTCGCTCACTGGCGTCGGTCATGTTACCCTCCGCAGTTGCTTGGTCACGCGCAGAGTACGACCATAATTCGCTGGATCATGCAGAAAAACTGACAGCACGGCGAAATGACCAGGCCGGAGGCTGGATCGGCCGGCCCACGGCCGGGAATCCCGCTCCGGCACCGTCTTGGGATCCCGTGGCGGAGCGTGTCCGGCGACGGCGGCGCGCCCGCACTCACGGGGGTGCGACGCAGAACGGCCCCTGACCGTGTCTTCCCCGGTCAGGGGCCGTTCTCCGCAGGGTGGCGGGTGTTGGGTTCGAACCAACGTAGGCTGAGCCGACGGTTTTACAGACCGTTCCCTTTGGCCGCTCGGGCAACCCGCCGTGCACACGCTTGCGCGATGGCACTGGAAAGGATAGCGGACCTGAGCGATGGAGGTGACATCCGATTCCGTTCACCCGGGATGACGGTCGCGACCGGAGACGGTGCCGCGGCACCTGGAGACGCCCTATCGGGGGCACGCTGACTAGGGTGGTCTGATACCGGCCGGCTCGCCGGGCGCCGTGGAGCGCCGGCGGAGGCCCGCCGACGACCCGGAAACCCGTTCCACGCAGCGAGAAGGGTTTGTGCTTTGGCTGACTCGTCGTTCGACATCGTGTCCAAGATCGACCGCCAGGAGGTGGACAACGCACTGAACCAGACGGGCAAGGAGGTCGCCCACCGATTCGACTTCAAGGGCGTCGGCGCGAGCATCGCCTGGTCCGGGGAGAGCATCGAGATCAAGGCCAACAGCGAGGAGCGTGCGGACGCCGTCCTCGACGTCTTCAAGGAGAAGCTCATCAAGCGGGGGGTCTCCCTGAAGGTCCTCGACGCCGGCGAGCCGAAGCTGTCCGGCAAGGAGTACCGGCTCGGCGTCGGCCTCAAGGAGGGCATCTCCCAGGACGATGCCAAGAAGATCGGCAAGATGATCCGGGACGAGGGGCCGAAGGGCGTGCGCGCCCAGATCCAGGGGGACGAGCTCCGGGTGAGCTCCAAGAAGAAGGACGACCTCCAGGACATCATCTCGCTCCTCAAGGGCAAGGACCTCGACGTCGCGCTGCAGTTCACGAACTACCGCTAGCCCACCGGGCGGCCGGCACGACCACGCGTCCCCGGGGGCGGGGGCGGCGGCGCCGTGGCCGCACGACCGGCCCCCGGGGACTCACCACGCCCGGCCGGTGTCCTCAGGACCCGCCGAGGCCCTTCTCCGACTTCGCCTGGATGATCAGCTCCTCGCGCAGCTCCGCGAAGTCATCGCACATCAGTGTGCGCGCGAGCCCCCGGTAGACCTCCTCGGAGCTGAGCGTCCGGGCGCGGGTCGCGCACCAGCTCCCCGGGCTGCCGTCATGACGGCGCGCTCTCCACACCGACCAGCCGGGGAACTCCGCGCGTGCCCGCGCCCTGATCTCGCCGAGATCCTGCCGCTCAGGGTCGAGGCCCTCTATAGCAAGATGGGCGTCGTGACCGGATGAACCTTCACCCATGACGCGATCTCCCGGAATGTAGACCTTTAGGGGGTCTAAAGTTCGCTGTGAGGTGAGCATACGGACACTCCCCGTTGCGACGCAATAGGGGGGCTAAAGCTCGTCAGGAAGGGCTCTGTGGATCTCAGAACACTGCGCGACATCTCCGCCATCGCCGACCCCATCGAGCGCGCGCGGGCCATCAGCCGCGCCATGACGGAACAACAGGGCCTGACCGAGGAGGCCGCCCGGCTACGGCGAGGCGCCATAGCCGAGGCCCGCGAGGCCGGCCACACCCTCGAAGAGATCGCCAGGGCACTGGGCGTATCCCCCGGCAGGGTCTCGCAGATGCGCAAGGGGCCGACGGCGAAAGCACCCGAGCCCCCCGCCTCCAAAGGGAGCCGGGTGATCGTGCAGCGAGCCCTGCCGACCGATCCGGCCACCCGCGGCTCGGTCTCGCTCTTCCTGGTCGAGGCCGAACGTCAGGGCATCAGGCCGGAACGGGAGATGCTCTACATCGGCCCGGAGCCCGCCAGTGAGCACGTGGCCGCGTGCCTCCAGGTCGAGCCCGGAGACGAGATCATCGCCCGGCGCAAGATGATGACCGCCAACGCGGTGCCCGTACGGATCGCCACGTCCTATTTCCGGGACGATCTGTTCTCGGGGACCCGCATCGCCGAACCCGAGTTCGTGAAGCCGTCACTGCAGGCGGCGATCGAGGCCCTCGGCTACGCCTTCGGCCGCGCCGACGAGACCCTGACGGCCCGTCCGGCGACGCGGTTCGAGGCACAGACCCTCGATCTCGAACCCGGCGAGTGGGTCGTACAAGTCCTGCGCGCCTCCTATTCGACGGAGGACACGCCGGTCCACACGCTGGAGACGATCTGCGCGGCCACCCGGCACATCTTCACGATCGGGCAGGTCGGCGGGATGGACGAGTTCTAGCCCGGGTCTCACCGCCGGTGGCCCGCCATCCGCTCGAGGCGCGCCACACGCTCGTCCGTCGGCGGGTGCGTCGAGAACAACCGCACCAGGCCGTGTCCGCGGAAGGGATTCATGATCATGAGGGCGCTGACCGGCGCCAGTTCGGGATCGGGCGGCAACGGCCTGGCCCGCGCCCCGGCCTCGATCTTGCGGAGCGCGCTGGCGAGCGCGAGCGGATCACCTGTCAGCCTGGCACCGGAGGCGTCGGCCTGGTATTCGCGGGTCCGGCTGATCGCCATCTGGATGATCATGGCCGCCACCGGGCCGAGGATCATCATGAGCAGCGCGCCCAGCATGCCCGGCCCCTCCTCGTCATCGGACCTTCCGAAGGGAATGAAGATCGCGAGGTGGGACAGGTAGGTGATCACCATCGCGAGCCCGGCGGCCACCGAGGCGATGAGCACGTCCCGGTTGTAGACGTGGGACAGCTCGTGCCCGAGGACGGCACGCAGCTCCCGCTCATCCAGCATCTGCAGGATCCCGCGGGTGCAGCACACGGCCGCCCGCCGCGGGTTGCGGCCGGTGGCGAACGCGTTCGGCTGCATGGTCTCCGAGACATAGAGCGCCGGCATCGGCTGACGGGCCGAGGTGGAGAGCTCCCGGACCATCCGGTAAAGCGCCGGGGTCTCGACCTCGCTCACCGGATGGGCGCGCATGGAGCGCAGCGCGAGACGGTCGCTGAAGAAGTAGGCGATGCCATTGGTCACGAGCGCGATGACGAGCGCGATGGTGAGTCCCGAGCGCCCTCCGAGCGTCCAGCCCGCCAGCAGGATCAGCGCCGAAAGGAGGCCGATCAGCATCGCCGTCTTGACGCCGTTCCGATGCACCGCGGTTGCCTCCAAGACTGATCACCTCGGCTGGACGCGCGCGGCGACTCAGCCGGGTCGTCATCAGTGATAACGGCGTGACCTGCTCGGACGTTCCCTCTCAGGCCCCCCTCAGAGCCTTTCAGCGCCTTTGCGGCCCCGTCAGGTGATGCCGGACACCGTCTGCAGCACGAGCTGCGGGGCGACCGACAGCACGACGGCTCCGGCGGCGGCGGCGGCGATGGCCAGGCCCACCGCCCAGCCGGTCCGCGGTCTCCCCGCCGGCGCCTCCGCCGGGGGCTCGGCGAACAGCCGTACCGCCCAGGCCAGGTAGTAGTAGAGACCCAGCACGGTGTTGACCGCCATGACGACCGCGAGCCACAGCACGTCTCCGGCGACCGTCGCCCGGATGACGACGATCTTGGCGAACAGCCCCATGACCCCTGGCGGCAGCCCGGCCAGGCAGATGAGGAAGAACGCCAGCGCGGCGGCGGTCCACGGATCGGTCCGGGCGAGCCCTCGGTAGTCCACCAGCAGGTTGCGCGGGCGCCGCCGGACCACCGCCGCGACGACCGCGAAGGCTCCGATGTTCATCACGGCGTACAACGCGACGTACGCGGTCGTGGCCGCCACCGCGTCCGGCAGCCGCTTCGAGCCGACCGCGAGCGGTGCCAGCATGTAGCCGGACTGCGCGACCGAGGACCAGGCCAGCAGGCGTACGGCGTGCCGCTGCCGCAGGGCGACCAGGTTGCCGAGCGTCATCGTCGCGGCGGCCATCACGGCGATCACCGGCCCCCAGACATGTCCGTACGAGGGGAAGCCGACGGCGACGGTGATCACCAGTCCGGCGAAGCCGCCGGCCTTGGAGACCACGGACAGGAACGCCGCCACCGGGAGCGGAGAGCCCTGGTAGACGTCCGGGGCCCAGAAGTGGAAGGGCACCGCGGCCACCTTGAAGGCGAATCCGGCGATGACCATCACGACTCCGACCGCGGCGACCGGCCGCAGGTCCGCGGGCGTACGGGCGAGCGCGGCGGCGACCCGGTCGAGGTGCATCGCGCCGGTCACCCCGTAGACCAGGCTGATGCCGAACAGCATGACCGCGGCCGAGATCACCGAGATGAGGAAGAGCTTGAGCGAGGCCTCGGTGGCCGCCCCGTCATAGCGGCGCAGCGCCACGAGGGCGAAGACCGGGAGGGAGAGCGTCTCGAGCGCCACGACCAGCAGCACGAGATCCCTGGCCGCGACCAGGGTGAGCGCCCCGACGATCGCGCACAGCAGCAGGAAGTAGTACTCCCCCGCCGGGAGCCGCGAGGCCGTGATCTCATCGAGGGACAGCAGGACGACGATCACCGCGGCGGCCAGCACGATGCCCTGGAAGAGCAGTGCGAAGTCGTCGGCCACGTAGGAGCAGGACGGCGGCCCGTCACCGCGCAGCCCGCTCGGCAGGCAGAAGGTGGCCCGAGGCCGCCCCGCCGCCAGGACGACGACGGCGACGAGCCCGAGGCCGAGCGATCCGGCGCAGATCAGGCCGAGCACCCGCCTCGGCAGCTCGAACACGTCGGACAGGAGTACGGCCACGGCCGCGATGGCCAGGATGAGCGGCGGCGCGATGGCCGCGTAGTCGATCGCCTGGATCATGAGCCGCCTCCGAGCAGGGCGCGTACGGGAGCGCTGGTGAGCCCCAGCAGCAGCTTGGGCCACAGGCCGATGAGCAGGGTCAGCGTGGCCAGCGGAACCCAGGCGGCGTACTCGTAAGGAGTGAGGTCCGGGATCACTCGCTGATCGTCCGCGGGCCTGCCGTGGGTGATCTTGGCCAGCATGCGCAGGAAGTAGGCCGCGGTCAGCGCGGCACCGAGGCCGCCCAGCGCCATGAACGTGATGAAGGTCTCCCGGGGCAGCCCGGACCCGGGCCGGTAGGCGCCGAGCAGCGCCAGCATCTCGCCCCAGAACCCGGCCAGACCCGGCAGTCCCAGGCTGGCGATGGCCGCGAAGGTGAGGAACCCCGCGAGCCGGGGCGCCCTGGCGAACATGCCCCCGCCGAGCTCGTCCAGATCCCCGGTGCCATAGCGCTCCTTGACCGCGCCGGCGAGGAAGAACAGCAGTCCGGTCACGAGCCCATGGGCGATGTTGCCGAACAGCGCGGCGTTGACCCCGACCGGGGTCAGCGTGGCGATGCCGAGGAGCACGAAGCCCATGTGCCCGACCGACGAATAGGCGATCATCCGCTTGAGGTCCCGCTGGGCCAGGCAGGCCAGTGCGCCGTAGATGATCCCGATGACCGCGAGCAGGCCGAGCCACGGGGCCCAGAACTCCGCGCCCTCCGGTACGGCCGGTAGCGCGATCCGGACGAAACCGTACGTCCCCATCTTGAGCAGCACCCCGGCCAGCAGGACGGACCCGACCGTGGGCGCCTCGGTGTGCGCGTCCGGCAGCCAGGTGTGCAGTGGCCACATCGGCGCCTTGACCGCCAGGCCGAGGCCGATCAGCAGGAAGGCCGCGACCTGCAGGCCTTGGGGAAGCCCCGCCCCGTGCCGGCGCGCGAGCGCCACCATGTCGAGCGTGCCCGCGTTGATCCCGACGAGCAGAAGGCCGACGAGCAGCACACCGGAGCCGAGCAGCGTGTAGAGGATGAACTTGTACGCCGCCACGCGCCGCCCGGGGCCTCCCCACAGGGCGATCACGACGTACATCGGGACCAGGACGACCTCGAAGAAGACGAAGAACACCATGAGGTCGAGGGCCGTGAACGTGCCGAGCATCCCCACCTCGAGCACGAGCAGCAGCGCCGTCAGCAGCCGCGCGGAGCCGCCGCCCGACGGCGGGTGCCGGAGGGTGTAGAGGAAACAGAGAAAGGTCAGGAGCGCGGTGAGCACCACGAGGGGAAGCGAGACCCCGTCGACGCCGAGGTGGAACCGCAGGCCGATGGCCGGGGCCCACGGCCGGTCGAACTCGAGCTGCGTCCCCGCGTGCCCGTAGTCGAAGGCCAGCGCGGCGGCGAGCGCCCAGGCCAGCGTGATGCCGGACACCACGGTCCCGTAGAGCCGGGTGTGCGGGACCCCCGGGGCCATCAGGAGGAGCGCCCCGGCGAGCGGCACCACCAGAGTCGCGAGCAGAATCATACGAAGATCACCACCGCGATGAGGATGAGCGCCATGCCGGCGAGGACGCCGGTGAGGTAGGTCTGCGGATTGCCGTTCTGGGGCCGTCGCAGGAGGCCGCCGAGACGCCGGGCCAGGCGGGCCGAGCCGCGCACCGCCGCGTCTATGATCCCGGCGTCCGCCCGGACCACCGCCCGGGCGAGCGCGAGTACGGGCGCGACCACGAGCCTGGCGTAGACCTCGTCGACGTAGAAGCCCCGCTCGAACACGCGCCGGAGCGGCCCCAGCACCCGGGCCGGATCGAGGGCGGGCCGGCGCTTCCAGATGACGTAGGCCCCGTACCCTCCGGCCGCGGTCAGCAACGCCGACAGTGCCGCGGACGCCGGGTGCGGCCGCAGCTCCGGGGCACCGAGGCCGAAGTAGCCGAGCAGCAGCGCCGGTACGGCCAGCGCCGCGACCGGCCACGACATCAGCCTCGGCGCCTCGCGGACGGCGCGGGGCGAGCGCCGCGGGCCGAAGAACGTCAGCAGCCACGCCCGGGTGGCGTAGGCGCCGGTCAGGGCGACGGTGACCAGCAGGGCCAGGTAGACGGCCCACGCGACGCCTGGCGGGATGCCGCTCTCCGGATGCCCCGCGGCCTCGATGATCGCGTCCTTGCTGAAGAAGCCGCTCGTGAGGGGCACGCCGGCGAGCGCGGCGAAGCCGATGGTCATGGACCAGAACGTGATGGGCATGGCCCGCCGCAGGCCGCCGTGATCGGCCAGCATGTTCGAGCCGGTCACGAAGATCACACAGCCGGCCGCGAGGAACAGCAGCGCCTTGAAGGCCCCGTGCGTGAGCAGGTGGAAGATCGCCCCGCTCCGGGTGCCGACCGCCAGGCCCGCGGTCATGTAGGCGAGCTGGCTGATCGTCGAATAGGCGAGGACCCGCTTGAGATCGGCCTGCGCGAGGGCCGCCAGCGCCGCGCCCAGCATGGAGATCGCCGCCATGATCCCGAGCACGGCGAGCGCGGTGGGCGCGGCGAGGAAGGCCGGATAGAGCCGGGCCACCACGTAGACGCCCGCGGCGACCATCGTGGCGGCGTGGATCAGCGCGCTGATCGGAGTGGGGCCGGCCATCGCGTCGGGCAGCCAGGTGTGCAGGGGGAACTGGGCGCTCTTGCCGGCGACACCGGCGAGCAGCAGCAGTGTTCCGGCGAGCACCACGCCGGCGGGCATCGCCCCGGCCCGGGCCAGGACACCGTCGATCCGGAAGGTCCCGGCACCGACGCCGAGGACGAAGACGCCGAACAGGAACCCGACGTCACCGACCCGGGTGACCAGGAACGCCTTCACCGCGGCGCGCGAGTTGGCCCGGTCCTCCCAGTGGTGGCCGATCAGGAAGTACGAGCAGACGCCCATGACCTCCCAGCCGGCGTAGAGCAGCAGCAGGTCGCCGGCGAAGACCACGAGCAACATGGCGGCGGTGAACAGCGAGACGAACGCGGCGTAGGAGGAGTAGCGCGGATCTCCGGCCATGTAGGCGACCGAGTAGATCTGCACGGCGAGCGCGACGCAGCAGACCATGAGCCCCACGACCGCCGCGAGCCCGTCGATCTGGAGGCCGACGGTGATGGGCAGCGTTCCGGTCGGGATGACGGTGAGCGTGCCGGACCGCGTCCCGGGACGCGTCCAGACCCCGGAAGCGACGATCAGGCTCAGCAGCGTCGCGGCGGCCATCGGGATGACCGCGATCAGCGCCGGGCCGTTGCGGAGCGACCGTCGGTCCGGGACGCCGTGACTCGCCAGCGCCCGTGACAGCCGGGGGCCGAGCAACAGGCCGGCGAACGCGGCCGCGAACGGAAGGAGGGCGGCCAGGGACGCCATGACGATCACTGCGCGATCCTCCGCCCGTGGACCCCCGCGCGATCCGCGTCGTGGAGCGGGTCCGCGTCGTGGAGCGGGTCCGCGTCGCTGAGCGGGTCTATGTCCGACTCCGCGAGGGCGCGCAACCGGTCCACGTCGATCGTCTGCCGGTTTCGGAAGGTGAGCAGCACGATGGCCAGGCCCAGGCCGACCTCGGCCGCGGCGATGACGATGACGAAGAGCGTCAGCACCTGGCCGCCGTGGAGCCGGTCCCGGAGCCAGACGTCGAACGTCACGAGGTTGAGGTTGACGGCGTTGAGCATCAGCTCGACGGACATGAGGAGGAGGATCGCGTTACGCCGCGCGAGCACCCCGTACACCCCGCATGAGAACAGCAGCGCGGCCACCACCAGTGGATAGAGGACGTGCATCAGCGGTCGCCCTCCTCGGCGTGAACGCGCGGGCCGATGTCGGTGCGGGACAGCACGATGGCGCCGATCAGCGCGGCCAGCAGCAGCACCGACAGCACCTCGAACGGCAGAACCCAGGTGCGGAAGACCCCGGCGCCCATCTGCTCGGCCGATCCCCCGCCCACCTTCAGCGGCGTGTAGGCGTGCCGGAAACCCTGGACCATCACGGTGACGAGGACGCCGGCGGTCGCCAGCGCGACGGCGAGCGCGACCCAGCGGTTTCCGGAGTCGAGGTCATCGGACCGGCCGATCGGGGCCCGGGTCAGCATGATCCCGAACAGCAGGAGCACGACGACCGCCCCGACATAGATGAGCACCTGCACCCAGGCCACGAACTCGGCCGTCAGCACGAGATAACAGCCGGCCAGCGCGCCGAGCGTGACGACGAGCCACAGCGCCGCGTGCACCATCTGCCGGGTCGTGACCACCAGCAGCGCGCCTCCTACGGCGACGACCCCGAGCGGCACGAAGACGATCTCCTGGCCCGTCACCACCCGCTCCTGCCGCGCTGACGTGCCCGCTCAGCGATCACCGGCGCGCACCCCGCTCGGCCGCGGTCACTTCCTTGGGGGTCTCCGCGCCGGGATCGTGGGCGGGCGGCGGCGGAACCGTCCACATCCACTCCCTCAGCCGGTCCTTCTCATGGGTCAGTTCGGCGATGTCGTACTCCGCGTACTCGAACTCGGGTGACCAGAACAGCGCGTCGAACGGACACACCTCGATGCAGATCCCGCAGTACATGCACAACGAGAAGTCGATCGCGAACCGGTCGAGCACGTTGCGCGTCCTCGCCCGCCCGCCGCCCTCGGCGGGCAGCGTCTCCTTGTGCGACTCGATGTAGATGCACCAGTCCGGGCACTCGCGTGCACAGAGCATGCAGACCGTGCAGTTCTCCTCGAACAACGCGATGACGCCCCGGCTGCGCGGGGGCAGGTCGGGGGGGACATCGGGGTATTGGCGCGTGATGGATCGTCGGGTCATCGTCCGTAGTGTGACGGCGAGCCCCTTGGCCAGACCGCCTCCTGGTAGCCGTGTCACGAAACAACATGATTCCCTACCCGGCTCCCTGTGGGAACGGGCCCACCCCTTTAGCCATCCGTATATGAAGGGATATCGGGGCCAACGGTGCCGACCATCCGCATATGTCCTAGTCGGCCCGGCCGCCTCCCGCGGGATCCGCGGCCCGCGCACGGGTGTACGCGCCGTCGTCAGGAGACGGCGATCCTTCAGGAGATGGCGATCCTGACGATGCCGGTCAGGGCGAGCTGCGCCAGAGCCAGGGGGACCAGGCACGTCCAGGCGAGCCTCTGCAGCTGGTCCTCGCGCAGCCGCGGATAGCTGACCCGCAGCCAGATCACCACGAAGGCCAGCGCGAACACCTTGGTGAGCGTCCACAGCCAGCCGAGCTCGGCGTCCAGGAACGGCCCCTTCCAGCCGCCGAGGAACAGCACGGTCGTGAGCGCGCACAGCACGATGATCCCGGCGTACTCCGCGAGCAGGAACAGCGCGAAGCGCAGTCCGCCGTACTCCGTATAGGGCCCGAAGATGATCTCCGAGTCCGCGACGGGCATGTCGAAGGGCGGGCGCCGAAGCTCGGCCAGCCCGGCCACGAAGAAGATGACGCCCCCGACGGCCTGCCACGGCAGCCACCACCAGCGCCACTCCTCGACGATGCCGCCCAGCGAGAGGGTCCCCGCCGCCATCGCGACGGAGGAGGCGGCGAACACCATCGGGAGCTCGTAGGACATCAGCTGCGCGGCCACCCGCATGCCGCCGAGCAGCGAGTACTTGTTGGCGCTCGCCCAGCCGGCCATGATCGCCCCGATCACGCCGATGCCCATCACCGCGAGCGCGAAGAACAGGCCGATGCCGAGGTCGAGCGCCGCCTGGTGCGGGCCGACGGGGATCACCGAGAGCACCACGAGATAGGGCACCAGCGCCACACCGGGCGCGAGCATGAAGATCCGCCGGTCCGCGGCCTGGGGGACGATGTCCTCCTTCTGGGCGAACTTCACCCCGTCGGCGACGAGCTGAGCCCAGCCGTGGAAACCCCCGGCGTACATCGGGCCGAGCCGGCCCTGCATGTGGGCCATGACCTTGTGCTCCGCCTGGCCCACGAGCAGCGGCAGCACAGCGAAGGCGCCGAGCACCAGCAGCACCTTGAAGGCGACCATCAGCACGTCAGCCATCGGCGCGGTCCTGCCGTCGCCCGGGACGCTCGCGCTCGGGGCGCGGTGCCGCGGCACCGGGGCCCCAGTCGTCGGGGACCCCCGGAGGCAGCATGCGGCGGCGGCTCGGCGACCCGCCCGCGCCCTCCCCGGGGTCCTTGGCCCCCGGCCACGGCTTGGCGACCCGCGCGGCCAGCACGAACTCCTTGCGGAGCGGATGGCCCTCGAAGCCGTCCGGCAGCAGCAAGGGCTTGAGGTCGGGGTGGCCGTCGAACACGACGCCGAACATCTCGTAGGTCTCCCGCTCGTGCCAGTTCGCGCCGCGATAGACGGCCGTCGCCGTCGCCAGCAGGGGCTCCTCCCGGGGCACGAGAGTACGGATGAGCAGGTGGTGGCCCCGCTCGAGCGAGAAGACGTGCGCCACGATCCCGAATCCCTCGGCCAGCTCGTCCACGGCGGTGAGCCAGTCGAAGAAGTCACAGCCGAGCTCATCGCGCGCGAACGTGAGGGCCGCCACCCACGACTCCGGGGAGACGTCGACGGTGAGCTGTCCGAGGCTGTGCTCGGTCTCGATATCACCATCGAACCGCACCGCCCAGGCCGCCGCGAGCTCCGCGTTGCTCTGGGCCCGGGAGGTCATCGCCGCTCTCCTTGCTCGCCGTCCACGTCGTCGCCGAGGCCCGGGATGATGCTCAGGTCGATCGTCGCCTGGTCGTCACCGGAGCCGAACCGCCTCAGCCCCCGCCCGGATCCGCCCCGCGCCGGTCTGCCGGACTGGCGTCCCGTGGCGGGGTCGGACACGGCGGGGTCGGACACGACCGGGCCGGACACGACGGGGAGTTCCTGCGTCTGCGCGGACGGCTCCTGCGGATCCACGATGTCGAGCGCCTGCGTCGGCTCCTCCGCATGCTGGAGCACCTCGGGTAGGGCAGGCAGAGGCTGGAGCGGCCGGCGCAGCACCGTGGCGGCCCTGGGCGGCGAGACCGGCGCGGCCGTCACCGGTTCCCCCCCGCCTGTGTAACGGTCGCCCAGCGATTCCGCGGCGATCTTTTCCTGCAGCCGGACGATGCCGTGCAGCAGCGCCTCCGGGCGCGGAGGGCAGCCGGGCACGTAGACGTCCACGGGGATGATCTGGTCGACCCCCTTGGTGACGCAGTAGGAGTCCCAGTACGGCCCGCCGCAGTTGGAGCAGGCCCCGAAGGAGATGACGTACTTGGGCTCGGGCATCTGCTCGTACAACCGCTTGATGGCGGGGGCCATCTTGTCGCTGACGGTGCCCGACACGACCATGAGGTCCGCCTGCCGTGGCCCGGGCGCGAACGGGATCACGCCGAGCCGGATGAAGTCGTGGCGGCTCATCGAGGTGGCGATGAACTCGATCGCGCAACAGGCCAGCCCGAAGTTGAAGACCCACAGCGAATAGCGCCGGCCCCAGTTCAGCACGAACTTGACCGGCTTGGGGGCCACCCTCGAGAGCGGGCCGATCCGCGGTTCGGGGAGATCTGTCAGACCCACGTCAAAATGCCCTTCTTCCAGGCGTACATCAACCCGGTCGCGAGGAAACCGAGGAACAGGAACATCTCGGCCAGCGTGACCATGCCGTACCCGGGCGCGGCGAACACCGTCGCCCAGGGGAAAAGGAACACCGCGTCCGCGGCGAAGATGACATAGAGGTAGGCGAAGACGTAGTAGCGGACATAGGACTGTGCCCATCCCTCGCCCACCGGGTCCACCCCGCACTCGTACGTGGTGAGTTTCTCCGGGGTCGGCCGATGCGGACGCAGCATCCGATTGACCCCCAGCGCGCCGCCCACGATCGCACCACCGATCATGAAGAGCACCCCGACGACCATGTACGAGCCGAAGTAGCCGTGCACGCAAGCCTCCCGAAGCCGTTCACAGACCAACGTATCCCCCGCGGAGGCGGCGGCCGAGACATCATCTGCGCGAATGAGGCGTTTGTGGTGGCCGAGTAGAGATCAAGACGACATAATTCCGTCCGGTTACGCCACGCTATGGGGACGTTGCGGCCTTTAACGGAAGGACACGCCGGTGAGCGGTGACGGGGGGTGGGCTCCAGGCCCTCAGGGACAGGGCTGGGGTCAGGGATGGCCGCCGGGCGGACCGGCCCAAGGTGGCCCACCTCCGATGGGACACCCCCATGGGCCGGGACCCGGGCCGGGCGGACCGGCCCAGGGCGGCCCACCTCCGATGGGATATCCCCATGGGCCGGGACCGGGGGGACCGGGATTCCCCCCGTACGCGGGGCCGGGGATGCCCCCGCCTCCCCGGAAGTCCTCCAACACCGGCCTGCTCATCGGACTCCTCGCCGGGGGCGGTTTCCTGGTGATGGTGATCGTCATCGTGATCCTGGTGGCGAGCGGGGTGTTCTCCTCCGGAGGCAAAAGCCCGGCCGTAGGGGATTCCGGGGACTCGCCGACGGACAAACTGGCGGCCGCGGCACAACGCCTGTCCGGGATCCCCGGCATCGGGCTGAAGGGCACGCTGGGCTCGGGTTCGGACAAGCTCGAGGGTGACTTCAAGGTGACCCGCGGCGGCCGGATGAGCGGCACGGCCACGTGGAACGGCCGGAACGTGCGGCTGATCCTCCCGGGCGAGGACATGTACGTGAGGGGCGGCCCGGAGTTCTGGCGCACCGACGGCAACGTGAGTGCCAGTCTCCAGTGGCTCAACGACTCACGCTGGGGAAAGCTCGGATACTCCAGCCTGGCCACGGCCTTCAAGAAGGACATGAGCCCGTCGGCGCTGGCCAAGGACCTGCGGAACGTCACCCGGTACAGCGTCAGGTCGACCGAGGACACCGCGGTGCAGGGCACGTCCGCACTGAAGATCGTGACGACCGGCGACACCTACTACGTGTCGGCGGACGGATCGCCGCGGCTCCTGCGGGTCGAGACCGGCTACCCGGCGGCCGCGATGGACGTGACGGAACTGAACGGCCCCGGCGGCGGGGAGGCGGTCACCGAGCTGCGCACCCGGATCAACGAGCTGAAGAACTCGTTCGCCACGGACCGGACGACCCGGGTGGAGAAGATCAAGTGGGGCAGCTGCACCACGTCCGGATGCACCGTCCACTCCACGGTCTCGGCCGGCCGGGGCGGCGCCCCCTCCATCTCCGTCACGGTCTTCGTCCGCCTCAACGCCGAGAAGAAGAGCGGCCGGAAGCTCGGAGAGTGCACCGGCACCGGGGTGATCAGGTCCAGCCATTCGATCTCCGTGACCTGCCGGGTGAAGAGCACCGCGTGGTCGAAATTCCGCGGCGGCTACGGCTACCACCGCTGGTGGGGTCAGGCGGAGGCCATGGCCGGCGGTGCCTCGAGCGAGGACGTCCAGAAGATGCTGAGCACCCTGACCACCGAGTGAGATCACTCTGGAGCCCGTCACCGCACCGGCTCGCCGGTGGGCCGGCCGGCGGTCTTGTCGGTGACATCCAACGAACGTAGGGTCACGACAGACCTTGTATCCGCGGGGGAACACATGAGCAGTGAGCGTGGCAGCGGGCCCGAGCACTGGGGACCCGGTGAGGGCGGGCCTCCTGGACAGGGTTGGGGTGGAGCGCCCCCCGCCGGTCCGTACGGCGGCGGACCGGGCGGGTTCCCCCCTCAGGGGGGACACCCCGGCCAAGGGGGATTCCCCCCTCAGGGGGGACACCCCGGACAGGGCGGGTTCCCGCCTCAGGCGGGACACCCCGGCCAGGCTCCGCCACCACCACGGCGGGGTCGCCGGGTCCCTGTCGCCGCGATCGTGATCGCCGCTGTGGTGCTGCTGGTCATCGTCATCACGGCCGTGGTCGTCGCCACGGGTCGGGACGACCGGAAGGGCACCGTCGCGGGCAAGGGCACCGGCAACGCCGCCGAGCGGGCCGCGAAGGCCGCGCAGCGTCTCGCCGGAATCCGGGGCCTGCGCTATAACGGCACGTTCTCCTCCGGCGGGACCACCATGCAGGCCCAGATCGCGGTCACCAGGGCCGGCTCCGCGAGCGGCTCGATCACGGTGGACGGCGAAAAGGCCGATCTCGTCGCGGTCGACGGTTCCACCTATCTCAAGGCCGGCCGGAACTTCTGGCGGTCGCACGGCGGCGTGACGACCAACCCGGAGGACTACGCCGCCACGTGGAGCCGAGCTCCGGAGTCCTCGCTGGACCTGGACATCCCGGGCGTCCTGTCGCCCAACGCGGTGATGCGGAACCTGCGGGCCACCGGACCCCAGGGTTCCACCGCCAGGACGGACGTCAACGGCGTCCCCGCGGTCAAGGCCACGACCCCGCAGGGGGACTTCTACGTCTCCGCGACCGGAGAGCCCAAGCTCCTGCGGATACAGGCGTCCGGCACCCGCACCCACCAGTTCGACGTGAGCGAGCTCACGGCCGCGGACGTGGACGGGCTCTTCACCGAGCTCCGCACAAAGGTGAAGAACCTCACAGAGGTGCTGGACCCGGGAGTGCGCTTCAGCTTCACCGGCGGCCTGAAGTTCAGCGGCTGCGGGCCGAGCGGCTGCACCGTCAAGTACACGGTCACCAACGAGTCGCAGGCCGCGGTACAGGCGGTGATCAAGGCCACGATCCGCGCCGGCGGCCGGGATCTGGGCTCCTGCACCGGCTCCCAGGCGCTCCAGCCGGACGGGAAGGCCGACCTCCGCTGCAGGGTCACCAGTGGCGGCTGGAAGGCATGGGTTCGCTGGGCCCGCAGCACTCCGGGCACGCACCG
Source organism: Actinomadura sp. (assembly GCA_036008685.1). Lineage (GTDB taxonomy): Bacteria > Actinomycetota > Actinomycetes > Streptosporangiales > Streptosporangiaceae > Actinomadura_C. Next base: position 12,462 of record DASYNF010000027.1, on the reverse strand, counting down.
GTACGAGGCGAAGGCCCAGGTGATCGGTCAGAACCGGCCCGATGTCGGTCCGCTGCTGGCCAAGATCGAACAGGAGCGGCGGGGCGCCTGACCGAATGAGATTCGGTGAGAACTATAGTGCCGGGCGTGAGCCATACGTCCCGCACGGCCCATGGCCCTGATCCCGCGTGTCCGGAACCGCCGGAGACGAGTCAGGCCACTCGCGAAGTGATAACTGTTGGGTCACGGGGGCCGCGGCTCCGGGAGCCGGCATCGTCGTTTTCCCGGTCGCCCCACGGGCGAAGCCGGGCCGCGGCATGACAGGTCGGCGAGGTTGCGGCCGCGAACGGCAGCTCTTCCCCAGACGTAACATGAAGGTAAGCCTAAGTAGCACACCGGTCCCGGACGCCTCCCCCGGGACGGTTGCTGCGCGTCGAGGAGGTCTTCCTCTGTGACCAAACAGGTCCAGCAACTCGACCGCGTCATCATCCGATTCGCCGGAGACTCCGGGGACGGGATGCAGCTGACCGGCGATCGATTCACCCAGGAGACGGCGTCGTTCGGCAACGACCTTTCGACGCTGCCCAACTTTCCAGCGGAGATCCGGGCGCCGGCCGGGACCCTACCCGGCGTGTCCAGCTTCCAGCTGCACTTCGCCGACCATGACATCGTCACCCCCGGGGACGCTCCCAGCGTCCTCGTGGCGATGAACCCCGCGGCGCTTAAGGCCAACCTCGACGACCTGCCACGCGGCGCGGACCTGATCGTCAACACCGACGAGTTCACCAAGCGCAACCTCGCCAAAGTGGGCTATACGACGAGTCCCCTCGAGGACGAGTCGCTGAGCGAATACCGGGTGCACGCCCTGCCCATCACCTCGATGACGGTCGGCGCGCTCCAGGACTTCGACATCTCCAAGAAGGACGCCCAGCGGGCCAAGAACATGTTCGCCCTCGGGCTGCTCTCGTGGCTCTACCACCGGCCGACCGAGGCGACGGTGCAGTTCCTCGCGGACAAGTTCGCGAAGAAGCCCGAAATCATGAAGGCCAACATCGCGGCCTTCCAGGCGGGCTGGAGCTACGGCGAGACCACCGAGGCGTTCTCGGTCTCCTACGAGGTCAAGCCGGCCACGCTCCCGCCGGGCCTCTACCGGAACATCACCGGCAACCTCGCCACGGCCTACGGTCTGGTCGCGGCGAGCCGGCGGAGCGGGCTGCCGCTGTTCCTGGGCTCCTACCCGATCACCCCGGCCTCCGACATCCTGCACGAGCTGTCCAAGCACAAGCGGTTCGGCGTGCGCACGTTCCAGGCCGAGGACGAGATCGCGGGCGTCGGCGCGGCGCTCGGCGCGGCCTTCGGCGGCTCGCTCGGCGTCACGACCACGTCCGGACCGGGCATGGCACTCAAGGGCGAGACCGTCGGCCTCGCGGTCGCGGTCGAACTGCCGCTGCTCATCATCGACGTGCAGCGCGCCGGGCCCTCGACCGGTCTGCCGACCAAGACCGAGCAGGCCGACCTGCTCCAGGCGTTGTACGGCCGCAACGGTGAGGCACCGGTGCCGGTCGTGGCGCCGCGGTCGCCCTCGGACTGCTTCGACGCCGTGATCGAGGCGGCCAGGATCGCGGTGAAGTACCGCACCCCGGTGATCATGCTCTCCGACGGCTATCTGGCCAACGGCTCGGAGCCGTGGCGCATCCCCGAGGTGGAGTCGCTGCCGACGATCGACCCGGCCTTCGCCGAGCCGGACGATGCGGCGGAGAGTGAGCCGTTCCAGCCGTTCAAGCGGGACCCGGAGACGCTCGCCCGGCCCTGGGCCGTCCCCGGCACCGCGGGGCTCGAGCACCGCATCGGCGGGCTGGAGAAGGCCGACGGCTCGGGCAACATCTCCTACGACGCGAACAACCACGACCTGATGGTCCGGCTGCGCCAGGCGAAGATCGACGGCATCGCGGGAGACATCCCGCCGCTGTCGGTCGACGACCCGACCGGCCAGGCCAAGGTGCTCGTGCTCGGCTGGGGCTCGACCTACGGCGCCATCACCGCGGCCGTACGGCGGGTGCGCAAGGCCGGCGGCGAGATCGCCCAGACGCATCTTCGGCACCTCAACCCCTTCCCGGCCAACATCGCCGAGGTGCTCCGCTCCTACGACAAGGTCGTCGTACCGGAGATCAACCTCGGCCAGTTGGCCCTCCTACTGCGAGGCAAGTTCCTCGTGGACGTCATCAGCTACAACCGCGTACGCGGGCTGCCCTTCAAGGCCGAAGAGCTCGCGGGTGTCATCCAGGACGTGATCGACAGTGAATGAGGCCGATAACAGCGCATCCCTGCCGGACGGCAGGGGTTTCGTCAGCCTGGCCCAGCTGGCGGACCGCCCTCCGCGCCTGCCGGAGGGGGAGACCCAGTCGGCCAAGGACTTCAAGACCGACCAGGAGGTCCGTTGGTGCCCGGGCTGCGGTGACTACGCCATCCTCGCCGCCGTCCAGGGCTTCCTGCCCGAGATGCGGATCAAGCGCGAGAACACGGTGTTCGTCTCCGGCATCGGCTGCTCGTCCCGGTTCCCGTATTACATGAACACCTACGGGTTCCATTCGATCCACGGCCGGGCGCCCACGATCGCGACCGGGCTCGCCGCCTCGCGCCCCGATCTGTCCGTGTGGGTGGTCACCGGGGACGGTGACGCCCTGTCCATCGGCGGCAACCACCTCATCCACACGCTGCGCCGGAACATCAACCTCAAGATCCTGCTGTTCAACAATCGGATCTACGGGCTGACCAAGGGTCAATACTCGCCCACGTCCGAGATCGGCAAGATCACCAAGTCGACGCCCATGGGATCGCTCGACTCGCCGTTCAACCCGATCTCGCTGGCGATCGGCGCGGAAGCGTCCTTCGTCGCCCGCACGCTCGACTCCGACCGCAAGCACCTGCAGTCGGTGCTGCGAGCGGCGGCCGAGCACAAGGGCACGGCGATCGTCGAGATCTACCAGAACTGCAACATCTTCAACGATGGCGCCTTCGAGCCGTTGAAGGACCCCGCGGCCCGCGACGACGTCACGGTGCGGCTCGAGCACGGTGAGCCGATCGTGTTCGGCGCCGAGCGGGACAAGGGCCTGCGGCGCTCGGCCTCGGGCGCCTTCGAGGTCGTCCCCGCCGACTCTCCGGACATCGTCGTGCACGACGCGCACAACCCGGACCCGTCGGTGGCCTTCGCGCTGTCGCGCCTCGACTCGCCGGCGTTCGAGCACACCCCGATCGGCATCTTCCGGCAGGTCGCCCGCCCGTCCTACGACGAGCTCATGCAGGCCCAGCTGGAAGAGGCCGTGGACCGGCACGGAGAGGGTGACCTGGCCTCCCTGCTCGGCAGCGGCGACACCTGGCGCGTCGGCTGACGCACCCGCGCTCGCGCCACACGACCGACCGCGAGATCCCGCCGAGGTGCGGGATCTCGCGGTCGTTCGTGTGGCGGTGCGGTCCGGTCGCCCGGCCTGGAAGACTTGGGGACCACGTCCACAGGAGGTGACGATGCGGGCCGCTCCACGCCTGGCGCGGGCCAGGACGCCGTCACGCACGGCGCTATTGGCCACGATCATCTCTCTCGGCATCAGTGCCGCGGCGGTCGCGGTGACCGGCGCGCTGATCGCCGCCCCCCTCCACTCCAAGATGGCCCGCTTTCCCTCGCCCCTGCATGTCTATCCGGTGACGCGGACCACACCTGGGCCCTGTCCGCCGGGCACCAAGGGGGTCGACGGGCAGAGCGCGACCGGTCCGGCCTGCTATCAGGTGGAGGACGGCATCGCGATCCGCCGGGTCAACGACATCCACGCCCAGCGCGGGCCGAGTGGCGCGTACGAGGTCTCCATCAGCCTGCTGCCCCCGGACCGCCGGGCGTTCGCCCGGCTCACCCGCGCGATGGTCGGACGCGACATCGCCTTCGTCCGCGGCCGGCTGGTCACGGCCACCCGGGTGGAGACCCCGATCACCAGAGGCAAGATCCTCATCGCCGGAAACCTCACCCGAGCGGACGCCGACCGCCTCATCCGTGAGCTCAAGGGCTCGCGGTGATCCCCTTTCGGGAGGGCACGCACAGCCGCTCCCGCCTGCTCCCGCCTCCTACGGCGACGGGCGCGAGCCCGGCTCGGGATCCTAGCGGGGCTCGCGCCCGTCACGGTTCCGTACGTCGATGACGGCGCCGAGCCGGCCGCGCAGCCTGAAGAAGGTCTTGATGTCCGACCAGGAGCTGAGGGCCACCGCGGCGAGCAGGACCGGGACCTTGATCTGCCACGGCGTCTGCTGGAAGGCGTCGGCGACGAAGACGGCGACGATGACCAGCAGCAGCCGGATGAGCGTCTCGCGGGACAACAGCGTGGGGTCGGGCTGGTCACTGGCCTCGAGCAGCCCGAAGGCCACCCTGCGCATCGCCGCGGGGTCGCCGGAGCGGCGCCACTCCGTGATGGCGTCCCGGTTGTTGTAGAGCACGGTCTCGAAGACCGAACGGGGCATGACGCCGAGCTCGCCGAGGAGGGTCACGGGCAGCATCACCTGCCGGGTCTCCCCGCCCTGGGCGGGTGCCCGCCGGCGACGCCTCAGCCGCCGTCGCTGGACGGCCCGCGGGTCGCCGAGGACGAACTCGATCAGCTCCGCGCCTTGGGAGTAGGCCAGCGACCGCAGATAGCAGGCGTTGTGCCAGAACTCCAGGATATGCCGGTCCACCGCCAGGTCGCTGTCGAGGTCGGGGAGCCAGTCGCGCAGCCGCGCCCGGATGGTGGTGCGGCGCTCGTGCCGGTTGAGGTCCATCCATTCCAGGGCCTGTTTCCCGGCGGCGCTCTGCACGTCATGTCGCATGTTGGAGGTGGGGTCGACGGCGAACGCCCGGTCGTCGTCGGTGTCGCGCCGCTCCCCTGCTTCACAGAGCGCGAGCCGGCCGGCCCGGTCGGTCTGGATCCACGCCGCCCAGGCCTCCTGCATGCGGCGGACCTCCGGCTCGGGGGCCCCGCACCGTTCGATGAGCAGCCGGGCGATGCCTTCGCTCACCCCGTGTTTGTTCACGCGCCGGTCGAGCTCGCGCACCCGCACGTTGCCGATCCGCTGCCCGATCTCGATGCGCTCCGGCTCCGGTAGGTCCAGGGCGTTGTACTCGAAGGCGTTGAGGTGGTCCCGGCCGGTGGCGCCGGGCTCGCGCAGGGCTCGCAACAGCGCCTGTTCGATCGAGGGGGCACGGGACCGGATCTCGAAGGGATAGACGAGATTGGTGCCGACCCGCCGGCCGACCAGCTGCAACATCCGCTGCGGCCCGATGCGGTGGAACAGAATGCCGTCGAAGATCATGTTGTCGGTCAGGACGATGGTCTCGGACAACAGATCGGCCAGCCTGATCATGGCCACGATCGAGCTCTCGGCGTCCGCGCCGAACGACGTGATGCCGATGTCCCAGACGTGTCTTTGCGCCAGGGAGTCGAACTCGACGACGTACAGGCGCTTGATGCCGCCCGTGCCACCATTGGCCCGATCCCTGGCCCGTGTGGCCTCCGCGCCGTCCCGCATGCCCCTCCCCGACTCGGCGCAACGCTAGCGGAAGCCGGCCGATCTCCGATGTGTCACAGGACACATTCGTCGCCGCGGGCACCCGGTCCCTGCGCCGGCGGCCACGACCCCGGCGAGCCGCACATATCCCACTATGACGCGTGTCGCCTCGGTATGACCCGCCGAAGGCCCCGCCTGCGGATACTCCGGGTGACGTACGCGCGGGTCCGCCCGTACCCCCGTGGCGGTAGCCGGCCCGGGCCAGGGGGCGGATGAGGCGGCCGCCCCCGAGTGCATAGGGTTTGCTCATGAATCTGCGGGCAGCGCTGCGACGGCGCTTGAGCATCGTCGTGGCCACGGGAATCCTCGTCGCCGGCGGAGGCATCGCCTGGGGCCTGACGGACGGGGGACCTCCGCGGGTCCACCTGGAGCACCGGCTCATCCCGGTCGTGGACGGGCCCAAGGACGATCAGCGGGTCACGCTGGACACCACGTTCTTCCGGCCGGCCGGCCGGGGCAAGGCGCCCGCGGTGCTGCTGGCGCACGGGTTCGGCGGATCCAAGAACGACACCAGGGCGCAGGCCCAGGAGCTCGCCCGGGCCGGTTACGCCGTCCTGACCTGGTCCGCGCGGGGCTTCGGGCGCTCCACCGGGCAGATCGCGCTCAACTCCCCGGACTACGAGGTCAAGGACGTACGGCAGCTCGTCGACTGGCTGGCGCGGCGCCCGGAGGTGCGACTGGACCGGCCCGGCGACCCGCGGGTGGGCATCGCCGGAGAGTCCTACGGCGGTGCCATCGCCCTGCTCGCGGCGGGTCACGACCCGCGGATCGACGCGATCGCCCCGCAGATCACCTGGCACGACCTGGCCGGGGCGCTGTTCCCGGGAGGCGCCGCGGCGGGCCCTTCCCAGGGCGTCTTCAAGAAGCTGTGGGCCGGCATCTTCTTCACCGGCGGTGCGGCCGAGAGGGGCGTGCCGGGGGGTCCCGGCACCACGGCCGCGGCGGGGGCCTGCGGGCGGTTCCTGCCGTCGCTGTGTGAGATGTACCAGAAGGTGGCCGAGAGCGGCCGGCCCACCGAGGACGCCGTCACGACCCTGCGCCGGTCCAGCCCGGTCTCCGTCGCCGGCCGGATCAAGACCCCCACGCTGCTGGTCCAGGGGCAGTCCGACTCGCTCTTCCCGCTCGACCAGGCCGACGCCAACGCGGCGGCCATCGCGGCGAACGGCGCCCCGGTGTCGGTCGTGTGGTTCCAGGGCGGACATGACGGCGGCGACGAGGAGACCGGCCGGGTGCGCGGCCTCGTGCGCGGCTGGTTCGACCGCTGGCTCGCCGGCAGGCCGGTCTCCACTCCCGCCTTCACGGTCACCCGGGCCGGTGGCATCGACTCCTCCACGCAGCGGGTCGTCGTCGAGGCGGCCAGGGGCCGTACCTACCCGGGCCTGAGCGGCACCGGGCCGGTCCTCCCGCTGCGCGGCCGGGAGCAGACCGTGCGCAATCCGGCCGGCGGCTCTCCGGCCTCCGTCTCCGCCCTGCCGGGCCTCGGCGCCCTCAGCGGCCTCGGGGACGTGGGAGGCGGCGGCGCGATGGCCGGGCTCTCGCTCGACATGCCCGGGCAGACCGCCGCCTTCGACACCGCGCCCCTCACCGCGCCGCTCCAGGTGACGGGGGCCCCGAAGGTGCGCCTGCGCGTCACGGGCGATCCCGGCGCGACCCTGTTCGCCAAGCTGTACGACGTCGGCCCAGGCGGCCAGGCGACCCCGGCCCGGCGGCTCGCCGCCCCGCTCCGCGTGGAGAAGGCGGGTGCCGGCCGGGAGGTCGACGTGATCCTGCCGGCGCTCGACTACCGCTTCGCGGCCGGCCACCGGCTCCGGCTGGTGCTGACGACCACCGACATGGGCTTCGCCACCCCGGTCCGGCCCGCGGCCTACAAGGTCGCGGCGGTGTCCGGCCTGACCGTACCGACCGCGCCGGGGCTCCGGACCCCGGCGGCCCCGCTGCCCGCGTGGATCTGGGCGCTGCCGGGCGCCGCGCTGCTGATCGCGCTGGCGATCCTGCTGACCGGCCGCGGGAGGCGTAAGGAAGCCCGCGACCCGGCGCTCGCCGAGGTGCCGCTCGAGATCAGCGGGCTCACCAAGGCCTACGCCAACGGCCACCTCGCCGTGGACGACCTGACGCTGCGGGTGGAGAAGGGTCAGGTGCTCGGCCTGCTCGGGCCCAACGGCGCGGGCAAGACCACCACGCTGCGCATGCTCATGGGGCTCATCCACCCCGACAGGGGCGAGATCCGGATCTTCGGCCACCGGGTCACGCCGGGCGCCCCGGTCCTGTCGAGGCTCGGCTCGTTCGTCGAGGGGCCCGGATTCCTGCCCCACCTGTCCGGCCGCGACAACCTCGATCTGTACTGGCGGGCCACCGGGCGGCCGTCCGAGGAGTCGCACGTGGAGGAGGCGCTGCGGATCGCCGACCTCGGCGACGCCCTCGACCGGCCGGTACGGACCTATTCGCAGGGCATGCGGCAGCGGCTCGCCATCGCGCAGGCGATGCTCGGGCTGCCGGACCTCCTCGTACTCGACGAGCCGACCAACGGGCTCGACCCGCCCCAGATCCGCGAGATGCGGACCGTGCTCGAACGCTATACGGCCGGGCACGGCGAGCCGGGCGGGAGCGGCCGGACGGTCATCGTCTCCAGCCACCTGCTCGCCGAGGTCGAGCAGACCTGTACCCACGTGGTCGTCATGGCCCAGGGCAGGAGGGTCGCCGCCGGACCCGTCGCGGAGATCATCGGGACGAGCCTGCGGCTCGAGGACGCGTTCCTCGCGATCATCGGGGAGAGCTGATGACCTACAACGCCCATCGCACGCTGCCGCTCCGGGTCGAGGGACTGCGCCAGTTCCGGCGGCGCCGCACGCTGGTGGCCTTCGCCATCCTGCTCGTGCTGCCCTGGGTCCTCGTCGCGGCCTTCAAGGTCGGCGGTGACCCGGGCCAGGACGGGTTCCCCAGCCTCGTGGACGTCGCCACGGCGAGCGGGCTCAACTTCACGGCGTTCACGCTGTTCGTCTCCGTGGGGTTCCTGCTGGTCGTCACGGTCGCCCTGTTCTGCGGTGACACCGTGGCGAGCGAGGCCAACTGGTCCTCGCTGCGCTATCTGCTGGCCGCGCCGGTGCCCCGGGCCCGGCTGCTGCGGCAGAAGCTCATCGTGGCGATGGGCTACGCGGCCGTCGCGGTGACGTCGCTGCCGCTCATGGCGCTGCTGGCCGGCACGCTGGCGTTCGGCTGGGGCGATGTGAAGCTGCCGACCGGCGGGGCGGCGCTCCCGGCCGGGAGCGCGCTCGGCCGCATGGCCCTCATCGTGGTCTACGCGCTGGTGAGCCAGCTCGTCGTCGCGGCCCTGGCCTTCCTGCTGTCGGTGACCACGGACTCGCCGCTGGGCGCGGTCGGCGGCGCGGTCGGGCTCGTGATCGTCAGCAACATCCTGGACGCGGTCACCGCCCTGGGCGACTGGCGGCAGATCCTGCCCTCGCACTGGATGTACGCCTGGATGGACGCGCTGCAGCCGTCGATCCAGTGGTCCGGGATGGTCAAAGGCAGCGTGGTCTCGGTGTCCTACGCGGTGGTGCTGCTCGCTCTGGCCTTCCGGCGCTTCCGCACCAAGGACATCGTCTCCTGAGCCGGGCTCCCGGTGGGGCCGATGGCCCGACCGGGATCCCGGCCCCACCGGGCCGCTACTTGAGGGCGGCGAGGACGTCGTCCGCGGAGCACACGGTGCCGAGGCCCGGGAAGATCTTCCGCACCGCGAAGTCGTGGGACTCCGCGTCCAGGCCGGCCATGGCGTCCTCGGCGAGCACCACCCGGTATCCCAGCTCGTCGGCGGCCCGCGCGGTCGACTCCACGCCGAAGTTGGTGGCGATGCCGGTCAGCACCAGGGTGTCGACGCCCCGGGACCGGAGCTCCTCGTGCAGGCCCGTCTCATGGAAGGCCCCCCAGGTGTGCTTGGTGATGAGAAGGTCGCCGTCCCGCGGCACCATCTCCTCCACCAGTTCGCTCCCGGGCGGCTGGTGGTCCTCGCCCGGTCGCTCCACCTGAACGATGACGACCTGGCCCCCCGTGTCCCGGAAGGCGTCGGCCAGCCGCATCGACTGCCGTACGACGTCGGCGCCGCTCCGTGGCGCGGTCTCCAGCCCCACGATGCGGATCTGAAGGTCGATGACGATGAGCGCGGTCTGCCGGGGGTCAAGCGATACGAGCGACATGGTCGGGGGTCCTCAGGTGGGGTGTGATCACGATGCCGACCTCTGGGCCGGCATGTCCGGCTCGGTCAGCACGGCGTTGAGCAGTCCGGGAAAGCGCAGATCGAGATCATCTCGGCGCAGCGACACATAGCGCCGGGACCCGACCCGCCGGGTGTGGGTGATGCCGGCCTGCCGCAGGATCCGCAGGTGGTGGGAGATCGTCGACTTGCTCACGGTCAGGCCGCTCATCGCCGGCACCTCACCGCAGGTGGCCTCGCCGGCGGCGGCCAGCGCGCGTACGGTGGCGAGGCGGCCGCGGTCGGCCAGTGCGGCCAAGACGATGGTCATGTCGAGTTGCGCCCGCGACGGCTCGTCAAGGGTGTCGCTCATGCCCGGCAGGATAACCCCGCCTGCCGACAGACCCATGATCTTCGCGCTCATGCGCACGGCGATCCGGCCGGCTCCGAGGCTCCCGCCTCCCGCCGTCACCTGCCATCCACCCTAAACCGGTGGCGGGTGACGGCTTCGTTGCTCAAGGATGACCGGTACCGGGGACGGGCTTCGCCTGAGATCTACCGGTTAACGGTCACCCGAAGCGGGGAGATGATCAGCATGACACGGCAGCAGCTTGTCAAGCGCCCCAAACCTCCGCGTCAGCCTGCCTCACCCGACCTGCGGACGCCGTCGGGGCGCCTGCTCCCGTACTGACCCTCCCCGCCTCCCAGAGATCACGTCACATCGCCGTCAAGCCCACCGGGCTCGCGGATCCCATCACTCCACTCCACTCCGAGCGTCCGCGCGAGCCGCTCTCCGGGAGGCCGTCCGCGACGCCGTAGCCACTCGGATCCGGACGTACGGCCGGTGGCCACTCCGGATCGGTCCAGTAGAGGCGCGGGTCGTGGACGAAGGAGTCGAACGGCAGGTCCCACCACTCGAGGGCTTGTGGCACGGGGAGCGTGAAATCCACCCCTTCGAACCGGTCGCCCTCGTCGGTGTCCTCCTGCTCGGCCTTGAGCCTGCGCGTATAGGCCTTGTGCTCGCGGAACCGCTCGGACGGCATCGTGCCGGACCGATCCCAGTGGGGCATCACGGCGTCCAGACGCTCCCTGAAGCGTCCGTAGTCGACGATGCCGGTCATGCCCGTCGTTACATCAGCCGGCCGGCGGCGTGCAGCTCAGCGAAGATGATCTGGTCGACCGCACTGACTCGATGCCGGTCCGCGTAGGTGAGCCAGACGACTTCCTCGATCTCGCTCGCGGCGGTCGGCTCGCCTTCGTAGTCCGCCTCGTAGCAGGACATCCGGACGATGACACCGCCGGTGTGCCCGTGTGCCTGGGCGGCGAAGTCCCCGGCATGACGGGCCGTCTCCCTCGAGATGTCCAGGCTCAGCTCCTCCCGGACCTCGCGCACCAACGTGTCGACGTCGCTCTCGCCCGCCTCGCGTTTACCGCCGGGCAGGTAATAGACGTCCTTGCCTCGTGACCGGGTGCTGAGGATCCGGCCGTTCTCCAGACGAATCCAGGCCACTTTGTCGATCGAGTCCGCCACGGTTCTCCTCTCTCTGTTCCGCAGAACCGTATGACAGAGCGGCGCCTGGCCCCAGGCCCCGGGTAGGGCCGAAGCGGTCGCCGAGGTCATCTCGGAATCCGTCTCGGCCACGTACGGCCGCTCCGCAGACCCGGAGCAGGTCCTTGGCGCGTTGGACCGGACGGGGCACGAGACAACGCACCGGCGCCTCCCCGTACGCCCCGTTCTCGAGCAGGTGCTCCAGGCCCAGGGCTTCCGCTTCACCTGGGAGAGCCCGGAGAACGGCGTCGTGGAGAAGGGAACCCGCGTCAAGGCACTTCTCCTCGGGGCGCTGGCCATCCACTACAAATACGCGGTGCGGCTCGAACCGCAGGGTGACGACGGCGTGCTGGTCGGTCTCGGGCTCGCCACGAGCGGCGTTTCCGGCGGAGGACTCGGAATGGTCAAGGTGCGCAAGAAGCTCGACGAACTGCAGCCCCTGCTGTCCCAGGCCTACCAGGCGACCGGCGCGCTCGAGGGCTCCCCATCGGCATGACGCACCGGTGACGGGCGGGCCGCGGCGCATCCGCGCCGCCCTGCCCGCACCCGCCGGAGCGCGCGCGGCCGGCGGCCATCCGGCCCCTCGGCACTCGGGCGGGCTTCGGCGGCGCGGGAGGCCCGGTCTTTCATGAGTCCATGCGACCGGTCACCGGCCGGGCAGGAGGCTGAGAGGCTTTCGGGTCCACCACCAGCGAGTTTCACGTCCCTCTGCCAGAGGACGACAGTACCTGGCGAGTTCTGCCCCTCCATCGTCCACAGTCACAGCCGCATACCGGTCATCGAAACGAATGACGACCCCGCGCATCTTCTCCTGGAGACTCGGAGACATCGCATCGAGATAGCCATCGAGAGCGTCGCGAACCGTCAGAGCATTCAGGTACTCGTAGACCATGTAGTAGTCGGTACACCGCCATTCCCCTCCATGCGCTCGATCAGGAAACACCACCCGCGCAGGCAGGCGAAGACCCCGTAGACAGGCTCGGTCATCTGCCGGGCGGTCTCCCTACGGACGCCGGCTTGCTCGGTGGTGATCGGCCCGTGGCCGTGCGCGGTGAGCACCTGCTGGTAGGCGTCCCGCGACGTCTCCGCGGCCTTCTGCTGCTCGTCGGACCGGTAATAGATCCCCGAACGGTACTGGCTGCCGATGTCGTTGCCCTGACGCATGCCC
>DASYNF010000026.1:0-14927 GCA_036008685.1 Actinomadura sp. | reverse complement strand
AGCCGCGAGACGCAGAAGTCCTCCGGGGCGGCGGCGAGCGGTCCTGCCACCAACGAACAGGGCATCACCGAGGGCTACGGCCGCGCCGGCGGCCCCAGCGGTTCCGACGCCGGCGTCCGCACCTCCGAGTCCGACCCGGCCAACGCCGACAGCCCGCGCAAGCCGGGAGAGGGGAGCGACCGATGACCGCGCTGACACCGGTGCTGAGCCGCTTCTGGGACCACCCGCAGTCGTGGACGCTGCGCACCTACCGCGACAACGACGGCTACGCCGCGCTGCCGCGGGCGCTGGCGCAGAGCCCTGACGAGGTCATCCAGCTCGTCAAGGACTCCGGCCTGCGCGGCCGTGGTGGCGCCGGCTTCCCGACCGGCATGAAGTGGGGCTTCATCCCGCAGGGCGACGGCAAACCGCACTACCTGGTGGTCAACGCCGACGAGTCCGAGCCGGGCACGTGCAAGGACATCCCACTGATGATGGCCGATCCGCACGTCCTGATCGAGGGCATCGTGATCAGCGCGTTCGCGATCCGGGCCCGGCGCGCCTTCATCTACGTGCGCGGTGAGGTGCTGCACGTCATCCGACGGCTGCAGCAGGCGGTCGCCGAGGCCTACGAGGCCGGTTACCTCGGCACGGACATCCTCGGCTCCGGCTTCGACCTGGAACTGGTCGTGCACGCCGGCGCCGGCGCCTACATCTGCGGCGAGGAGACGGCACTCCTCGACTCCCTCGAGGGATATCGGGGTCAGCCCAGGCTCAAGCCTCCCTTCCCGGCCGTCGCGGGACTCTACGGCGGTCCCACTGTCATCAACAACGTCGAGTCGATCGCATCGGTTCCCTCGATCATCGGCAACGGTCCCGACTGGTTCGCCTCCATGGGCACCGAGAAGTCCAAGGGCTTCGGGATCTTCTCGCTGTCCGGGCACGTCACCCGTCCCGGGCAGTACGAAGCGCCGCTGGGCATCACGCTCAGTGAGCTCCTCGACATGGCCGGAGGCATCCGCGAGGGTCACGAGCTCAAGTTCTGGACCCCGGGCGGCTCCTCCACGCCGATCTTCACCAAGGAGCACCTGGACGTCCCGCTGGACTTCGAGAGCGTCGGCGCCGCGGGCTCGATGCTGGGCACCCGGGCGCTGCAGATCTTCGACGAGACGACCTGTGTGCTCCGGGCGGTGCTCCGCTGGACGGAGTTCTACGCCCACGAGTCCTGCGGCAAGTGCACGCCGTGCCGTGAGGGGACGTACTGGCTCAAGCAGATGCTGGCCCGGCTCGAGAAGGGCCAGGGCACCGAGGACGACCTCGGCACGATGAACGACATCGCCGGCAACATCCTCGGCCGTTCGTTCTGTGCGCTGGGCGACGGTGCGACCAGCCCCATCACGTCCTCGATCCAGTACTTCCGTGACGAGTACATCCGGCACTTCGAGCACGGCGGCTGTCCCTTCGACCCCGCCGCGTCCACCGTATGGGCAGGTCAAGAGTGAGCATCGTCGCCGACAACGAGATCGAACAGCAGGAGAAGCTCGTCACCGTCACCATCGACGGCTTCGAGATCTCGGTCCCCGAGGGGACGCTCATCATCCGGGCCGCCGAGCTGCTCGGGATCCAGATCCCGCGTTTCTGCGACCATCCGCTGCTCGATCCGGTCGGCGCCTGCCGCCAGTGCCTGGTCGAGGTCCCGGACATGGGCAACGGGCGGGGCATGCCCAAGCCGCAGGCCTCCTGCACCACCACGGTGATGCCCGGCATGGTCATCAAGACCCAGCTCACCTCGCCCGTGGCCGACAAGGCCCAGCAGGGCGTCATGGAGATGCTGCTGATCAACCACCCCCTGGACTGCCCGGTCTGCGACAAGGGCGGCGAGTGCCCCCTGCAGAATCAGGCGATGTCCAACGGCCGGGGCGAGTCCAGGTTCGTCGAGAAGAAGCGGACCTTCCCCAAGCCGATCCCGCTGTCCACGGAGGTCCTGCTGGACCGGGAGCGGTGCGTCCAGTGCGCCCGCTGCACCCGGTTCTCCGCGCAGATCGCCGGCGACGCGTTCATCGACCTGTTCGAGCGGGGTGCCAAGGAGCAGGTGGGGGTGGCGGACGGCAAGCCGTTCGAGTCCTACTTCTCCGGCAACACGGTGCAGATCTGCCCGGTGGGCGCGCTCACCGGTGCGGCCTACCGGTTCCGGGCCCGCCCCTTCGACCTGATCTCCAAGCCCAGCGTCTGCGAGCACTGCTCCGCCGGGTGCGCCCAGCGCACCGACCACCGGCGCGGCAAGGTCACCCGCCGGCTCGCCGGTGACGACCCGCAGGTCAACGAGGAGTGGAACTGCGACAAGGGCCGGTGGGCGTTCACCTACGCCACCGAGCCCGACCGGCTCACCTCGCCCCTCGTGCGCAACGAGGAAGGGGTGCTGGAGCCCACGTCGTGGCCCGAGGCCCTCACCATCGCGGCACGCGGCCTGGCCCAGGCCAAGGGCCGGGCCGGTGTGCTGACCGGCGGCCGCCTCACCCTCGAGGACGCCTACGCCTACGCCAAGTTCGCCCGGCTGGCACTCGGCACCAACGACATCGACTTCCGGGCCCGGGCCCATTCGCGCGAAGAGGCCGAGTTCCTCGGCGCCGTGGTCGCCGGCCGGTCGATCGAGGTCTCCTACACAGACCTGGAGAAGGCTCCGGCGGTGCTGCTGGCCGGGTTCGAGCCGGAGGAGGAGTCTCCGATCGTCTTCCTGCGGCTGCGCAAGGCCGCCAGGAAGGGCCTCAAGGTCTACGCGATCGCGCCGTACGCCACCCGGGGCCTGGACAAGGTGAGCGGCACGCTCATCCCGACAGTGCCGGGCGCCGAATCGGCCGCCCTCGGTTCACTGATCACCGAGGCCTCGGCCGTCACCGAGGAGCTCCGGCGCGAGGGCGCGGTGATCCTGGTCGGGGAGCGGCTCGCCGCCAGTCCCGGCGCCCTGTCCAGCGTCGTACGGCTGGCCGAGGTCACCGGCGCGCGGCTCGGCTGGGTGCCGCGCCGCGCGGGTGAGCGCGGAGCCGTCGAGGCGGGAGCCCTGCCGGGGCTGCTGCCCATCGGCCGCCCGATCACCGATCCCGAGGCCCGCGCCGAGGTCGCCCGTGCCTGGTCGGTGTCCGAGCTGCCGGGCACGCCCGGCCGCGACACCGCCGGGATCCTGGCGGGGGCGGCCGACGAGAGCGTCCAGGCGCTGCTGATCGGCGGCGTGGATCCCTATGACCTGCCGGACCCCCGGGCCGCCATCGCGGCCATCGAGGCGACCCCGTTCGTCGTCAGCCTGGAGCAGCGGGTCAGCGTCGTGACCGACCGGGCCGACGTCGTGCTCCCGGTCGCCGTGGTCGCCGAGAAGGCCGGCACGTTCGTGAACTGGGAGGGCCGCGGCCGCCAGTTCGACACCGCCCTCCCCGCGTCCGGCGTCATGTCCGACCTGAAGGTGCTCAACGCGCTGGCCGGAGAGATGGACGTTCACCTGGCACTGCCCGGGCCGGAGGCGGCCCGGCGCGAACTCACCGAGCTGGGGGCCTACCGCGGCATGCGGCCGGGCGCACCGAACGTCTCCGCCGGGATCCACCCCGATCCGGGACAGGGAGAGGCGATCCTCGCCACCTGGCGCCTGCTGCTCGACAAGGGCCGGCTGCAGGACGGCGAACCCTACCTCGCGGGCACGGCCAAGACCGCGGTCGCCCGGCTGTCGGCGGCCACGGCCGCCGAGCTCGCCGGCGCTCCGGCGGACAAGGTGACCGTGTCGTCCGAGCACGGCGAGATCACTCTGCCGGTGGAGATCACAGACATGCCGGACCGGGTCGTGTGGCTGCCGCTCAACTCCGAGGGCAGCGTCGTCCACCGTGACCTCGGGGTCGGCGCCGGCGCCGTCGTACGGCTCGACGCCGGGACCGGCAACACTGGAGACGAGCGGGAAGGCACAGCGTGAGCGAGGTGCAGGGGCGCGCCGTCGGCTGGACTGAGAAGCGGCGGGAGCTTGCGACCGGAGCGACGAGGGAAGCCGGCGGCTCGAAGCGCCCCGGAGACGAGCGGGAAGGCACGGCATGAACGCCCTGTCCGCCTTCGGGCATGATCCGTGGTGGCTGATCCTCGGCAAGGCCGTTGTGGTCTTCGTCTTCCTGCTGCTGAGCGTCCTGCTCAACGTCTGGCTGGAACGACGGGTCATCGCGCGCATGCAGCTGCGCCCCGGCCCCAACCGGACGGGCCCGTTCGGACTGCTGCAGCCACTGGCGGATGGCATCAAGGGTGCGCTCAAGGAGGACATCGTCCCCCGCACCGTGGACAAGGTGGTGTTCTTCATCGCCCCGATCCTCGCCGCCACCCCCGCGCTGCTGACCTTCGCGGTCATCCCGCTGGGCCCGGAGGTGTCGATCTTCGGCCACCGCACGCCGCTGCAGCTCACCGATCTGCCGGTCTCGGTGCTGCTGACGCTGGCCACCGCGTCGGTCGGGGTGTACGGCATCGTGCTGGCCGGCTGGGCGTCGCGGTCGCCGTACGCACTGCTGGGCGGGCTGCGGGCGAGCGCGCAGGTCATCTCCTACGAGATCGCGATGGGACTGTCCTTCGTGGCGGTCTTCCTGTTCGCCGGCTCGATGTCGACCTCGCA
Source organism: Actinomadura sp. (assembly GCA_036008685.1). Classification (GTDB taxonomy): domain Bacteria; phylum Actinomycetota; class Actinomycetes; order Streptosporangiales; family Streptosporangiaceae; genus Actinomadura_C. Next base: position 10,318 of record DASYNF010000026.1, on the reverse strand, counting down.
GATCGTGGCCGCCCAGCACGACAAGTGGTTCGCGGTGGTGCTGCTGCCGTCGTTCCTCATCTACATGGTCACGATGATGGGCGAGTCCAACCGCATCCCGTTCGACCTCCCCGAGGGTGAGGGCGAACTGGTCGCCGGTTACCACACCGAGTATTCGTCGCTGAAGTTCCTCATGTTCTACCTCGCCGAGTACGTCAACATGGTGACGCTCTCGGCGATGGCGACGACCCTGTTCCTGGGCGGCTGGCGGGCCCCGGCGCCGATCTCCACGGTATGGCCGGGCGCCAACCACGGCTGGTGGCCGCTGCTGTGGTTCTTCGCCAAGCTGTTCATGTTCATCTTCGGCTTCATCTGGGTCCGCGGCTCCCTGCCCCGCGTGCGCTACGACCAGCTGATGAAGCTCGGCTGGAAGGTCCTCATGCCCTTCTCGCTGGGCTGGATCCTCCTGGTCGCGACCATCCGCGCGCTGGGCAACGCGGGTCACGACATGCCGCAGATCCTGTTGTACGGCAGCGTCGTGGTCGCCGTCCTCCTGGCGGTGTCGCTGGTGTGGGACGCCGCGGTGAGGGACCGGGGCAAGGAGATCATCCCGGACCTGGGAGCCGACGAGACGCCCGATCCGGCGGCGGGCGGATTCCCGGTGCCGCCGCTCGACGCACCTCACTACCACGGAGTGACCGGAAAGAACACGGAGGTCTCCAGTGGGATTCACTGACATGCTCAACCCCGTCAAGGGGTTCGGTGTCGCCTTCCACCAGATGTTCCAGAAGGTCGAGACCGTCGAGTACCCCGAGGTCAAGAAGCCGACCGCACCGCGCTTCCACGGCCGGCACCAGCTCAACCGCTGGCCGGACGGGCTGGAGAAGTGCATCGGCTGCGAGCTGTGCGCATGGGCCTGCCCGGCGGACGCGATCTATGTCGAGGGCGCGGACAACACCGAGGAGGAGCGTTTCTCCCCGGGGGAGCGCTACGGCCGCGTCTACCAGATCAACTACCTGCGCTGCATCCTGTGCGGGCTGTGCATCGAGGCGTGCCCCACCCGGGCGCTCACGATGACCAACGAGTACGAGCTCGCGGACGACAGCCGGGAGAGCCTGATCTATACCAAGGACATGCTGCTCGCGCCGTTGCGCGAGGGCATGGAGACGCCGCCGCACGCCATGCGCCTCGGCGAGACCGAGGAGGACTACTACCGCCTCGGTCTCAGGGAGGGGGAGACCGAATGATCTTCTGGCTGCTCGCCGTCATCTCGGTGTGCGCCGCGCTGGGTGTGATCTTCACCCGCAAGGCGGTCTACTCGGCCATGATGCTGGCCGTCGTCATGCTGTCGCTGGCGGTGCTCTACGCCGTACAGGACGCGCCGTTCCTGGCCTTCGTACAGGTGATCGTCTACACCGGCGCGGTGCTGATGCTCTTCCTGTTCGTGGTCATGCTGGTCGGCGTGAGCTCGACCGACTCGCTGGTCGAGACCATCCGGGCACAGCGGCTCTGGGCGGCGGTCGCCGCGATCGGCTTCGTCGTGCTGCTCATCGTCGGCTTCGGCAACGCCGCGCTGTCGGAGGCGGCCGGGCTGACGCAGGCCAACGCCGGCGGCAACGTCGAGGGCCTCGCGGAGCTGATCTTCACCAAGTACGTGTTCGCCTTCGAGGTGACGAGCGCGCTGCTCATCACGGCCGCGCTGGGCGCGATGGTGCTGGCGCACCGGGAGCACACGACCCCCAAGCCCACGCAGAAGGAGCTGTCCAAGCGGCGCTTCCTGCCCGGTGGGCATCCGGCCCCGCTCCCCGGACCGGGCACCTACGCCCGGCACAACGCGGTGGACATGCCGGCGCTGCTGCCCGACGGCACCCTCTCGGAACTGTCGGTCAACCCGGTCATCGCCCGCCGCGGCGACGTCACGCCGGAGATGCACAGCGATCTCAACGGCGAGTCCGGGCGGCGCGCGGCCGAGAAGGACCTCGCGGCCGTCAAGGCCGTGACCAAGGAGGCGGACCAATGAGCGAGGCGCAGTCCCGCGCCTTTGAGCGCGCCGAAGCCGAGGGGGAGGCGCAATGAGTCCAGGGCATTACCTCGTGCTCTCGGCCATCCTGTTCACCATCGGGGCGGCCGGCGTGCTGATCCGCCGTAACGCGATCGTGGTGTTCATGTGCATCGAACTGATGCTCAACGCCACCAACCTGGCGTTCGTCACGTTCGCCCGGATGCACGGCAACCTCGACGGTCAGATCATCGCGTTCTTCGTGATGGTCGTGGCCGCCGCCGAGGTCGTGGTCGGCCTCGCGATCATTATGACCATCTTCCGTAGCCGCAGGTCCGCGTCGGTCGACGACGCGAACCTGCTGAAGTACTGAGGGGACGGGGATGACAGCCGTATCGACAGCCGAGGGCGTCCAGTCCCTGGCGTGGCTTCTCATCGCCTTCCCGCTGGCGGGCGCTGCCGTGCTACTGCTGGGCGGACGCCGTACGGACAGATGGGGACACCTGCTCGGGGTCGCCATGTCCGCCGCGTCGTTCGTCGTCGGCGTGGCGATGTTCGTGCAGATGCTCGGCTACTCCGGTGAACACCGCAGGCGGGCCGTACACCTGTTCCAGTACTTCGTGGTGGGCGACCTCAAGGTCGACATGGGCCTGCTCGTCGACCCGCTGTCGATCAGCTTCGTACTCCTCATCACGGGTGTCGGGTCACTGATCCACGTCTACTCCATCGGCTACATGGAGCACGACCCGGACCGGCGCCGGTTCTTCGCCTACCTCAACCTGTTCGTCTCGGCGATGCTGCTGCTGGTGCTGGCCGACAACTACCTGGGCCTTTACATCGGCTGGGAGGGCGTCGGCCTGGCGTCGTACCTGCTGATCGGCTTCTGGCAGTTCAAGCCCACCGCGGCCACCGCGGCCAAGAAGGCGTTCGTCGTCAACCGCGTGGGCGACTTCGGGCTGTCCGTCGCGATCATGCTGATGTTCGCCACGTTCGGGACCATCTCCTTCTCGGGGGTCTTCCAGAACGCCGGCGCCGCCGAGAAAGGCGTCGTCACCGCGATCGGCCTGCTGCTCCTGCTCGGCGCCTGCGGCAAGTCCGCACAGCTGCCGCTGCAGTCCTGGCTGCTCGACGCGATGGAGGGCCCGACCCCGGTGTCGGCGCTCATCCACGCGGCCACGATGGTCACCGCGGGCGTCTACCTCATCGTGCGGTCCAACCCGATCTTCGAGCTGGCGCCGACCGCCCAGCTGGCGGTCACGATCGTCGGCGCGGCCACGCTGCTGGCCGGTGCGATCATCGGGTGCGGCAAGGACGACATCAAGAAGGCGCTGGCCGGCTCGACGATGTCGCAGATCGGCTACATGCACCTGGCGGCCGGGCTCGGCAAGGCGGGCTACGTCTTCGCGATCGCCCACCTGATCGCGCACGGCTTCTTCAAGGCCGGCATGTTCCTCGGCGCGGGCTCGGTCATGCACGGCATGAACGACGGGGTGAACATGCGCAAGTACGGCGCGCTGCGCGTCGTCATGGTCACGACCTGGGCCACGTTCGGCCTCGGCTATCTGGCCATCATCGGCTTCCCCGGCCTGTCCGGCTGGTTCACCAAGGACGGCATCATCGAGGCCGCCTTCGAGAAGGGCGGCACGACCGGTGCCATCCTCGGCGGCTGCGCCCTCCTGGGCGCGGGCATCACGGCCTACTACATGTCCCGGGTCATGTTCATGACCTTCTTCGGCGGCAAGCGCTGGGACGACGGGGTGCACCCGCACGAGTCGCCCAAGGTGATGATCATCCCGCTGATGATCCTGGCCATCGGATCGGTCGCGGCCGGGGGGTTCCTGGTCCTGGGCGGGTTCGCCGAGTTCCTCGCGCCCGTCCTGCCGGAGTCCGAGCCGCACCACTTCCAGGCCGTCACCACGACCGGCATCGCGACGTTCGTCCTCATGCTCGTCGGAGTCGGCATCGCCTGGCGGCAGTACGCGGCCCGGCCGGTCCCGCGGGAGGCCCCCCGCGGGAGCCTCGTCACCGTGGCGGCCCGCAAGGACCTGTACGGCGACGCCCTCAACGAGTCGTTCATCATGCGTCCCGGTCAGTGGCTGACCCGCCTGGCGGTCTTCTTCGACAACAAGGGTGTGGACGGCATCGTCAACGGTCTCGCCGCCGGGATCGGCGGGAGCTCCGGCCGGATCCGCCGGCTGCAGACCGGGTTCGTCCGCTCCTATGCCCTGTCCATGTTCCTCGGCGCCGCACTGGTCGTCGCCGCGTTGCTGGTGGTGAGGGTGTGATGGGGTGCCCTGTCAATGCCGTGTTCGGCCAGAGCCGCCCTCGTGGCCGGCGCCACGGCCGGAGTGAGGATCCGGCCGTGAGCGCTCGTCACGAGGCCGCGACGACCAAGGAATCCGCCGCAGGGCGGGAACTGGAGATGCCGTGCTGAGTCTGCTCATCGCGCTGCCGGCCCTCGGGGCGGTCGGCATCACCATGCTGCCGAGGGCCCGTGAGGCCCTCGTCAAGCAGGTGGCGCTCGGCGTCTCGCTCGCCGTGGCGGCGCTCACCATCGCCCTGGCGTTCCGGTTCGAGGCCGGTGGCCCACGGTTCCAGTTCACCGAGTCCTACTGGTGGATCAAGCAGTTCGGCGTGCACTGGGCGCTCGGCGTCGACGGCATCGCGCTGGTTCTCATCGCGATGTCGGTCATCCTGGTGCCGCTGGTGATCCTGGCCTCATGGACCGAGGCGGACCGTTTCGGCGGGGCCGACGCCCCGGCCACGGACCCGTCGCGGCCCCCGGCCCGCTCGGCGAAGACCTACTTCGCGCTGCTGCTCGCGCTCGAGGCGATGATGATCGGCGTCTTCGCGGCGACCGACGTCTTCCTGTTCTACGTCTTCTTCGAGGCCATGCTGGTCCCGGTCTACTTCATCATCGGGGTCTTCGGTGGTCCGCAGCGCTCCTACGCCGCGGTGAAGTTCCTGCTCTACTCGCTGTTCGGCGGGCTGCTCATGCTCGTCGCGCTGATCGGGTTGTACGTCCAGGGCCCCGGCACCTTCCTGTTCACCGAACTCGCCAAGCTCGACCTCGACCCGACCATGGCCAAGTGGCTGTTCCTCGGGTTCTTCGTGGCGTTCGCGATCAAGGCCCCGCTGGTGCCGTTCCACACCTGGCTGCCCGACGCGGCCGGTCAGGCCCCGGCCGGCGCCGCCGTCCTGCTCGTCGGCGTGCTCGACAAGGTCGGGACGTACGGCATGCTGCGGTTCTGCATCGAGCTCTTCCCATCGGCGGCCCGGTGGTTCACGCCGGTCGTGATCACGCTCGCCGTCATCGGGATCATCTACGGCGCCGTGCTCGCCATCGGCCAGGTGGACCTGAAGCGGCTCATCGCCTACACGTCGATCTCGCACTTCGGCTTCATCGCGCTCGGGATCTTCGCCATGACGGCGCAGGGCCAGTCCGGTGCCACGCTGTACATGGTGAACCACGGCTTCTCGACCGCGGCGCTGTTCCTGATCGTCGGGTTCATGATCGTACGGCGCGGCTCGGCCCGGATCGACGCCTTCGGCGGCGTGCAGAAGGTCGCCCCGCTGCTGGCCGGCGCCTTCCTGATCGCCGGGCTGTCCGGACTCTCGCTGCCCGGACTGTCGTCGTTCGTCAGTGAGTTCCTGGTGCTGGTCGGGACGTTCTCGCGTTACCGGGTGCCTGCCGTGATCGCCACGGTCGGCATCATCCTGGCCGCCGTCTACATCCTGTGGATGTACCAGCGGACCATGAACGGCCCGACGCCGGAGCCGGTCAAGGGGATGAACGACCTGTCCCGCCGCGAGCTCGTGGCACTCGCGCCCATCCTTGCGATCATCGTCGTCCTCGGCTTCTATCCCAAGCCGGTGCTCGACGTGATCACCCCGTCGGTGAAGCACACGATGAGCCGGGTCGAGATGCGGGATCCGGCCCCGGCCGTGGCAGAGAAGGGAGCACGCCCGTGAACGGGAATCGGAGCGGGTACGCCGCGGCCGGCGTAGTGGCCGGAGTGAGGGTGAGCGACCGATGAGCACGCTACTCGCCGCCGGAGAGATCCAGGCGCCGCATATCGAATACGCCCAGCTCGCGCCGATGCTGCTGGTGTTCGGCATCGCCCTCCTCGGCGTGCTGGTCGAGGCCTTCGTGGGCCGCGGCAGGCGGCACGCGGTGCAGGTGCCGCTGGCCTTCGCCGGTCTGGCCGGCGCGTTCCTGTGGACGATCTACCTCGGCGTCGACCACGCCGCGATCGGCGGCTCCACGCTGTGGGATCACCCCCGCAACTTCAAGGTCGCGGCCATGGGAGCGGTGGGCATCGACGGGCCCACGCTCTTCCTGCAGGGGACCATCCTGGTGCTCGCGCTGGTGAGCCTGCTGCTCATCGCCGAGCGCGGTCAGGACGCCTTCACGGCGCAGGCGGCCGCGCTGCCGGGCAGTGAGGCCGAGCAGGAGAGCATGGCCGCAGGGACGACCCACACGGAGATCTTTCCGCTGATGATGTTCGCGGTGGGCGGCATGCTGCTGTTCCCGGCCGCCAACGACCTGCTGACCATGTTCGTGGCCCTCGAGGTCCTCTCGCTGCCGCTCTATCTGCTGTGCGGCCTGGCCCGCCGGCGCCGCCTGCTCTCGCAGGAGGCCGCGGTCAAGTACTTCCTGCTGGGCGCGTTCTCCTCGGCGTTCTTCCTGTACGGCGTCGCGCTGTTGTACGGCTTCGCCGGCTCTGTGCGGCTCTCCGAGATCGCCGATCAGATCGCCAGGCAGAGCGGCAATGAGCCGCTGCTGCTGACCGGGGTCGCGCTGCTGTCGGTGGGCCTGCTGTTCAAGCTCGGCGCGGTGCCGTTCCACTCCTGGAAGCCGGACGTCTACCAGGGCGCGCCGACTCCGATCACGGCGCTCATGGCCTCGTGCACCCTGGTGTCGGCCTTCGGCGCGATCCTGCGGGTGTTCTACGTCGCCCTCGAGAACCTGCGCTGGGACTGGCGGCCGATGATGTGGGCCGTGGCGATCATCACGATGCTCGCCGGAGCCGTCATCGCGGTCACCCAGACCGACGTCAAGCGGCTGCTGGCCTACTCCTCGGTGGCGCACGCGGGCTTCCTGCTCACCGGCGTCATCGCCACCTCCCAGGCGGGCCTGTCCGGGACGCTGTTCTACCTCGCGGCGTACGGCTTCACCACGATCGGCGCGTTCGCCGTCATCACCATGGTGCGCGACGCCGGTGGCGAGGCCGGGCACCTCAGCCGCTGGGCCGGGCTGGGCAAGCGATCCCCCGTGATCGCGGGCATCTTCGCCTTCTTCCTGCTGGCCTTCGCGGGCATCCCGCTGACGAGCGGATTCACCGGCAAGTTCGCCGTGTTCCAGGCGGCCGTGGCGGGTGGCGCCACACCACTGGTCATCGTCGGTGTACTGTCCTCGGCTGTGGCGGCGTTCTTCTACGTCCGGGTCATTGTCGTGATGTTCTTCAGCGACCCGGAGCCGGACGCGCCCTCGGTGGTGGTCGGCCCGACCGCCGCCACTGCGGTGGCCCTGGGGTTGGCGGTTACTGTGGTACTCGGTGTGCTGCCGCAGCCGATGCTCGATCTTGCCGGGCAGGCCGCGACGCAGCTCTTCGTCCGGTAGGGGGACCTGTGACTAGTGCCGTTCCGTTCGGCCTGCCCGTCGACGACGATCTCGCGGCGGACGTGCAGGAGCGGCTGGCCGCCGTCGAGGCCATGCTCATGGAGACGGCACGTGACCAGGACCGGCTTCTCACCGACGCCTCGCGCCATCTGGCCGTGGCCGGTGGGAAGCGGTTCCGGCCGATGCTGGTCCTCCTGGCCTCCCACTTCGGCGACCCGGCGGCCGCGGCCGTCGTGCCCGCGGCGGTCGTCGTCGAGCTGACACATCTGGCGACGCTCTACCACGACGACGTCATGGACGAGGCCCCGATGCGCCGCGGTCAGGTGTCGGCCAACCTGCGCTGGACCAACACGGTCGCGATCCTGACCGGCGACTATCTGTTCGCCCGGGCCTCGGACCTGCTGGCCGATCTCGGGACCGAGGCCGTACGCGTGCAGGCCCGGGCCTTCGCCCGGCTCGTCCGCGGCCAGATCCAGGAGACGGTCGGCCCCACGGGGGACACCGACCCGCTCAAGCACTACCTGCGGGTCATGGCCGACAAGACCGCGTCCCTGATCGCGGTGTCCGGCCAGTTCGGCGCGATGCTGTCCGGCGCCTCACCGCACGTCGTGGACACCATCACCTCGGCCTGCGAGAAGATCGGCGTGGCGTTCCAGCTCTCCGACGACATCCTGGACATCGCCTCGGAGGCCGACCAGTCCGGCAAGACGCCCGGCACCGACCTGCGCGAGGGCATCCAGACGCTCCCGATGCTGCACGTCCTCGCCTCCGACGACCCGGCGGACGAGCGGCTGCGGAGCCTTCTCACCTCGGACCTGACCGACGACGAGCCGCACGCCGAGGCGCTCGCGCTGCTGCGCGCCCACCCGGCCATGGACCGCGCCCGCGCGGACCTGCGGCAGTGGGCCGAGGACGCCCGTGCCGAGCTGCTCACGCTTCCCGACGTCCCCGTCCGCGCGGCCTTCGAGGGCCTCTGCGACTACGTGGTCTCCCGTACGGGCTGAGTTCATTGCCGCGCTCTGTACGCTGCCGCGCTGCCGCGCGGCGGCGACCGGGCAAGCTCATGATCCTCGGGTTCGGTGGCCCGCCCAGGGGCCACCGAACCCGAGGATCACCTCCATCGGAGCCGGCATCCCCCGGTCTCCGTCTTCCCGTCGTGATCTTGCGGTTGTTCGCGTGCGTGAAGGTGATCGGGCGTTCGACGCGTGATCACTCCAGGTCGGCACGCTCGGGGCTCATGGCATCGTTGAGGGCTCCGCGGGTGCGGGCTCCTGGGTCCAGACGGCGCCGCCGACCTCGGGAGCCGCCCGCGCCTTCAGCCGGGCCGACGCGGCACCGGCGCGTACGCCGTCTCCGGTGAGGACCATGAGGGCGCCCCAGACCAGCAGGAAGCCGGCCCAGCGGCTCGCCGGCATCTCCTCGTGCTGGACCAGCAGGCCGATGAGGAACTGCAGCGTGGGTGCCACGTACTGCAACATGCCGATCGCGCTCATCGGGAGCCGGATCGCGGCGCCGTTGAACATCATCAGAGGTATCGCGGTGATCAGTCCGCCCCCGGCGAGCAGAAGCGCCTGAAGGGCCCCGGCGTGGCCGAATGTGGCCTCCCCCTGGGTGTGCAAGGTCAGGGTGAAGGCGAGCGCGGGCAGGAAAAGGACGGTGGTCTCGATCGTGAGACTCTCCGCGGACGGCGTGTTGGCGAACTTCTTCAGCAGGCCGTACGCCCCGAAGGAGCAGGCCAGGACCAGGGCGATCCATGGCAGCCGGCCGTAGTCCACCGTCAGCACGACCACCGCCAGCGTGCCCAGCCCGACGGCGAGCCACTGCATCCGGCGGAGGCGCTCCCGGAACACCAGGACGCCGAGCACGATGCTGATCAGAGGATTGATGAAATAGCCGAGTGAGGTCTCGATGGTGTGCCCGGCGTTGACGCCGTAGATGTACATGCCCCAGTTGACCGAGACGACCACGGCGGCCAGGGCCAGCAGGCCGACCTGCTTCCAGGTGACGGTGCGCACCCACGACCAGTGCCGAAGCGCGGCGAGGAGCACGATCACGACGACCAGCGACCACATGATCCGATGCGAGAGGATCTCGCCCGCCTGTGCCGGCTTCAGCAGCGGCCAATACAGGGGGAACAATCCCCAGATGCCATAAGCGCCGATTCCAAAGAGGATTCCCCTGCGCATTTCCGTCACATGACCTAGCGTATCAGTGTGTAATTAGTCACAATGCTTAACGGTAATGTCAAGGGCCGCTTCATGAACCCGCCGCCCGGCGTACCGGCTCGGCCTGGTCCGGGTTAGCCTGGCAGCGTGTTCGGATTCGCGAAGACTCAGATGGTCGCGCCGGAGCAGGCGCTCCCCGGCCGGGAGGAACCCCTCCCGGTCCCAGCCCGTCACGAGGTCCTCGGTGGCCCGCTCGAGCCGCCCTACCCGGACGAGGCCGAGGTGGCCGAGTTCGGGATGGGGTGCTTCTGGGGCGCGGAGCGGATCTTCTGGCGCACCCCCGGAGTGTTGTCCACGGCGGTCGGCTATGCGGGTGGCTACACGCCCAACCCGACCTACGAAGAGGTCTGCTCGGGCCTGACCGGCCACACCGAGGCCGTACGGGTGGTGTTCGACCCGGACCAGATCTCCTTCGCCGGGCTGATGAAGATCTTCTGGGAGGCGCACAACCCCACGCAGGGCATGCGTCAGGGCAACGACATCGGCAGCCAG
>DASYNF010000025.1:0-57773 GCA_036008685.1 Actinomadura sp. | reverse complement strand
GCCGGCACCGGCGGACGAGCGGGAGGACGCCCGCCCGATCGACCCGGCCACCCTCGAGCCCCTCGGGCATCTGCCGGCCACCTCCCCCGCTGAGCTGAACGAGTCGGCCGAGGCGGCCGCCGCGCTGGCGCGCACGCGCTGGGCCAGAGACGGCAGGTGGCGGGCGGACGTGCTGCGCGCCTGGGCGGAGGCGCTCCGCGCACACGGTGACTCATTGGCCGCGGCGCTGGTCGCCGAGACCGGCAAGCCGGTCACCGAGGCCCGTGCCGAGGTCGCCGGCGCCGTCGAGGCCCTGACCTACAACGCCGGTCTCGCCCGGCACCTCGGCGGCACCGCGGGGACCCTTCCGGACGGAAGCGTCGCGCACCTGATCCGGGAGCCCGTCGGCCTGACCGCGTTCATCGTGCCGTGGAACTGGCCCGTCCTCCTGCTCTTCCGTGACCTGGCGCCGGCGCTCGCCGCCGGTGTCACCGCACTGGTGAAGCCCGCTCTGCAGACGTCCCTGGTCACCGAGCGGGTGATCGCGCTCGGCCGCGACGCCGGGCTGCCGGCCGACGCCGTACGCCTGGTGATCGGGGACGTGGCGGCGGGCCGGGCCGTCATCGCGCACCCCGCGCTGCGCGCGGTCGCGTTCACCGGTTCCACGACCGTCGGCGTCCAGATCATGCGCGACGCCGCCCACGGGATGAAACGCACGCTCCTGGAACTGGGCGGTAAGGGCGCCGCCGTGGTGTTCTCCGACGCGGACGTCCCCCGCGCGGTCGACGCCCTGCTCCCCGCCATCGTCATCACCGCGGGACAGATGTGCATGGCCTGCACCCGGATCCTGGTGCAACGCCCGCTCTTCGAGGAGGTACGGGAGCGGCTGCTCGACGGGCTCCGGGCCCTGCGGATCGGCGATCCGCGCGACGAGCGCACCAGGGTCGGGCCGCTGATCTCCGCCGGGCAGCGCGCCCGGGTCGAGCGTTATCTGAACGGCGCCGGCGGCACGGTCCTCGGCGGCGAACGCGTGCAGCCGGACGGGCTCCCCGGCCACTTCCTGACGCCGGCCGTGGTGACCGACGTGGACGTCCGGTCTCCGGTCGTGCAGGAGGACATCTTCGGGCCGGTGGTGACGCTGGAGACCTTCGAGTCCGAGGGTGACGCGATCAGGCTCGCCAACGTCACGCCGTACGGTCTGGCCGCGGCCGTCTGGACCTCCGACATCGACCGGGCCTGGCGGACGAGCCGGGCCATCGAGGCCGGAACGGTCTGGGTCAACGGCTACAACCGCTCCTACCCGGAGATGCCGAGTGGAGGCTACAAGTCCTCCGGAATCGGCCGCACCCGCGGCGTCGCCGGTCTGGAGCTCTTCACCGAGCTCAAGCACGTGCACTTCAGCGTGACCGAGCCGTCCCTCGAGGAGGACCGATGACCGAGGGTGCCGCCGTGTGGCCGGCCGGCCGCAGCCTCCGCTCCTGGCTGGCACTGCTGGAGAACAGAGGTGCCCTGGGCGCGGTGCGGTCGGCCATCGAGCCGGACCGGGCCCTGAGCGCGGTGCTGGAAAAGGCGGACGGCCGGCGGGCCGTGCTGTTCGCGGACGTGACCGGGGCGGACTATCCGGCGGTCGGCAATCTGGTGGCCGACCGGACACAGCTCGCGCTCGCGATGGGCTGTGACATCGGCGACGTGGCCCAGCGGTTCATGGCGGCCCTTGACCTGCCGATCCCCTGGCGGGAGGTGGCGGCCGGCGACGCGCCCGTACTGGCCCATCGGATGACGGGCGAACGGCTGCTGTCGGCGCTCCCTCTGGCCGTACAGCACGAACGGGACGCCGGCCGTTACGTGACCGCGGCCCTCCTGTGCGTCCGGGACCCGGAGACCGGAGCGACGAACCTGTCGATCAACCGCATGCTGGCGGTCGGCGAGCGGGAGCTGCGCGTGCTGCTGCTCCCGGGACGGCTACGGCAGATCTTCGACGAGGCGGAGGCCGAGGGGCGAGCCCTGGACGTGGGCATCGCCATCGGGGTGGATCCGCTGCTGACCCTGGCCAGCCAGGCGCCCGCCGACCGGGACCTGGACGACCTGGCGGTGGCGGGCGCGTTGTACGGCGAGCCGCTCCCCGCGGTGCGGACGCCGACCGTGGACGCGATCGTCCCGGCCGAGGCCGAGTTCCTGCTCGAGGGACGGTTCCGGGTCGGCGAGCGTGCCCCCGAGGGTCCCTTCGGCGAGTTCCCCCTCACCTATGGCGCGGGCGGCCCCGCGCCGGTCATCGACCTGGTGGCCGCCTGGCACCGGTCCGAGCCGGTGTTCCAGACGATCCTCTCGGGTGGCCGGGAGCACTTCTACGCGGGCGGCATCCCACGCGAGGCCGAGCTGCTGCGTGGCCTGCGGCGGTGCGGGGTCGACGTCGCGGACGTACGCATGACCGAGGACGGGTCGTGCCGGTTCCACGCGGTGATATCGCTGCGCCGTCCCGCTCCGGGCGCCGCGGTCCACGCGCTCCTGACGGTCTTCGCCGTCAATCCCGTGATCAAGCACGTCATCGTGGTGGACGACGACGTGGAGGTCTTCGACGACGAGCGGATCGGCTGGGCGGTGGCCACCCGGGTCCAGGCCGACCGCGACGTGCTCATCATCCCGGGAGCCCGCGGGAGCAGCCTGGATCCCTCCGCACCGGACGGCGTCGCGGCCAAGATGGGCATCGACGCGACCGCTCCGGCGGGAGACCGGGACCGGCACGCCCAGATGCGCACCCCGACGCCCGACGCCGGCCTCCTGGCCCGCTATCTGGCCGAAGCGGGGCTGGCATGACGGTCTCGGACGCCGGGGCTCGGCGGTTCGTGATCGCCATCACCGGCGCGTCCGGTGCCGTGTTCGGGATCCGGGCGCTCGAGATGATGCGGGAGCTCCCCGGCGTGGAGACCCATCTGATTCTCACCAGGAACGGCCGCGCCACGATCGGCTACGAAACCGGCCGCACCGTCGCCGAGGTACGCGCCCTGGCCGACGTGGTGCACTCCGACGGCGACCTCGGCTCGGCCGTGTCCAGCGGATCGTTTCGGACCGAGGGCATGCTCGTGGCCCCGTGCAGTGTCAAGACGCTGTCGGGCATCGCCAACAGCTTCGACGACTCGCTGGCCGTTCGTGCCGCCGACGTCACGCTCAAGGAGCGTCGCCGGCTCATCCTGCTGCTGCGGGAGACGCCACTGCACGCCGGGCATCTGCGGCTGATGACCGAGGTCACGGCCGCCGGTGCCATCGTCATGCCGCCGGTGCCGGCCTTCTACACCCATCCGACCTCGATCGACGACATCGTCGATCACACGGTCGGACGCGCACTGGACCTGCTGGGCCTGCCGGCCGAGCAGCTGCGCCGCTGGTCCGGCGATCGGTCCGGAACCGCGGACGAGACGGTCGCAGGCGTCCCTGCCGGCGGAACCCGCCGAGATCGGAGCTAGCCGATCGAGTGCGGCAGGGCCGACTCCAGCAACAGCCGGAGAAATGCCTGGGCGGAGGGCGCGAGGGGCTGATCCGCACGCCACACCACGCCGAGCCGACGCTCGGCGAAGTCGTCGACGAGCCTGACGCTCGGCGATTCCGTGCCCGCGGCGAGCCGGGGCAGGATCGAGACGCCGATGCCGGCGCGCACCATCCCCCACACGATGGTGAGCTGACCGGTTTCCACCGCGACGGACGGCGTGAACCCGACCCGCAGGCACACCTGGTCCATCAGCTCGCGCAGTCCCGTTCCGGTCTTCATTCCGACGAACCGCTCATCCGCGAGCTCCTCCAGAGTCGCGCGGCTGCGTCCTTCGAGCCGGTGTCCCGGCGGCACCAGGACGACCATCGGCTCCCGGACGAGCAGCCGGCCGCACAGGTCGCTTCGGGTCTGCGGCATTCGGATCATCGCCATGTCCAGCTGACCGGCATGCACCATCTGCTCGAACTCCCCCGAGACGTCCTGCTCCAGCAGCGTCACCTCGATGTCGGGATGGCGGCGGTGGAACGACGCGAGGATGTCGGGCAGCAGCCGGGCGCCGATGCTGGGGAGCACGCCCAGGGACACGCGTCCACGACGCAGCCCCTTGACCTCCTCGACCTGCCGGCGGGCCTCCTCGAGCGCGACCAGCGCACGCTCGGCGTGTTCCAGGAAGACCTCACCGGCGGTGGTGAGCACGAGTCCCCGGCCGTTGCGCTGGAAGAGGCTCACGCCGAGTTCCTGCTCCAGCTTGCGGACCTGGACCGAAAGCGAGGGCTGTGCCAGGAAGAGGCTGTCGGCCGCTCGGGTGAAACTGCCCTCGCGGGCGACCGCGATCACATACCTCAGCTGATGCAACTCCACTGACCTCACCTACCGGATCCGGCACGCGCTCCCGGCGTCCCGGGCGGGTGCGCGTGCCGGATCATCGGCTCCCTGAACGGCATTTCCGTAAACATACCGGCTCTGACGGGCATGATCGGGACGTCGATCCTCGGCTAGATGACCGTGCTGAGCAGGGCTGCGACGCCGAAGCCGGCCATCGACAGGATCGTCTCGAGTACGGTCCAGGTCTTCAGGGTGTCCCGGACCGACATGTTGAAATAGCGCGAGACGATCCAGAAGCCGCCGTCGTTGACGTGCGAGGCGATGATCGATCCGGCCGAGACAGCGATCACGATCAGCGCCAGGTGGGCCTGACCGTGCTGCTCGCCGTGCAGGAGCGGCGCGATGATGGCGCTCGTGGTGACGATCGCGACCGTCGCCGAGCCCTGCGCCAGACGTAGGCCGCAACTGATGAGGTAGGCCAGCACGATGACCGGCAGGCCCGCGTCCTGCAGGGTCTCGGCCAGCGCCGTGCCGACGCCGGTCTTGGCGATGACCGCGCCGAAGAACGCGCCCGCGCCGACGACCAGCAGGATCATCCCGACCGGCCGGAGGGACCTGCCCGCCAGCTCGGACAGCTCGGCACCCGTGATGCCGCGCCGGATGCCGAGCAGCCACATCGCCAGCAGCACCGTGATCGTGAGGGCCACGGCCGGGTTGCCGAGGAAGGTCAGCACCGGGAGCACCGGACTGTCCTTCCACCACACCGTCCCGAACGTGGCGAGCAGGATGAGCACCAGCGGCACGGCGATGATCGCGGTGACGGTCGTCAGTGACGGCTCGGGCCGGCCGGTCTTCCCGGCCTCCCGCTCGCCCGCGATGTAGTCGGCGGGCACCTCGATCCGCACCCGCTTGCCGATCCACACGCCCCAGGCGACGCCCGCGGCCAGGAACGCGGGGATGCCGCAGATCAGGCCCATGACGATGATCCAGCCGAGCGCGACGTTCAACACTCCCGCGGCGGCCACGGGGCCCGGGTGCGGAGGCAGGAACGCGTGGGTCATGGACAGGCCGGCCAGCAGCGGCATCGCGTACAGGACCAGGGACCGGCCACCGCGCCGGGCGGCGATGTAGACCAGCGGGGCGAGGACGAAGACGCCGATATCGAAGAAGACCGGGATGCCGAAGACGAGCCCGGCCACGCCCATCGCCAGGGGCACTCCTCGCTCCCCGAAGACATCGAGCAGCTTGCGGGTCAGCACGTCGGCGCCGCCCGAGGCCTCCAGGATCGCGCCGAGGACGGTGCCGAGGCCGATGATCGGCGCGATGTGGCCGAGGATGCCGGCGAACCCGGTCTCCAGCACCGACGCCTTGGCGCTGAGCGCCGTGCCCACGATCTGGTCGACGCTCAGCCCGGCCGCCAGCGCGAGCCCCAGCCCGGAGACCAGCAGCGCGATGAACGGTTCCAGCCTGATCTTGATGATCAGGACCAGGAGCGCGGCGATGGCCAGGGCGCACAGCAGCAGGAGCCCGCCCGTCTCGTGTTGCAACCAGTGGACCATGGGGGGAGGACCTTCGTTCTCTTGTGATCAGTGCGGCGGGTTGAGGGCCGCGACGAACTCGGGGGCACGGCGGCTGGTCCGGCTCCGGTGGCCGGCGGCCGCGGTGGTGCGGATGAAGGCCAGGACCCGATCGGCCTTCAGGACTCGAGGATCACCGGGTGATCCCCTCGGGGGTGCGGCGTAGCGAACGCCCCGGGAGAGCGCCGGTGTGCCGGCCGTCCGCGATGACCGCCGTGCCGCCGACGAAGACGTACGGAATGCCCTCGGCCTCCCGCCTGGGCTCCTCGAACGTCGCCGTGTCCCGTACGGTCGCCGGGTCGAACAGGACCAGGTCGGCGTGGTGGCCGGGGCGGACGAGCCCGCGGTCGGCCAGCCTCAGCCGCCTCGCCGGGCGGCCGGTCAGGTGCGCGACGCAGTCTTCGAGCGAGAGCACGCCGAGGTCCCGGACGTAGTGCCCGAGGTAGCGGGGGAACGTGCCCCAGGCCCGGGGATGCGGTTTGGCCGCGGCGAGGAGCCCGTCGCTGCCACCGGTGTGGGCGGGGTGCTTCATGATCGCCCGCACGTTGTCCTCGTGCCCGACGTGCTGGAGGATCGCCGTACCGAGCCGGTCGGCGATCAATCGCTCGGCATAGACCTCGAACGCCGGCCGGCCGGACTCGGCCGCGAGCCGGGCGATGGTCCTGCCGATCACGGAGGCGTCCGGCGATCCGGAGATCTCGATGGTGTCCCACTCCATCGGGACACCGTGACAACCGTCGGAGCCCTCGACCTCGAGGTCGTGGCGGATGCGTTCGCGGGTTCCGGGATCGCGCAGCCGGCTGAGCGTGGCGGCGGGGCCGCCCTCGGATGCCCAGCTGGGCAGCAGCGCCGCGAGAGTGGTGCTGCCGGGCAGGTAGGGGTAGGTGTCGAGGGTGATGTCGCAGCCGTCGGCGATCGCGGCGTCGAGCAGCTCGAGGAGTTCCCCGGCCCGGCCGCGGTTGACCCCGAAGTTCATGGTGGCGTGCGCCAGGTGCAGGGGGCAGCCGGAGCGGCGGGCCACCTCGATCATCTCGGCGTACGCCTCCAGCGCGCCGGCCCCGTACGAGCGGTGATGCGGAGCGTAGAAGCCGCCGAGCCCGGCGACCACCCGGCAGAGGTCGACCAGCTCGTCGTCGCCGGCGTACATCCCAGGGACGTAGGTGAGGCCGCTGGACATGCCGACCGCGCCCTCACGCATGCCGGTGGCCACCAGCTCGCGCTGCCGGGCCTGTTCGGCCTCGGTGGCCCGGCGGGCCTCCCAGCCGACCGCGAGCATCCGCACCGAGCCCTGCGGGACCAGGTAGCAGGCGTTGACCGCGATCCCCTGGTCGAGCCGGTCGAGATACTCCCCGACGCCGCGCCAGTTCCAGTCGAAGCCCGCCGGGTCGCCGTTCCAGCCCGCGATGATCTGACGCGTCTGCTCCAGGGTGGTGTCGTCGACCGGCGCGTACGACAGGCCGTCCTGCCCCAGGACCTCGCAGGTGACGCCCTGGCTGACCTTCGCCGTGTGGTCGGGCTCGCTGAGGAGCCGCAGGTCGGAGTGGGCGTGCATGTCGATGAAGCCGGGAGCCAGAACCAGCCCGGTGGCGTCCAGGACACGATGGCCGGTCAGGCCGGAGCCGATGTCCTCGATCCGGCCCGCGGTGACCGTCACGTCCGCGGTGCGGCCCGGCGCGCCGGTGCCGTCGATGACGGTGGCGCCGCGCACGACGAGGTCGGCCATCAGAACCACGTCCTGATCAGGTCGGTGACGACACCGCCGGTCACGACCGGGATCAGGGTCCACTTGTCCAGGGCCGTACAGGGGTGGGACAGCCCGAGGCGTACGACGTCGCCGACCTGGACGTCCGCGCCTTCGAGAAAGGCGTGCTGGTCGTTGAGCGCGGTCACGCGCGCGCCTTCGAGAGCGCCTTCGAAAGCGTTCGCGTCATCGGGAGCCCCCGCACCGGTGGGCACGGCCGGGTGCGCGCCACAGATCGCCTGCGGCTCGGGCAGTCCCTCGTCGAACGGCAGGTCCCGTTTGCCGGCGTCGAGCAGCGCCAGCCCGGGCTC
Source organism: Actinomadura sp. (assembly GCA_036008685.1). Taxonomy (GTDB): domain Bacteria; phylum Actinomycetota; class Actinomycetes; order Streptosporangiales; family Streptosporangiaceae; genus Actinomadura_C. The sequence goes on along the minus strand of DASYNF010000025.1, from coordinate 49,856 downwards.
GGGCCGCGACACCACCCGGGCCCAGCCGTGCATGGCCGCGCGCAACGGCGGGCCGGCTCCCCTGCTCAGCGGGGAGATCGACCGGTAGAAGCCGTCGTCGTGGACGACGTAGGCGCCCGAGCGCAGCACGACCTGTGCGTCCAGTCCGCCCAGGACCTCGGCGACCTGGTCGAAGTAGGCACTGCCGCCCGCGGTCACCACCGGCTCCGCCGTCTCGTAGGGCATCCGGACGTGCAGCGCCGCGAGCCTGCGCAGGTAGGTCTCGACAGCGGCCAGCCCGTCGGGCGAGGCGTCGTGGGCCAGCGCGCCCTCGTATCCGCCGACGCCGGCCAGCCGTAGCGTGGGGGCCGCGCGGACGGCCGCGGCGATCGCCACCGCCTCGGCGTCGTCGCGTGTTCCCGTACGGCCGTGCGGGCCGCCGAGTTCGACGCACACGTCGACGGGACGGGTGGCACCGGCCGCCCGCAGTGCGCGGTCCATCAGCTCCACCGCGCGGGCCGAGTCCACCCAGGAGAGGAATTCGAAGTCCGGGTCACGGTCGAGCTCGGCGGACACCCAGGCCAGCCCCACCGGGTCGAGCAGGGCGTTGGCCAGGAGCAGCCGGCGCACCCCGAAGGCACGGGCGACACGCAGTTGCGGGAGGTTGGCCAGGGTGATGCCCCAGGCTCCGGCGGCGAGCTGCCGCCGCCACAGCTCGGGCGCCATGGTGGTCTTGCCGTGTGGCGCGAGGTGCAGGCCCGCAGCCGTGACCCAACCGGCCATGGTCGAGATGTTGTGGTCCAGGGCCCCCGCGTCGAGCGTCAGCAGCGGGGTGCCGAAGCTCTCGAGAGCCGGCCGGGAGGCCAGGAACTCCTCCACGGTCGCGCCGTGGGCCGCGGCCGGGATCGCCTTGAAGCGCCAGTCGAGACGTTCGCGGCGCTGTGCCGCGACCGCCCCATCGTCGATCTCGCTCACCATATCGGCCTCCTGGTTGCATATGGCGCAACGTAGATTGCGCCATATGTTTCAGCGGTTGTAGCATCGTCGCCATTCAACGGTCAATGGTCCACGAAAGGTTGAAATGGGACGGTTGCCGACCGCGGTATGCGTCGGGGAGTCGATGGCGGCGCTGCTGCCCGACCGGCCCGGGCCCCTGGAAGAGGTGGCGACCTTCCATCACTCGACCGGCGGCGCCGAGTCCAACGTCGCCTGCGGGCTCGTCGCGCTGGGCATACCGACGGCCTGGGTCAGCCGGGTCGGCGACGACGGCTTCGGGCGGCGCATGCTGCGGGCGCTCGAGGCGGCGGGCGTCGACACGACCGCGGTGGTCGTCGACCGCTCCCGGCCGACGGGGCTCTACGTCAAGGAGATCGGTGCGGCCGGCAGCGTCCTGCACTACTACCGGTCCGGGTCGGCGGCCGCCGCGCTGGGCCCGGAACTGCTCGACCAGGAGCCGGCCGCGCCACTGCTCGGCGGCGCCGACCTGATCCACCTGTCCGGCATCACCGCGGCGCTGTCCGACACCGCCCTCGGCCTGGTCCGCGCCATCCTCGAACGCCGCCACCCCGGCCGGCTGGTGAGCTTCGATCTGAACTGGCGGCCCACGCTGTGGCGCGACCGCGACCCCTCCGCGCTACGGCCGCTCCTGGACGCCGCCGACATCGTGCTGCTCGGCGCCGACGAGGCCACCGATGTGTTCGGCACCGGCGACCCGGCCGAGCTGCGTGAGCTGCTGCCCCGGCCGGAGACGTTGGTGGTCAAGGAGTCCGCCCGCCATGCCCTCGCGGTCGACGGGAGCGGCGTGACCGCGGAGCCGGCCCTGGCCGTCGAGGTCGTCGACGAGGTCGGTGCCGGAGACGCGTTCGCGGCCGGCTATCTGGCGGGCACGCTCCGTGGCTACGACCAGCACCGGCGACTGCGGCTCGGGCACCTGGCGGCCGCCGCGACCCTGGTGATCCACGGCGACCACGGACCACTCCCTCCCGCTGGCCTGATCGAGCGGCTGCTGGCGGCCACCCCCGGCGAGTGGGCCGCGACCAGGGTGCGGGCGGACGGCTGGAACACACCCGTGGACGGCCGGGAGACGCCGTGAGCCAGAGTCTGTCGCGGGCACTGCGCATCCTCGTCGAGCTCGGCGAAGGACCACGTACGCTCGATCAGCTCGCCGAGCCGCTCGGTGTCCACAAGACCACTGTGCTCCGCCTGCTGCGCACCATGGAGGAGCAGCGGTTCGTCCATCGCGACAGCGGCCACCGCTATCACCTGGGCGCCCGGCTGTTCGCCCTGTCCAGCGCCGCGCTCGACCGGCACGAGATCCGCGGCGCCGCCGCACCGCTTCTGTCCCGCCTCAACCACAGCACCGGACAGACCGTTCACCTCGGCGTCTACGAGGGCGGTGAGGTCGTCTATCTCGACAAGTACGAATCCCGCCACCCGATCCGCATGTACTCCAGGATCGGCCTGCCGATGCCGCAGCACTGCACCGCGATCGCCAAGGTGCTCCTCGCGGACCTGCCCGAGCCACGCCGCCGGGAGGTCGCGGCCGAGCTCCCGTACACCCGGTTCACCGACAACACGATCACCGGTCCCGAGGGGCTGCTCGCCGAGCTCGCGCGCGTGGCCGACCAGGGTCACGCGGTCGACGACGCCGAGCACGAGACCTTCATCACGTGCATCGCGGCGCCGATCCGCGACGCGAGCGGCCGGGTCGCGGCCGCCGCCTCGATCTCCGTGCCGCACGTGCTGCTCGGCCGGGACGAGGTCCTCGCGCTGCTCCCCGAGCTGATCGACACCACCAGGGCCGTATCCGCGGAGTGCGGATTCAACGAAGGGAGCCACCATGGCCGGCAAGACTGAGATCCGTACCGACGGCGCGCCCGCACCCGCCTGGGTGTTCTCACAGGGCATCCGGAAGGGACCGCTGCTGCAGGTCTCCGGCCAGGGACCGCAGGACCCGGTCACCGGGGACTACCTGCACGTGGGCGATGTCAAGGCGCAGACCCGCCGTACGCTCGAGAACGTCAAGGCCATCCTGACCGCGGGCGGCGCGAGCGTGGAGGACGTCATGATGCTCCGCGTCTATCTCACCAAGCGCGAGGACTTCGCCGCGATGAACGAGGCGTACGGCGAGTTCATCAAGGACAACTGCCCGAGCGGGGTCCTGCCGTGCCGCACGACCGTCTTCACCGGCCTTCCCGTCGAGTCCATGCTCGTCGAGATCGACGCCCTCGCCTACGTCGGCTGACACCGCCCCTCAAAGGGAGCACCTTGATCGCGTTCTCGTCGCAGGTCATCGGGGTTTCGGCCGTCAGGGCTTCTTCAGCGGGTCGTGCCCGACCGTCATCAGCGAACGGCGCCATTCCCCGTCGCGTCGACCTACCGCCGGTGGTGAGCCGAGCCCGTCGGACACGAAGTCGACCACGCGACGCATGGTCTCGCCGTCATCATCGGTCAGGTCGACCTTCACGCGGGTCTCCTCTCTCTCTCCTGACAGCCACACCGTACGAGGCGTTCTCACCGCTCAACGCTGACTTATACGGACCGGTTCACGAATTCGGCTTCGCCGCCGGACCGAGAGAGTCGAGGTGGGATCGCCTTCGGGATATACCGCGGACCGGCCGGGTCCGCCTCGCCAAAGCCATCCACGTCCTTCACACCCGCGAACTCGAGCGGTGAAAAACGTTCAGTATCTGTAGCCGGAGAACACACTTAGGTAAAGTACCTCGATGCCGCGCTATGTGACCTAAGGGGCAAAAAGGTGCCTGACCAGGACATCACCTACTTCGGCCGGATGCTCTGCGACCGTTTCAGGCAGCAGGAGGACGCCGGGCCGAATCTACTTGATGTGACGCGCGCGTCGGTTGTGGATTGAGCGTTGCCGTTTGATACACCGACATGCGCCCGGAGGACGGCATGGCCGACGTTGATCGTACGGGGAGAGACGAGCTACACAGGGCGGCACTGAAGGACGACGTGCGAAAGGTCCGGGAAAGACTGGAATCCGGGGTGGCCGCGGACCTCGGGGACACGGCCGGCTGGACTCCCCTGCATTTCGCCGCTCAGGATGGGTCGCTCGCAGCCGCCAAGGTGTTGCTGGACGCCGGTGCGAATCCGAACACCCGCAATAACGACGGCCAGACGCCTCTCTGAACCGCGGTGATGAATAAGAGCTCCGCTCCGGACGGGCAGATGGTCAAGCTCCTTCTCGCCCATGGCGGCGACCGGCACGCCACCGACGCAGTCAGCGGGATGTCACCACTCGAACTGGCCAGGAATATCTACCAATTCCCCCTCGAGTGGTTCGATGAGGTGGCGGGGAATCCACGACAGGATCGAATCCAGCCAGAAGCGCCTGTCGCTACCGCCGCACCGGGGAACATGCGTTACTTCGACGAGGCCAGGGAACTCTGGCATACCTATGTTCCCGAGCAGGGCCAGGCGGACACAGTTCAGGGCGAGCTGATCCGGGCCGTCGAGAAGCTCCGGGACGAAGCTCAGCGAAACGGGAACATCAACTGGAGCGGTGATCACGAGATCCTCGCCGAGTTCTTGCGGGATACGCTTGTGAACTCACTGCTTTTCGATGACGTCGCCACGCAAGAGATCAAGGCTGATGTCGCGAGGATTCTGGATTTCGAGCATCCCGAGACGTCTGATGATCCTTACGATCGTCTGGCCGACCGGATCGTCGAATGGTCCCGTGAACATCCCGAGCCGGTGCAACATCGGCAAAACCCTGAACTGCACATCTGACTGGACCGCGTCCCGTTCGAGTACGAGTTCTGGCACACCACGGGGCACGGCGGCGAGCGTCTACTTCCGTCATCTGACCGATGTGCCAGGTTCGGCAACGCCGCCGTACATCCCCCGCCACACCACGGCAATGTGCTCGTCACCCCGCGCATCCCACCGGGCTCTCAGAGCTCGTCGGGGTCGTCGGGGAGCACCTCCGCCAGCAACTCCAGTCGTTGCCGCCTGATGAGCCGCCGCGGCTGGTCCGCACTCCCCCAGCGGCGTGGGACGCCGGCCACCTCCTCGATGGGGCCCGGGCTCGGCGGATCCGCGTCACCGCTGCGCAGGACGGTAAAGGAGTGGCCCCTCCGTCTGTCAGGACACCGCGACGGCCGCCTCCTCGTATTCGACGGGGTCACCTCCGGCGGAGTGGTCGAGGAGCCGGCGCGTCCGGGCGGTATGAGGGTCCCATTAAGAACGGCGGACCAGGCGTATGAAAAGCGTCAAGACATCCTCAATCCCCATCCATGTGGCAGGTGTTCGCTTCTTGTGCTCGGCATTGGGCCGTAGTGGACAGAGAGGCCCGCCACATGGATTGGATGTGGAGCCGTGCGGATATGTTACAGGCCGGAATCGGCCTGGCCGCTACCGGGACCACCGCCCTGGCCCCCTTGAGCGCCGCCCTGCCGGCTCGAGGGACTGCCCTGGGTCACGTCACGGACACCGTCGTTACCGCCGCCGTTGTCACCACCGACGAACGTCACATTGCGAGGTGCCGCGGCCACGGCTTTGGCACCAGCCAAGGGACCGAGGAGGCCGGAGTGGCCTCGCCCCCGTGAGCAGCCGTTCCCGCGAAGATCAGGCCAGATATGACAGCCGTCCTTTGTTTGCGGATTCCCCTGGAAGTGCTCCTTGACGAGTTAAAGCCCATACAAGCTGAATAGTGATGCATTTATAGATTCACGGCATGCTTTATGTCGCATCTTTCGCTAACCACTACCCCTGAGGAAACCGCCCAAAACGCCGAAATGAACAGGCTTGATCTGAATTTTTCATGAGTATGGGCTACAGAACCGCACATTCCAGAGCCGCTCGCCCCAAGACCACGCGGCGATCTCGCCGAAGGTGATCAGGACGGCCGAGGCGCCGTCGTCGAGGGGGCTGCTGTTGCCGGCCGTGACCGACCAGTCGACCTGTGGGATGCGTTGGGCGAAGACCGGGTCGGCGAACGCCGGCCGGAGCCCGGCGAGTGTCTCGGGGATGCCCCCCGGCCGTACGCGCTCGTTGGGGGTCACCGTGCCCCTCACCCGCGTGCGCAGGTCAGGGCATCGACGGCGCCCTGCCGCCGTCACTGTCGTCTTCACCCGCCGAGGAGCGTTTGTCCCGGTCCGATCGCCGTCATCTCCAGTGCGCGAAGGGCGGCCCAGACGGTGGCCTGGTTGGCGGTGATGACCGGCTTGTGCAGTTCTTGCTCCAGCGGCGCGATCAGGTCGTACGTCGGCAACGCCGTGCAGCTGACGAACACCGCGTCCGCCTCCGGGTGGTCGGCGGCGCGAATCAGCTCGGCGACATGCGCGGCCGGCACGTCGTACACCTCTTTGATCGAACGGAGGCCGAGCGCGGTGTCGGAGACGACCTCCAGCCCCGACTCGGTCAGGAACTCGCGCAGTCGCCGGCCGACCGGCGGCTCGTAGGGATGCGCCACGGCGACCCGTCCCGCCCCGACGGCGCCCAAGGCGTCCACGACGGCCCCGGCGGTGGTCAGCGCTTGTGGTGCTCCCTGGCCGAGCATGGCATCACGCAGCGCGCGTTCGCGCTCGACGCCACCGACGAAACTGCCCGCCGTGCACAGGAAGACCACGGCTTTCGCGCCGACCGCACAGACCTCACGCGTGGGTCGTTCGACACAGGCGGGCCGGTTGAGCGCCGACACCAGGTCCAGGTCGTCGGCGAAGGACACTTGATCGGTGCGGGCGATGAACAGCGTCACGTTGCCGGGCGCCCAGCGCCACAGTTCACGGTCACGGTCGAAGTCGAACGACGCGACGACTCCCACGCCGACCTGGGGCTCCGCCTCCTCGATGAGGTGGTCCATATCCGCGACTCTAACCAGATCGGTCTTGTTCCGACCGCACCGCTTCACCCTGCTGCCCTTGCCGGCCCGAGTCTGCTCCGTCTCCGGCCCCCATGGCCCCCGTCGAACGCACCACGAGCGGATCATGGCGAACCGACCGAGCGGATCCCCCGATCCGTCTTCGACAGGCCGCGTCCGGCGGGGTGCAGGAGTCTGCGCGTCCGGGCGGTGTGAGGGTCCCGTCAAGAACGACCGAGTAGGCGTATGAGAAGCGTCAAGACATCTCAAATCCACATTTAGCGGGTGTTCGCTTCTTTTGCACCGCGTTGGGCGGTGGTGGAGAGAGAGGCCCGCATGTGGACTCCTGTGCGGCAGGCGGAGACCGAACCGCACCCGACCGGCCCGCCCCTGGGCTTCGTGATGCAGCGTGCCGGCGAGCCGCACAGGCACGGCGGCGTCGATCCCCTGCGACTGGGCACGCCCATAGTGCCGGTGCCGCGGACTCGGCCCGGTGGCTGATCGCCGGCCTTGCGTCGGCGGCGTCCGGATCGAACCCGGTGCCCTGGCCACGTGGATACCGCGCCCAGCGGTCATCTCCGGACCGCTCGTCAGCGCGCCGGCACGTCGATATCCATGCCTGACCGCGACGCCGGTCTCAGGCTGACCAAGAAGCAGGAGAGATGGCCGATCTCGTGTTCGTGGTGCTGACAGTGGCGATCTTCGCGCTGCTCGGCCTTGTCGTGAAGGCGGTGGGGCGACTGTGAGCGAGCAATGAGCCCGAGTGAATCCGACGAGTGAGCGGAGTGGCCGGCGATGCGAAGCGAGCCGTCCGCGTAGCGAACGAGGAGGTGTGAGCGAGCAATGAGCGCCGACAACGTGATCGGCCTGGTGCTGGCCGTCGTCATGATCGTGTTCCTGGTGATCGCCCTTCTCTTTCCGGAACGGTTCTAGATGAGTACGACCACCGCCGGGATCCTGTTCACCGGATCCCTGCTGCTCGCTCTGGCGGCGGTACACGTGCCGCTGGGCGACTACATGTACCGGGTCTTCACCTCCCCCCGGCACCTTCGGGTCGAGCGCGGGCTGTACCGCCTGATCGGGACCGCCCCTGAGCGCGAGCAGAAGTGGAGTGTCTACGCCCGCAGCGTGCTGGCCTTTTCGCTCATCTCGGTGCTCTTCCTGTACGCCTTCCAGCGGTTGCAGAGCCACCTGCTCCTGAGCCTCGGGTTCGGCAGTGTGCCTCCGGACCTTGCGTGGAACACCGCGATCAGCTTCACCACCAACACCGACTGGCAGGCGTACTCGGGTGAGTCCACGATGGGTCACCTGGTGCAGATGGCCGGTCTGGCGGTGCAGAACTTCGTGTCCGCCGCCGTGGGCATCGCGGTCGCGATCGCCTTCGTCCGCGGGTTCGCCCGCAAGAGGACCGAGGAGCTCGGCAACTTCTGGGTCGACCTGGTCCGCGGCTGCGTGCGCATCCTCCTGCCGTTCGCCGCCATCGCCGCCATCGTCCTGGTCATCGGCGGCGCGGTGCAGAACTTCGCCGACCCGCAGACGGTGCCCACCATCGCCGGAGGCACCCAGTCGATCACCGGCGGACCGGTGGCGAGCCAGGAGGCCATCAAGGAACTCGGCACCAACGGCGGCGGCTTCTACAACGCGAATTCGGCCCATCCGTTCGAGAACCCCACCGCCTGGACGAACTGGATCGAGATCTTCCTGCTGCTGGTGATCAGCTTCTCGCTGCCGCGCACGTTCGGCCGGATGGTCGGCGACAGGCGGCAGGGCTACGCGATCGTCGCCGTGATGGCGACGTTGGCGATCATCAGCGTCACCGCCCTCAACGTCGCCCAGCTGGCCCACCACGGGACGGTTCCCACAGCGGTCGGCGCGGCGGCCGAGGGGACCGAGACGCGATTCGGGGTGGCCGACTCGGCGACGTTCGCCGGGGCGACGACGCTGACCTCGACAGGAGCCGTGGACTCCGCCCACGATTCCTACACCAGCCTCGGTGGCGCGGTGGCGATGCTCAACATGATGCTCGGCGAGGTGGCGCCCGGCGGAGTCGGCTCGGGCCTGTACGGGATGCTGATCCTCGCCGTGATCACGGTGTTCGTGGCCGGGCTGATGGTGGGCCGCACCCCTGAATACCTCGGCAAGAAGATCGGCAGCCGGGAGATCAAATTCGCCTCGCTGTACTTCCTGGTCACCCCGGCCATCGTGCTGATCGGCACGGCGGCCGCCATGGCGCTGCCGGGCGAGCGGGCGAGCATGCTCAACACCGGGCCGCACGGACTGTCGGAGGTCCTGTACGCCTTCACGTCGGCGGCGAACAACAACGGCTCCGCGTTCGCGGGCCTCAACGCCGCGACCACCTGGTATGACACCGCGCTGGGCCTGGCGATGGCGTTCGGCCGGTTCCTGCCCATGATCCTCGCCTTGGGCCTGGCCGGATCGCTGGCCCGCCAGACCCCGACGCCCCGGTCGGAGGGCACACTGCCGACCCACCGTCCCCAGTTCGTGGGCATGGTCGCCGGCGTCACGCTCATCCTCGTCGCCCTGACGTTCTTCCCGGCGCTCGCACTCGGGCCCCTCGCAGAGGGGATGCATTGAATGGCCACCCAGACTGTGCAGGCGCCGTCGGGCCCCGAGCCGCCGGCACCCGATCCATCGGGAGGCCGCGTCCGAGCCGGCCTGCTCGATCCGAAGATGCTCATCCGTTCTTTGCCGGACGCGGTGCGCAAGCTCAGCCCGGCCACCCTGTGGCACAACCCGGTGATGCTCATCGTCGAGGTCGGCGCGGTGTGGACCACCGTGCTCGCCGTCCGGGACATGACCGCCTTCGCCTGGGTGATCACGGTCTGGCTCTGGTTGACCGTCGTCTTCGCCAACCTCGCCGAGGCGGTCGCGGAGGGCCGGGGCAAGGCCCAGGCCGAGACACTGCGGCGGGCCAAGCAGGACACCGTGGCGCGTCGTCTGGCCGGCTGGCGGCCCGGGAAGACGGCCTCCGTGGAGAGTGTTCCCGCTCCTCAGCTGCAGCTGGGCGACCACGTGGTCGTCGAGGCCGGCGAGATCATTCCTGGCGACGGCGACGTCGTCGAGGGTGTGGCCAGCGTCGACGAGTCGGCGATCACCGGCGAGTCGGCCCCCGTCATCCGGGAGTCCGGCGGCGACCGGTCCGCGGTCACCGGTGGCACCAAGGTGCTGTCCGACCGCATCATCGTCAAGATCACGCAGAAGCCGGGAGAGAGCTTCATCGACCGGATGATCGCCCTCGTCGAGGGCGCCGACCGGCAGAAGACGCCGAACGAGATCGCGCTGAACATCCTGCTGGCCGCCCTGACGATCATCTTCCTGATCGCGGTGGCGACCATGCAGCCCCTGGCCGTCTACTCCAAGACCATCAACCCTGGCGTACCCGACACCACCGCCCTGGGCAGTGACGGCGTCACCGGAATCGTCCTGGTCTCGCTGCTGGTCTGCCTGATCCCCACGACGATCGGGGCGCTGCTCTCAGCCATCGGCATCGCGGGGATGGACCGGCTCGTACAGCGGAACGTGCTGGCGATGAGCGGGCGGGCCGTCGAGGCCGCCGGTGATGTCAACACGCTCCTGCTCGACAAGACCGGCACGATCACGCTGGGCAACCGGCAGGCGGCCGAGTTCGTGCCGGTCGGGGATGTGGACGAGGCCCTGCTCGCGGACGCCGCCCAGCTCTCCAGCCTCGCCGACGAAACCCCCGAAGGCCGCTCAGTGGTGATCTTCGCCAAGCGGGCGTACGGTCTGCGCGAACGGCCCGGCGTCTTCGGATCGGTTCCAGCGCCGGAGCTTGTGACGAGGATCGTCGCCGGCGAGGATCGCGACACCGCGCAGACGCGCCTGCCGGGCGTGGACTCGGAGATAGACCGGCAGGCTCACTTCGTCCCGTTCTCGGCGTCGACCCGGATGAGCGGAGTGGACCTGCCGGACGGCCGCCGGATTCGCAAGGGCGCGGCCACGGCGGTGGCCGACTGGGTCCGCGAGCACGGCGGCGTCGTGCCGCCGTCGATGGGCGACGTCGTCGACGGGATCTCGGCCTCGGGCGGCACACCCCTGGTCGTCGGCGAGGTCGCCTGTACCGGCGGAGGATCCACGGCGCGTGTCCTCGGCGTCATCCACCTCAAGGACGTCGTCAAGCAGGGCATGCGGGAGCGCTTCGACCACATGCGCGCGATGGGGATCCGCACGGTCATGGTGACCGGTGACAACCCGCGGACCGCCAAGGCCATCGCCGACGAGGCCGGCGTGGACGATTTCCTGGCCGAGGCCAAGCCCGAGGACAAGATGGCCCTGATCAAGAGTGAGCAGGAAGGGGGCCGGCTGGTCGCGATGACCGGCGACGGCACCAACGACGCCCCCGCGCTCGCCCAGGCCGACGTCGGGGTGGCCATGAACACCGGGACCTCCGCGGCCAAGGAGGCCGGCAACATGGTCGACCTGGACTCCGACCCGACGAAGCTCATCGAGATCGTCCAGATCGGCAAGCAACTGCTGATCACCCGGGGCGCCCTGACCACGTTCTCCATCGCCAACGACATCGCGAAGTACTTCGCGATCATCCCGGCGATCTTCGTCGCCCTGTTCCCGGGGCTGGACACCCTCAACATCATGCGGCTGCACAGCGCGCAGTCGGCGATCCTGTCGGCCGTCGTCTTCAACGCGATGATCATCATCGCACTGATCCCGCTGGCGCTGCGCGGAGTCCGCTACCGGCCCAGCTCGGCGTCGAAGCTGCTCAGCCGCAACCTGTGCCTCTACGGGCTCGGCGGGATCATCACGCCCTTCATCGGCATCAAGCTCATCGACCTCATCGTCCAACTCGTTCCGGGGATCTCCTGATGCGCTCCTCCTGGCTCCGTCAGCACCTGGCGGCGCTGCGCGCGCTGCTCGTCCTGACCATCCTGACCGGCATCCTCTACCCGCTGGCCATCTGGGCCGTCGCCCAGCTGCCCGGGCTGCGGAGCAGGGCCGACGGCTCGCTGGTCAAGGCCGCCGACGGCGGGATCGCCGGCAGCGGGATCATCGGCCAGTCCTTCACCGACAAGGAGGGAAAGGCCCTCGAGCAGTACTTCCAGAGCCGTCCGTCCGCGGCCGGCGACGGGTACGACCCGACCTCCACCTCCGCGAGTAACCTGGGCCCTGAGTCCATCGTCGACACGCTGCCCGTCCCCGGCGCCAAGGACGAGGAGGGCAACCCCGACGAAGGCACCCAGAGCCTGCTCACCCGGGTGTGCGAGCGAAGCAAGGCTGTGGGCGAACTGGAGGGGGTCGATGGCACCCGGCCGTTCTGCACCAAAGCCGGGGTGGGCGCGGTGTTGTCGGTGATCGGGCCCCGCGACACCGCCGGAAACGTGACGAGACCGGCTCGCGTGGTCAGCGTCAACGAGGCCTGCCCGGCCAGGCCCTTCGTCACCGCCTACCGGGGCGTCACGGCGCGGTGCGCCAAGCCCGCAGAGGACTACACCACGGGCCGGATCGTACCGATCCGCGGCGACGCACCGGCCACCTCCGAGGTGCCGGCCGACGCGGTGACCGCCGGCGGCAGCGGACTGGACCCGGCGATCTCCCCCGCCTATGCCCGGCTGCAGGCGCCACGGGTCGCCAGGACCCGCGGACTCACCGAGGCCAAGGTCCTCGATCTGATCCGGCGGCACACCACCGGCCGCACCCTGGGGTTCATCGGTCAACCGTCCGTCAACGTGGTCGAGCTCAACCTCGACCTGGACCGGACCGTCCCGTACAAGGCCTGACAGGGCCGCGGGAAAGGAGAAGCATCGTGGCACCCAGGGGCCAGCTGCGAATCTATCTCGGCGCCGCCCCCGGGGTCGGCAAGACCTACGCGATGCTGGCCGAGGGCAACCGTCGCGCCGGCCGCGGCACGGACGTGGTGGTCGGCCTTCTGGAGACCCACGGCAGGGCGCGCACCGCGGAGATGCTCGACGGGCTGGAGGTCGTCCCTCGCAAGACCATGACCTATCGGGGAACGACCTTCACCGAGATGGACGTGGACGCGGTCATCGACAGGGCTCCGCAGGTAGCGCTGATCGACGAGCTCGCGCACACCAACATCCCCGGCTCGGCCGACACCAAGCGCTGGCAGGACATCGAACGGATCCTGGACGCCGGCATCACCGTCATCTCCACGGTCAACATCCAGCACCTGGAGTCGATCAACGACGTCGTCGAGCAGATCACCGGCGTCCCGCAGCGCGAGACCGTCCCGGACGAGGTGGTGCGCCGGGCCGACCAGGTGGAGCTGGTGGACATGGCCCCGGAGGCGCTGCGCCGCAGGATGGCGCACGGCAACGTCTATGTCCCTGAGATGATCGACGCCGCGCTCTCGAACTATTTCCGGGTCGGCAACCTGACGGCGCTGCGCGAGCTCGCCCTGCTGTGGCTCGCGGGAAAGGTCGACGAGCAGCTCGATCGTTACCGCGCCGACCACGGCATCGGGGGCACCTGGGAGACACGCGAACGCGTGGTCGTCGCGCTGACCGGCGGACCAGAGGGCGACACGCTGATCCGCCGGGCCGCGCGGATCGCCGCCCGCACCAAGGGCGCCGACCTGCTCGCCGTGCACGTCACCCGCAGCGACGGGCTCGCCGGCACCGGCCCCGCCAACCTGGCCCGGCAGCGGACCATCATCGAGAACCTCGGCGGCACCTACCACCAGGTGGTGGGCGACGACGTCCCCCGCGGGCTGCTCGACTTCGCCCGCGGGGTGAACGCCACCCAGCTCGTCCTCGGGGTCTCCCGGCGGGGTCGCTTCGCCCAGGTCCTGTCCCCTGGGGTCGGTGTGACGACCACCGCGCTGTCCGGTTCCATCGACGTCCACATGGTGACCCATGAAGAGATCAGCCGAGGCCGCCGCCGGCCCCCTCGATCCAGTGGCGTCACCCTGGGCCGCCGCCTCGCGGGTTTCGTCCTGACCGCCGCGGGCCTACCGGCGCTGACGTTCGCCCTGGCCCATCTACGCGCGGGGGCATCGTTCCCCACCGACATCCTCGTGTTCCTCGCCGCGGTCGTCGGCATCGCCCTCGTCGGCGGCCTCTACCCGGCGCTGTTCGCCGCCGTCGGTGGCTTCCTGCTGCTCAACTACTTTTTCGCCCCGCCGATCTATCGGTTCACCGTCGCAGAGCGGGAGAACGTCTTCGCACTCGTGGTGTTCGTGCTCGTCGCCGTGGCGGTGAGCGCCGTCGTCGACCTGGCGGCCCGGCGCACCCGGGAGGCCGCACAGGCCAGCGCGGACGCCGAGGTCCTGTCCAATCTCGCCGGCAACGTCCTGCGCGGTGAGCATGCCCTCGACGCCCTGCTGGAGCGCCTGCGCCAGACGTTCGGGCTGACGTCGGTGACCCTGCTGGAGCATCCGCCCGACGCACCGCTCACCCCGGATCGGCAGCGTGACCCGGCCAGCTGGAGGATCGTCGCCACCGTGGGCGGCAAACCGTGCACGACCCCCGACGAGGCCGACACCGACATCCCCGTCGGCGAAGAACTGGCGCTGGTACTGCGCGGCCGCACCCTGCCCGCCTCCGACCGGCGCATCCTGGAGGCCTTCGCCGTCCAGGCCTCGGTCGCCCTCCGTCAGCAGCGGCTCGCCCGGGAAGCGGAACGGGCCAAGCCGCTGGCGGAGGCCGATCGGATCCGCACCGCCCTGCTCAACGCGGTGAGTCACGACCTTCGCACCCCTCTCGCCTCGGCCAAGGCCGCCGTGGAGAGCCTGCGGAACAGCGAGATCGACTGGACCGGCGGGGAACGCGCCGAACTGGCCGACACCGCCGGAGAGTCGCTCGACCGGCTCGACCGGCTCGTGGCCAACCTGCTCGACATGAGCCGGCTGCAAGCGGGCGCACTCGGCATGGCCGTCCAGCCCCTCGCCGTGGAGGAGGTGGTCCCCCGGGCCCTCGACGAGCTCGGCCCGGCCGGCCGGCTGGTCACCAGCCAGATCCCCCACGATGTCCCAGAGGTGCTCGCCGACCCGACGCTGCTGGAGCGGGTGCTGGTCAACCTGATCTCCAACGCGCTGCGCTACAGCCCACCCGACGAGAAGGTCCTGGTCACCGCCAGCGCACTCGGCGACCGCGTCGAGCTGCGGATCGTCGACCGCGGGCCCGGCATCCCGCCGGCCGACCGCGACCGCGTCTTCCTTCCGTTCCAGCGTCTGGACGACCGCGACACCCACATGGGCGTGGGGCTGGGACTGGCATTGGCCCGTGGCCTGGCCGAGGCGATGGGGGGCTCCCTCGTACCGGACGAGACCCCGGGAGGCGGCCTCACGATGATCCTGTCCTTGCCGGCCACACCGGCCTCCACCCTGGGGCCCCTTCCCCCCGGTCCCCCCGGACCGTACGACGCCGCATGCCCGGAGGTCACGGACCTGATCACCAGATGGCAGGAGCGTCCGCACCAGCACAACGACCCGACCATAGGGACGACATGACACGCATCCTGGTAGTAGATGACGAACCGCAGATCCTGCGGGCACTGCGCATCAACCTGAAGGCCCGGGACTACGACGTCTCCGTCGCCTCCGACGGCACCGGAGCGCTGCGGCAGGCCGGCGACTGGCACCCCGACCTCGTCCTGCTCGACCTCGGCCTGCCCGACATCGACGGTGTCGAGGTCATCCACGGCCTGCGCGGCTGGACCCGGATCCCGATCATCGTGCTGTCCGGCCGGGCCGGCAGCCAGGACAAGGTCGAGGCACTCGATGCGGGCGCCGACGACTACGTGACCAAGCCGTTCAGCATCGACGAGCTCGTGGCCCGCATCCGATCGGTCACCCGGCGCTTCACCGGCGAGGAGGCCGCCCCCATCGTCGAGATCGGCGCCCACATAGTGGATCTCGGCAAGAAGGCGGTCACCGGTCCGGACGCGGAAGGCGTCCGCCTCACCCCCACGGAGTGGCATCTCCTGGAGATCCTGCTCCGCAACCCGGGAAAGCTCATCAGCCAGCGGCAGTTGCTCACCGAGGTGTGGGGTCCCGCCTACGCACGGGAGACCCACTACCTGCGGCAGTACATGGCCCAGCTGCGCCGCAAGCTCGAGCCCGACCCCGGCCACCCCCGTCACCTGCTCACCGAGCCGGGCATGGGCTACCGCTTCCAGCCGTGATCAAAGCCGCGGTGTAGGTCAGGAATGCCACGTCATCTCTTTGGCTATGGTGCAGGTCCATCGGGACGCGTCTATCCCGCCTCGTGGCAGGCACGATGAAACAACGGCGACTGCTCGCCACTGTTCTGCCACGCCGGCTCTGAGGCGGCTGAAGATATTCGCCGCCCAGCCCTGGGTGAGCGCGGTTCGGCCGCCCCGGACCATCAGCGGAATCTACGGCTGGATCCCTAACCTGGCGGTATGCGATGCTGAGCCGATCATGAGTGACGCGGCAGGTCGTGGCGGTGCGCGGATCGCGGAGTCGCTCGCCGCGAGCATGTTGCTGCAGGTGCCGGTGCTGACTGATGCCCTCGTGCACACGATCCGGGAGCAGAACCTCGGCTACCGCACGGTCAACGTCGTTCCGATGGACGATCTGTGGCGGTCCTGCCATGACAACATCACCCGCGTTCTGCAGTTGCTCGCCGGTTCCCATCGCGATAAGGACGCGCCCGAGGATGACGGGTACTACGACGCGGCGCGGGAAACCGGGCGGCGCCGGGCCGAGCAGCGAATGCCGCTGGACGACGTGCTGAGGTCGTTCCGGCTCGGTGGGCGGCTGGTGTGGGAGGCGCTGATCGACCAGGCACGGGAGCAGAGCGCCGTAGACAACGCCGGCCTGCTGGACGTGGCGACCCGGGTGTGGGAGGTCGTCGACGCGACGTCCGCGCAGGTCGCGCTCGCCTATCACGCGGCGGAACGCCAGCTCGTCCGCTTCGACGAGCAGCGTAAGGCCGCGCTCTGGGAGGGGCTGCTGCGGGGAAGGGCGAAGGACTTGGCGTTCGCCTACGAGGCGGCCCGGATCTTGGACCTGCCGGTGGAGGGGCCCTACGCCGTGGTGGCGGCCGACGACCGCGCTGGGGACGACGGCACGACCGTGCTGCTCAGCGAGCGGTTGGCGGCCTGCGGGATCGGTTCGGCGTGGCAGGTGCGTGCCAGCACCCTGGTCGGGCTGCTCGCACTCGGCGAATCCGCACTGGGAACCGCGCTCGGCATCCTGCGAGAGACCCTGGATGCGCCCGCAGGTGTGTCATCCGTCGTGCACGGGCTCGCCGAGGCCGATGTCGCCTACCGGCAGGCCACGCTCACGCGGCGCACCCTCCACCCAAGGCGGTTCGAGGTGGTCACGCTGGAGGAACGGCTGCCGGAGGCGCTGCTGCTCGGTTCGCCGGAACTGGCCGAACGGCTGGTGCGGCTCTGGCTCGGACCGCTGCAGGATCTGCCTGCCGACGATCGCCGGTTGCTGCTGGACACCCTCGAAACGTGGGTTTCCACCGCGGGTTCCACCACCCGCACCGCCGAGGCGGTGCACTGCCATCGCAACACGGTCATCAACCGGATTCGCCGGATCCAAACGATCACTGGACGCGATTTCGCCGCCGGTACCACGCCGGTCGAACTCCTGCTCGCGCTGCGTGCGGCGCGGCTGCTGATGCCGGGTCCACTTGCGTGATCGGCGACGCCGGCGAGTCCTGATTGTGCATGGTGCACAGCCACGCCAGCCCAAAAGTAGGCACGCAGGTCATGGCTGACATGCGCCGCGTTGTGTCACACTCCGCACCACAACGGATGCTTACCGCCACGGCGGCGCAAACCCAGTGCAGGAACACATCTATCGAGCTGTACCTGAGCGGTTTGTCTGTTCAGGTTCGTCGAGAGGACAGTCGATGGCAGATCATCGTCGATCGCCCCGGCCCACACCCGGGCTCGAACCGCCTGGCACGGACCGGCGCCGCTTCCTCGGGTATCTACTCGCGGCACCGACCCTCGTCGTGGCGGCGCAACTGGGTGCGGAGACGGTCGACCCACAGGTGGCCGAAGCCGCGATCCCATCGCCGCCGGAGCCGGCTGAACTCATGGACCTCGGCGACGCCCTCACCCTTGCGGCCCGACCCACGTCCAACCTGATCTCGATCAAGATGAACCGCGATGGCACGGCATCGTTCGCCTTGCCGCGCGCGGAGGTGGGCCAGGGCATCACGACCGCGATCGCCATGCTGATCGCCGAGGAGCTGGAGCTGCCACTGGACAAGGTCGACATCACCCTGGCCGATGCCCGTCCGGAGTTGGTGTTCAATCAGTTCACCGGCGCGTCCAACACGATCCGGTCCATGTACGACCCGGTGCGCACCGCGGCCGCGATCGCGCGGGAGAGGCTGCTGTCCACCGCCGCGCGGCAGTGGAACGTCCCGGTCTCCTCACTGACCGTCAAGGACGGCGTGATCAAGTCCGAGTCGGGCAAGACCGCGACCTACGGTTCGCTGGCGGTGGCCGCCGCGAGCGCGCGGCTGACCGCGGTGTCCGCACGGCCGAAGCCGGAGTCGGAATTCACGCTCGTCGGCACGCCCCAGAACCGTATCGACGCCTATGAGATCGTCACCGGCAAGAAGAAGTTCACGCTGGACCTCGACGTATGCCCCGATGCGAAACCCACGATGGTGCGCCGGCCTCCCACGATCAACGGCACGGTGAAGTCCGTACAGAACATGGCCGCGGTCGAGGCGATGCCCGGCATCACCGACGTCGCGGTCGTCTCGGCCGGTGTAGCGGTGCGGGGAGAGACGTTCGGGCAGTGCATCGACGCGGTGCGCGCGTTGGAGGTCAGGTGGGGCCCCGGCAGCGTCGACGGCGAGTCCGACGACACCGTGCTGCGGAAGCTCAAGGCGGCCTCGCTGCCGTTGGCCGTGCCGCCGCGGCTCACCAAGTCGATCGAGGCCGAGTTCGTCTTCGCGTTCGCCAGCAACAGCGCGCTGGAGACCAACAACGCGATCGCCGACGTCAAGCCCGGCCATGCCGAGATCTGGTCCGGTTTGAAGACCCCGATCGATGCCCAGCAGATGATCGCCCAGAAGCTCGGGTTGCCGCAGGACGCGGTCAAGGTGCACGTTGTCGAGGGCGGCGGTTCGTTCGGCCGGAAGCTGTTCTTCGACGCCGCCCTCGAGGCCGCCGAGATCTCGCAGAAGATGGGCAAGCCGGTCAAGCTGATGTGGCACCGCACCGACGACTTCCGGCATGGCCGTGCACACCCGATGTGCTACTCGCGGATCCGCGCGAACTACGCCCTGGGCAACGTGGTCAGCTACGAGCAGCGTCACGCCAGCGTCGCGACAGACTTCGCCCACGGCCTCGGGGAGGCCCTCACCGCCACGGCCGCGAAGCTCCCGGTCGGCGGTCTCGGCTTCTCCGAGACGGTCTTCGAGCTGACCCAAGAGGTCCCCTACAACTTCGGGGCCACGACCCAGCTGCTCAACGAGGTGCCGCTGAAGTTCCACACCGGCAGCATGCGCGGCGTGTACTCACCCAACGTCGTCTGTGCGCGGGAACTCGTCGTCGATCAGCTCGCGGCCAAGATGGGCCGGGACCCCGTCGCGTTCCGCCGCTCGTTTTTGAAGAACGCCCGGTATCGGGCGGTGCTGGACAAGCTCGCCAAGATCGGCCAGTGGGGTAGGAGGATGCCGGAAGGCACCGCCCAAGGGGTGGCCGTCCACACCGAGTTCAAAGGCTGCACCGCGGTGCTCGTGGAGATCGACTGCCGACCGCAGACCACCGGACGGCGGATCCGCGATGCGGTGACCGGCCCCCGGGTCACCAAAGCGGTGATGGTGGTCGACGTGGGGCGGCCCATCAACCCGCGCGGCCTGGAGGCACAGATGCTCGGCTGCATCAACGACGGCATCGGCCTCGCGCTGACCGAAAGCCTGCACATCCAGAACGGCCTGCCGCTGGAAGGCAGCTGGGACAACTTCTTCTACACGCGGCAGTGGAACACCCCGACCGACGTGCAGATCGTCGTGATGCCCACCACGACCGGCCACCCCGGCGGGGCCGGAGAACTGGGAGTCTCGGGCGCGTTCGCCGCGGTCGCCTGTGCCTACGCGCGTGCCACGGGCAGGATGCCGACCAGCTTCCCGATCAACCACGACACCCTCAGCTTCGATCCACTGCCGCGGGAGCCGTCGATACCCCCATCGCCCACCGACGGCCTCGATTACGCCTACTAAGGAGCCCCAATGCCGCAACACACCTTCATACTCAACGGCGACAAGGTCACGGTGGACGCTCCCGACGACCTACGGCTCCTGTGGGTGCTCCGCGACATTCTGGCTATCACCGGCCCGAAGTACGGTTGCGGTCTGGACGTCTGCAAGGCCTGCACCTGCCACATCAACGGCAAGGCGTTCAACCCGTGCTCAGTGCCGATCTCGGATATCAAGCCGACCGACGAGATCACGACGATCGAAGGGCTCGCCGACAAGAAGACCGGCGCACTGCATCCGATGCAGCAGGCCTGGCTCGACAACGACGTCGCCCAGTGCGGCTACTGCCAACCCGGCCAGATCATGGCCGCCATCGCCAAGGTCAAGCAGGCCAGGGCCGCGGGTCACGAGATCGGCGATGCCGACTTTGACGAAATCCGCAACATCTGCCGCTGCGGCACCTACTTCCGCATCCGCGAAGCCATCAAGAGCGCCGCGGCCAAGATGTGACCACCGAGCGGCTTGGCGGCGGTCTCGCTGGAGGTGATCAGCACGGCCGAGGCGCCGTCGTTGATGGGGCAGTGCTCCCGAACGGCAGGACGCGTAGACAGGAGATCGCCATAGGCGATGAGACGGCTACCGAAGCAATGGCGCGAGGGTCAGCGAAGGGTCATCGGCGGGTTAGCGGCACTCTTACCTGCAAAGCCCGAAGCTTATTTCTACATTCGCGTAGAATTTCATTGCGGTCCCTGCGGCCCGTCCCTTGATGGCGCAGTACGCTGGCGATATCGAGCTGTCGGAAGAGGCCGGCGCCGCGATCCGCTGGGCACGGCGGATGCTGGAGCCCGGCGCCGCGGTGATCCTGGACACCGAGACCACCGATCTGGACGGCGTCGTCATCGAGATCGCGGTCATCGACGCCTGCACCGGCGCCACGCTGCTGGACACCCTCGTCGACCCGGCCGGAGAACCGATCTCCCCAGGCGCCTACGCGGCGCACGGGATCAGCGCGGCCGAGCTCGAGGGCGCCCAGCCCTGGGCCGAGGTCCTGCCCACACTCCGCAAGGTGACCAAAGACCGGCAGATCCTGGCCTACAACGCCGACTTCGACCTGGGCGTGATCCGCCGGACCACGGCTCGGGCCGGCCTGCGGCTGCGCCACCTGGACACCCCTGCAAACTGGGGGTGCATCATGGACCGCCGCTCGGACTGGGCAGGCACTCGCCGGCGGCTCCCCCTCCGCGGCGGCCACCGCGCACTCGCCGACTGCCGGCACGCCCTCGACGTACTACGCGGCATGGCCGGCCCCTAGATGTATCGCCTCCTGCCCTCATCCCAGGCGGATCTCGCTCGCTGCCGGTTTCCAAACCGCAGCGAGCCGACGCCATCACCGACCCTCATGACGTTGCTCGTAATCGAAGACCGTCAGCCAGTCACCAGCGCGGGCGACATAGCCGAAACGGGCCGACAGCACGTGGACCACCGAGATCATGTGCTGCGCGCCATAGACGACCCCGACCCTCAGCGGCTCCGCGCCGTGGGTTTCATGGATGGCCGCCAGAGCGTCGATCAGGAGCCGGTCCCGGTCATCACGCAGGACCTTGAGCATCTCCTCGAAACCTTCCCTATGGCTGCCACCCATACCGTGGTCATCCTCCAAGCTGAGGTGGCCTGCCAGCCGAGCGCGGTTGCCGAACAGGAACACCATCGGGACGTACACCGGGAGCACGCACCAGATCAACAGCCGCTGGCGGAGCGGGACCCCACGCCAACCCAGGTCGAACTCCCCACCGGTCATGTCCGGGAGCAGGACCGGAATAGCCAACGACTCCAGGTCCAGCTTCTGCGCCACCAGACCCAGCCGACCGCGCTTCACCAGCCGATAGGAAAGCGTCAGCGCCGACGCGGCCCGCGACCTGCCCCGAATTCCCTCGGCGACCACCAGATCACAGCCACGCAACCGCTCCATGACCGCCTCATAGAACGAGGGCTCACCGAGATGCACCATCGGGAACAGCACGAACCGCAACGAACCACCCTGCCGGCGCAACTCGATGACGGCCGACCGCAGACCCATGCCCGCTTCGAGAAGCTGCATGATCAAAGAGGAACACAGACCACCGCCCATCCATGCCATCTGACGCAATACGGCCACACCGGAGAGGGGGGCCGGCACTCGCTCTTGAAATAACGCCCCTGCACGAGCGGCTCGAGCACATCGGCGTATCTCGGTCGCCCCTCAGTGTGTGCGGGCGGGGCTTGCCCATCCGCGCGGTGAGTTCGCCGGCCCGATCAGCCTCGCTGGTGTGCGAGATCGTCGAAAACCCGGGCCAGGAGCCGGGTCGACAGACCGCGTTCATCAGGTGAGAGCGGGGCCAGCAGCGCTTCCTGAACACCCTCCAGCGCCTCGCCGATCCGGTGGAGTTGCTGGATTCCGGCCTTGGTGATCGTGATGGTGTTGCGCCGACGGTCGGTCGGGTCCGGAGCGCGCACGACCAGGTCCCTTGCACGGTGTGCTCCTTCCCCGACTTCGCGCCGGTGGTGGTCAGCAGGAGGAGGTCGCCGCCCTCGAACGGACCACCGGCCTTTCCCCCGTTGGCTCGGAACTCCTCGATGATCGATTGGCTGAAGGATGTGGGCATACGGTGCCGGGTTTCCAGTCGTTCCACTGGAGGACATGGCTCCCAGCACTCGCGCTACGGTTCCTGCCATGCCTCGATCAGCCGAAGCCGAACCGTTGCATGTGACCGCGGACGACCTTGACCAAGCCGTCCAGCTCGCCGTCGCCACTCTCCGAGAGGCGCCCCCGCCCGCCGATCTGTGCTCGCGGGTGCTCGCCCGGCTGTTTCCGGACGCCCCGCAGACCACGGGCCCATGGCCCACCCTGTTGTGGGCCACCGGACGCGCCGAACTCCCCGGGCACCCCCCTCTCGCGACATGGCGCTGGTACGGCACACCCCGGTCATAGATCTCTCAATGCTGCGACCGGGAAGCTTCGCCGGGTCGGTGGTGAGGCCGTGTCGACGAGAGGGCGTTTGCTCCAACGGACGCCCTTTTCGCTGCGGTCAGCACTCACATCGCACGTTTCTTCACAATATTTTGCCTTTCTGTAGCCATGGTGTGACGGCACGTCTAGAGTGCCGTTTCCAAGGCCGCGCCGACACCTGACTGCTCTCGCGCAGGCGGCCGTTTCCAGCTCAGCGACGTTTTCCGAGTGAGAGAGGTAGTGGATCCCTCCATGCGTAACACGTGGTCCGCATCCGCCCATGAACCACTGACGTCCATGGCCGTGGAGCCGCTGCTCACCAGGGATTACGACTCACGTCCGGCCCTTGTCTACGAAAACCTGCGAAACAAGTTCGGGCCCGTCGCACCGGTCGATCTGCTGGGGATGCCGGTCTGGCTCGCCCTTGGCTACCCGGAGGTGCTCGAAGTCCTCCGGAACCAGGGCGGTATCTGGAGCAAGCGCCTCGACCACTGGCGAGCCAGGGCCGAGGGCCGGGTGCCGCCGGACTGGCCGCTGCTCCCCGCGTTCGAGGTCAACCACGTGATCTTTCAGGAAGGGCAGCGTCTCAACGACCTCCGCAACGCGTGGAGTAAGGCGCTCAGGCCGTACCAGGACGGCACTCAGCCGCAGGCCTGGCAGCTGAAGGCGGCCGTCACCAGATATGCCGACGACCTGATCACCCTGCTGTCGGAAGGCAGCGGTCGCACCGGATGGGCGGACCTGTCCGCTCAGTACACGCGGCCGCTCTCGCTGATGGTGGTCAATCATCTGCTGGGCTTCGAAAGCGCACAGGGCGACGGCGTCCTCATGGACATGTGGCGAGTGCTGGACGCCGGTCCCGACTCGGCTGCGGCTTTGGAGCGGCTGCTCTCGGCGTTGAGCGACCTGGCCACCGCCAAGATGGCCCGCCCTGGCGATGACTTTCCCTCCTACATGCTGGCCGCCTACCCTGAGCTAACGGTCGATGAGCTGTCTCGTGAGCTGATGATGCTGGTGGGCGTCACCGGTGACCACACCGGCACTCTGATCTGCAACACCGCCGCCGAGGTGATCACCGGCAACGCCGGAGCACGGAACAGCCTGTCGCTCGGGATGATCAGGGAGACGGTCAACCAGGTGGCGATGACCAATCCGCCGATGGCCAACCTCAGCTTCCGTTTCCCGAAAATCGACGTCAAGCTGGGGAACTTCACCATCGCCGCCGGCGACCCGGTGATGCTGTCGACCGCCGCCGCGCATGCCGATCCGCTGTTCGCGGGCAACATGGCCCCTGATCCCATACTCAGCTCCCGCGCGCATCTTGCCTGGGGCGCAGGGCCACATCACTGCCTGGCCCGCGATCTGGCCACCACGATCACGACGGTCGCCGTGAGCCGGCTGTTCGAACGGTTCGCCCAGCTGGAGCTGACCCTCCCGGCGGACCAGTTGCCGTGGCGTTCCTCCCCTCTCATGCGTGGTCTGCGATCGCTTCCGGTCCGGTTCGAGCTTTCTCACGGGCCCATCCCGGGACAGGAGCCCGCGCCCGGCCCCGTAGCCGGCGCACCCGCCCTGGAGGAACGATCCTCCTCACCCCTGTGGCGCTTCCTGACGGGGTTGCGGCGTGACCGGTAGATCGGGTCACAGGCCGAGCTCCTCAGGGTGCACGCCGGCCGGAGCAGCCTCCATGAAGACTCGGCCGGAATCGCGGACGAGGCGGTAACCGGCATTGACCGTCAGGACGGCGACCGGCCAGGGCACCGGTGATGTAGCGGTCAAGGAGGGCCGCGACGCCTGGCACGGTGAGGGCTGCTGCGCGACCCCCGCCGCCGCGGCCGACGCGGCAAAAGACGGCTGCGGGTGCGGGCCCGGCTGCGGGGACGCTTGCTCCACCACAGCGAGAACACGGCCCCAATGAGACGTCGGCGCGGAACTGTGCCACTGACCCATTTCCCCACCGTCGGCGCGCCCCTGCGCCCAAGCGAATCCGCCTGACCGCTGATTCCACACCGCACCCATCACGGTCTCGCTGCCGTCACGGGCTCCCCGGCCGGTGATCGGGTTTGATGATGGTCCTTGTCAGGAGTTCCTGAAGCCGTGCACCGGCGTGACCGTCAACCGCGCACGGCTCCGCCGGGGAATGCGCAAGATCTCGTCCAGCGACGGGATGTGCGCCCGCAGACGCACCGGCAGCGTGGCGTCGGCATGGTCGCCGTCACCCGTTTACGCCGGTTCGGATATGCCGGCTGGCGCCTGCGGCAGGCCGGTAGACCGAGATGTGGCTGGTGCTGTCGGAGTCGAACGGCCGACGTTCCCAGTCCGCGTAGCGCTCTTGGAGCTCGAGACCTGCCTGGATCGTCGCGGAGTCCTCGGTCACCTCCAGCGCTTCGACCCGCGAACCCCGGTCGAACTTGCCCTGGTCGGGTACGAAGCATTCGAGAACGAACGCCCCGTCCGGTGCGAGGACCTGCGCGACGTTGCGGAAGCAATCCATCTGCCGCTCCGGGCTCGGCAGGTTGAACAGCGTGTCGAAGACGAGGAACACCAGCTCAAAGGGTCCCGAGACGGGCACATCTGCCATGTCGCCGACGACGACCGGAATCTGTGCACCGCCCGGTCTCTCGCGCATCCGCGCGACCATCGCCGTCGAGCCCTCGACACCCTGGACATCAACGCCTCGTGCGGACAGCGGCAACGTGACCCGTCCGGTCCCGCTCGCGAGTTCCAGCACCCGCCCTTCACCCGCGAGCCCAGCGAGAAACTCCACCGCCAACGTCGGATCCGGTCCGTTGCCGTAGTCGTCCGCCCACCGGTCGCCGAAGAACCCGGGATCGTCAAACCCAGACATACCGACCAGGAGAGCAGCTTTGCGATCGCGACGCCACCTGGTTTCTCGACCACCCCTGAAATCCCGCGCTTTATACGGGCAAGCCCATGGTCGCCAGTGTGCGTACTGGTCGAGCAGATATGGGCTGCGCGGGCACGGGCTTGCTGGAGCCCTGGTCCACCGCCACCGGGTCGCGGAGGGGGCACACTCGAGAGTGTCCGGATCCACAGTGACCCAGGCGGATGAGGCTCCGGGCTCCAGCCTTCGGTGCTAAGCAGGTGTCCTTGTGGATTCTCTCGAGGAAGGACCGACCGTGCCTGACAACATCGTATTGATCATGCGTTTTCACCCGGTGGGCGGTGAAGACGTCTCCGTGATATGCGGGGATTTTCCCGGGGAGCGTGAGGCGCTTGAGGCGATCGCCCGTGCACTGGACGAGCGGCGCAGTCTGGTCTTGACCCATGCCAGGTATGACCGGGCAACCGACGAGAATGGTGTGGTGATCAACCTGGCCAACGTGGTTTCGGTGCGGCTGTCGAAGACGGACATCGCGGCGACGGGCCAGTACCTGTGACAGCCGGTCCGGCGAGTGGCGAACGCGGCAACCGAGGGCTTTGATCCTGTCCCCATCCGGAGAACCAGGTGAACGATCACCGTCTGGTCGTCGGGGGCCTGCCGGGCTCGGCTCCGGCCTCGGCACGCACCGATGGGTGGTGGAGCAGACCATCGCCACATCCCTGGGCTGCTGGAGCCATCTTGAAGCACCTTGGCGTTCTCGCGCACAGCACGGAAGGGGCCGCGCTCTGCTTCCTCTCCTTCTGCCAGGAGGGATTCCGGCGACTGGGCGCCAGGAATACGTTCGCATCATCGAGCACCTGGCGGCACGGGGCTGTGACGCGGTCGCCCTCGTGTGCACAGAGATCCCGCTCCTGGTGACACCCGGGACCTCTCCTGTGCCCACGCTGCACTCGACCCGCCTTCTGGCCCGCGCCGCCTTCGACGTCGCCATCGGCCATCGAGCCCTGCCGACGTGGCGCGGTGGACCGATCGGAGACTGACAACGCCGGCCGGGAGCGGGAGGAGACGGGCGGCCCGCGCCTGGGCCGGCGCGGGCCTTCGGACCGTCTGGTTCAGCGGGGGGTGGGCAGTGCGGCGCGGACCCGCCTCGCGGCGGTCACCATGTTGCGGAGGGCAGGTTCGACCTCCGCATGGGTACGGGTCTTCAGGCCGCAGTCGGGGTTGACCCACAGCCGGGCGGGGTCGATGGCCTGCAGCGCCCGGTGCAGGGCGTCCTCCATCTCCTGTACGGAGGGGATGCGCGGCGAGTGGATGTCATAGACGCCGGGGCCGATGCCGGTGCGATAGCCCGCGACGCGCAGGTCGGACACCAGCTCCATGTGGGAGCGGGCCGCCTCGACGCTGGTGACGTCGGCGTCCAGAGCCGCGATGGCATCGATGATCTCGCCGAATTCCGAGTAGCACATGTGCGTGTGGATCTGGGTGGACTCGGCCGCTCCCGAGGTGGCGAGCCGGAAGGCGCCCACCGCCCAGGACAGATACGCGGCGTGGTCGGCACGGCGCAGCGGCAGCAGCTCGCGCAGCGCGGGCTCGTCGACCTGGATGATCCGGATCCCGGCCGCCTCCAGGTCGCGGATCTCCTCGCGCAACGCGAGCGCGACCTGGCGGGCGGTGTCGGCCAGGGGCTGGTCATCACGGACGAACGACCAGGCCAGCATGGTGACCGGGCCGGTCAGCATGCCCTTGACCGGCTTGCGGGTGCGCGACTGGGCGTAGGTGGTCCAGCCGACGGTCATCGGTTCGGGCCGGGACACGTCCCCGTGCAGGATGGGCGGGCGGACGTAACGCGTCCCGTAGGACTGGACCCAGCCGTACGCCGTGGCGGCGTAGCCGTCGAGCCGTTCGGCGAAATACTGGACCATGTCGTTGCGTTCGGGCTCGCCGTGCACCAGCACATCGAGACCGATGCCCTCCTGTAGAGCGATGACCCGGTCGATCTCGGCACGGATCACCTTCTCGTAGGCCGCGGTGTCGATCCGGCCGGCCCGGTGGTCGGCGCGGGCACGGCGGACCTGGTCGGTCTGCGGGAACGAGCCGATCGTGGTCGTCGCCAGTGGCGGCAGGCCGGACGTGTGGGCGCGTCGCGCGTAGGGGGTCCGCGGCGTGCCTTCGCCGAGCGCGTCGAGCCGGGCCCGGACCCGCGCGTTGACGGCCTCGGCCGGTACGGCGGGGGTCTCGATCGCCTCCGCGACGACGTCCCGGCCCTCCCGCAGAGCCCGGCCGAGCAGCGCGACCTCGTCGGCCTTCTGCTGGGCGAAGGCCAGCCGGTCCCGTACCCCCGGGGCCAGGTCCGTCTCGGCCGCAAGGTCGAGTGGGACGTGCAGCAGTGAGCACGAGGTGCTCACCACGAGCTCATCGGCCAGGCCGAGCAGGGACGCGCACGTCGACAGCGCGCCGGCCAGGTCGGTGCGCCACACGTTGCGCCCGTCGACCACGCCCGCCACCAGGGTCTTGCGGCCCAGTCCGCCGATCGCGCCGAGTGCCTCCCGGTTGCCGGGCCCGGCGACCAGGTCCAGCCCGACCGCCTCCACCGGGCCGGCCGCCAGCACCGGCAACGCGGCCCCGATCTCCCCGAAGTAGGTGGCGACCATCAGCCGCGGCCGGCTGGGCAGCTCACCGAGCCGCGCGTACGCCCGGCTCAGCGCGGCCAGTTCCCCGGCCGTACGGTCGGCGGCCAGCACCGGCTCGTCCAGCTGCACCCACTGCGCGCCCGCGCCGGCCAGCCGCTCCAGGAGTTCGGCGTAGACCTCGACGAGCGCGTCGAGCAGGTCCAGCGGCCGGAAGCCCTCCGGGGCATCGGGCGCGGGTTTGGCCAGCAGCAGGAATGACAGCGGGCCCAGCAGCACCGGCCGGGTCTCGACGCCGAGGTCCCGTGCCTCCCTGTACTCCATGAGCGGCTTGGCGTCACCGGCGGCCGTCAGCCGCAGCGAGGTCGCGGGGCCGAGCTCGGGCACGAGGTAGTGGTAGTTGGTGTCGAACCACTTGGTCATCTCCAGCGGCGACACCCCGTCGGTGCCCCGGGCCATCGCGAAATAGGCGTCCAGCCCGGCCAGATGCGCGAAGCGCTCCGGCGCCGCGCCCACCAGGACGGCGGTGTCCAGCACGTGGTCGTACAGCGAGAACGTGTTGGAGGGGATCGAGTCCAGCCCGGCCTCACGCAGTGACGTCCACGTCTGGCGGCGCAGCCGGGCGGCGACGGCCTCCAGTTCGTCGCCGCCGATCCGGCCGGCCCAGTAGGCCTCGGTCGCGTGCTTGAGTTCCCTGCGCGGGCCGATCCTCGGATAGCCGAGCACGGTGGTGGTGATGGATCGTGTCATGGCGCCTCTCCTCGCGTTGCCATGTCGTGGCTCGCGAGGCGGACAGGACGCACGGCCGGGCGGAGGCCTCGGCCGTGTCCACCGCCCTCCCGCGAGGCCACGGACACCGCGCGCCGGTCGGCGCGCGGGCGGAGGCAGGTCTTCGGACTCGCGGGCACCGCGTCCCCGAAAGGACGCGTCCTACTGGCCGTCGCTTCCCGGCCGAGCCGCGTGGCTCGCCCAGTGCGTGATGACGGCGGTCGTTCCCACTCACCGCTGCGGGGCAGTCCCGGATTCACACCGGGTTCCCTCTTACGACGCCCACTCCCACGACGGGAGCGGACGAACCGTCCGCAGCGGCGAGTATAGACAGCCCTCAGCGGCGCCCGAAGCCGGCCATCGCCACCACCGCAGCCGGTACGCATGCGATGCCGGGCATTCGACCATCGGGATACCCGCGGCCGGCCATATTGAACAGAGCCGGATCCGACCGATGGCCGAGGGCGTCGGCGACCGGCAGCACCTCCTGCTGGTAGGTCGATGAGCCGCTCGACCAGAGCCTCAGAAGCGATGCGCGTCATGGTCGTAGCCGGTGACCCATGGTGAACAGCTCGAACATCCGGCCGGCCGAGACGCGGCCAACATCCCTGGGCAGGACGGGATTAAACGCGCGTTCTGGGGAAGAAGAGGCGGCATGGCACGGTGGGTCGAAGCGGCACTGTGGTGGCTCGTTCTCCTGGGTCTCTACGTCATCCTCATCTCGGCGCTCTCCCCGGCCGAACTCGCCGTCGGCGTGCTCGCCGCCACCGCGGGCGCCGCGGCCGCGGTGGCGGCCCGGCGGGCGCTGCTGGAGGACGTCCCGGAGCCGAACAGGCCGTCACGGACCAGTGCGGTTCCGCTGGTCCGCGCGCTGCTGTGGCTACCGGTGCAGATAGTCATCGACTCCCTGCGACTCGCCCGCCCGGGAACACGGGGACACTTCGCCGAGGTCAGGCCGGCGCACCCCGAGGTGGTCCGCAGCGGGCCGGCGATGCTCGTCCTGTCTGCGTCGCCGGGCACCTACGTCACCGCGGTGGACGCCGAGCGCGGCACGCTGACCGTGCACCGGATCGGCGCCCGCCCGGACCGCCTCGAGCGCCTGCTCCTCGGCGCCGAAGAGCGCTCATGACGGCTGCCGCGCTGGTGCTGACGGTCGCGGGCCTGCTGCCGTGCCTACTCGTGACGTTGCGCGGCGGGCCCCTCGACCGGCTCACCGGCCTGCTGCTGGCCGGGCCGGTCGCCACGCTGGTGCTCGTGCTGCTCTCCGCCGCCTACCGGCGTCCCGCCTATCTCGATGTGGCCCTCATGCTCGCGTTGCTGTCGGCGGCGGGGAGCCTCGTCTATGCCAGGTTCCTCGGGCGGTTGCTGTGAATCGGAGGTTGCTGTGAATCCGGCCGCTCAGGTCCTGCTCTGGGCCGGTACGGCCGTGGTCGCCGGGGCCGCCCTCCGGCTCCTGTGGACGGCCGGTCTGTTCACCCGGCTGCACTTCGCCGGCCTGGCCACGGCCCTCGGCGTTCCGCTGGTCATCGCGGGGGTGGCTCTCCACTCCGGGGTGTGGAGCTCGGTCCACGACGTGCTCAAGCTCGTGGTGATCGGGGTGCTGCTGTTCTGCACCGGGCCGGCGGCCATCGTCGCGACCGCCCGGGCCGCCCGGCGGACCACGCAGCGCGATGGATGACGCGCTGCTCGCGGTCGCGGTGGGGCTGGTCGTGCTGATGGCCACGGCGGTCGTGCTCACGCGCGAGCCGGCCCGGCAGGCCATCGTGCTGTCCGCCTACGGCATCGTGCTCGGCGTGCTGTTCGTGGTGCTCCAGGCGCCGGACGTGGCGATGTCGCAGATCGGTGTGGGAACGGTGATCGTGCCACTGATCGTGGTGCTGGCCATCAGTGCCGTGGACAAGCATCGCCGGAGCCGCGAAGACCGGCCGGAACCCCCCGGCGGCCCGGACCCGGAGGAGCCCGGGTGAGCGGGCGCGCCCGGATGCTGGTCTTCCTGGTCGGCGCGGCCGGGCTCGCCGCGTTGTTCGCACGGGCCGCCGTACGGCTGCCGGGCTTCGGCGGGGCCGGCCATCCGTACGGCCGGCGGGCCGTGGCCGCCGGGCTCGCGCGGCACACGACCAACATCGTGTCGTCGCTCAACTTCGACCAGCGCGCGTTCGACACCATGGGGGAAGAACTGATCCTCATGGCCGCCGCGCTCGGCGCCGTGGTGGTGCTGCGGACGACCCTGCACGAAACCGAGGAGGACGCGGGACGCCACCACTACGGTCCGGCGGACGTGTTCGAGGCGCTACGGCTCACCGGCTATGTCCTGCTGCCGGTGACCGTGGTGATCGGCATCTACATCGTGGCCCATGGGGCGCAGTCGCCGGGTGGAGGCTTCCAGGGCGGGGTGGTGCTGGGCTCGGCGGTCCACCTGCTCTATCTCGCCGGTGACTATCCGGCACTGGAGCGGATGAGGCCGATCCCGCTGTTCGAGGGGGTCGAAGCGCTGGCGGCGGGCGTCTTCGTCGTGCTGGCCATCGGCTACGCCGGCCTGGTCACCGCCATGAACGCCGCGGTGGGATTCGAGGTCGGATGTGCCGCGGTCCTGCTGCTGGCGAAGTTCTTCCAGCAGGCGCTCCTCGTCCGGGAACCGTCGTGAGCGCACTGCCCTATCTCGCCGCCGGGTGGATCCTGCTCATCGGGCTCTACGGGATCGTCACGAGCCGCAACCTCGTGCACGCGATCGTCTGCCTGTCGGTGACGCAGTCGGCGACCTACCTGCTCCTCCTGGCCGTGGGCTACCGGCGCCGGGCCACCGCGCCGGTCTTCTCCGACATCCTCCCTGATCCCCGTACGCCCACGGTCGATCCGGTCGTGCAGGCGATGACGCTCACCGACATCGTCGTCGGCGCGACCGTGACCGCGCTGCTGCTCGCGCTCGCCGTGCAGGTCGCCAAGCGCCGGGGGACCGTGGACCCGGACGAGCTCAGATCGCCGGAACCGTGATCTCAGGAGCCGTGATGGCCGGAGTCGCGTTGCAGGCCGCCGTGGTGACCCCGATCCTGGTCGCCACGTTCCTGACGGCCACCGGGCGGTGGCTCCCCCGCGTGGCCATCGACGCACTGGCCATGGCCGCGGTGCTGGTGAGCGCGGGGCTCCTGGCCTGGGTCCTGCCCGGCTCGCGTCACCCCGTGGTGGTCTGGCTCGGCGACTGGCGCCCGCACGACGGCGAGGGCGTCGGCATCCCTTTGGTCGGCGATCCGGCCGGGGTGGGGCTCGCGCTGCTGGTCACCGTGCTGGCCCTCGCCGCCCTGATGTTCTCCTGGCGGTTCTTCGCCGAGGTCCAGGCCGTCTTCCACGCGTTGCTCCTGCTGTTCGTCGGCGCGATGTGCGCGTTCACGCTGACGGGCGACCTCTTCGACGCGTTCGTGTTCTTCGAGCTCATGAGCGTGGTCGCCTACGTCCTCACCGGCTACAAGTCGGAGGAGCCGCAGAGCGTGCACGGAGCGCTCAACTTCGGCGTGGTCAACTCCATCGGCGCCTACCTCACCCTCACGGGCATCTCCCTGCTCTACGCGGTCACCGGGGAGCTCGGCTTCGCCGCCATCGGCCGCCACCTGCCGGACGCCCACCCCGCTCTGGTGGTCGGCGGTGCCGCCCTGGTGATGAGCGGCTTCCTGGTCAAGGCGGCCGCGGTGCCCTTCCACTTCTGGCTCGCCGACGCGCACGCGGTGGCGCCCACCCCGGTCTGCCTGCTCTTCTCCGGCGTCATGGTCGAGCTCGGCGTCTACGCCGTCGCCCGGCTCTACTGGACGACGTTCGCGGGCGTCCTCCCGGCGCCGGCGGTGGCACGCACGCTGGCACTCTTCGGGACCGCGGCCGCCCTGCTCGGCGCGGTCATGTGCCTGCAGCAGCGCCACATCAAGCGGCTGCTGGCCTACTCCACCGTCAGCCATATCGGACTGCTGCTGACCGGGGTCGCCGTGCTCGACACCGACGCGACCGCCGGTGCGGCGCTTTATCTGGCCGGCCACGCCGGGGTGAAGGCCGCTCTGTTCCTCGGTGCCGGTGCGCTGCTCAACCGGTACGAGACCGTGGACGAAGGAGAACTGCACGGCCGCGGCCGCTCGATGCCCCTGACCGGAGCACTGTTCCTGCTCGCCGGGCTGGGGCTGGCCGGGCTTCCGCCCTTCGGCACCTGGGCCGGCAAGGCCGTCATCGAGCACGCCGCCGAGACTCACGGCTGGTGGTGGCTGACCCCCGTCGCGGTGCTGTCCTCCGCACTGACCGCCGGCGCCGTGCTCAGGGTCTGGCTACGGGTGTTCCGCGGTGCCGGCCGGCCCCAGCCGAGGCCGCACGAGGCCGACCGCGACGACCGGGAGACCGAGAAGCCGCTGCCGAGGCTGCCCTGGACCATGACCGCACCCGCGCTGGCGCTGGTCGCCGGTGCCCTGCTCCTGGGTATGATCCCCCCGGTCGTACGAGGAGTGACGATCGCGGCGGGGGCCCTCACCGACCCCGCCGGCACCGGCCACGCACACCTGGCGGCACCGCCGGTGTGGACGGCGGCCGGCACCGCCGCCGGCCTGCTGTCCGCGGCGCTGGCCGTCGGGGTCGCGGTCCTCGGCACCATGGGCCCGCGCGCCCCGCGGGCGACGCGGCCGGTTGTCCGCCGGCTGCGCGCGTTGCACGGCGGGCACCTCGGCGACTACGTCGCCTGGCAGGTCGCCGGAGTCGCCCTCCTCGGCGTCATGCTCGCCCTGCCCTTGGCCGGCCGCTGACGCACCGCCGCCACATCATCGGCGGCGGACGGCGAAGTTGTAACAGCCGTACTCGACGTTGCGCAGATGCACCAGCGCGACGTCGGACCGGGCCAGCAGTTCGGTGATGACGGCCCGGGCTCGCACCCCGTCGGGGACCAGGACGCCATCGGCGATCCGGCCGCCATGGTCATAGGCGCGCACGACCTGCCGCCTGTGGCTCAGTGCCGGAGGGTACCGGTCCGGGGTGGGATAGCCGTCACAGGGTTGGGGGTGGATGAACACCGGACCGCGTTCGGCGTAGGGGCCGGCGGTGCCCGATGGCGTGTAGGCGATGATCATCCCCGGCTCACCGGGCCGGGTCTCACGCAGGCAGCAGCGCAACGGGTTGCCGCCCTCGTCGTCGACCTGCGCGCTCAGTGCGTTGCCCGCCTCGTCCCGGCCGGCCGCCCTGATCCTGTCCAGCTCCGAGGCCGGGATGGCCTCGAACAGCAAGGTGCCGATCCCGGCGTTCATACTCTGCGTCATGTCTTCATGCTGCCGACCGAGACCGGCCGGCGCTGGCGGTGATCGGACACCTATCTCGGCGTCTCACCCGCGGGGACCCGGTCGGATCGTCCCATGATCTATCCCGAGCCGGCTTCGGCCGCTCGCAGGCGTACACGAGGCGCCCGGTGACGGCCCGGACGGCCGAAGACCGGCACCGTGGCCGGCTCGACCACGGTGCCGGAGTTACCACCCGCGCGCGAAG
This sequence comes from Actinomadura sp., assembly GCA_036008685.1. Classification (GTDB taxonomy): domain Bacteria; phylum Actinomycetota; class Actinomycetes; order Streptosporangiales; family Streptosporangiaceae; genus Actinomadura_C. Next base: position 15,184 of record DASYNF010000025.1, on the reverse strand, counting down.
GCCGGTTAACCTCGCATCAAGCGCCTGACCTGGGGGTACGTGGCACCGGAGGCGGTCGTGCCGACGCGGATCGGATCCGCGCACCGGGCCGATCTCCGAGCGGCCGGCGGACTCGCCTCGATCGGCGTCCCCGCCCGAAGCCCTCTCGCCCGACAGGCGCGAGTCGTCGTCCTCGCCCGTGGAGAGGTCCGCATGCGTACTACCGCCCGGCTTACCGCACGGCTGGCCGGACTCGGCATGGCAGTGATGCTGTTCGGCACCGCGGCCTGCTCCGGCGCCCAGAAGCCCACGCCGGCCCAGCAGGCCCAGCCGGCCTCGCCCTACCAGGCCACCCGGCTCCCCCCGTCGTTCCGGCTGCCCGACACCCGATTGACCGGAACGGACGGCCGTCCCTACGACCTGCGCGAGCGTACGGCCGGCAAGATCAGCATGCTGTTCTTCGGATTCACCCACTGCCCGGACATCTGCCCGACCACGATGGCGGACGTGTCGGGGGCGATGAGGCTGCTCACACCGGCCGAGCGCGGGAAGGTCCAGGTGATCTTCATCAGCGCCGACCCGGCCCGCGACACCCCGCGGGCGCTCAAGGCCTTTCTCGGCAGGTTCGACCCCTCGTTCGCCGGGCTGACCGGCCCGGCCAAGAAGATCCACAAGGCCGCGGCGGACGTGAAGATCTCCGTCAGCGACCCACCGGCCCGCTCCAAGGGGGACTACATCGTCTCCCACGGCAGCCAGGTGCTGGTCTTCGGACCGGACGGCGTCGGCCGGCTGCTGTTCTCCTACGGGACCAGCGCCGGCCCCATGGCCCGTGACCTCAAAACCCTCATCGGACGGGAAGGCCTCAGGTGAACTCCCTCAGGATCGGCACCCTCATCCTCGCGGCGGGCCTCATCGGGGTGCCTCTGACCGGCTGCTCTCACGGCACCACACCGACCAGCCCACCGGCCAGCCCACCGGCCGCCCCGACGGCCACGGCCGACCCGGCTCCGGCGGGAGCGGCGGTTTCCGTGACCGGCGCCGAGGTCCGGGTTCCGACGGTCCCCGACGTGACCGCCGGTTATCTCAAGATCACCAATACCGGTCCCGCGGACACGCTGACCGGTGTCAGGTCCACCGCGGCCGCAAAGGTGGAAATGCACCGCATGCTCGTCAAGGGCGGCACCATGACGATGGAGCGGATGGACAGCGTCCCGGTGCCGGCCGGCGGCACCGTGGAGTTCAGCAGGGGCGCGACGCACCTCATGCTGATGAACCCCAGGACGCTCCAAGTGGGCGAGCGGGTGCCGCTGACCCTGCACTTCGCCACCGCAGGCGACGTCACCATATCCGCCGAGGTCGTCCCCGTGGCCGGCAGCGGCCGATGACCCGCTGACCGGAGAAGACGAGCCCGCCGGCCGGCCGGGGGCGGACATCCCGCCGCGGACGCGGAGGGACGAGCCGAGCAAGCCGGGAAAATCCCTCTCCACTACATTTGCGGCATTGCGAATGAATCTTCGCCCGCATCCAGGCGGAGAGAAGGGGGAAGAAAAACGTGCCAAGGTCGGCCACATCACGGTCCGAAGCGAAGGCGAGCCGTACGAACTCGTGGTACGTGACTCCATTGCGCGTCCTCGCCATCCTCGTCACGCTCATGGTCGGGGGCGTGTTCTCCTACTGGGCCGCCAAAGTGACCCTCACCCCCGTGAACGATCACGGCCAGGCGGTCGGCAACACCGACGCGGGCCACAGCCTGCGCTTCTATCTGGACCGGCCCAGCGTCAAGGACGCGGTCATCCAGCTCGGCGGCAATCTCGTGCTCTTCGCCCCGCTCGGCGTCGTGATCCCTGTGCTGATCTCCCGGCTGCGCGGCCCCCTGCGCCTGGGCATCGTCGCGGGTCTGATCTCGCTGGCCGTGGAGCTCATCCAGGGCACGCTCGTCCACGGCCGGGCCTTCGACATCGATGACGTCATCCTCAACACGGTCGGCGTGGTCCTCGTCTACGTGGTCATCGGACGCAAACTGGCCAACCTGATACGCGGCCCCAGATGACACCGTCCCGCCGCGGGTCGTCGCTCCGCCGGCCCGCGGCGGACGTGTCGGCATGGTCCCCGTTCCGGGACACGTGTTCGTCCGGCCGTACAGAAGATCCGGTCCAACACGGTCCATGACGACATGGGCCCGCACGATGACGACCGACCTGGTCGCGTTCGACCCGGCGAACGTACGTGACCGGGCGGACTACACCGATCCCACGCGGGAGCCGGGAGGGATCGCGTGGGTGATGGTCAACGGGGAGCTCGTCGTCCGGGACGGCCGTTACCTGGGCCGGCGTACGGGCCGGCGGCTGAGCCCGGCATAGGTCTGAGCCGGGGAAAGGCCGCACGGGGGATCGTCACTTCTCGAGCGCGGCCGCCCGGAGCTGGATCAGGGCGGACAACCGGGTCATCGGGTCGGCGAGATCCAGCCCGCTGAGCTCTTCGATCCGCCGCAGCCGGTAGCGCACCGTGTTGGCGTGCAGGTTCAGCGTCGTGGCCGCGGCGCGGACATCGCCGCCGGCGTCGAGATAGCAGGACAGCGTGGCGATGTAGTCCTTGCCCTGCTCCTGGTCGTGCCGGCGGACCCGCCGCAACGGGCCCCGGAGTCCGTCGCCCTCGTCCACCGCGGTGTCGACCAGCCGGATCAGCAGCGACTCCAGATAGACGTCGTCGTAGTGCACGGCGCCGTGGGACTCACCGCGCCGGCGCAGCACCTGGAGGGCCCGGTCGGCCTCCCGCCGGGCCCCGGCCAGATCGCCGATGCCCTGTGACGGGCCGCCCACACCGATGACGACCTGATCGCGTGACCCGATGCGGCCGAGGAACCGCCGGGCCACGGACAGGCCTCGCGCGGCGCCTTCGTCATGGGGTCCCGGCGTCGGCACGACGGCGTAGACGGTCCCGCCCACCCGCGCGGTCGCGGTCTTGGAATGCACCACCGCGAGGTTGACCCCCAGGGTGTCGACGAGCTTGCGCTGTGCCGCCTCGAACTCGCCCCCCTCCCTGCCCGTGGGCTCCGCGGCGAAGACGATCAGCGGCTGGCGCGGCATGCCGAGACGCTGCGCGGCCTCGGCGGCACCAGCGCCCCCCTCCAGCACGGCTGCGAGCTGCTCGGAGTGGAACCGTCGGCTCAGGTCGGCCTCCCCGCGGTGGCGGAGCAGATGCAGACCCGCGAGCCGCGCGGCACCGAGAAAGGCCTCGATGGTCTCCGGCGGCGGGCGTTCGGAGACGGCCGCCCAGATGGTGCCGAGCAGTTCGGGACCGGACCGTACCGCGACCGCGAGCCGCGGCAGCATCCCGTCTTCGAGGCCCTCGACGAACACCGGCTCGCTCTCGCGGGAGAGCCGGCCGAAGACGTCGAGGTCCTTCAGCCGCCCCACGTAGTGCTCGGGGACCTGCTGGCCCAGGATGGTGGCCACCCTGCCCTGGTCCGCCTCCTCCTGCCGGCGCGAGAAGGCCAGCACCCGCGAGGCCCTGTCCTCGATGGTCACGGGCGCGTCGATCAGGTCGGCGATGGCATTGGCGAGGGAGAACAGGTCCCCCACGGGCACGCCGGAGATGTCGCCGAGGTTCATCGCCGACATCTCGTCCATCGCCGAGCGCAGCAGCACCGTGACCTGGAACCAGGAGGCCGCCGGGTTCAGCACCAGCATCGCCACGCCGGTCCCCTGGACGGCGGCCAGAACCGCCGGGGTCAGGGGCTCCGGCGATTTGATGACGAGACCGGCCGCCCCGGCGCGGCCGAGCCGGTCCAGCAGGTCGATGAGGCCCCGCTCGCCGGCCACGCCGACACCGAGCAGCAACGCTCCCGCGTCCACGGCGAGATCCGCCGCCGTGTCGTAGAGGACCACCTCGTCGATGCGGACCGCACGCCCGCGGGGCAGCTCGATGACTTCCAGCGCGATGCCGCCGAGCGCGTCGATGACGTGCCCGAGCGTGGGGCGTGAGGCGAAGGTCGTCATGTCCTGAATCCGGTCGAGACGGGGCGAGGCGGCGATCGTACGTCCGTCACCGCTTCGCCCCGTCATCGGGGTCCTGTCCTACGGCGCCACCGGCTCGTCGTCGGTCCAGCAGTCGTAGACGTCGCTCAGCGAGGCGAACCACACGTCGTCGAAGGAGCTCATGTAGCCGATCAGCCGCTCCAGCATCGCGACGATGTGCGACCGGCCACTGCACTGCGGATGGATCGTGAGCGGGTAGACCGCCGGCGTCCCGAGGCCGCGGGCGTAGTCGAAGATGCTCTTCCACCGATCGTGCATGACCTCGTGGTCGCCCAGACCCTGCGCGGCCCCTGGGACGTGCTCCATGGCGGGCCAGTCGTCCAGATACCACGACACCGGGATCTCGAGGATCCGCGACTCGGGCCCGAACTCGCTCGCCGACTCCCAGTTCACCTTCACCCGGCGCGGGTGGTAAGGCTCGAACTCCTGGCCCATCAGCGAGCTGTCCCACTCGAAGCCGTACTCCTCGAGCAGGCTCAGGGTGGTCTCCGAGTAGTCCCAGGCGGGCGAACGGTAACCACGGGGCCGGCCGCCGACGATCTGGGCGTACTGCTCCAGCTGGCGCTCCATGAGCTCACGCTCGCGCGCCGGCTCGAGGGTGGGGATCGACTCGTGGTAGCAGCCGTGTGCCGCGACCTCGTGCCCGCCCTCGAGGATCTGGGCCATCCGGTGCGGGAAGGTCATCATGCTGTGACCGGGCGTGCAGAACGTCGCGCGCACCTCGTACCTCTTGAAGAGGTCGAGCAGCCGGGGCACGCCGACCTCCGCGCCGAACTCACCCCTGGACAGGTAGGACGGGCTCGTACGGTCGAACACGCCCTTCCACAGGCAGTGGGCGTCGAAGTCGGCGCCGATCGCGACGGCGACGCGCTTGCCCTCGGGAAGCCGCAGACCCATCAGGCCACCGACCCTTCCGTGGCACCGGGCGCCGCAGTGGCCGGGGCGTCGTCGGTCCAGCAGTCGTGGACCTCGCTGAGCGAGGCGAACCACACGTCGTCGAACGTGCGCATGTAGGCCAGCAGCCGGTCCAGGACGGTGATGATGTGCGACCGGCCGCTGCACTGCGGGTGGATGGTGAGCGCGTAGACGGCCGGGGTGCCGAGGCCCCGGGCGTAGTCGAAGATGTCCTTCCAGCGGCGGTACATCACCTCGGTGTCGCCGAGGCCCTCGGACTTGCCGGCGACGTACTCCATGGCGGGCCAGTCGTCCAGATACCACGACACCGGGATCTCGAGGATCCGCGACTCGGGCCCGAACTCGTTGGCGGCCTCCCAGTTCAGCGTCACCGGGCGGGGGTGGTAGGGCTCGAACTCCCGGCCCATCAGCGAGCTGTCCCACTCGTAGCCGAACTCCTCGAGCAGGCCGAGGGTCGCCTCGGAGAAGTCCCAGGCCGGCGAGCGGAAGCCACGCGGCCGGCCGCCGACGATCTGGGCGTACTGCTCCAGCTGCCGCTCCATGAGCTCACGCTCGCGCGCCGCGTCCAGCGAGGGGATCGACTCGTGATAGCAGCCGTGCGACGCGACCTCATGCCCGCCGGCCAGGATCTGCTCGAGCCGGTGCGGGAACGTGACCATCGTGTGCCCGGGGGTGCAGAACGTCGCCTTCACCTCATGGCGGGCGAACAGCTCCAGCAGGCGCGGCACGCCCACCTCGGCTCCGAAGTCACCGCGCGACAGGTACGACGGGCTGGTCAGCCCATAGGCGCCCATCCAGCAGCTGTGGGCGTCGAAGTCGGGGCCGACCGCGACGGCGACGCGCTTGCCCTCGGGCAGTTGCAATGCCATTGATCCTCCGTAGGGGTGGGGGTCACCCGCGCCCCGGGACGGGGACGCGGGCCGATCAGCAGCGGAAACGAGGTCCTAGCGCGGGACGAGCCGGTAACGGGACGACAGGTGCGCCTCGACCTTGTTCCGGCTGTACAGCAGCGGGAAGGCCCTGTCCTCGGCCCAGCCGGCGAACAGGTCGGCGTAGTGCGGGTCGCCGGGACGGCCGGACTGGCCCGGGGAGTTCATCGCCACCGAGGAGTCCCACTCGCCGACATCGATCACCACGCGGAACGTCGCGCCGGTGGTCTGGCGGAATCCCTTGTCGTACGGCGCCTGCCCCACCGTGTCGCCGCTGCCGCCGCGCGGCAGCGGGCCGACGGCCGCCCAGTCCGGTGGCGTGTCGCCGAGGACCGCGATGAGCGGATGGGTCAGCCGGGAGTGGTGCAGATCGCCCCAGCGCCACGCGGACACGTCCGGGCCGAGCAGGTCCCGGACCTCCTTGTCCGCGTCGCGCAACGTGGCCAGCACGATGGCGTCGATCCGCTCCCGGGCGCCGGGGCCGAGGTGGCGTTCGGGGTCGCGCAGCAGCATCAGGTCGACCCTGCTGTCACTGCCGAGGTCCTCGTCCGGCAGTACGACCCGCAGCGCGTCGTCCACGGCGTCCTCCGGCACCAGCCGGGCGACGGCCTCGCGGAGCAGTGCCGGGCGGAAGTGCCTGCGGTACCAGATCTCGAACAGGGCCGCGGCCCCCGAGCCGGCGGATTCGTCGCCGTCCCAGCCCCGCAGCAGCGCGAGCCCGCCGGGCTCCTCGCCCGGTTCCGGCTCGAGGTGCGAGATCGCGGCGAGGATCTCGCGGGCCGGCAGGCTGACGTAGTCGGTCTGCAGGGCGACGCAGTCCGCCACCGTCATCCGGTCGTTTCCTTCGAGCACCCCGGCGATGCGGTCATAGCGGGAGCTGGGGTACCAGTCGTAACTGACCGTACGGCTGTCATTGGGGTAGTCCGGGGGGAGGTTCATCTGGTTGGCCGAGGCCACCCATCCCGTGTCCGGGTTGTAGGTCCGCGGCAGGAGACGCGCGTCCATGAAGCCGTCCCACTCGTAGCGTCCGTCCCCGGGCACCGGCAGGAGGCCGTCCCAGTTCGGCCGGACCGGGACCTTGCCGCCGGGAGCCCAGCCGATGTTGCCCTCGGTGTCGGCGAAGACCTGGTTCTCACCGGGCGCGCCCCAGCCGTCCATCGCCTCGAGGAACTCCTCCCACGAGCGCGCGCCCATGTAGCTCACGCTCCCGAGGTAGGGCGCCATGCCGGGCTCCAGCCAGGCGGCCCGCACCGCGAAGGCGAGGTGACGGTCAGGGTCCTCGTGGACCACCGGGCCGTGCCGCGTGAACCTGAGCTCCACCCGCGTGGACCCGCCCGGCACCGGTACGTCCTCGCGGACGACCGTCATCGGCTCCCAGCCGTCGCCGTAGCGGTAGTGCGACGGGTTCCGCGGGTCGGTCTCGTAGACGTACAGGTCCTCCTGGTCGATGGCGAAGATCGTCAGCCCGAACGCCACCGTCCCGTTGTGGCCGATCGACACGCCGGGCAACGAGGGTTCCCCGCCGCCGATGACGTCCATGCCCGGGGCGTTCAGGTGGACCAGGTAGCGCAGCGAGGGCAGGCCCACGGCCCGATGCGGATCGTTGGCGAGGATGGGCCGGCCGGTGGCCGTACGGCCGCCCGACAGGGCCCAGTTGTTGCTGCCCTGTCCCTCGGTGGTCCCCGCGGGACCGCCTCCGGGAACGATCGGTGGCGAGGTCGCGAGCCGGTAGACCTTCAGCACGTCCGCCGGGACGGCCGAGAGATCGAGCCCTTCCGGCACCGTCACGGCGCGCTCCGGCTCACGCCGCCGGCGGAGGTCCTCGACGCCCTCGCCATGACCGGCCATGGCCCGGGCACGGGCGACCTCCTGCTCCACGTTGTGATAGAGCCCGTGGCTGCGGATCCGCGCCACGTCCTCGGGCGCCCACTTCGCCGGCGCGTAGCCGAGGATCCGGAACTCCTCGGGCATCGGCTCGCGGCCCTCCAGGCACGCGTCGACGTAGGCGTTGACGCCGGCCACGAAGGCCGTCGCCACGCGCTCCGTGCCCTCCCCGTAGGCGCGCCACTCGACGTCCATGTCGCCTCGGTAGAGGAACAGCCGCGTGGCCCGGTCCTGCTCCAGGCATTCGGGGCCGAAGACCTCCGACAGCAGCCCGAGGCCGCGGCGGCGCCAGAGGTCGATCTGGAACAGCCGCTGTCTCGCGGCGTTGAAGCCCTGGGCGAAATAGACATCGGTGTCGGAAGCGGCGTAGATATGGGCGACGCCCCACTCGTCGAGCAGGATCTCGACCGGCTCGCGGACTCCGCCGACGCTGAAGACCTCATCCGTCACCGGGTGACGACCTGCCGGGACACCGTGAGGCTCGCGACGCGCTCCTCGTCGACCTCCACGCCGAGACCCGGGCCGGTGGGCACCGCCATCCGCCCGTCCTCGGCGATGAACGGCGCGGTGACGTCCTCACGGTAATACCGGGACGATCCGGAGATATCCCCTGGGAGAGTGAAGCCCGGAAGCGACGCCAGCGCCAGGTTGGCCGCCCGGCCGATCCCGGTCTCGAGCATCCCGCCGCACCACACCGGCACGTCGAGGGCTCCGGCCACGTCGTGAACGCGGCGGGCCTCGAGATAGCCGCCGACCCGTCCTGCCTTGATGTTGGCGATCTCGCAGGCGCCGGCCCGGATCGCCGTCGCGGTGGTCTTGGCGGAGGTGAGCGACTCGTCCAGGCAGATGGGGGTCCGCATCCGCCGGGCGAGCTCGGCGTGCAGGTGGAGGTCGTCGTGGTCGAAGGGCTGCTCGACGAGCAGGAGGTCGAAGGTGTCGAGCTCGCTCAGCAGGCCGAGCGCGTCCGCGCGGTAGGCGGTGTTGGCGTCCACCTGCAGCATCAGGTCCGGCCCGAACGCCTCGCGGACGGCGGCCACGGGCTCGAGGTCGAAGCCGGGCTGGATCTTCAGCTTGATGCGGCGGTAGCCCTCGTCGAGATGGCCGCGCACGACCTCGACGAGCTCCTCGACGGTCGGGGTGATCCCGACCGAGACGCCGACCTGGACACTCGTGCGGACGCCGCCGAGGTAGTCGGCCAGGTTCATGCCGGCCGTCCGCAGCTCGGCGTCGAGCACCGCCATCTCGACCGCGGCCTTCGCCATCCGCTGGCCGACGAACTTCCCGGTCAGGCGGGCGACGTCCGCTGCGGTCACATCACCGGCGGCCAGGACCGCGGGCGCGAGGTACCTCTCGATGACCTGCTCGGCCGCGTCGACGTACTCCTCGCTGTAGACCGGGTCGGCGAGCGCCACGCACTCCCCGTACCCCGTCACGCCGTCGGTGGTGTGCGCGAACACCAGGAGCACGTCCCGTTCGGTCTGCAGTCCGAAGGACGTACGGAAGGGGGTCACCAGAGGCATCCGCAGCCGGCGGAGCTCGAAACTCTCGATCTTCATACTGTTCCTTCCGTTCCTTCCGTCAAGAGCCCCATCGACCGGAATGCCCCGCCGTGAGGACGTAGCCGTCACCCTCCACCCGGCCTATCAGCAGGCCGGAGGCGTAGGCGGCGCTCAGCACCCGCCGGACCGCGAGCCGCCACGCACGGGCGCACTCCGGATCCCGTCCCCGGAGCCGGGCGTACTCCGCGGGGATGGCGACGTGGTCGCCGGCCGCGGGCGGCAGCCCGGCCTCCCGGGGCCGGCCTCCGGAGGAGACCAGCGCCGCCGGCCGGGCGCTCACCGCCAGGGTCCCCGTAGGCTCTGGCGCCTGTGCCGGATCCGCCGGTGGGAGCGGGTCGGTGAGCCGCCAGACCGCCTCGATGCGGTCGGACAGGTCATCGCTGTTCACCGCGTCGCTCATCTCCCCGTAGAAGCCGGGCAGGAACCGCGCGGCCCGGGCGCCGAGGCGTCCCAGGTTGAACGAGGTGTTGCGGAGGACCATGGGGTCGAACGTCCAGCGCACCTCCTCGACGCCGTGGCGGAGGCAGATCTCCCGCTGCGCGAGCTTGAGCGCGTAGCCCACTCCGGCGCCGCGCCGGCCCGCGACCACGCCGGTCTGGTGGGAGTGGAGGTGCAGGCCGTCGTTCCAGCCGAGGAAACCGACCAGGAATCCGACGGGACCGCTCTGCTCGTCGGCGGGGTCGTAGGCGCCGAGCACCACGCCGCCGGCGAAGGCGATCGCCCGCATCTCGGGCGACGCGAAGGTGCCGTTCGGCCCCCACACCGCCTCGCCTACCGCGATGAGCTCCTCCAGCTCGGGTACGGACTCCGCGGCCCGGATGGTCACGCCCGCGGACTCCGCGGCGCGCCTGGCATCCTGGGACGCTTCCGCGGCGACCTTGTCGACGATCTCATCGCCGGCCGGTGAGCGCACGACCGTTGTTTCTCCTTGTTGCTTCGCCGGCTACGGCTCCCGCGGGTGCGGTACCGACGAACGTACAAGTCGGGCTCTCGGACCGGGTTGTCCGATCGGCCAAATCAGCGGGGCGCATATGAGGACAGGAGACAACCCGGCCGTCCGGATCATCCCCTTTGGGGCGTGCGAGTCCGCTCCAGAGCCCAGGAGGTAGGCGTACCTCTCACGCCACACGCCAAACCACTGCCCGAACCACGGGTGGCCGGTCACTCGGGCCAGGCGGAGTTCCGAATCGTGTCAACAAAGTCCGCGCGGGTGAATCCGGGCAGGAAATGGGCGAGCACGTCGGCGTTGACGTTGCCGAAGGTGGTGTCGGGCCGGTCCTTGTTGCCCTGGGTGAACGCCGCGAGGATCTGCTTCTTGAAGTCGGGCCTCGGGTGGGCGGCGGTGACCGCGTCGATCTGGGCCTCATCGAGGTCCGAACGACCGAAGCCGAGCACGTCGGTCTCCACGCCCGCGGTGACGAGGGCGATCTCGGGCTCCAGGTGCCAGGGAACCTCCGGCGTCGTGTGGAGCGCGACGCCCAGCCAGACCTGGCGGGCCGTCTCCTCGGGGATGCCGTGCGCGAGCAGGAACCGCCGTGCCTCGTCGGCCCCGTCGATCTCGAACCGCTGGTCGGTGCGGCGGTAGCGCTCGGTCAGGCCGAGGTCGTGGAACATCGCGCCCACGTAGAGCAGCTCCGGATCGGCCACGAGCCCCCGGCGGCGTCCCTGCAGCGTCCCGAAGAGGAAGACCCTCCTCGAGTGGTGGAACAGCAGCGGGCTCTCCGCCTCGCGTACCAGCTCGGTGGCTTCGGTGACGATCCGGCTGTCCGGTATCTCGACGTCGGCGATACGTTCGGTCACGGTCGGTTCCGCCCTTCGCGTGTGGCCGGGCAGCGGCATGGCAAGGCCCCTCCCCCTGCCCACAACGCTATCGATCTCCGGTCCGGGCGACCGCACGAGCCTCGATCAGGTCGGCCGCATGCCGGAGACCATCCTTGGCACGGATGTCCGCGCCGATGACCGCGAGCTTTTCCCGCAATCCGGTGTCGCCGAGCAGCCTGTCCAAGGCGGCGTGCATCTCGGCGTCGCCGAATCCGTAGGTGTCCAGCCGGATGCCGTAGCCGAGTTCGTGGACCCGCTGAGCGTTGTCGTACTGGTCCCAGAACAGCGGCAGCACGATCATGGGCTTACCGAAATGCAGGGCTTCGGTGACCGTGTTGTTGCCGCCGTGGGTGATCACGAGATCGACGAGCGGCAGGAGCGAGACCTGCGGCAGGAATTCCGCACCCCACATGTTGCCCGCGAGCTCGATCTCCTCGTGCAGCGGACCCTTGGAGACGATGTAGCGGTGCGGTGTACGGGCGAGACAGGCGATGACCTTTCGCATGAGCTCGACATCGGCCGAGCCGAGTGAGCCCAGGCTGAAATAGACGAGCGCGCCGTCCCCCGCGGCGATGTGCGGGGGAAGCGCGACCTCCCCGTCGGTCCGCCGTACGGAGGAGTCCACGCGGTGCCACGTGGGCCCCAGCGGCCGATCGGTGGTGTAGTCGGCCGCCTCCGGATAGACGTACAGGTTCAGGTCGCCCTCGTGGATGAACTCCAGGTCCGGAAGCGGCGCGGCACCCTGCTCGATCACCCACGCGTTGAACTCGGCCCACATGGCGCGGTGGGTACGGTCGTACTCCGCCCGGAACCCGGCCCAGCCCGAAGGGTCGCCGGCCGGGTAGCCGGAGAAGGCCGGCGGGACCCCCGCTCCCTCGATCTCCAGGGGATTGCAGGACACGATCCGTACGAACGGCACGCCCGCGGTCGTCAGGGCCGGGAAGCCGACGACGTTGTCCTCGACGATGACATCCGGCCGGACCCGGTCGATGATGGCCTTCAGCCGCGGCTCGCAGTGACGCGCGCCGCCGATGAGCTCCTCCCACACCGGCTTGACCCAGGTGCCGAGCTGCTCGATGGTCGGCTTGCGGAACTCCGGGGCGGTGTCCCGGATGAAATCCTTCCAGAACCGGCCCGCGTCCTCCTGGCCGGCGTCGTCGGCGGGCGGGGCCAGATCGACCAGGTCCTCCTCGAAGCCGAGCGGCGCGAGCTTTCCCTTCCAGGAGGCCTCGGCGGCGAAGACCACCCGGTGACCACGCCGCCGCAGCACGTCCCCGATCCCCACGCAGTTGTTCGTCGGACCGTAGGCGCTCTCCGGCATGAACAGGATGGTCAGCGGTGCTTGCCGCATGTTCTGTCTCCTGGAGGGCTTGGCCGGCGGGTTCGGTGACGTGTATAGGGTGCCGATCTTGATTCCAGACGATGGTCGATCACCGCGTCAATGGCCGATACCGGCCGGGCCGTCTCGCCGGTGGAGGCCGGGCGACGGCGAGGTGACCACTACTTGACACTCACTGACAAGTACTGGACGATCCATGTCAAGTAGTCGTCGGCGGCCCGCCCGCGCCGCCGATCCCGACCGGTGTCCGCCTCGACGGACGCCTCGAGCCGAGGGGGCCGGCCATCCGCACCGAGCTCGTCGACCAGCTGATCCGGATCATCGATGTCCGCCTCCTCGATCCGCTGGAGATCCTGCTCGACGGTGACGACTCGATCGAGTCCGTGCGGCGGACGGTCCGTACACGCGCCGAGACCTGGGCGACCCGGATGCTCGACGGCGACGACCGGGCCGCGGCCAACACGATCATCCGGGTGATCTCGACCCTGTACCCGGGGGACACGCCCTTCGACCCGCCCGCGCAATGGTGGCGTACCCCGCTGGGACAGGTCGTGGTCAGGCGAGTCGGGCATCCGACCGCGCGGGCGGTGTCGTACTCGCTGGCCGGCGCGATGCTCGGCATCACCCGGCAGGGAGTCCACGACCTGGTCACGCGGGGCAAGCTGGACCGCCATCCCGACGGCGGCGTCACGCCCGAGTCCGTACGAGCGCGCCTGAACCGGCGGTCCCCTACGTCATGAGAGGAGCCAACGTGTCCGAAACGGACCACATCGTGCCCACCGAAGGCGTCCCCATCGCGGTACGCGACTTCGGCGGATCCGGTCCACCCGTGCTTCTCCTCCACGGCGCGGGCGCCAACCTGGCCACCATGAACGTGCTCGCCCGGGAGCTGTCGCCGCGCTTCCGGGTCGTCACCATCGACCTGCGCGGGCACGGCCGCTCAGGGGACGGGCCGTGGGAATGGGAGGCGATCCTCGGCGACCTCGAAGCGCTCAGCGACCGGCTCGGCCTGCACGAGCCCGCCGTCGTGGGGTGGTCACTCGGTGGCATGATCGCCGCGATGTGGGCCGAACGCCACCCCGAGTGCCCTGCGGCGGTGAGCTTCGACGGCACCCCACCGCCCAGCCGGCCGGACCAGTGCGCCGGACTCGACCCCGCCCGGGCGAGCGCGGAACTCGACCGGCTCCACGCCGCCTTCTCGGCCATGAGCGCCGCCCAGGCCAAGGCGCTGACCCCCGCGGACCTCGAAGCGGCACTCGAGGCACAGCGCGCGATGGCGCGCCGGCACGGCGCCCCCGAGGACATGGCGGTCGAGGGCTTCCGGCGCAACCTCCTCACCCGGGACGGCCATACGTGGATGCGGCCGCTGCCCGACATCCTCGAAGGACTCCGGACGGCGATGGGAACGCTCGACGTCATCTCCGTCTATCGCCGGGTCAGGTGCCCCCTCCTGGTCGTCCTCGCCACGGAGGACCTGCCGGAGCAACAGCCCTTCGACGAGCTCTATGCCGCCTACCGGCGCGGATTCGACAACCGGCTGGCCGAGGCGGCGGGCGCCAATCCCGCTCTCCGTGTCGCTCGCGTCGAAGGAGCCAGCCACGCCATGGTCGCCGAGCGGCCGGGCGAGCTCGCCAAGCTGATCACGGACTTCGCCGGTGGGAGCTGACGGCGGCGAGGCGCCGGCCTCCGCAGTTGTTCGTCGGACCGTAGGCGCTCTCCGGCATGAACAGGATGGTCAGCGGCGCCTGTTGCATGATCTGCCTCCTGGAGGGCTTGTCCGGGGATCCGGTGACGCACAGGGTGCCGATCTTGATTCCAGACGACGGTCGATCACCGCGTCAATGGCCGATTGCGAACGGCACCGGTGACTCGGTCTGAAGGCCTAGGACCAGCGGCCGATGGCGCGACCCGCAGCGGCATGGCTGAATGGCTCGGGCATGGACGTATCCGCTACGGAGGACCTGATGAACGACTCGGACGTGGACGCCTATCTGGCCCGGATCGGGGCCGCACGGCCGACGCGCCCCGACGCCCAGGCGCTACGGGAGCTGCAGCGGGCTCATCTGGCCACGGTGCCCTTCGAGAACCTCGACATCCACCTCGGCGAACCGATCGTGCTGGACGAGCGGGCGCTGATCGACAAGGTCGTCGGCCGGCGGCGGGGCGGGTTCTGCTACGAACTCAACGGCGCCTTCGCCGCGCTTCTCCGAGCGCTCGGCTACCGGGTGACGCTGCTGTCCGCACGCGTCTTCGGCGGCGGCACGGTGGGGCCGCCGTTCGACCACCTGGCACTGCGGATCGATCTGGCCGAGTCCTGGCTGGTCGACGTCGGGTTCGGCGCGTTCAGCCACCACCCGCTGCGCTTGGGCGCACGGCACGACCAGCGCGATACCGGCGGGATCTTCCAGGTGGTCGAAGCCGGTGAGCGGGCCGGGTACGGCGACCTCGACGTCATCATGGACGGCGAGCCGCAGTATCGGCTCGACCTCCGGCCGTACGAGCTGGCCGACTTCGTCCCGACCTCCTGGTGGCAGCAGACCTCACCACAGTCGCACTTCACCCGGTCGCCGACCTGCTCCCTGCTCACCGAAACCGGCCGGGTCACCCTCAGCGGCGCCAGGCTGATCCACACCGTCCACGGCGAGCGGGAGGAACGCGTCCTTTCCGACGCCGGCCTACTGGACGCCTACCGGACCCATTTCGGCATGACCTTGGAACGGG
>DASYNF010000024.1:0-7677 GCA_036008685.1 Actinomadura sp. | reverse complement strand
GGAACGGGCCCTCCTTCCGCGCCGCAGCGGCGATCACGGCGTGACGCTCCCCGACCGGGCGACCGTCCGCGCCCGCCCGGCGCCCGATCACGTACTCGCTGTCACTCATGGGCACGGAGTACCACGGCGGGCCGCTCCCGGCGCCCGGAACGTCACCGGTGCCCGGCGGCGCTCGCTGGAAGGGGACCCCGCTGGAAGAGGACGTAGAGGTACAGCAGCGCCGGGAGCAGGACCACCGCGCCGGCCACCAGCGCGACGAGCACGGCCACCAGGGTCGGCCGGCCCGCGGCCGCCTCCTCGATGGTCAGCTCGGGAAGCAGCAGATAGGGGTACTGGGCCACGGCCCAGCCGACGAGGATCGCGGTGACGGCGAGTGCCGACGTCGCCCGCGCCGCGACGTAGCGCCGGAGCGCGAGCAGCACGAGCGCAGCCAAGCCCGCCGCGACCGAGAGCACCACGACCGGCGCGGCCCGCCCGGTCAGACCGTCGAACAGCAGAGGGGCGTCGGCCCGGAGCACGAAGAGGCCGGCCAGGCCGACCAGGCCGGTGACCGTCGCGGTTCCGAGGGCGCGGAGACGGAACTGATCGACAAGGTCGACGGCGCCTTCCCGGCGGGCGTCCGCGCAGAGGAACACCGCCGCGAGGTATGCGCAGACGAGCACGGCGAGCACTCCCCCGAGCACGGACGTCGGGTTGACCCAGCTGGTGACGACGTCGCCGGCCGCGATCCCCGGGGGGACCCGGCCCGACGCGACGCCGCCCACGACGGCACCGAGGAAATACGGGGTGACCAGGGAGGACAGCGCGAAGGATGCGCCGAGGAAACGGCGCATGCCCAGGGTGCTGATGCTCTTCCGGAACGCGAACGCGGCACCACGGGCGATCATCCCGAATGCGGCGAGCGTGAGCGGGATGTAGAGCGTGCTGACGACGGCGGCGAAAGCGCCCGGGAACGCCGTCCAGAGGACGACGAGCACGAAGATCAGCCAGACGTGATTGGCCTCCCAGATCGGCGCGATCGAGCGCTCGATGAGGCCCCGCTGCCGCGCACCGCCGCGGGTGCCGCCGGCCAGCAGGTCCCAGATACCGGCGCCGAAGTCGGCGCCGCCGAACAGCCCGTAGGCGATCAGCCCGACGAACATGATGCTGAGGACCAGCTCGGCCAGAGTCATCGCACGGCGAGCTCGTCGGCGGTGGGGTCGGGCGGTCCGGCGTCCACCTCCTGCGGGGCCGCGGTGTCCGGACTCCGCGCCAGCCGCCTGAGGACGAACGTGGTGAGCCCGGTCAGCACCAGGTAGATCACGGCCACGGCGTAGAAACCGAGGAAGAGCCCGGGCGCCGGACTGACCGCGTCGGCGGTGCGCAGGATGCCGTAGACGATCCACGGCTGACGGCCGACCTCGGTGGTGATCCAGCCGGCCTCCATGGCCAGGACCGCCGCGATCCCCGCGACCGCGACGGCGCGCAGGAACCAGGGCGTGTCCGGTATGCGCCGGCGCCGCCACCAGTTCCAACCGAAGAGGGCGGCGAGCAGCAACAGCCCGGAGCCGATGCCCACCATCGCGTTGTAGGCGAGGTGGACGACGTTGACCGGCGGGCGCTCGTCGACCGGGAACTCCTCGAGGCCCACGACCACGCCATCGGGATCGCGGTAGATCAGCAACGACAGCCCCTTGGGGATCTCCAGCGCGTAGTGCAGCCCGTCGTCGTGGTAGATGCCGCCCAACGACAGCGGGGCGCCCGCCGTCGTCCGGTACAGGCCCTCCATCGCCGCCAGCTTCGCCGGCTGGTTCTCCGCGACAGTCGCGGCGATCCAGTCGCCGACACCGATCTGCACCGGTGTGAACACGGCCGCGACGGTGAGCGGGATCAGCAGCCCCATCCGGTGCCGCCGGTCACGGCGACCGCGGAGCATGCCCACCGCGTAGACCGACGCGACGGTGAACCCGGTGACCATGTAGGCCGCCAGCAGCATGTGCACCACCTGCGGCCAGGTGGAGGGACCGAACATCGCCGCCCAGGGCCGGGCGTCCGTGACCCGCCCCTGCGCGTCGATCCGGAAGCCGGTCGGGTTGTTCATCCACGCGTTCGCCGCGACCACGAAGAACGCCCCGGCCATGCCGGAGACGGCCATCGGCAGGGCGCTGAGCATGTGCGCCCGGGGCGAGAGCCGGTTCCAGCCGAAGAGGTAGACGCCGACGAAGATGGCCTCGATGAAGAAGGCGAACCCCTCCAGCACGAAGGGGAACCCGTAGATCTCACCGAAGCGCTGCATCAGGCCCGGCCAGAGGATGCCCATCTCGAACGAGAGCAGGGTTCCTGAGACGGCACCGGCCGCGAAGAGCACGCCCATGGCCTTCGCCCACGTGTGCGCGAGGGCCGTCAGTGTGGGGTCTCGGCGGCGGTGCCCGCGCCACTCGGTGAAGACCGTGATCAGCGGGAAGGCGATGCCGAAGCACGAGAAGACGATGTGCCAGCCGAGCGACAGAGCCATCTGCATCCGCGCGGGACGGAGGTTCTCCGCCGCGTCGGCGAGCACGTCCCACGAATCCACGCTGGTCTCCGCTTCCGAACCGGGTCGCAGCTGGACCGGTGCCCGCTCCGGGCACTGCTCACACTCAGTGCCGCAGAGTCCTCACCAGGGTCCGGACCCCGGCAGAGGCGGCACCGGCCGCGGCGACCCACGGGCCCATCACGATCACCGGGTCGAGGGGCTGGTGCACGAGGTCGGCCCGCTTGACCCCGAGCCGTGAGCTGAGACCGTGGTGGGAGAACTCGCTCTGGACGCCGGTCTCGGTGATCGGGTTGTCCGGGTGGAGGGTCAGGAACGACACCAGGTGGCTCTCCCACGCATCGACGCGGTCGGCCAGCATGAGGAGCAACCAGTGCGCGGCCCGTCCCTCGCTGTACCGGCGGTAGGAGAGCTTGCGGATCGCGCCGGACACCCCCTTGGGCGGACAGGCCGTGCCGAAGACCGGGGTGAGGAACTTGTGCTCGATCGAGCGCTCGCGGGGCCACCTCTCCGGCTGCCGCTCGGGGAACTCCCAGTGCGCTCCGGTCAGGTTCTCCTGGAACTGCAGTTTCGGCACCGACGGGCGGTCCTTCGGATCGAGATCGGCGCCCCAGCCGGGGATGCGTTCGCGCAGTTTCTCGATGGGCTCGGCGAGCGGCGGCTTCTGGGGTGTGTAGGCCATGGTCGTCTCCCTGTCCTCAGGCCGCGCTCGGCACGACGAGCGGCTTGATGCATCCGTCCAACTTGGCCGAGAAGACGTGGTAGCCCGCGGCGATGTGCTCGAGCGGGAAGCGGTGCGTCACCAGGTCGCTGGGCTTGATGTAGCCGTTGCGCACGTGCTCGAGCAACCGCGGCCACTGCCGCTTCACCGGGCACTGGTTCATCCGGAGGGTGAGCCCCTTGTTCATCGCGTCGCCGAACTTCACCGCACTGAAGATGGGCCCGTACGCGCCGACCACGGAGATCGTGGCGCCCTTGCGCACCGAGTCGATGGCCCAGTTCAGCGCCACCGGTGAACCGCCCTGCAGCTTCAGCTTGGCGGACGTGACGTGCTGCAGGAGGTTGCCGTCGGCCTCCGCACCGACGGCGTCGATGGCCACGTCGGCGCCGAGGAAGTCCGTCGTCTTCTTCATCTCCACGACGATGTCGTCGTACTCGGTGAAGTTGTAGGTCTCCGCGTGGGCGAAGCTGCGGGCCTTCTCCAGCCGGTACTCCAGGTGATCGATGACGATCACCCGTCCCGCGCCCATGAGCCACGCCGACTTCGCGGCGACCAGCCCGACCGGGCCGGCCCCGAAGACCACGACCACGTCACCCTCGACGATGTCGCCCAACTGGGCGCCGAAGTAGCCGGTGGGAACCGCATCGGTCATCAGGACGGCGTCCTCGTCGTCGAGCCAGTCGGGGATGGGCGACGGGCCGACGTCGGCGAACGGAACGCGCACGAACTCCGACTGCCCACCGTCGTACCCGCCGCACGTGTGCGAGTAGCCGTAGATGCCGCCGACCGCCGTCGCGTTCGGGTTGACGTTGTGGCAGTTGGAGTACAACCCCCGGGCGCAGTACCAGCAGGAGCCGCAGAAGATGTTGAACGGCACCATCACCCGGTCGCCGGGCGTGACGTTCCGAACGCTGGGCCCCACCTCGTGCACGACGCCGATGAACTCGTGGCCGAACGTCATCCCGACCCGCGTATCCGGCATCATCCCGTGATAGAGGTGCAGGTCAGAGCCGCAGATGGCCGCTTGGGTCACGCGGACGATCGCGTCGTTCGGATGCTCGATCGCCGGGATGTCCTTCTCTTCCACCCGGATCTTGTACGGCCCTCGGTACACCATCGCCTGCATGCGGACTCCCCTCGGAGCGGCGGCGTGCGATGCGTCCAGGCGCGCTCCTGCCGTGCCCGCCGGCTCTGCTCACCGACTCCTGAGAGCCTCCGCCGCCGGGTGCGCCCCGGCCACTCGGCACAGGAGGCCGGGAGCCTGGACAGGCTCGAAATCGGTCGATCTACCCATATGCGCCGCCGCCCGCGCCGGGAGCGGCCGCATGCCGGAGCGTGGCGACTCGCCGTAGTCCCCCTTTCCCCCGCCCGGCGTCCGTGGTCAGATGCGCTCCTCCGCCAGTGTGGGCGGCGTCACCAGCAAGCTGGAGGCACGGATGTCGTTGGAGCAGAACGGGGCGGCGACTCGCACGGAAGGTTTCGGCACGCCAGGCCGCACGGCCTCGTGACGGCGACGACTCCACGCCGGACCGGGGCGGTCGCCCCGGGACCGGGCAGCGGCGGGCCCGCACCGCGCCGCGCGGCGATCGCGGCACGGACGCTGCGGACGGACCGTTGGTGGCTCCAGCCGCTGCTGACCGCCATCGCGCTGGTGCTGTTCATCGTCTACTCGACGTTCCGCGCGTTCCAGAACGCGCACTACTTTGCCGAGCCCTACATCTCCCCGTTCTTCTCGCCGTGCCTCACGACGGCCTGCGAGGGGGACACGTTCCCGAAGCTGTTCACCGGGCCGGACTGGATCTCCCCGGCGCTGTACATCCTGATCTTCCCGCTCGGCTTCCGGCTGACCTGCTACTACTACCGCAAGGCCTACTACCGGTCGTTCTGGCTGTCGCCGCCGGCGTGCGCGGTCGCCGAACCGCACGGGCGCTACACCGGGGAGACCCGGTTCCCGCTGATCTTCCAGAACGTGCACCGGTACTTCTTCTACGCGGGACTGGTCTTCAACGCGATCCTCACCTACGACGCGGTCCTCGCCTTCCGCGACGAGAGCGGCGCGTGGGGGCACATGGGACTCGGCACCCTGGTGCTCCTGGCCAACGCGGCGCTGCTGTGGCTCTACTCGCTGTCCTGCCACTCCTGCCGGCACATCGTCGGCGGCCGGCTCAACAACTTCTCCCGGCACCCGCTGCGCTACCGCTTCTGGACGGCCGTCTCGCGGCTGAACGCCCATCACATGAAGTTCGCCTGGGCGTCGCTGTTCAGCGTCGCGTTCGCCGACTTCTACGTATTCATGGTCGCCACGGACACGATTTCGGACCTGAGGTTCTTCTGATGGAACTCGAGAAGCACGAGTACGACGTCGTTGTCGTCGGGGCGGGGGGTGCAGGCCTCCGAGCCGCCATCGAAGCCCACGAGAGCGGCGCGCGGACGGCGGTCGTGTGCAAGTCGCTGCTGGGCAAGGCGCACACGGTCATGGCCGAGGGCGGCATCGCCGCAGCGATGGCCAATCTGTATCCGGAGGACAACTGGCGGGTGCATTTCCGCGACACGATGCGCGGCGGCAAGATGCTCAACCACTGGCGGATGGCGCAGCTGCACGCGCAGGAGGCGCCGGACCGGGTACGCGAGCTCGAGGACTGGGGCGCGCTCTTCGACCGCACGCCGGACGGTCTGATCAGCCAGCGCGACTTCGGCGGCCACCGGTATGCCCGGCTCGCCCACGTCGGTGACCGGACCGGGCTGGAGCTGATCCGGACGCTGCAGCAGCGCACCGTCGCGCTCGGCATCGACGTCTACATGGAGTGCACGGTCACCCGGCTGCTCACCGGACCGACCGGGGACGGTGGGGCGGGCGGCGACAGAGCGATCACCGGAGCTTTCGGGTACTGGCGGGAGTCCGGGCGCTTCATCGCCTGGCAGGCCCCCTCGGTCGTGCTCGCCACCGGCGGGATCGGCAAGTCCTACAAGGTCACCTCGAACTCCTGGGAGTACACCGGCGACGGTCACTCCCTCGCGCTTCAGGCCGGCGCGACGCTGGTGAACATGGAGTTCGTGCAGTTCCACCCGACCGGGATGGTCTGGCCCCCGTCGGTCCGCGGGATTCTGGTGACCGAGAGCGTCCGCGGCGACGGCGGCATCCTGAAGAACTCCGCGGGCAACCGCTTCATGTTCGACTACATCCCCGACTTCTTCCGCAAGGAGACCGCGGAGACCGAGGCCGAGGCCGACCGCTGGTACGACGACAAGAAGAACAACCGCCGCCCACCCGAGTTGCTCCCCCGCGACGAGGTCGCCCGGGCGATCAACAGCGAGGTGAAGGCCGGCCGCGGCACCCCGCACGGCGGCGTCTACCTCGACATCGCGTCGCGCCGCTCGCCGGAGTACATCCGCAAGCGGCTGCCGTCGATGTACCACCAGTTCAAGGAGCTGGCCGAGGTCGACATCACGAAGGAGCCGATGGAGGTCGGGCCCACCTGCCACTACGTGATGGGCGGCGTGGAGGTCGACCCCGACACCGAGGCCGCCCGACTGCCCGGGCTGTTCGCGGCGGGCGAGGTCGCGGGCGGCATGCACGGGTCCAACCGGCTCGGCGGCAACTCCCTGTCGGACCTGCTGGTCTTCGGCCGGCGGGCCGGCCTGGCGGCGGCGGAGCACGCCTCCCGCCGGCGGGCCCACGGGATCGAGCTGTCCGACGCGGCGCTGGCCGACGCAGGCCGCGCGGCGCTCGCGCCGTTCGAGCGGGAGGGCGGCGAGAACCCGTACACCGTGCAGCACGACCTGCAGCAGACGATGCACGACCTCGTCGGGATCATCCGCACCGCGCCGGAGATGGAGCAGGCGCTCGAGCGGATCGCCGCGCTCAAGGAACGGGTCGCCAACCTCTCGGTGGAGGGGCACCGGCAGTACAACCCCGGGTGGCATCTCGCGCTCGACCTGCCACACATGCTGACCGTCAGCGAGGCCATCGCCCGGGCAGCCCTCGAACGGGAGGAGAGCCGGGGCGGGCACACCCGCGACGACTTCCCCTCGCCCGATCCGGAGTGGGCGACGATCAACCTCATCTGCTCGCGCGCACCGGACGGCGCGGTGGCGCTGACCCGTCAGCCGCTCCCCCAGATGCCGTCCGAGCTGGCCGAGATCTTCGAGGAGGTCCCGTCGTGAGTCATGCCGCGACGTTCCGGGTCTGGCGAGGGGACGCGGGTGGAGGTGATCTGCAGACCTTCACCGTGGCGGTGAACGAGGGCGAGGTGGTCCTCGACGTCATCCACCGGCTGCAGGCCACCCAAGCCGGTGACCTCGCCGTGCGGTGGAACTGCAAGGCCGGCAAGTGCGGTTCGTGCAGCGCGGAGATCAACGGACGCCCGCGGCTGATGTGCATGACCCGGATGAGCACGTTCGGCGAGGACGAGACGGTCACGGTCACCCCGATGCGCGCCTTCCC
>DASYNF010000023.1:0-6998 GCA_036008685.1 Actinomadura sp. | reverse complement strand
GCCCGGCCACGGCGCCGAAGGAGGGTGCCGCGGCGACGTGCTCGTCAGGCCCGCGAGACCTGCAGCGGTTCGACCTTCATCATGAACGCGTAGATGGCCGCGCCCAGGACCGTGACCGCGCCGATGACGAGCAGCGGCAGTACGTACCCGCCGGACATGCTGACCATGAAGCCCACGGCGAGTGGGGACAGAATGCCCCCGATCTGCGAACCGAAGTTCTGCAGGCCCGCGAGTGAGGCCACGTTCCGCGGGCTCGGCGCGACGTCGGCGGGGAGGGACCAGACCGACCCCCCGGCGAACCCGAGGAACCCGTAGGACACGGAGGCGCGGCAGATGTAGCCCAGCACCATGCCCCAGACCATGCGGTAGCGGAGCAGCTCGCGCCAGCGGAGCGCCTTCTCACCGTCGGCCTCGGCGGCCTCCTCGGCCTCGGACACCCGGCGGTGCTCGTGCGGCGAGCGGTACATCATGAACCAGCCGATGGCCCACAGCACCCCGAGGGCGCCGGTGCAGGCGAACGACCACTGCCAGCCGAACAGGCCGATCAGCGCGGTGCAGATGGGCAGCGACAGCGCCGAGCCCGCCTCCGTGCCCGAGTTGAAGATGCTGGAGGCGAAGGCGCGCTCATGCGGCGGGAACCACTGCGACACGACCTTGGAGTTGGCCGGCATGATCGGCGCCTCACCGAGCCCGAGCAGCATCCGCAGCCCGATGAGGGAGCCGAATCCCCGCGCCAGCGCGACCGCGGCGGTGAAGACGCCCGACCACGCGGCGGCCGCCGCGTACATGACCCTGGCGCCCACCCGGTCGATCAGCCAGCCCGACGCCACCTGGAGTGACCTGACCGGGCTGGCCGAACGCTTCGGGGTCGAGGTGCCGGAGGAGAAGGACGCCGTCACCGGATAGCCGGATGGCACGTACGGGCGGGCCGCCCCGATGAACGGCCCGCCCGTACCGGCATGAAGCAGAACCCGGGACTGCCGGAACTGGCCACAAGCCAGACAAATAGATTGAAACTCGCCTAAAGGTGCGGGACACCACAAAGCCGATTTAAAAACAACCTTCCATAAAGTCTTGACCTCGGTTAGATTGCGGACGTTTTGTCCACGATCTTTGACTTCGAGGCAAAGATGCGGAAAGTCCAGATCAGTGCGATCGCGGCGCCCGGAATCCTGGTCGCCGCCGCTCTCGTCCCCCTCTTCACGACGACACCCCGGATCGACGCGGTTCCGGTCGCCGCGGTCGACGTCTCCCATCCCGGTGAGACCGAGACGATCAGCGTGGCCTTCAAGCTGAAATGGCAGCCGACCGCCCCGCAAGCCCTCCAGGAGATCGACGGCCTGGTCGCCGACGGGACCCACGGCATCAAGACCACGTCGATGGCCACGGCCGCGGCGGACGGCGAGCACACGCTGACGTGGAAGACCGGCTGTACTCCCGACAGTACGGCGGTGGACGGGCTGGACAGCAAGGTCACAATGGGCGCCTGGTGCTTCCCCAGCGACGCCGCCAACTCGTGGTATCCGCAAGGCGTGGCCATCAGCCGCACGTCCACGCTCGACGGCGTGTTGCTGAGCTGGAACGACAAGGACACCCGCCGGACCCGGATCACCGTCGGACCGCGCCCGGCCGTGGAGACGAGCGGGAAATATCGCGTG
Organism: Actinomadura sp.; assembly: GCA_036008685.1. Classification (GTDB taxonomy): domain Bacteria; phylum Actinomycetota; class Actinomycetes; order Streptosporangiales; family Streptosporangiaceae; genus Actinomadura_C. The sequence goes on along the minus strand of DASYNF010000023.1, from coordinate 5,340 downwards.
GCGATGCTCGCCGTCCCCAGCGTGAGCGCGGCGGGGCGGCTCATGGTCTCGGACCTGCGGCCGAAGCCGGCCGTCTCGGCTCAGGGAGTGGACGACCTCGGGTTGCACGCCGGGGGCATCGCCGTCGACGGCGAACGGCTCTATGTCGCCGACACCGCGGGCGGGTTCCGGGTGTTCAACCTCAAGAGGCCTTACGAGGTCACCCTCGGCAAGGACACCCTGGGCCTGGACCCCGACGGCAAGTTCTACGCCCACCAGGAGAAGTACGCGCTCTTCGAGGAGGGCAGGTACGTCTATGACTCCTCGGCCGGCACCTGTAAGAGCGACACGCTGGCACCGGACTCGCCGAGCCGGAACCTCTGCTTCAGCACCGTGTCCGCCGACCGCAGCTACCCCACGCCGGGCCTGGTGACCACGGAATACCGGCGGACGTCCGGGGTCGTCGCCGGCAAGCCGGTACGGGTCGTCCGATGGCCGCTCAACTCCGACGGGACCCTGAAGACCGACGCCAACGGGGTCGTCACCTCCACGACGGTCTACGGCACCTACACGCCACGCATCCAAGGGGTCGTCGCGCACTACACCACGGCTCAGAAGACGAGCGTCTACTACGACACCTCGCTGTCTGCGTCGGACGGCGAAGTGCTCGCAGGCACGATCTACAGCGACCACGGCGGCCGGGACGCCTGGAAGATCTCCGGCCCCAAGGGCGGTGAGTCCTTCGCCTTCGACCCGTACGGCGGGGGCGACCGGATCTGGAGCGTCACCGAGGCTCAGCACATGAGGATGTTGTTCTGGGTCTACCGCGACGAGATGCAGCCGGTCTCCGACCAATAACGCCGAACAGCGCCGAACAACGCCGGCTCGGGCCCGCCGGCGGCCGTGTCGTGGCTCTTGTCCGGTCGGCCTTGGCCGGCCGGAGTCAGAGGTCGCGGGTGAGTTCTTCGGCGGCTTTGGTGATGGCCTGGTTGTAGGTCGGGAACTGGGCGATGCCGTCGGCGAGATCGTCGATAGAAAGGTGGTGGCGGATGGCCAGGGCGGCGGTGTGGATCCATTCCCCGGCCAGTGGCGCGATGGCCCATGCGCCGACGAGGGTGCGGCGGTGCCGGTCGGCGCTCAGCGCCAGGGTGCCGGAGGGTTCGGTCTCGTAGGTCCAGGGGCGGGCGATGCTCTCGGGCAGGTCGATCTCCGTGGTCACGATATCGACGCCCCCTTGTTCGGCCTGGGCGCAGGTGAGGCCGACGGCGGCGATCTCGGGTTGGGCGAACACCACGCGGGGGACCGCGGTGTAGTCGGCGGCGCGGGACCGGCCGAGGATGCTGTCGGTGACGATGCGGCCCTGATACTGGGCGACGTGGGTGAACATCGCGACCCCGGTGACGTCACCGAGTGCCCACAGTTCCTCACCGGCTCGGCAGTGCTCATCGACGGTGAGTTCACCTCGGGGCCCGGGCCGGACACCGGCCGTTTCCAGATTCAACCCGGCGGTGGCCGGGGTGCGGCCGGCGGCGAGCACGATCACGTCGGTGCGCACACGGGTGCCATCGTCGAGCTGCACGATGGTGTCGCCGCCGTCGCGGTGGGCGGACCGGGTTCGGGTGGCGACACGGACGTCGATGCCGTCGGCGGCCAGTCGCCGGGCGACCAGGTCGCCGAGCCGGGGGTCTTCGCGGTCGAGCAGGCGGCGACCGCGCTGGACGATGGTCACGTGGGTGCCCATGCGGGCCAGGAACTGGCCGAGTTCGACCCCGACGGCGCCGCCGCCGACGAACACCGCCCGCCGCGGGATCTCGGTCAGGGTGGTGGCCTCGCGGGTGGTCCACACCGGCACGTCGGCCAGCCCATCGATGGGAGGGATCGCCGGGGTGGAGCCGGTGGCCACGATGATGTGGTCGGCGGTCAGCCGCTGTCCGCCGACCTCGACATGGCGGGACCCGGCCAGGCGCGCGGTGCCCTTGATGACGGTGGCCCCTTGTTGGCGGTAGCTGCCGACCTGGCCGGAGTCGTCCAGGTGGCGGATCATGTAGTCGCGGTAATCCCGTAGCCTGGCCCAGTCCAGGGCGGGTTCGGTCAGCCCGGCGGCGTGGGCGGCCTCGGCTCGGGCCTCGACGGGCCGCAGGAGCGTCTTGGACGGGATGCACGCCCAGTAGGCGCATTCCCCACCGATCAGCTCCCGTTCGATCACGGCGACCCGCAACCCCGCCTCCAGCAGCCTCGAGGCGGTGACCTCCCCACCCGGGCCCATCCCGATCACGATCGCGTCGAACTGCTCACTCATGACTCCGTACCTTTTCCTGGGATGGGCTTGCTCTGCCCGCGAGCCCGGCCGTCACCCATCAGGGTCGGTCACATCGGCCCGTGGAGGCCGGAAGGAAGGTTCGCCGCGGTGGCCGGTGATGACTGCGGAGCCAAGGCAGTGGCCCCATGATGGTGGCCATGGCACACCTGGACACGCAGGATCCGGTCGCGGTCGCCACGGTCGAGGCGATCCGCTCCGGTGATGTCGGCGCACTGCGGCGGCTGCTGGACATGTACCCGGACCTGACCACGGTCAGGCTCGGTGACCCCTGCGGGATGTCGCGAACGCTCCTGCACGTCGCCACCGACTGGCCCGGTCACTTCCCGAACGGCCCGCAGATGATCGAGGTGCTGGTAGAGGCGGGTGCCGATGTCAACGGCCGGTTCGCCGGCTCCCACACCGAGACGCCGTTGCACTGGGCGGCCAGTAGCGATGACGTGGCGGCACTCGACGCGCTGCTCGACGCCGGAGCCGATATCGAAGCCACCGGAGCGGTGATCGGCGGCGGCACCGCCATCTCGGACGCGTGCGCGTTCGCGCAGTGGAACGCCGCCCGGCGGCTGATCGAACGCGGCGCCGGCACGCTGCTGTGGGAGGCCGCCGCGCTGGGACTGATGGACCGGGTGCGCGCGCACTTCGCCGCAGCCCCCCCGCCCACCCCCGAGGACATCACCCATGGCCTGTGGTCGGCCTGCCACGGCGGCCGGCGCGAAGCCACGGAGTTCTTCCTCCAGCACGGCGGCGACATCGACTGGGTCGGCCACGACCGGCTGACCCCGCTGGACGCCACCCGCCGCGCCGGCGCCGACGGCCTGGCCGCATGGCTGCGCGATCACGGCGCCCGGTCGGCCGACGAGCTCGACTGACCGCTTCCGCAGCGCCCGCGGCTGTCGCCTGATCACCAGGCCTCCGATCCCCAACGGGCGCTGGACGTGGTCCTTCGCGCGAGCTGCGACATCGCCGCTCTGGCGGAGCACGATCGCTCATTCGTACGGGTGGCGCGGCCGGCACTCCTTCGGAGAGCCGAAGGACCTTGTCACCCCTCCTGGGTCCATTGGACGTCGAGCGCGGAGGCCTCCGGCTCCAGGAATCCCAGGAGGGCCTCCCCCTCCTCGGCGAGCTCGGAGATCGCCGTGTCCGGGAGGGGTTCGAAGGCGGTCAGGTGCAAGCGGGCGGCCTTGTGCTCGCGCTGTGCCCGCCAGGTGCCGCGGACGAAGCCGTCCCACAGGAACGTGGCCCGGACGCGGAGGTTCTTGGTCACCACCCGGCCGCGGTGGTCGTCGGCGATCACGCGGGTACGGTCGGCATGCGAGAGAACGAGGCTGTCGAAGTCGGGCAGGAACCGGGCCGGAGCCGGGACGTCCTCGGCCGGACGCGGCGCGTCCGGGAGGTCGAACAGCTCTCGGCCGCGCTGGTCGTGGAAGACCCGCAACCGGGGACGAGGCCCGGTCAGCACGGCCCGAGTCCTTTCAGCCCGGACCAGGCCTGCGCGTCGGCGGCGGTGGCCGGGCCGAACGCCGCCAGGTAGCGCAGGACGAGATCCTCCGCCTTCTCCCCCGGCGGCTCCGCGCCGAGCCATTGCTCCGTCAGCGCGAAGGCCGCCGCCGTGGGGAATCCCCACCGGTCCTCGGTCGGCACCATGACGAGCGGAAGCCGGGTCCGTACGGCATGACCGAGTCCACGCTCGTTGACGTCGGGGAACTCGGCCTTCAACAGCCGGCGCAGCTCATCGAAGTCACGGGGCCGTTCCAGGAGCAGCGACCGGGCCACGGGCAGCACCTTGTCCAGGTCGAGCCCGGCGAACAGGTCACCGCGCCCGCTCACCGCACCCGCGAGCGCGGGCTGGAGCGCCGGGCGGACGGCCGCGTAGTCCGTGGCGCCGACGAGATGCAGCGTGGCCCGCATCAACGTGCCCCGCACGACAAGCCGATCGTGCAACGCCTGGTGCAGGTCCTCACGGCGGAACCCCTCCACCCGGGTCCACAACCCGGTGAAGGGATGCCTCGGCTCCTGCGCCTGCATGCCGGCGAGCCTCGACACCGCCGTGACGACGTCGGTCTTCTCCCGTCGCAGCAGCATCTGCCGCGCGAGCGTCGCGCGGTTGAGCCGCCGGGTCGTCAAGAGCTCCATGGCCTCAGGCTGGCAGCCGTACCTGACATCCGCTGACAGGAACGCATCCGCGAACCTCTTTGCGGCCTACCGATCGAGCCGGCCCGCCTTGACCTCGGCGACGAAGCTCCGCCACTCGCGAGCCGAGAACCAGAGATGTGCGCCCTGAGGGTCCTTACTGTCCCTTGCGGCGATGGCCCCCGACCCGCACGCCACCTCCACACAGTTGCCGCCATTGGCATTGCTCCGTGAGGCCTTTCTCCACTTCAGTTCCACTGTCGGGCTACCTCCATGATCAGCTTGAGAGAGGCGGTTCTGGGAAGCGCGTCCGACCTGAGCGCCTCCCACATCCTTTTGAAGATCGCGACGTCGTGTGGGTTCTCGATGACATGTCCGCTCAACGCCGCATCCTGGTAGACGATCTCATCGCCATCAAGGAGAGCTATGACGAAAGGACCGGTAAGACCGGCGTATGCGCCGACCTCATAGGGAACGATGTGCAGAACTATGTTCGGCCGCTCGGAGATCTCCACCAGATGCATGAGCTGGTCGTGCATCACCTTCGGTCCGCCCATGGGTCTCCGTAAGGTCGTCTCGTCCATGACGGCGACGAACATCGGCGGATCATCGCGGGTGAGCAGTTGCTGCCGTTCGAGCCTGGCGTTCACCCGTGCGTCGATATCGAGGGACGTGGGATATCCGGCCTCAAGGATTGCGCGAGCATAACCGGGCCGCTGGAGCAGACCCGGGATCACGAAGAGCTCGAAAGAGTTGAGCGCACTCGCTCCCGCCTCGATCTTCTTCCAGCGGTCCAGCCAGTCGGGGGTGACCTCTCGGCTCACGAGTTCGTCGTAGAGCCGCTTCAGGGCGCCACCGGTCTCGAGCTCCCGGTCGCACCGCTGGATCAGATCCGGCTTCGGCTTGCGGCAGGC
>DASYNF010000022.1:0-15514 GCA_036008685.1 Actinomadura sp. | reverse complement strand
CCACCGCCATGACCATGGCGGGCTCACAGTCCGGCGGTCTGCCGCCGACCGGCAGCACGCAGTGGCTGGCCTTCGGCGGGCTCTTCGCGCTCAATGCCTCGCTCTCTCTCATCTTCGGCCGCTTGGGGGCCCAGGAGACCGAGAACGCCAAGGCCAGGGTGGCCACGATCGCGGAGCTGGAGCGCACCAACGCCCAGCTGGAGCAGGCGCTGCAGGAGAACGCGGCGCTCCACGCCCAGCTCCTCGTCCAGGCCAGGGAGGCGGGCGTCAACGACGAACGCCGACGCCTCGCCGCCGAGATCCACGACACCATCGCCCAGGGCCTGGCCGGCATCATCACCCAGCTCCAGGCGGCCACCGACAACGCGGACCCCGCGACCGCCCGCAGCCACGTCGAGCGCGCCGCGGCCCTCGCCCGGCAGAGCCTCAGGGAGGCCCGTCGCTCGGTCCAGGACCTCGGACCGGGAGCGCTGGAGCATGACGCCCTCCCAGAGGCCCTGAAGAAGATGGTCGAAGCATGGTCGGTATCGACGGGCGTACGAGCCGGGTTCACCGTCACCGGAACCGTGGAGCCGCTGCACGACGAGGTCGAGGCCACCCTGCTCCGCATCGCCCAGGAGTCGCTCGCCAACGCCGGCCGGCACGCCCACGCCACCCGGGTCGGCGTCACCCTCTCGTACATGGACGACGAGGTGAGCCTGGACATCCGCGACGACGGCCGCGGCTTCGATCCACTCGCGCTGCCCCGGCGTGAGACCGCCCGCGGCTTCGGCCTCGGCGGCATGCGCACCCGCGCCGAACGCATCGCCGGAACCATCGACATCGAGTCCGAGCCGGGGCAGGGCACGGCCGTGTCCGCTCGCGTACCGTTGGTGCGCCATGGCTGAGCGCACCATCACCCTGCTGGTCGTCGACGACCATCCCGTCGTACGGGACGGTCTGCGCGGCATGTTCGCCTCCTCCGCCGGCTTCGAGGTCGTCGGGGAGGCCTCCGACGGGATCGAGGGGATCGCGCTCGCCACCCGGCTCGACCCCGATGTGGTCCTGATGGACCTGCGGATGCCGGGCGGCAGCGGGGTCGACGCGATCACGGAGCTGGCCCGCCGCGGGCTGCGCTGCAAGGTGCTCGTGCTCACCACGTACGACACCGACTCCGACACCCTCGCGGCCATCGAGGCCGGCGCCACCGGCTATCTACTCAAGGACGCGCCGCGCGACGAGCTCTTCGCCGCCGTACGGGCGGCGGCCGAGGGCAGGACGGTGCTGTCACCGGCCATCGCCTCACGTCTGGTCTCGCGAGTGAGGGCACCGGCAAACCAGTCGCTGAGCACCCGCGAGCGCGAAGTGCTGCGCCTCGTCGCCAAGGGCACATCGAACCGTGAGATCGCCGCCGTCCTGTTCGTCAGCGAGGCCACCGTAAAGACCCACCTCACCCACATCTACGGCAAGTTGGGCGTCAAAGACCGGGCCGCGGCCGTCGCCGTGGCGTACGACCGCGGCATTCTCGGCTGAACCTCTAGCGCGATGCGGGCCGCGAGTCCGGGCCGAGACGCGGGCCGTGGCGGGCGGGCTGTCTCAGTACGCCGGCCGCCAGGAGCATGGCGGCGCTGATCGCGGTGACCAGGACGAACGAGGCCGACAGCGAGCTGACGTGGGCGATGGCCCCGATGGCGCTCGGGGCGATGAACCCGGAGGTGTAGCTGATGGTCGCGGCCCCCGCCACACCCTGGCCGGGTGTGGGCGCCGCGTTGCCCGCGGCCGCGAAGGCCAGGGGGACGACCACCGCTATGCCCAGGCCGATCAGCATGAACCCGGCGATCGCCGGAGGCGGGGAGGCGGCCGTGGTCACGAGCACGCCGCCCGCGATGGCCGACAGCCCGCCCGCGCGGACGGTGGTGACCGCGCCGAGACGGCGCACCACCAGGTCCCCGGTGAGCCTTCCGAGGGCCATCGCGCCGGCGAACGCGGTGAAGCCCGCGGCGGCGACGCCCGGCGATGCCCCGGTGACCCGCTCGAGATAGACCGCGCACCAGTCCTGGCTCGCCGCCTCGGCGAAGACCGCACAAAACCCCACAAGGCCGATGACCAGGACGGTACGGGAGGGGAGCGCGAACCGCGGCGGGGCCTGCTCGCCCGGTCGCGGCCGCGCCTCCAGCAGGCCACGCCCGGCGACGCCTCCGACCGCGAGCAGCAGCAGCGCCACCCCGGCCAGGTGCCATCGGGCGTCCAGGCCCAGGTGGGCGGCCACCACGCCCAGTGCGCCCCCGGCGAGTCCGCCCACGCTCCACCCCCCGTGCAGCCCGGACATGATCGAGCGGCCGAGGCGCTGCTCGACCACCACCCCCTGGGCGTTCATCGCGACATCGCACATGCCCGCGGCCGCGCCGTACACCACCAGGGAGACCCACAGGACGGGGAGGTTCGGGGCCATCGCCGGGAGCGCGAGCACGGCGCACCACGCGGCCAGCAGCCATCGGGTGGCCGACCGTCCGCCTCGGCTGTGGATCAGGCGCCCGGCCATCGGCATGGCCACCAGGGAGCCGACGGCGGGGGCCAGGAGGGCCATCCCGAGCGCGCCTTCCCCGGCACCGATCCGGTCCTGGACCCAGGGGATGCGCGTGGCGAAGCTGCCGCTCACGGCACCGTGCACCGCGAACACCACCGCCACCGCGACCCGGGCCCGTGGCACCGTGCGCCGATCCACCCGCAGAACCTAACAGGCGAGAGGACGCGGTCCGGCGCCGGCGGGGTACCGTGATCATGTGGCTGGAGAAGACAGGCGAACGGGAAAAAATAACCGAACCGGGGGCGAAGGACCGAACCGGCATGAGCGGGAATCCGCGCCCGCCGGGGTCGACACCGACAAGCCCAGCCCGGCCCGGATCTACGACGTCTTCCTCGGCGGCAAGGACAACTACGAGGTCGACCGGGCCGCCGCGAAGGTCGCGGTCCAGAACGGTCCCGACATCCCGCGGGCGGCCCGGGAGAACCGGGCGTTCCTCGGCCGCGCCATCCGGTTCGCCGTCGAAGCGGGCATCACGCAGTTCGTCGACCTCGGCACCGGCCTGCCGACCCAGGGCAACGTGCACGAGGTGGCGCAGTCCCTGGTCCCGGACGCCCGCGTCGTCTACACCGACAACGACCCGATCGTGCTCGCCCACGCGCGCGCGCTGCTCCCGCCCTCCAAGACCACGACGGTGATCCAGGCCGACGCCCGCGAGCCCGAGACGATCCTGGCCCACCCTTCCACCCAGGCCATGATCGACTTTTCCCGGCCGGTCGGGGTCCTCATGCTGGCCGTACTCCACTTCGCCACGGACGAGCAGGCCCGGGACATCATCGAGGTGTTCCGCGAGGCCGTCGTCCCCGGCAGCCACCTCATCCTGTCCCACAGCACCGTGGAAGGCCACCCGGGATCTCAGGCCGTGGACGCCTGGAAGAACGCCACCGTCCAGCTGCGAAGCCGCACCCGCGCGGAGGTCGAGGAACTGTTCCAGGGGTTCGAACTGGTGGACCCGGGCGTGGTGTGGGTGCCGCAGTGGCGCTCCGGCGCCGGGCGCGGCGAGGGCACCCGCTGGATGTACGCGGGCGTGGGCCGCAAGCTCTGACCCGACGGTGGTCATGCGCGGTCGACCGTGATCGGTGTGTTCGGTCGCCCGCTCAGGGGCCACCGAACACACCGATCACACGGCCGCACGTCAGAGTCGTCCACGCTCCGGCGCCCGGATTCTCAGGGGACGCGCGCGGTCCATTCCTCGGTGCCGAACTTCTCGGCCACCTTGTTCTCCGCGCGGCTCAGCTCCTCGGGGCGGAGCCGGTCGTCGGTCAGCCCGTTGCGCCGGCGGAACGACGCCACCATCCGCTCGATGACCTCGGCCCGCGGGAGCCCCGTCTGCCGCCGCAGGGGGTCCACCCGCTTCTTGGCGCTGGCGATGCCCTTGTCGGAGATCTTCTCCTGGCCCACCCGGAGCACCTCCAGCATCTTGTCGGCGTCGATGTCGTAGGCCATGGTGACGTGGTGCAGCACCGCCCCGGCGGTGAGGCGCTTCTGCGCCGCGCCGGCGATCTTGCCCTGCTCCGAGGCGATGTCGTTGAGCGGCTGGTACCACGCCTTGACGCCGAGGTCTCCCAGCGCCTCCAGCACCCAGTCGTCGAGGAACGCGTAGCTGTCGGCGAAGGACATCCCGGCCACGAGGGAGTCCGGGACGTACAACGAGTAGGTGATGGTGTTGCCGGGTTCGACGAACATGGCCCCGCCGCCGCTGATGCGCCGTACGACGGTCACGCCGTGCCGGCGGGCGCCCTCGGGGTCCACCTCGTTGCGCAGGGACTGGAAGCTGCCGATGATCACAGCGGGGGACGCCCACTCCCATACCCGCAGCGTCGGCGGGCGGCGACCGGCGGCGACCTCCTCGGCCAGCACCTCGTCGAGGGCCATCTGCAGGGCGGGGTCCTGCGGTCCTTCGTGGATGAGCCGCCAGTCATGCTCGCGCCAGCCGGAGGCGTGCGTGAGGGCCCGGCGGACGGCGATCCCGACGGCCTCAGCGGAGAAGCCGAACATCAGCGTGCCGGCGGGGAGCGCGGCCTGGATGAGCGCGGCGAGGTCGCGGGCCTCCAGCTCCGAGGGGCTGCCTTCGAGGGCCTGGTCGATGGCCTCGAGGGCGTGGTCGGGCTCCAGGAAGAAGTCCCCGCTGATGCGTACGCCGTGGAGCCTGCCGTCGCGCAGGCCGACATCGGCGACCACCAGCTTCCCGCCGGGAACCTTGTACTCACCGTGCACCTGCGCACCCCCGCCTGCGAGTGACGGCGCGGATCCGCGCCGCGCCGTGACGACCCGATCTACGCGTACGCGCAGATCACGGTCATGCAAACCTCGCCGGCCACCGCGGGATTCCCGACCCAGTGATCAACACCCTCCTGGCTGTGGCGCCTCCAGCACGATGTCGTGGACCTTTGCCTTCGCCGCCGGGAAGGCCAGCATGCGAGTGCCCTAGGCGATCAGTTCCTCCGGGCGTCCGAGTCAGGCCTCCACCGTCTGGTGAGCGGCGGGCCCGCTCTGTCCCCACACTCCGCGTGGTGGGACCTGGACCAGGGGAACGCACGCGCGCACCGTCTGGGCCATCGAGGCCGGGTCGCATTCCGGCCACCGTCCAGCCAGCGCGCGGCCCAGCTCGCTGAAGGTCAGAGGCCTGTCCTCGAGCAGTTCGCGGGCGGCCGCCACCAGATCCGCGCGATCCAGGCCGGGCTAGGACCGATAGAGGACACCTTCTGTCCCTCTATGGCCAGGGATGGCCTCAGTCGCAGAGAGCCTTCGACAGTCTCCTGCCGGCGACCAGCAGCGCGGCCCCGGTCATGGCCGTCAGATAGGCGCCGTGCCCGAAAAGGTCCCATGACAGGGGCCCGGTGGTGAGGCCCCGCACCAGTTCCACCGCGTGATAGAGCGGGGTCAGATCGATCAGGAGCCGGATGAGGGGCGGATAGTCCTGTATGGGGGAGAAGGTCCCGGAGAACAGGAAGAGCGCGAACTGGCCCGTGGTCAAGAGATCGAAGTCCTGCCAGCCGCGCAGCAGCGTGCTCACCGCCATGCCGACGGCCCCGAAGGCGATGCCGACCAGGAGCGTGGCGGGGAAGGCGGCGAGTGCCCGGCCGGCCGTGGTCAGGTCGAGCGCGACCATGACGGCCAAGAACGCGCCCGTATAAAGAGAGCAGCGCAGGACCGCCCAGATGAGCTCGCCGGCCGCGATCTCCAGTGGCCGCACCGGCGTGGCGAGGACGGCTTCGAAGGTCTTCAGGTATTTGAGCTTGAAGAAGAAGGTGAACGTCGTCTCGGCCAGCGCCCCCGACATCGCCGAGACCGCCAGCATGGCCGGGGCGACGAACCGCTCGTACGACAGCGTCCGGCCATCGGGCAGGGTGAGATCGCCGATGAGGGCGCCGACGCCGACACCGATGGACAGCAGGTAGAGCAGCGGCTCGAAGAATCCGGACACCACCATCAGGTAGTACGGCGGCCCGGACCGGAGCACGCCGACATTGCGCTGGATCACCGACGCGATCCGATCCGGTGAGATCACATCGCCGTGGCGGAGGCGGGCGGCGAGGAGCGTGGTGAGCATGGGTCCTTCCTCCGGTCAGTCCCGCAGCCGGCGGCGGAAGGCGTACAGGGCCCAGGCGCAGCCCAGGACGGCCCAGATCAGGAGATAGCCGACGTGGAGCCAGAACGGCCAGGGGGGAGCGGTGCCGAGTGTCGCCGCGCGGCAGAGCGCGACGGCGTGCCACAGCGGGGAGGCATAGGCCATGGGCCGGACGAGCTCGGGCAGCCGCCACACGGGGAAGAACACCCCGGCGAACAGCGCGGACGGGATCATGACCAGCCGGAACAGCACGGCGAAGTAGCTGTCGTGGTCCACACTCGCGGCGAAGGCCGTCGTGGGAGCCGCCACCGCCACGGTGAGCAGCGCGCACACCGGCAGGGCGGCCAGCGCCCACGGTGAGTGCACCGCCCCGAACAGGGACGTGATGACCAGGAACGACACCACGACGGTCTGCACCCGGAACAGGATGTACAGCAGCCAGCCGCCGACCATGTCACGCACCCGGACCGGCGTCGAGTACATGGCGGGAAACGCCCGCACCCAGGTGAAGTCGCCGAGGATCGTGTAGGTGCACTCACCGACCGCCATCTGGAAGGCGGTGGAGGCGAGCACACCGGGCACGATCCACGACAGGTAGTCCGTCCCCTCGACCTCGCCGACGTATCCGCCGACACCGATCCCGATGCTCATCACGAACAACAGAGGCAGGACGAAGGAGGAGAAGACCGACGCCTGCCACAGCCGCCGGTAGAGGATGAGGCGCCGCTCGAGCACGGCGACCGCCGGATGCGCCATCAGCCGGCCGGCGAGCACTCCACCCATCACTCGACCAAGGTCCGGCCGGTGAGGTGGAGGAAGACGTCCTCGAGGGAGGAGCGCCGCAGCAGTGTCCGGGTGGGGGTCAGCCCGCGGCGGTGCACCTCGCCCAGCGCGGCGTCCCCGTCGGCCGTGTAGACCAGCAGCCGGTCCGGCAGCGGTTCGACCCGGTCGCCGATCCCCTCGACCTTCCCGGTGAAGTCGCCCGGTGGCCGGTCGCCGAACCTCAGCTCCAGCACCTCGGGGCTGGAGTAGGCGGTGATGAGCGTACGAGGGGAGCCCGACGCCACGATCAGACCGCCGTCCATGATCACGAGCCGGTCGCACAGCTGCTCGGCCTCGTCCATGTAATGGGTGGTCAGCACCAGCGTGGTGCCCCGCTGCTTCAGCCGGAACAGCCTTTCCCACACCAGGTGCCGCGCCTGCGGGTCCAGGCCGGTCGTCGGCTCGTCGAGCAGCAACAGCGCCGGATCGTTCACCATCGCCCGCGCGATCGTCAGCCGCCGCTTCATGCCTCCCGACAGCGGTTCCACCCGGCTGTCGGCCCGGTCGGCCAGCTGCACGAAGTCGAGCAGCTCGGCGGCACGCCGCCGCGCCTCGGCGCGGCGGATCCCGAAATAGCGGGCGTAGGTGGTCAGGTTCTCGCGGACGTTCAGGTCCGGGTCGAGATTGTCCAGCTGCGGGCACACCCCGAGCCGCGCCCGGATCCTCGTGCCGTCCCGCACCGGGTCCATGCCGAGGATGCGGAGCTCCCCCTCGGTGGGCGGGGAGACACAGCCGATCATGCGCATGGTGGAGGACTTGCCGGCGCCGTTGGCCCCCAGGAAGCCGAAAGCCTCGCCCGCGCCGACGTCCAGGTCGATCCCTTTCACGGCGGTGAAGTCCCCGAAGCGTTTGACCAGCCCGCGCGCATAGATCAGTGGGTGTCCGGACACGTCTTTCTCTCGCACTCTCCAGCCGTACCCGCCGGTGTCCGCAGGTGACCCTTCCGTTCGGTCACGAGCCGAGCAGCCTGCCCAGCGCCGCGGCGGCGTCCCGGTCCGGCGGCCCGGCCGGCCACCAGGCACCGCACTCCTGCCGGTAGGGGTACCAACGGCCGTCCCGGCCGTAGCGCAGCTGCAGCCCGAGCCCTTCGACCGTCCACCGGTTCAGCAGCCGCCGCGTCCGCACGTCCGCAGCCGGGTCGGGCCCCTCGCCCCACCCGTCGGAGACCGCCCGCGCCAGTACGGCCCGCGCCCGCGCCAGATCGCCGCTGACCTTGGCGTCACCGCGCGGCGGGCTCCAGGCCTCCTCGAGCACCTCCAGGCCGGCCGGACCGCCGTAGCGCCACGCCCGTACGGCCCGGGGCAGCTCCGCGGCCGTCCGCCCTCCCGCGGCGCCCGAATCCGTACGGCGCGCGCCCGTGTCCTGCGGGCCTTCGTCCGCGTCGACGGCTCGCCGCAGCCGCGCGGTGAGCTGTGGATCCTGGTACGCGGCCGCCAGCCGTACCGTGTCCTGCCACAGATCCAGTACAGGTGGCGTACGGCCGGCGAGCAGCTCACGGGCCCGTGCCGCCGCGTCGGCCGCCAGGAACCGCAGCCCGGCCGGGTCCACTCCGGGGGCGGCCGGCAGCGCCGACAGGATCCCCTCGACCGGGGTGCCGGGGTCCGGCGGCGGGGGATCGGGCAGCGGCGGCACACCGCGTGCGTAGGCCTCGGCCGCCGTGGGGCCGGCCGCACGTGCCGCGGCCGGCCGGTCCTCGGCGGCCGGACGGACGTGGAGCGCGTTGCGCCGCTGCAGTTCGGCGACGAGTTCGGCCCGGCCTCGGCCGCGCAGGAGCAGCAGCACGAACGGGTCCTGGTCGAGCAGCCATGACGCCTGGTAGCACAGAGCGGCCGCGTGCTTGCACGGCAGTTCCCAGCCGGGGCAGTCGCACTCGGGCTCGAGGTCGCCCAGACCGGGCAGCAGCCGCACGCCCGCGTCCGCGGCGGCGTGCACGAGGTCGTGCGGCATGTCCCTGTCCAGCAGCGCGGCGATGTGCCCGGCCTCCGCGGCGACCTGGTCCAGGAGCCGGCCCCACTGGGCGTCCGACAACCGTTCGACGAGGACGACGGTGCGGTAGGCGGCGCCGTGCAGGCCGTAGACGGGCGCCGCGATCCGGCCGGGGCTGACGGTGATCGGGCCGACCCGGCCGGCGCAGGCGTAGACACGTCCCTGCCGCAGCGGCCCCTCGTCCAGGGAGGTTTCCTGCATCGCCTTGATCCACGCGTTGCCCCACCAGGTCCGGGCGAACCGGCCCGCCCTCCGCCGGACCGGGTCGAAGGCGGGAAAGCCCTGGACCCGTTCGCCGCCGGTCATCGCCCGCCTCCTGGTCCATTTCCTCGGCTTCCCCCGCGCGGCGCCGGCGCGCCGCGCAGGCCCACGAGGTCGGTCAGCTCGGCGTCGGACAGTTCGGTGAGCTCGCCGATCTCGGTGTCGCCGGCGTGCAGCACCGCCTCGGCCAGCTCGCGCTTGGTCCGGAGCATCTCGGCGATGCGGTCTTCGACCGTGCCCTCGGTGATGAGCCGGTGCACCTGGACGGGCCGGGTCTGGCCGATGCGGTAGGCCCGGTCGGTGGCCTGCTCCTCCACGGCCGGGTTCCACCACCGGTCGAAGTGCACGACATGGTCGGCGCGGGTGAGGTTGAGGCCGGTGCCGGCCGCCTTGAGCGACAGCAGGAAGACCGGCACCTCACCGGCCTGGAAGCGCCGGACCATCTCCTCGCGGCCCCGGACCGGCGTGCCGCCGTGCAGCAGCTGCGACGCCAGCCCGAGCTCGATGAGATGCCGCTCGATGAGCCGGGCCATCGCGACGTACTGAGTGAAGACCAGCACCGCACCACCCTCGGCGATGATCGTCTCCAGGAGTTCCTCCAGCAGCTCCAGCTTGCCGGACCGGCCCCCGAGACGCGGCCGGGACTCCTTGAGGTAGTGCGCCGGGTGGTTGCAGATCTGCTTCAGCGAGGTGAGGAGCTTCATGACCAGCCCGCGACGGGCCATGCCGCTGCTGCCGCGGATCTGCGCCATGGTCTCGCGTACCACCGCCTCATACAGCCCGGCCTGCTCGTGGGTCAACGCGACCGGCCGGTCGGTCAGGGTCTTGGCGGGCAGCTCGGGCGCGATGCCGGGGTCGGACTTGCGGCGGCGCAGCAGGAACGGCCGCACCAGACGTGACAGCCGTTCGGCGGCCGCCGGGTCCCGGCCGGCCTCGATCAGGCCGGCGAAGCGGCTCCGGAAGGCGGCGAGGGTGCCGAGCAGCCCCGGGCAGGTCCAGTCCAGGATCGCCCACAGCTCCGAGAGGTTGTTCTCCACCGGTGTTCCGGTGAGCGCCACGCGCGCCTGGGAGGGGATCTGCCGCAACGCCCGCGCGGTGCCGGAGCGGGGGTTCTTCACGTGCTGGGCCTCGTCGGCGACCAGCAGCCCCCAGTCGTGGGCGGCGAGGGTGTCGGCGTCCAGGCGCATGGTCGCGTAGGTGGTGATCACGAAGCCGCCGTCCAGGCCGTCGAGCGTACGGCGCGGGCCGTGAAAGCGCCGTACGGCCGTCCCCGGCGCGAACCGCTCGACCTCCCGCTCCCAGTTGCCCAGCAGCGACGCCGGGCAGACCACCAGCGTGGGCCGTGGCGTGGCCTCGGTGGCGCACCGGTGCAGATGCAGGGCGATCAGAGTGATCGTCTTGCCGAGTCCCATGTCGTCGGCGAGGCAGCCGCCGAGCCCCAGCGAGGTCATCCGGGCGAGCCAGCGCAGTCCTCGCAGCTGGTAGTCCCGCAGCGTGGCGGCCAGGTCGGCCGGCTGCCGTACCGGCTCCCCGCCGCCGTCGGGGTCGGCGATCCGCTCCCGCAGGGCCGCCAGCCAGCCGCCCGGGGCGACCTGGACCTGTTCGCCGTCGGCCTCGGCGGTGCCGGTGAGAGCGGCGCCGAGCGCGTCGATCGGGGTGAGCGGCTTCAGCTCGCGCTGGCGCGCCTTGCGGGCCAGCGCCGGATCGACCAGCACCCACTGGTCCCGCAGCCGGACGACCGGCCGGTGCGCCTCGGCCAGCAGGTCCATCTCGGTGGCGCTCAGCGGTTCGCCGCCGAGGGCGAGCCGCCAGTTGAGGGTCAGCAGCCCATCACCGCCCAGGAACGCCGCCAGGTCCGACGGCGGCGCGTCGGTGTCGCCCAGCACCGCGCCCGCGGTCAGCTCACGGGCGAGCTCCCGCGGCCAGTGCACCTCGACGCCGGCCGCGGTCAGCCGTGCCGCCGCGTCCTCGAGCAGCTCTTCGACCTGCTCGTCGGACAGCACCAGCTCGTCCGGCACGGCCGCCCGCAGCAGCCGCTCCAGTGGAGGCCACGCCCGCGCGGCCCGCCGTACGCCCATCATGGTGTCGATCCGGGCCCGCTCGCCCAGGCGCGGGTCGGCTCCCTCCCACAGCTCCGCGGCGTCGAGGACCAGTGCGGGATCGGCCAGGCTGTGCACCTGCACGACGGCCCTGAACGGCCCGGCCTGCGCCTGCGTGCCGGGCATGGGAGGTGCCCAGTCCAGCCGGAGTGAGACCCGCACCCCCGCATCGGTTCCCGTGGCGACCTCCTCGGCCCAGTCCCGCAGCCCGGGCACCCGCTGCGGCCGCGCCGCGGCGAACACCGGCCCGCCGGCGGCACGCGCCGCCGCGGGGGTGCGGGGCATCCCGTCGGCCACCGCGTCCAGGAACGCGCGGACCAGCCCATGGGAGTCCGGCAGCTCCGGCCCGTCCGCCGCCTCCTCAGACCCGCACTGCCCGGGCCTGTCCGAGAGGGGCACCGGGTGGGGGGCCGGCACGGCGGCCCGGGCCATCGCCGGCATCGCGGCCGCCAGCTCCCGGATCCGCTCGGCGTCCCGCGGTTGCAGCGGGCCGACCCGCCACGCCTCGAAGTCACCGGGGGACACCCCGGGCAGCAGTAGTCCCCGGGCGACCAGTTGCAAGGCCACCAGCGTGGCCGCGCCCCAGAAGGCCGCCGCGGGGTGGGCCTGGGCGTCGCCGCGGGCCCGGCTGAGCAGCGGCACCGCCTCCCTTACGGGCAGCCGCAACGCCGGGACCGTACGGGTGCGGAGCCCGTCCTGCCCGGGGACGACGACGGTCAGCTCACCGGCGGCTCCGGACCCCTGGGGCGGAGTGTCGCCGTCGGGGTGCCAGAACGCCATCTGGCCGTCCCGTGGCGGGTCGGCGGGCTCGAACACCACCGCGCACCGGGCGAGCCCCGCCGCCTGTTCATGGGACACGCTGGTCATATCCCCTGCTTCCATCCGCTCGCCCCCGAGGTTCCGGCCGGCGGGCCGGGACGGCCCGGCATCGTATCCTCATCCGGCCGCCGCGCGGCCCGGTACACGACCACGCACACAACTACGTACAGCGTATGGACTTGTGCGAGGCTACCCGCCGGATTCGGAAAACGAATCCGTACGATGTAAGAAGTTTTTGTGGGCAGAATGACAGGGTGACCACCGAGTTCAGCGGCCGAGGGGATCCCAAGCGCAGCCTCGAACTGCTGTGGGGCGTGCAGGAACGCCCCCGGCGAGGCCCCAAACCGCGCTTGACCGTTCAGCAGATCACCCAGGCCGCGATCGAGATAGCCGACGCCGAGGGCCTCGCGGCGCTGTCCATGCGTCACGTCGCCGACCGGCTGGGGGTGGCGGCCATGTCGCTGTACACCTATGTGCCGGGAAAGGCGGAACTGGTCGACGTCATGCTCGACACGGTGGCGGGCGAGGCGCCTTTGCTCGGCGAGCTGCACGGAGACTGGCGGGCCCGCGTGGAGCTGTGGGCCCGCCAGAGCCTGGCCTCGCACCGCCGCCACCCCTGGGTGCTCCAGGTGGCGACCGTCCATCCTCCGATGGGACCCAACGAGGTCGCCTGGGGTGATTCGGCACTGCGCGCGCTTTCGGGCATCGGCCTCAGCGACCGCGAGATCGTCGCCATGATCAATGTGGTGGACGGGTATGTCCGCGGCGTCGCGCGCACCTCCGTGGACGCCGCCCAGGTCGAGCAGCACACGGGGCTCACCGACGAGCAGTGGTATGCCTCACGCGCCCCGCTGCTGGACAAGCTGATCGATCCGGCCCGCTACCCGACGATGAGGAGCTTCCATGACGCGGGCGTCTTCGAGGACCCGATCGACGGTTTCGAGTTCGGCCTGCAGCGGCTGCTGGACGGCATCGAGCAGCTGATCCGAGCCCGCTGCGGGCAGTCCACCGGCTGCTGAACCCGGTCTCGCTGCGGCCGGACGCAGCAGGCCCGCCGGGTTCGGTCCACGTGCGGTCCAGGTTCGGTGGAAGTGCGGTCGAGGCGTCAGGGCCGGGACCGTGCGGGATGACGGGCCAGCGTGCGGTCGGCGACCGTCCCCACGAGCAGCAGGGCGCTCAGTACGATCATCGCCACGGCCAGTCCGTGCAGCCCCGCGTCGGAGGCCCGTTGGCCGTAGAACAGCCCGATCAGGCTGGACGCCGTGATGGCGCCGATGTACTGAAATGTACGCTGCAGCCCGGTGGCCGTGCCGACATCCTGCGCCGGGGCCTGGGCGTAGACGGCCGCCTGGTTGCCGGTCGAGTTCAGGCCCTGCGGCAGGCCGAAGATCATGGCCGCCGCGATCAACAGAAGCGCCGGAGTGCTTCCGGTCAGCAGCAGCAGGGTCGTACAGCCCGCGAGCATGGCCGCGGCCGCGAGCACCAGCGGGCCGCGGATCCCCTTGGTGCGGGCGCCGAGCAGCGAGCACACCCCGGCCACCAGCGACATCGGCAGCGTGATGAGACCGGCCTGGGAGGCGGTGAACCCGTGGCCGTCCTGGAGCCACTGGGCGAAGCCGTACATCACGCAGTACATCAGCGCCCAGGCCACGCCCGTGCGGACATAGCTCCTGGTCAGCGCCTGATTACGGGCCATCATCCGCAGGTCGATGAACGGCGCCGCACGCCGCCACGAATGCACGCCGAGCGCGGCGCCGGCCATGGCCACCAGCGGCAGCAGCGGCCACCGCGGATGGCGAAGGTCCATCAGAAAGAACAGGGCGACGACCAGCATGACGGTGAACAGGCCGATGCCGACGACGTCGAACCGGACCCGCCGCGCGGCCCGTTCGCCGCGCGGCGGGTCCCGCGGCAGCCACAGGACCGTCAGCACGATGCCGATGAGCGCGAGCGGCGTGTTGACCACGAAGATGGCGTGCCAGCCCGCGAGGTCGGTGAGCATTCCGCCGAGGCTCGGGCCGACGGCGGCGCTGGACAGCGCCGCCAGGGACAGGACCCCGAGGACGGTGCGGGGGGTCTCGCGGCCGATGCGGCGTGAGTGCGCCCGCAGGATCGTCATGGCGGCCGGATAGGCGGCCGAGGTGCCGATCCCGAGCACGGCCCGGACCCCGATGAGGAAGGCCAGCGACGGCGCCTCGATCCCGGCGATCCCGGCCAGGCCCACGACCACGAGACCCGTGAGGTAGACCCGGCGCGGTCCCAGGACGCCGGCGACCCGGCCCATGACCGGCTGCGCGACGGCACTGGTCAGGTAGAGAGCCGCGATCAGCCACGCCGTCTCCACGGCCCCGGCGTGAAAATCCCGCCCGATGGGCACCAGCGCCGTGGAGATCATCGTCGAGTTGATCGGGTTGAGCAGGGACCCGATGACCAGTGGCACGATCAGCCGGAAGCCGAAGCCGCCTTGATCGCCGCGGGCCTTTCCCACGGCGGTGACGCCGTCGGCGACCGCGGGACCAGGTCGGTCGGTCAAGGTCGTACCAGGCGCTTCAGCAACTCGATGGCGGTGACGACCGTCTGCCGTTCGGCCGGGTCGAACTCGGCCTCCATCGCCTGGGCCAGCCATGCCTGCCTGGCCGTGCGCCCCTCGGCCAGCACCTCGGTGCCGAGCCGGGTCAGCGAGAAGATCACCTGCCGTCCGTCCGCCGGGTCGGGGGCGCGCTCCACCAGGCCGCGCTCGGTCAGCACGGCGAGCGTGGCGCCCATGGACTGGGGCCTCACCGCCTCGGCCCGGGCCAGCGCCACGGTCGTCGACGGCCCGTCGGCGTCCAGCCGGCTCATGGCCGCCACCTGCGACCAGGTCAGCTCATGCCTCGCCGAGGCCGCACGGAGCCGCCGGTTCAGCTGTCCCACGACCAGCCGCAGCTCCGCGGCCGCCGCGGCGAGGTCGTTCGTCCCCTCATGCACCATAAGTGCACTTTGCTGGATGAACAGGGGAACTTGCAAGTTCGCCTGTTCACTCCAAGATCATTCGCCCGGGCCCGGTAGGGTCGCCGGCTCCCGGGACATGGGCCCGGACACCCGCTTCGCCCGGGTGTCGTACGGCCTGGCCCGCGCGCTGCCGAGCCTCACAGGACGCGCGGCGCCGGCCACCGGCGGAGCGGCTGAGGTACAGTTCGAAAGTCCTGTCGTCTCCGATAGAGGTGGACGTTGCGCATCTGAGGTCCGCGATCATCGCGCGGTACGGCATCTGCCGTACGCCCGTCACGCCGCAGCCGGCTTCCTTGCCGCCCGTGACCCCGCGTGGATGCGACCTCGGTGCATGAGCCGTCCTCACCTCCGGAGGGCCGCACCCCTCTCTCGGTTCGGTCGCCGCGTGGTGCTCGCACACGA
>DASYNF010000021.1:0-5825 GCA_036008685.1 Actinomadura sp. | reverse complement strand
GCCGAGCGCGGGCTCTGGGTTCAGGAGCCAGATCGCCGTCACCTTGGACACCGCGAGCGGCCGCGTCTTCGTCAAGGGGATGCGGCAGGATCATGCGGAAGCATGGACGCAGCAGCGCGAGGTGGCCGTCAACCCGCACGTCGTTCCCCCCACAGCCACAAGCGCACGCCGACCACTGGCAGGACACCATGTGAACGAATCCACTCGGGTCCATAATCTCTCCATGGAACGTCTGCCGACACCGGACCAGGCCGACGCTGTCAGCTCCCGTGAGGAACTGGTCGCGTACGTGAAAAGGGTCCACGACGCACTGGCGAGCGGAACAGATGTGGAGAACCCGACCACGGATCGTTTCCTCGACGCAGCACGACACGAAGGCCGCTACCGGCTGGCCGAAACCGCAATCCGCCAAGCCCTCACCAATTACCAAACTCAACACGGCGCCGACCACCCCGACACCCTGGCCAGCCGCAACAACCTCGCTGGCGTTTTGGGTGCTCTAGGGCGGCAGGAATAGGGATGAGGTAGACCGGTCAGAGCGCTTGGCGTGGCCGAGACTTGCTAACGAGGGTGCTAACAACGATCGTCGATCCCCTGGGTACTGACCATCCCCTGCGTGGCCGTCGTCGCCGCGCTCGCCTACCGGGGCACCATCTGGGGCGACGAGTTGGTGTCGGGCGTGCTGATGGGCAGCTTCCTGGTGGTACTGACCGCGTTGGTGATCATCTCGCTGCGCCGCGCCCCCAAGGCCGACGATGTCGTACCCGACGACGTCGAAATGCTGCTGCCACTGCGGCCCGGCGCTGGATCGATCATCGGCCCCGGCCGGCCTACTGGGCAGACCGATGCTTCACGCCGCCAGGTGACCACAGGACAACCGCTATAGCTTCGGCTCACCAAAGCGCGAGGGCGGCTCAGCGATCCGATGAGACCGAGGCCGCCCTTCGCCGTGCCGTCCAACCCACCTCGGCCGCCCAGATCAACGGGTGAGTCGTGGCCGGCGCGGGGGTCGCGGTTAGCGGCCGGCATCACCGCACGTCGCTACCCCGAGCATGCTTGCCGCGCGATTCCGGGGCCGTGTCGCGGGGGTGGGAGGCGGAGGCGCCGCGCCGGGCCCTCAGCACCTCGATCGCCAGAGGCAGGAGCGAGAGGGCGACGATGGCGATCAGGATGAGTTCGATGTGCGCCTTGACGAAGGCGATCTGGCCGAGGAAGTAGCCGAGCAGGGTCACCCCGGTGCCCCACAGGGTGCCGCCGATGAGGTTGTAGACCAGGAAGCTCTTGTAGTTCATGTGGCTCACGCCGGCCACGATGGGGGTGAAGGTGCGGACGACCGGCACGAAGCGGGCCAGCACGATCGAACGGGGCCCGTACTTCTCGAAGAACTCGTGGGCCTTCTCGACGTTCTCCTGTTTGAAGAGTCTGGAGTTGGGGCGGCGGAACAGGGCGGGGCCGGCCTTGCGGCCGAACAGGTACCCCACCTGGTCGCCGGCGACCGCCGCGATGACGATCAGCAGGCACACCAGCCACAGCGGCTGGGTGAGGTACTCCCGGCCGGCGACCAGCAGTCCGGTCGTGAACAGCAGCGAGTCGCCGGGCAGGAAGAAACCGATGAACAACCCGGATTCGGCGAAGACGATGACCAGGATGCCGATCAGGCCGAAGGTGGAGATCAGGTAGTTCGGAT
Organism: Actinomadura sp.; assembly: GCA_036008685.1. Classification (GTDB taxonomy): domain Bacteria; phylum Actinomycetota; class Actinomycetes; order Streptosporangiales; family Streptosporangiaceae; genus Actinomadura_C. The sequence continues at coordinate 4,138 of DASYNF010000021.1, read as the reverse complement.
CGAGCCACTGGGGCCCGAGAGTCAGGGTTGTCACGGCGGATGCTCCTGTTGGTGAGGACGGCGTGGGTGCGGGCGGCTACTTGATGGCTCCGGCGCCCGGGGCGAGCACTCCGAAGGCGACCAGAGCGATGATCACGGCACCGAGGAACACACGGTAGGCCACGAATGGGATGAAGCTGTGCGAGGAGATGTACTTCAGGAACCAGGCGATGGCCGCATAGCCGACCACGAAGGCGATCCCGGTGGCCAGCAAGGTCGGGCCCCAGGCCGGGGTCGGACCCTCGCCGATCTTGAACAGCTCCAGAATGCCGGAAGCCAGCACCGCGGGGATGGCCAGCAGGAAGGAGTAGCGGGCGGCGGCCTCGCGGCTGTAGCCGAGCAGGAGTCCGGCGCTGATGGTGCCGCCGGAGCGTGAGACGCCCGGGATGAGCGCCAGGGACTGGGCGGCGCCGTAGACCAGGGCGTGCGGCAGGGTCAGTTCACTGACCTGCTTGGCGTAGCGCCGCGCTCGGGAGTAGTCGGCGACGGCCAGGATCAGCCCGAAGAGGATCAGGGTGGCGCCGATGATCCGCAGGTCGCGCAGGGAGGTCTCGATGGTGTTCTGGAAGACGGCGCCGAGCACGCCGATGGGCAGGGTGCCGACGATGACGAACCAGCCCATCCGCGCGTTGGGGTCTTTGCGCCGCTCCGGTACGAACAGCGAGGTGGTCCACGCGGTGACGATCGAGGCGATGTCGCGGCGGAAGTAGATCAGTACCGCGGACTCGGTGCCCAGCTGCGTGACGGCGGTGAACGCCGATCCGGGATCCCCCCAGCCGGCCAGGGCGGAGAACACCCGCAGGTGGGCGCTGGAGGAGACGGGCAGGAACTCGGTGAGCCCCTGCAGCAGGCCGAGCACGGCGGCTTCGAACCAGGACATCGCGGGTTCACTCCACAGAAGTTAACGAAAAGTCCCGATGCCCAGATCTGCGGGCGCGTGAGGACAGGGTGAGGGCGCGTGAGGCCGTATGGGGATTCGGCCTCACAGATTGGGAGAGATGGTACATCCGTAACAGCTCCATGCGTCCCGCTTGCCGCCATCTCGTAGCAGTTTTGGTCGTGATATCGACCAGCTGAATGCGGGCCCGGGAGGCTGGCATGATACGGACGTATCATCGCTGGGTGAGGGACGAACACCTGAGTGAACCGGCCGGAGGGCCGCCGGAGGCGACCGGCAGCGAGCAGGCGTGGCTGCTGGTCGCGGTGAGCACCGCCGGGGCGGCGGACTCGCTCCGGGTCCATGTGTGGCGCAAGCTGCGCGGCCTGGGGGCGGTGTATGTGCAGCAGTCGGTGTGCCTGCTGCCCGACCGCCCCTCGGTCGCGGGCGTGGTGCGGCGGCTGGTGGCCAAGGTCTGCGCCGAGGGCGGCACCGCTCGCTGCCTGCACCTGCGCATCGATGACCCGGTGGAGCGCGGGGAGTTGATCGGTGAGTTCCGTGACGCCGTGGCTGTCGAGTACAGCGAGGTCCTCGAACGGCTTCCCGCATTCTTCGAGGAATTGAGCACCGAGACCGCCAAGGGACGGACCACCTTCGCCGAGGTCGAGGAGTCTGAGGCCGACCTGGCCCGCTTTGAGACCTGGGTCGCCAAGATGGCGGCCAGGGACTACTTCGCCGCGCCGATCGGCGCCGAGGTCCGCGCCGAACTCGACCGCGCTCGCACCGCGATGGCCGCCTTCGAGGCTGCCGCGCTGGCCGCCGAGACCACCCCCGACGCGGGCGCCCGTGCCCCGGCCCGGCTGCGCGCTGTGAAAGGACACCGGCCATGAACCCCTGGCTCACCACCGCCTCGCCGGCTTGCAGGGCACCCGTACGCCACTGCCCCCGGGTATAGCGGGGTACAAACAACCACCGCACCTTGTCCTGCAATGACCATGGAACGTTGGGGACCGGGCGAGGCCATCCAGTGAGGCCTGGGCAGGACGAGGGATTGAGTCTGGACGGCCGACGACGCTGAAGTCCCATGGACCCAAGCTGCATAGTCATGTGTTGAGCCTTATAATTATACTCTCGGAATGATCGAGAAGGCTGAGCTTGACGACCTCATGAACCGCGGATGGCCCTCTCTGCGCTATGTGAATATGGACGGATGGGTGGCCCGTTTCTCGAGGGGAGTGACCCAGCGAGCCAACTCGGTTCTCCCTGTCGGCTCGCCTCGGGATCCGATTGCCGCCCTTGAGCGGATCGAGCAGCTATACCGAGACCAGCGGTTGCCGGCGATATTCCAAGTGAGCCCAGCAGCCCAGCCGTCTGGGCTCGATCGGCTCCTGGAGGCCAAGGGTTACGAGCTCCGCTCTCCCACCTCGGTCGAAGTCGCCGACATCAGCACGGTGCTAGGTCACCTGTCCGAAGACGGGCGCGCCGTGGCGGTGGCCGATAGCCCCGATGAGGCATGGATGGATCTCTGGTGGTCCGTGGACGGGCGTGGTGGCTCCGAAGCGCGCAGGATCGCCCGCCACATCCTGACCGCGACTCCGGCGCTCTACGCCTCGACCGGCGATGCGGCCGGAGCGACAGCCGTGGGGCGCCTTGCCCTGGCCGAGGACTGGGGCGGCCTCTACTGCATGGCGGTGCGCCCAGATGTCCGACGCCGCGGTCACGCCATGGCCGTGCTCCGCGCACTGCTTGAGCGTGCATCCAGGACCGGAGTGCGGCGGGCCTGGCTCCAGGTCGTCGCCGAGAACGACGCCGCGCGCACCCTCTATGCACGGGCGGCTTTCGTCCCGAGGTCGAGCTACCACTACCGAATCCAACCAGTGGCGCGGGGTTGACCTCCAGCCCGCCTACACCGAGGTCAACGGCACTCCGGTACAGCAGAGGGGTGCAGCAACAGCGCCGGGCGTGATTGCGCCGTTGTAGGTCAAGGTTGGCCGCGCGAAAGCCGCCGGCCTCGGCTATCCCTCGGCTGCGTGACGAGCGAAAACGCCGGCCAGCAGGATCTTCTCATGCGCTGTTATGTGCCACTCAGAGCACCCGTACGCCGCTGCCCGCGCGTATAGCGGCACAGCCCCACGCACCTTGTCCTGTGGCTGCCCGGGCGGAGGACCGGCACCCATCCGCCCGGGCATCGGGTCACGGCAGCAGGGTGTCGAGGAAGGTGTTGCTGAAGATCCGGTGCGGATCGTATGCGTTGAGCGTGGCCCGGGCGGTGTCGAAGTTGTCGTTCGACGGCTGCCCGGCGTTCAGGCTGGCCTTGATCTTGGATGTCAGCATCGGCGAGTCCGTCCACGCGCCGCCGGGGGTGACCGCCCACGCCTTCGACCACTCCGGCCGTACGGTCGCGTAGGAGCCGGTGTAGTTGGACCAGATCCACTGCTCCATCTCGGCGTAGAACTGATCGGCCTTCGGGGTGCCCGGGATGGTCGCCATGTTGATCCAGACGCACACGTCCCACTCGGGGTGATCGGGCCGTGGCCGTACGGACGACAGTTGCGGGGTCACCGCGCCGGGCACCCCATCGATGTCGCCAGGCTCGTCGAGCCCGGTGACCCGGATCTCTATCGGGCCGTTCATCGGGTAGTCGCCGTTGGCCTTGTAAGCGTTGATCTTCGATACGTACCGTTTGTAGAACTCGCTGACGACCCGCTGGATGTCGGCCCGCGACGTGATGATCGCGTATCCCGCCTGGACGATGCGCAGGGTGGTCGGCCGGACGTACAGCAGGGTGTTCTTCGACCGCCCCCAGATGTCCCAGGTGCCGGTCGCGATCAAGCCGGAGGCGACGAGCGCCATCGCGCTTTTCTCGAAGGCCGGGGTCACCCACACGTTGCCGCTGACTATCTGCTTGACGTAGTGCGACGTCCGCTGGTCGATGGAGTCCGCGAACGTGTAGTTGTAGGGCCTGTTCACCTGCCTGGACAGCGCGGGCCTGCTCGGCCTGACCGACCAGAGCTTGATCCACGGAACCGTGGTGAAGGGGAACCAGATCACCTCGATCCGCCCGCAGCCGTCCAGCAGGCTTGCGAAGGAGTTCGGCCCGGCCGTGGACTGCGCCGCGAAGACGTGGGCGACCGGGATGTCATATCGGCTCTGGCAGCGCAGCCGCTGGTCCGTTCCCACCTGCAGGGTCACCTCGGTCACGAACGCCCGGCCGAGATGGGT
>DASYNF010000020.1:0-4225 GCA_036008685.1 Actinomadura sp. | reverse complement strand
GCTCGGCCGCGACAGTGTCAGATCGGTGTTGGGGCACACCAGCACCTGGCCGTCCGGGAGCGGCCCGCCCTCGGCACGGAGCCGAAGGCACGTCAACGCGGCCAGGTTGCCGCCGGAGCTGTCGCCCGCGACGACCAGCGGGCCGGGGGCCAACCCCTCCTGGCGTACGTGGCCCGCCGCCCATCGGATGACGTCGACGGCGTCATCGACCGCCGCTGGCCATGGGTGCTCGGGCGCGCGCCGGAAGTCCACGGCGAGCACGGCCGTGTCCGCGCCCAGGGCGATCCGGCGGCAGGCCCGGTCGTGCGACTCCAGGTCGCCGATCGTCCACATCCCGCCGTGCAGGAACACCACCAGCGGCCGGGACTCCAGCACCGGGCGGTAGAGCCGTACCGGGACGGCGTTCGGCCCCGCGGTCAGATCCTCGACGGCGGCGAGCTCCGGCCCCGGCGGTCTCGCCTCGACCCGGTTCCGTTGCGCGGCGCGCAGCGCCGAGGGCCCGAGCGACCGGGCCGAAGGGCCCGGTTCCTCCCGTACGGCCCGTACGAACGCGGCGAGCCCCGCGTCCGCGACCAGATCCTCCACCTGTGCGGTCACCTGGGTCAGGATGCCATCGCCGGCCGGTCCCATCCCGTCAGAACACCGGCCGGTTCCTCGGCGTGGCTCACGCACATGTCAGCTCACACGGGTCAGTTCGTCCGAGGATATGTGCCGGCTCAGCCATGTCTTGCGGAGTACGTAGGCATAGTTGCGGGAGGGTGGTTTCAGTCCGGCCGCTTCCATGTCTGTACGCGCTTTGGGGACCGAGCCGTTGTGCTTGGTGAGCGCGTCGAAGAAGCGGGCCGACGTTTTATCGGGCTCGGGGAACCTGGGTTGGGGGATGCCCGCGGTGGGCATGTCGGCTGACCCGTCGTCCGCCGGATGGTCTGCGGCGGCATACCTGGGGCGGGGCGGGGCCGGTTGCTCACGGGTGCGTTCTTCGAAGCGGCCTTCGGCCGGCGGCCCGGCCTCGGGCTCATGGCGTGGTGTCTCGTGGCCTGGTGTGCGGTCGCCGGCGGGCCGGGGGACCCGATCGGGTCCGTCCGGCAAGGTGACACCGGCGGCCGAGCCGGCCGCTGAGCCGGGCACGGGGCCGGGCACCGAGTCGGCCACTGAGCCGGACATTGAGCCGGACATTGAGCCGGGCATGGGCCCGGGCATGGGGCCGGATGCCGAGCCGGACGCCGAGCCGGGCACGGAGCGGGCCCACGGAGCCGTCGCCTCGACATCCAGGAGGCTCGTGGCGTTGTAGAGGACACCGAGCTGGGAGAGGAGCATGTCCTGCCGTACGGGGTCGGTGCCCAGCCCGCCGTACTCCACCGCCCCCTCCATGGCGCGTTCCAACCTGGCGAGGGCCTTGCGCTGTGCCTTCTGGGCGCGTTTCCCGTTGGACATACGGGCCGTCCGGGCGTGCTTGGCGGCCAGGGCCAGCCTCATCATGCGCCTGTGGGCGTCCACCTCGCCGGCGTTGCGGTCGGTCGGGTCCGCCAGGCCGATCCGCACGAGGATCCGCTCCGGAGTGAGCCGCCAGTTGATCTGGGTTCGCCCGGTGATCCGGCGGCGTTCCAACGCCATTCCGCGTTCCCACAGCCATGCGGCCACCAGGGGGGCCGACAGCCGGAGCACGACCTCGCCGAAACTGCGGGCGTCGAGGCTGGAGAGGACGGCCGACAGGCAGGTGAGCACCCACACGGCGATGCCGTCCACGCCGGCGGAGAGGCTCTCCCGCATGGACGTGCGGGCGCGTACGGCCGAGGTGATGACCGAGACCTCGATGAACGCGAACGTCAGTACTCGCAGCGGACCGGAGAAACCGAGCACGTCCCCGAAGAACTGCCACATCCCCTGAGCCGCGACGCTCGTCGCGATCCCCGCCGCGAGCACGGTCAGCAGGTGTTCTGCGGAGACCCTGGTGCGGAGCCGCACAGCGGTCCGCAGCAGGCGGCGAGTCAGCAGGCCGAGGAGGACAAGGACGATCAGAGCGACGACCGTGATCAGTCCCGTCGCCACGGGGTGCTGCTCGATGGCCTGGATCGGGTTGGTGGCCAACGGCAGCGGCGCGGGGGGGCGCGGGGCCATCACTATCCTTTCGCCGCGCCCGCCCTACTGTCTTCGCAGGTCCGGACCGGTGTCTTGATCTCAGGGATTTGATCTAGTGCGCAGCCAACCCTAGGGGGCGCCTGTGCTCCATTCTGAGGGGTCGTGCGGTTTGTGCGGACATGCGGATCCACCCATGACCGATGACGTCGTCCGGGTGCGGGCGAAGACGACTCGGGTGAGGCGGTGACCACCGTCGATCCGGGCCCGGTTCTCAGGGTTCTCAACCGGTCTCGCCGGGGCCCTCCCGTCGTATCGCCGTTCCGATGATGAGCGGCAGCGACACCCGCGTGTCGGGCAACCTGGCTCTCTCCAGCCGCTCGATGCCGAACCCGCCCGCCCGGATGGCCGCGGCGGTGTCGCGGCTGAGGCGGCAGCCGCCGCACAACTTCGGCCACAGGAACCGGTCCAGTGCCCGCTGGAACCGGGCCGGCCCGGGTCGTTCGGCACGGACGTGCTCCACGAAGAACAGCCGGCCTCCCGGTCGCAGCACCCGCCGGATCTCCGCCAGAGCCGAGCGCTGGTCGGGAACCGAGCACAGTACCAGCGAAATGACCGCCGCGTCGAAGGACGCGTCGCCGGCCGGGAGCCGGTCGGCGACTCCGTCCACCACCTCGACGGGTACGGGGGCCCGCTGAGCCTCGTACCGCGCGACCCGCCGGAGATCACGATCGGGCTCCACCGCGAGCACCCGGGTCGTCTCCGGCGGGTAGTGCCGGAAGTTCAGGCCGTTGCCGGCGCCCACCTCGATGGCCTCGCCGACGACGTCCGCCAGCAGGTCGCGACGGTGCTTTGCCATCCCGCGACGTTCCATCGCCCGGCTCGCCGCCCTGTAGAACCGGGCGAAGACCGGATGGCTCACCTCGCCGTCCGCCACCTGTCCTCCCTCGATGTCAGGGAACCGGCCGGGCATGGTCCCGCCGGCCGTACCGGCCCCTCGCCTCAGGGGGTCACAGACATGGTGCCCAGAATCCGCTCGGCCAGATCGCGGTCGCCGTCGACGGAGGTCCGGACGTCCGCCGGACCGCAGCGACCGGCGGAGAGCCGAACGTAGCCCTCCCATCCCATCGTCAGCGTGACCGCCGGATCCGGGACGGATTCGGCCGGCCGGCCGCGGCCCTCTTCGTCCACGACCACGCACGTACGGAACGACAGGGGCCCGGTGATCTCCAACGTCACCGAACATCCGGGCTCGGCTCCGGCCCGCTTGGCCACCACGAACGGAAAGCCCGAGACCATGATCTGGCGGGCCCGCTCGGCGGCGGGCGCGTCGAGGTTGCCCGGACGGCCCACGGCGCGGCGGATGTCCTGCTCGTGGATCCAGCAGTCGAACGCACGGAACATCATCATCCGCGAGTACGGCCCCATGCGTCCGTCCGGAGCCTGGATCTCCTGCTCCGAATCGATGACGGCCAGCGCGCCGAGCCGTCGCTTCAGCGTTTCGCGCAGCTCGGTGAGCGCCAACTCACCTGGCTGCTCGCGGCGGGCGTCGACGGCGAGCTCGAGCATCCGGCCGAAGTCGTTGCGTACGTGGGGCAGCTCCGCGGGCAGCGTGTGCTCCGGCTCGGGATCGCCCAGCAACATCCGCTCGATGCCGATGATGTGCGCGACCTGATCACGGACACTCCAGCCGGGGCACTCGGTCGGCAGGTCCCATTCCCGGGCCCCGAACGTCTCGGCGAGCGCGATCGTCGAGCGGACCGTCTGCTCGAAGGCGGCCACGTTGCCCGGCATGTCGCCGTCGAAGGACTTCATGGCCAGACCGTGCCATAGGCGGATCACCGCCCACAAGTCTTCGCTGATCCGGAGCGTCCACCCTGGTCGCCATGCTCATTGCTCGGCCGCACCCGCCGGGTGCCATGGGCGGACGGAACCGCGCCCGACATGCGGCATTCGCCGGCTGATCACCAAGATGCCCCCTTCCCAGAGGAATGCCTGTTTAGCGTCAGCGCGTGTCCTCATCTCCTGAAAGAGCGCGCATGCGCAGGGTCCTGCGCCGCGGCTGGCTGCCGGTCATCACCGCGGCCATCGTGGCCAGTGCCACCACCGCGGCGGTGGCCGTGGCGTTGCCCGACCACGCCGGGCCGCA
>DASYNF010000019.1:0-24492 GCA_036008685.1 Actinomadura sp. | reverse complement strand
GCAGGTGTCGGCGTCGGTGTCGGGGGACAAGGACGCCGGCGGGAACTATGTGGGTTCGGCGACGGTGGCGGTCTCGGCGAGTGACACCGAGTCCGGGGTGGCCAAGGTGGAGTACGCGCTGGACGGTGGGGCGTTCACGGCGTATTCGGCTCCGGTGTCGGTGAACGATGTGGGCGCGCACACGGTGCAGTTCCGGGCGACGGACAAGGCCGGGAACACCTCCGATGTGGGCTCGGTGAAGTTCACGGTGGTCGCCCCGCCGGGAAAGGACACCACTCCGCCGCAGGTGTCGGCGCAGGCCACCGGTAACCAGGACTGGGCCTGGAACTACGTGGGCTCGGCCACGGTGACGATCTCGGCGAGCGACAAGGACTCCGGGGTGGCCTCGGTGGAGTACGCGCTGGACGGGCAGCCGTTCGCGGCGTACGCCAAGCCGCTCGTAGTCAAGCAGCCGGGCGCGCACACGGTGCGATTCCGGGCCACGGACAAGGCCGGAAACACCTCCGATGTCAGCACAGCGAAGTTCAGGGTCGTCAAGGGCGGATCGGGCGCGCATTGCCCGAAACCAGGTAAGGGCAACGGCTGCAAGAAGAAGTGAGTTCATTCAGCCGGGGGCGACCGATTCTCTACGCCCGCGCGATATGTAGATGAGCGACTCAAAGGAGCAGTTCCGCATGTGTGGAAAAGAACGCGTAACATTCGATCGGCGTAAGTTCCTCAGGGGGGTGGCCGCTACTGCGGCGGGCGTCACCGCGATCGGCGCGACAGGTGGGCTGGCGTCGAGCGCCTTCGCCGAGGAGGTCGGCTCGCCTGTCCGCGGCAGGCACATCCCGAACAGCAAAATCGGTCTTCAGCTCTACTCCGTGCGCAACGCGTTCATGGCACAGCCGGAGGCCGTCCTTCGCGCCCTCGCCGCGGCCGGCTACCGCAAGGTCGAGTTCGCCGGGTTCCCGGGCGGCACCGACCCGGCCCACGCTCCAGCGATGCGCACCCTGCTCGACAAATACCACCTGGAGGCGATCTCCAGCCACCACGGCTACAGCGAGTTCACCGACGAGAACCGGCTGAAGCAGCTCATCGAGATGGCGAAGATCCTCGGCCAGAAGTACATCGTGTGCCCGGGCGGCGTGCCCAACAGCGCCGACGGCTTCGCCAAGGCCGGTCCCGCCTTCAACAGGGCAGGAGAGAAGATCCGCGCCGCCGGCATGAAGCTCGGCTACCACAACCACACCAGCGAGTTCCAGGGTCACGGGCCCGACGGCCGGACGTTCTACCAGATCCTGCTCGACAGCTCGGATCCACATCTGCTTCACATGGAACTCGACATGGGCTGGACGAGCGCCGCCGGCCTCAGTGCTCAGGACAACCTCGACCTCATGGCCGCGAACAAGGGGCGGATGCTACTGGCCCACGTCAAGGACCTGCACCCGGACGGCAGCCTCGCCGACCTCGGCACCGGCATCGTCGACTACAAGACGATCCTGCGCGGGGCGACCAGGCTCGGCATGCGCGAGTTCATCATCGAAAACGACGATCAGAGCAACCCGCTGACCGACTCTCGCGCAGACCGGATGCACGACTACCTGGCCACGCTCAAGCTCTGAGGCTGCGCCACCCTCCCCATAAGCGGAGCGCTTGCCGCGAGGCCGGTCAGAGTTATGGACCGGCCTCGCGGGTGGCTGCTATCGGGGTATCTCTGCAGGTGTGTAAGGAGGGTCTGACCCGTTCATCGAGACGCTGCCGGTCAGTAGCCAAATGGTCGCCGGGTCCGGCTCCTTCCGTGTGGCGAAGGACCGCCCCGTCAGCGTGGGAGGAACGCTGACGGAGAGCCGTGGTTGCGTTGCTGCCAGAGATCCCGGGACTGCAGGCCGCTGGTCTTGTCCGATCGCCGGGCCACAGCAATCCAGGTGCTGCTGGGGCTTTCACCCTGACCCGGAACCCCCCACAGCCGTGACCACCACCCATATCCGGGGTGGCCACAACCACACTGGGGGTCACTTCAGTCATCGCTCAGGTGTGGTTGGTGACAAGGCGATGGACACGGCCCCAAAACTTCACGCCAAGATCGACAGCGGCACGGGGCAGGTCTTGGCCACACGTTCGACGGCGGCTTGCAGATCCAGCATCTCGCCTGCGATCGTCACCCCAGGCTGAGTGCCCTCGCTGTTGCCATGTCCGGGAAACGAAAACCGGATCAGCAGCCACCGCGGCTGTATTCCTGGGGGGAGGTAGCGGGCGAGGATGACGTCGCCGATCTGGCGTACTTCGGCGATGGCCATGCGGTTGGTGGGTCCTTGGGGGAAGTGGCCGGGGCCGACGAAGCGGGGGGCGGTGGGGTCGCCGACCAGGAAGGGGCGATGACGAGCTGGATTTCGTCGGCGAGGCCTGCCGTGAGGAATTGCGTGTGGACGGTGCCGCCTCCTTCGACCATCAGCAGCTCGAGCTCGTGCGCCTGTTCGAGCCGGGTGGCGCCGACCACAGGGAGTTGACCGGCGTCTCCCTCTGCGACGGGCCGCTACCGCAGACCGAGCCCGGGTATGTCGTTCTGGCGATCGGAGTGGACCCGGAGTCGGCCGCGGGCCCGACGCTGTTGCGGCACGCCGGCCAGAACTCCTGCGAGGCCGTCGTGCTCGGCCGGTGACCAGGGCGCGGGGCAAGGAACTGGGCGCCGTGGCCGCGGGCGCGGGAGTCGCGCTGCTGGTCCGGTCGGCCGGCGTGCCGTGGCTGGCCGTGCTGGACGCCGTGCGTGAGGTCAGCGGATCCGGGCCCGAGGAGGACCCGGTCGCAGGCGCCGGGGTGACGCTGGGCGACCTGCCCTCACTGCCCGACGTGCTGGCCGACATGCTCGGCGGCCCCGTGATCATCGAGGACCCGCGGTTCCGGGTGCTGGCCTACTCCAGCTTCCTCGGCGTAGTGGACCACGGCCGGGATGCGGTGATTCTGGGCCGGCACATCCCCGACGACTGGCTGCGCCACCTCGAGTGGTCCGGGGCACTGACTACCTGGAGCACTTCGGCGACGCGACGGCCACCGCCACCGCGCTGGGCCTGCACGCCTCGACGCTGCGCTACCGGCTGCGCCGCATCCAGAAGATCTCCGGCGTAGACCTCACCAACCCCGATCAGCGATTGGTCTGCCAGCCCCTGCTCCGTGAAGGTGCAAAGAACGAGCCATGGGACTGGGTGGCCCGCTGGTGAAGCGATACCGCGTCAGTGCTCTGGGAGCAGTTCTCAGAGCAGGGGGCCGAGGGGGCCGAGGTCAAGGTTGAGATCGTGATCCTCGAGGTCGAAATGCTCCTTGAGCCGGGTCATCGCCTCTTCCAACCGCATCAATGCCAGTCCGAGCCGCTCCACCTGCTCGTCGTCGAGGCCACCTCCCTCCACACGGCGCAGCGCCTGGCGCTCCATGAGCTGACGGATCAACTCGACGAGTGTGAGGACGAGCTTGACCAGGTCACGCTCCACCGTCTCCGGATCCGAACGCAGCCTCTGCATGACACCCGACGAAGCGGCAGGGGAGCGGGCCGGTGTGGCCGACATGGGAACGGCCTCCGGTGTCCGGCCATCGAGGATGGCGTCGACGAGCGGGTCACCGATCGCCCGATCGATGTCGGTCACCTTCCCGCTGAATGTTTCACGGTTTTCAGGCTGGTTCACAGCTCATCCTCTTGCCGGATTTCGTCACGTACGGCCGACAGCACAGCGCGCAGTGAAATGTGCACGAGATCCACTTCAGCGATGGAGATGACCAGGTCGCCCGTGATGACGACCCCGCCTGCCAGCAGCCGGTCGAGAAGGTCGACCAGTGCCACGCGCTCCATGCTGCTCCCGGCCGGGCCGGTGTCGAGGGCGACCGTCATCGCTCATCCTTCGACGAGTCCCCCGACGATGTCTCGTCTGTGTCGATGAAGGAGTACGGCGGCCATGGACCGGTCACTTCCACATCGATGCCGGGCGTCCGTCCATCGATGTCGCGCACCACCGCCAGAAACTCCTCCGCCTGTTCGTTGTCCAGCAGATAGGCCATGTTGAGAACCAAGGTCCCGGCGTGTCCGGACAGCGAGGGGTCCTGTGGCGGATGCTGCCTGACGGCGACGGCGCGGCCTTCGAGTTCGGCATGGACGGCCTCCGCCTGTTCGGCGGCCCGGCGCCCCGCGTCCTCTCGCCGGCGGCGCTGTTCCTGCCGCCGCCGTAGGTACGCGGTGCCGACCCCCTCCGCGGCTCCGCCGGCCGTGGAGGGGGCCGAAGCGTGCGTGGCCGCCTCGGCGCCGCCGGGGTCCTCAGGCCGGGTCTGGTCCGGGTAGGCGTAGGCCTTGACCCCCCACTCCGAACGGCCGGTGATCCGGTCCAGCACCAGCCCGAATCGCTCGCGTCCATCCCTGAGGACCTGCAGCACCCGATCGTCGTCGCGGTAAACGGTGGTGATCCGTACCGGCGCGGTCGGTGCCGCATGGGCGGCTCGGTCCACCACGTCGTGGTGGGCGCGGGCGGTCGCCTCGAGCCAGCCGAGGTTCTCGAGGTTGGCGCGCAGCCCCTGCTCCCCGAACTCGTCCAGCCGAACGGTGCTGACCAGAGCGGTGAGGCCGTCGGTGTCGACCCCGCGGACCGGCTCCCCCGCGACGCCGGCGATATCGCCGAGGGCCACGAGGTCCAGTCCGCGGGAGACGCCGTACAGATACACCGCGGTGCCGGAAGAGTCAGTCACTGTTCTTTTGTCCCCTCGTGCTTCTCGAACGGGTGGAGGTCTCCTTGGCCTCGCCTTCGACTGCACGCTCCTCGAGCGCGGCGAGCCGTTCCCGCAATAGCCGGTTCTCCTCCTCCAGCGCGCTCTTGGAGGATTCCGCGCCGGCGGTCACCTCAGCCCGCGCGGCGCGAGAGGAAAGCGAAGGATCGTGCTCCCACCAATCGATGCCCATCTCCTTGGCGCGGTCGACCGATGCGACCAGCAGCCGCAACTTGATGGTCAACAGCTCGATGTCCAGGAGATTCACCCGGATGTCCCCGACGATCACGATCCCCTTGTCGAGGATGCGTTCCAGAAGATCGGCGAGGTTGGCGGCCGGTTGGCCGCCCGCCATCGGACGGGCGGCCGAGCGGCCGCCCGTCCAAGAGCTCTCGGTCAATGTGCTCAGTCCTTACTTCCTGTCGATCTGTCCGCGCAGGTAGCGTCCGACCCGCCGATACGACACGAGCTCCCCATCGCCATCGACTTCGACGTCATAGGTGGCGAGGATGTCGGCGGAGTCCGGGATCCGCTGGGTCTCGACGACCTCGATGGTGATGCGCCACCCGTCATCGGTGCGCTCCATCCCCACCACGCCTTCGACGTTTCGCCTGGTCATCTCTGCGACGTGGTGCACCGCCCGCTTGGCGGCGTCGGACGCGGTGAGCATCGTCAGCCTCCCTGTACGCCCAGTTCGCGGCCCTCGTGCAGTCGGCGGATCAACTCCTCCTCCCGCTCGGCCGCCTCGTCCTCCGTGATCTCACCGCTGGCGACCTGGTCGGCGACCTGCTGCATCTCGGCGGCGATACGGCCCGGGTCGTACAACTGTGCTTCGGCCTGTTCCTTGAGGACCTCGGCGATCCAGAAGACCCCGCGCACCGGCGCGGCGGGAAGCGTCACGAGCCCGGAGATGAGTCCCATTCATTCCCCCGGCACGAAGTCGTAGGGCGGCAGCGGACCGATCAGCCGCAGCCGGATGCGCTCTTGGTGCTCCTGGCTCAGCTTCTCCACCGCCTGCTCGAACTCTGGCAGCTTGTCGTGCTCGATCAGGAACGAGGCGTCCAGCACGTCTTCCTCGCGTACCGGCATGTGGGGTACGACCTCCGCCGTGGTGACAGCGGAGGTGAGACTGTCGAGCAGCCTCTCGCCCTCCTGCTCGCGGCGGCGGGTGATGGCCTGGGCGACCAGTTCGCCGAGCTGGATGCGGTCGTAGTGGAACGCGTCAGCGGCGTCTTCGGGGACGTTGCGCAGCCGCTCGTTGAGCTCGGCTATCTGCGGTTCCTCGGTGAGGACCTCGCGCAGCACGGCCTCCTCCACGTACGTGCCCTTGACGCGCACCTCGTGCCGTCCCTCGAGCTGGTCCAGGATCTGTGCCAGCCGCTCGCCGTTGTCGGCAAGGAGTTCCTTCTCCACGGCCTCTCGGCTGTTGAGCACGCCTCCGAAACGGAAGGGCAGTATCACCAGGTTCGCGGAGACGAACGCGGTCAGTACGCGCTGATGCGCCATCATGTCGGCGCGCTGGCCCAGTGGACGTACCTGCTCCAGTTCGCTCACGAGGGCCGCGCAGCTTCCGTGCGACACCGCTGAGACGGGCTTGTCCTCCAGGCCGGTGAGGTCACCGGGTGTCTGGGCGTCGGCACGGATGATGCCGTAGACGTACTGGAGATTTCCCGGGGTCTGGGGGGTGGTCACTGGTCGTCCTCCTCACGCTTCCGGCTCGAGCGACGTCGCACGGGCTCCTTCTCCTCGTCCTCATCACTTGAGGAGCCGAACGTCTCTTCGAGCCGCTCCCGGGCGCCGTCCAGAGCGCCCCTGGTCTTCTTCTTGGCGCCCGACTCCTGCATGCCGCCCACGAACTGGGGGAGACCCTGCGAGGTCCCGTCGTGGGAGATGTCGAGCCGGTTGGTGGCCGCCGCGAACCGGAGGTAGGTGTCCACGCTCGCGACCACGATCCGTACGTCCACGGTGAGGATCTCGATCCCGACCAGTGCGACGCGGGCGAAAACGTCGATGACCAGGCCCTTTTCCAGGATCAGGTCGATCACATCGGCCAGGCCGCTGGAACCGCCTCGACCGGCGCTTGAACCGCCGGAGGTCTGCTGGGCGATCGGCCCAGTCATAGCATCCACTCCCTTGGGGTGAGTCTTACCGTTGAACCCGTAGTACCCAGATCGATCTACCTAAACGGGACATCGTGGACTTATCGGAGAATGTGTGCTGTTGCACAGCTCTCTGGTTGATCGGGGACGGCTAGGTATTTCTTGCTCAGGCAGGACGTGGCCGCCCTACCCACGTGCCATCGGCGGAGTGCCCCGCGAATCCGGGTGCCAGTGACAATGGCCACACGACGATGACGGCCGGGCCCATTCGGATGAGCGGCTCGCACCGGCCGAAGCCTTCGGCGCGGCTAGGTCGAGCTCCGCGGCGGCGAAAGGTTCGGATCAGCGCGGCGAGCGGGAACCCGGGATGCTCACCGTTCGGTTACGGATTCCGGGTCCTTGTCGGCGATGGCATGGGCGAGCCGTCGCGCGGTCTCGGTGGGGAGTGGCGCCGACGCGTT
This sequence comes from Actinomadura sp., assembly GCA_036008685.1. Taxonomy (GTDB): domain Bacteria; phylum Actinomycetota; class Actinomycetes; order Streptosporangiales; family Streptosporangiaceae; genus Actinomadura_C. The sequence goes on along the minus strand of DASYNF010000019.1, from coordinate 17,210 downwards.
CTGTGATCGGCGCATGGCGGCCACCGCGGCGCAGCCCGAGCCGCCGCCGTACGCGATCATCGCGACCAGAGCGGCGGCCTCAGGCCGCATCACCTTTTCCAGCAGAAGCACACTCAGGCGGTAAGACGCCGCGGTGGCCAACACCGCCAAGGTCCCCGCGACCGCACCCATCTTGAGCGCGGGCACGCTTTCCTTGGTCTTGGCGGCCACCTCATGGTGTGCCGAATCCATCACAGCTTCAACGAGGGGTTGCAACTCGGTCATGGATCGGGGCTACCCACATGACACCACTTGTCACGACCTCGCGAGTGAGCTTTGTTACCCCACGTGACTGCCCAGGCGAGATCTCGACAAAACTAGTAGGAATAGTTGACTAGTGGATCTCCGCGTGGTCTCATGGCATTCATGCGCGTTCGGCCTTCTCTGACCCGCCGGTGGTACGTGGACCTGGTCCACGTCACCACCTCTGGCTGTCTCGCCTGACCGCACCCGGTCCGGCGCCCTCCGCGCCGGACCGTCGCCGGGTGCCCCGAAGGCCGGCGACCGCACACCGGCCTCCGCCGATCAGCCGTCTCGTGCCGCCGTACGACATCCGTACCGCGGCCGTCTCCTGTCAACCTCCCCGGGCAGTGCCGCCCCCGCTCGATCGAGGAGCGCCTCCGTTCATGCTCAAGAAATCCGTCGTGGCCGCCGTGGCCCTGGCCCTCTCCGCCAGCGGCTGTGGAGGAGGCTCCGGTCGCGCCGCCGCCAGACTCGAGATCGGTTACTTCCAGGGCGCGGTCGCCCGCCCGGAGGCGGTGATCGCGGCCAATGAGGATCTCGCCTCGGCCATGGGCGACCCGATCGAGCTACGGCCGCTCGACAGCGGCGTCGCGGGCATGGCGCAGCTGCGCGCCGGGGCCTTCCCCGTGATCTCGGGCGTCGGCAATCCACCGTTCGTCGGCGCGTTCGCCACCGGCACCGACGTGCGGGCGGTCTTCGTCGAGAGCATCGAGCAGGCCGGCCTGGCGGTGAACGACAAGATCAAGTCTCCGGGCGACCTGACCAAGGTCGGCGTCCTCGTCGGCTCGACCCTGGACTTCCAGCTGCGAGGCTGGTTGAAGACGCAGAACCTGACCGGCAAGGTCGAGGTCGCGAGCTTCGCGAGCGAGGCGGCCGAGGTCGCCGCGTGGAAGGCGGGCAAGATCGATTCCGTCTTCATCAGCCAGGCCTATCTGCTCGAGCTGAAGAAGCGCGGCGCCCGGGTCATCGTTACCGCGTCCGAGATCGCCCGCGCGGGACACGCCGCCGTCGACCTGCTCGCGGTCTCGACGTCGTACGCCAGGGAGCATCCCGACGTGGTGCAGCGCCTGGTCTGCCAGGTCGCCAAGGCGCAGACCCTGGTCAAGGGGGATCAGGCCGAGCGCTACATCAGGCCCGCCGCACGGTACCTCGGCGCCGCGCCCGAGGACGCCGTCGCCGCCACCAAGGACTATCCGTACATCCCGGAGGCCGAGGAGACCTCCTGGCTCAAAGGGCCGGACGGCACGTCCGGCTCCGGCAGGCTGGCGCAGAACTTCCGCCTCACCGCCGAGTTCCTCGTCGCCCAGGGGCGGGCGACCTCCGTGCCGACAGCCGGCGAGATCGCCGTACACATCGACCCGAGCTTCTGGGACAAGGCGCGGTCCGGAGGCTGCTCATGAGCGCCGTCATCGAGGACCGCGCACTCACCGGCCGGCCTACCGCCGTACGGCTGCGCGATGTCCGTAAGACCTTCGCGCGCCGGCGCGCCGCCCGTACGGCCCTCGACGGGGTGAGCCTCGACATCGAGCCGGGGGAGTTCCTGTGCCTGCTCGGGCCGTCCGGCTGCGGCAAGTCCACGCTGCTCAACGTCCTCGCGGGGTTCACCCCGGCGGACTCGGGCGAGGTGCTGGTCAGCGGCCGGCCGGTGTCCGGGCCGGGGCACGACCGCGGCGTACTGTTCCAGACGCCGAATCTCTTCCCCTGGCTGACCACCTGGCAGAACGTGCTGTACGGCCCGAAGGCGCGCGGCGTGCTCACCCCGGAGGCCCGGGAGGAGGCGAACCTCCTGCTCGAGACGGTCGGCCTGGCCGACGCCAGGGACGCCTACCCGCACGAACTGTCCGGCGGGATGCGCCACCGCGCCGCGTTCGCCCGCGTGCTCATCAACCATCCGGGCCTGCTCCTCATGGACGAGCCGTTCGGCGCCCTCGACGCCATCACCCGCGCCGCCATGCAGCGCTTCCTGCTCGAGCTGTGGCAGCGGCGTCGCACCACCATCGTCTTCGTCACCCACGACGTCGAGGAGGCGACGCTGCTCGGTGACCGGGTCTGCGTGCTGTCCGGGCCCCCGGGGCGCGTGAAGGAGGTCATCGACATCGACCTGCGGCGACCGCGCACCTACGACGACACCGAGACGCTCGAGTTCGTCGAGGCCAAGCGCCGCATCCGGGAGGTGCTGGAACGATGACGCGCACCGACGCGACCCCCGCCGGCCCGATGAGCGCCGAGCCCGCACCCGTCCAGGCCGTGGACAGCGCCACGGCCGCCGGCGCGGCGCCAGGCCGACGGCACCGGGCCGGCCGGCCGTGGCGGCGGATCTGGACCGGCGCGGCCGCGCTGACGGTCGCGATCCTCACCTGGGAGATGGCTGCGCTGGTGGTCGGGGACGCCGTCACGCTGCCGACCGTCACCGAGACCCTGCGGGACTTCGCCATGCACCTGTCCGAGCCCTACCCCGCCGTCCAGGGCAAGACGCTGGTCCAGGATGCGCTGATCAGCACCGGACGGATCCTGGCCGGGTTCGCTCTCGGCACCGCGGCGGGGCTCGCGCTCGGCGCCGCGATGGCCGGTGCGCGTGTGGTCCGTGAACTCGCCGACCCGGTCATCGCGGTCATGCGACCGTTGCCGCCGATCGCCTTCATCCCGCTGTTCGTCGTGTGGTTCGGCATCGGCGAGACGTCGAAGATCGCACTGATCCTCTTCGGCGTCCTGCCGGTGGTCACGATCGCGACGCTGAGCGCGCTCGACGCCGTGCCCGTGGAGCTTGTGCAGGCGAGCCGCAGCCTGGGCGCGTCGTCGGTCCACACGATGCTGCACGTACGGCTCCGCGCCGCCCTCCCGGGGATCCTCACGGGGATGCGGCTCGCGATGGGCGGTGCCTGGACCGCCATCATCGCCGCCGAGATGATCGCGGCCACCGGTGGCGTGGGCTCCCTGATCCTGCAGGCCGGCAACTACCTGCAGACTCCGCTGATCTTCTGCGGGCTCGCCGTCATCGCCGTGCTCGGCTTCGCCTTCGACGGGCTGCTGCGCCTGTTGCTGCGGCTCACCGACCCGACCGTACGCCGCTAGACCGAAACAGCCTCCAGACCAAGCCAGTCGCCAGACCGACAGAGAAGGGAATCCGCATGCCAGAGATCCGCCAGATCGGTGGCCGGATCGGCGCCGAGGTCCTCGGCGCCGACCTCACCGACGAGCACTTCCTGCCCACCGATGAGATCACCAAAGCCCTGCTGGAGCACAAGGCGCTCGTGTTCCGGGACGCGGGGCTGGACGACGAGGGCCAGCTGCGTTTCGCGGCGCGGTTCGGTGAGCTGACCCGGGCGCATCCCACCGTGCCGTCGGTCGAGGGGCAGCCCGACATCCTGCCGGTGAAGGGCGAGGAGGGAATCCGCTCCAACGTCTGGCACACCGATGTCACCTTCGTGCGCACCCCGCCGAAGCTCAGCACGCTCCGGGCGCTTGTCGTGCCGCCGTACGGAGGCAACACGCTCATCGCCAACGCGGCGGCGGCCTACCGTGACCTGCCGGAGCCGCTGCGCGAGTTCGCCGACCGGCTGTGGGCCGTGCACACCAACGACTACGACTACGCGCTGCCGCGGACCAACCGGGACAAGGCCACCGAGTACCGGCAGGCGTTCACGTCACGCCGTTACCAAACCGCGCACCCGGTGGTCAGGGTGCATCCGGAGAGCGGGGAGCGGGGCCTGTTCATCGGCGGGTTCGCACAGAGGATCGTCGGGTTGTCGGGCGGTGAGTCGCGCGACATCCTGCGCATCCTGCAGGCGTACGTCATCCGGCCCGAGAACATTCTGCGCGTCCAATGGAACCCGGGCGACCTGGTGCTGTTCGACAACCGCATCACCCAGCACTACGCGCCGGACGACTATGGAGACCTGCCGCGCACGCTCCACCGCGTGACGATCGCCGGGGACGTGCCCGTCGGCGTCGCCGGTCACCCCTCCTCCATCGTCGAGGGCGACGAGGCCGTCCACTACACCCCCGCCTCGGCCGCCTGACACCCGCGGGGAAAACCCGGAAGGAGTCACCGAATCCCGGTGCAGGGTCGGAACCGGGGGCGTGGACCGTGCGGTTCACGCCCCCGTTCCGATGCTGATAACGCCGACAAGAAGATTGACGAGGACTTCTTCACCAGCGGATGAAACAGGCTGCGTGGATTATCGCCGCGCTGTACACCTGATCCGTAGCAACTGGCTGACTCCTGCTCAGGCGTCCCGGCCCAGCTAAGCGGCTGACCAGAGGTCTTGTCCGTAACCGTCGGGGAGCCAGGGGCAGCTCCAGGGCTCGGCGGTGGCGAGTGTCTGTTGGGGTGTCCCGATAGCGGACGTCCCGTGCGGCGAACCGGCCGTAGTCGGTGGCCATCAGCCCCTGGAAGATCATCTGTCCGTTCGCAAGGCTCAGCGCGCTCCACATCGCGGCCTGTCCGGCCGGGTGGGTGGCGTGCCAGTCGGCCAGCCCGGCGACGTTGTGGGAGGCGTCCAGCTTCCACATCCCGATGGCGAGCAGCACGAGGAACACCGGGAAACCCCAGGACTGCAGGAAGGACATCGCATGCATGCCGCGCCATACCAGGGCGACGTTGATCAGGCCGAGGACCGCGAAGATCGCGACACCGCCGATGGAGTTGATCGGTACGTGGAAGTACGTGGCGAGGGCGTGGGAGACGATGGTGCCCTCGAACAGGAAGTAATAGATGTAGTTGACCGCGTAGATGAACGAGGTCACGGCGGCGCCGCGACTGCCGAAGCCCAGGCCGCGTGAAAGCAGGTTCTGTGACAGCCCCTCCCGGCTGGCCACCCGCATGGTGAGCATGCCGATGAGGATCGAACCGAAGAAGAAGTAGCCGATGGGCAGCAGCATCTGCGGCCAGGTGGCCCGGGACTACGACGTGGCGAGGCCAACGGCCCGGACCGCGATCGAACGGCTCGTGGCAGCCGGGCTCCTGCACCGCGGCGCGCACACTCGTGGATGCTCTCGCCAGCCCGCGGCTGAGCCGCCTGCACATTGCGGTCATGGGAGAGACGCGCCTGTGTATGGCGCAGGTGCAGGCGCATCGGCTGCTGCGCCCGGAGGAGATCGTGGCCGCGCACGAACTGATCCTCGAACGCGTCGCCGCCGGCGACACGGAGGGGGCGGCGTCCGCGGGTGTGGCCCACCTGGAGCGGGCCTGTACCGAGCTCACCCAGCACCTGGATCAGGCCTCAGGCGCTGACAGGTTCGGTTAGTAGGCAACGTAGGTGGCGCTCGCCGTAGATCAGGAGCCGGTCGGTGTATTCGCGCCGGACGGTCCCGATCCAGCCATCCCAGGATCATGCGTCGGACCTTGGGCATGATGGTCCGGTAGCCATGGCGGCGGCCGGAAGGTTCCTGTCGCGTACGGCGCAGGCGCGACGATCATGTGACGCCCGGACTGGATCTGGTGAACCAGGTGCGCCTGGGCGATGGAGGCATCGAGCGTATCGTCCGGATAGGTCAGAGCAGACTGTCCGGGTGTCCCGAAGTAGTAGGCGCCGCTCACCCCGCGATGCACCAGCCGCCGCATCCGCTGAGTGACCGCGCTGAAGTCATGTGGGCTGGCGACCTGCCGCCAGGCCTCGCTGAGCACATGCACCATGTCGTAGTGGATACCGGCGCCGGACCGCCCGGGTTCGCTGGGGTGCGCGCCCGAGAAGTCCCGGGTGAACTCGCCGGCCAGTGTGTCTTGGTAGAGACCGATGACCGTAGCCCACAGCAGGCCTTCGGCAAGGAGGCCGGCCCGCTGCACAAAGCCGGGCACCGATGGGGCGTAGATCGCGTAGACGAGCGACGGTATCGCGGCGGCCCGAAAGCGGCGCAGGAAGTCGAGCAGGCCGTGCTCGACCCAGGTCGCGACCATGACCGCGGCGGGTTCCACCTCTCCGAGCCGGGCGAGCACCGGACCCCAGTCGGGATGGAGGAAGTCGATGCGCTCTACGGTGATCTTCCAACCGAACTGCTCGGCGATGTCGAATGCTTGCGAAGTAAAAGTCGTCAGGTGCGGGTCATTGGAGTCCACGACGAGCAGTTGACGGTTGTGCGGGCTCCATGCGCCAGAAGCCGAGAGCTCGTTCAGTGTTCGAACGAACCCGATCCCGTATCGGCTCTCCGGCGCGCAGACCTGAAAGACGTTGCCGAAGGAGGTCGGCTCCTCGATCACCAGCCGTTGCGCGGACGCCGAGGTCGCCGAGTGCAGGACCGGGCACCCGTAGTCGGCCGCCTTGGCGAACACCTTCGCGAAGTCGTCGCGGGCCAGCGTATAGCCGAACGTGACCGCGTCGACCCCGTGCTCGATGAGCACGTCCAAGTTGCCGGTCAGTGATGCCGGGTCGGCGATGTCCGACTCGACAGGTAGATGTACCAGCGCACGGCCGGCGATCCCTCCGCTCTTGTTGATCTCATCGATGGCCATCTCGGTCGCCTTGCGCCTGCCCTGCCCATCCGCGGCTGCCGGCCCACGGAGCGGGTATATGCCACCGATCGTCATCGGATGCTTGTGCGGCGGCCGTTGGCGGGATGACGTCCGCGTCGCAGGCTGCGCCTCGGACGCACAGACCGCCGCCTCCAGCTGCTGGACGCGCATCGGCGCCAGCCCCTTCGGACCTCCCGGGATCGGGAGCACGAGGAGCTGTTCGTCGACGGCGAGAGCCGCCGCTGCCGTCCTGGTCGGTGCGGTCAGCTTCCCGAGCAGACGCTCGATGTGGGTTGCGGCCGTTCGACGCGTTGTGCCGAGCCGCTCGGCGATGTCCGGATTGGTCAAGCCACCGGCGACAAGGGTGAGCACCTCCAGTTCCCGGAAGGTGAGGCCGTACGGTACCTGGACCGAAGTGAGCGAGGCCTCGACCTGCCGCCGAGTCGCCGACGGCAAGGTAATCACGGCCAGATCGACCCTGGACAACCGGCTGCCATGGCCGGCCCAGTAGAAAGAGAGCCGGCCTTCCTGCATGTCCCCGGCCGCGCGGATGTAGTCGCGCAACCGCGGATCGTCGCCGAGCCACCGTCGAGGCACTGAAGTCTCGACACCGGAGGCGTCCACACAAGCCCAGCGGACGACCGTGTCAACAGAGCCACGACGCAATGTCATTTTCCGATGCTATGCCTGAGCCCACCGCGAGGTATGGGGCAGTATCCGCCAGTTGGCGGGCGTTTCTGTAGCTGAGTGGTTGTTTCAGCCTGGTTTTCGGGCGTGGGCGTCCCGCCGCTCGACCCCTGCAGATGGCTGAGGCCATCAGGTCCAACGGGCCCGTTGGTGTGGGAGGCGGTCGGCCTCCCACACCAACGGGGCAGAACGTCACATGCGACCCGCCCCCGGCTCTACTGGGCCCAACTGGAGTCCGCGGGCGGTGCCTCGACACCGCGGATGTCCTCCATCGCCATGAGTTCCTTGTCCCGCTCGTCATCGACCCAGGTCCGGGCGATCTCGTCCATCGTCGCGAACCATACGCCGTCCTTAGAGGCGATGTGCTCGATCAGTCGCTCGTACCACATGATGTGGTGGGCCTGGCCGACGATCTGCGGGTGGACACAGGTCGCGTAGACGGGGTTCTCGACGTTGTCGTAGGCGTAGTCGAAGATGTCCCGCCAGCGCTTGAAGATCGTGTCCGTGTCCTGCATGCCGGTGGAGGTGCCGGTGTAGCCCAACGGCGGAAAGTCGTCGAGGTACCAGTTGACGGGAATCTCGAGCACCTCACTGGCCTTGCCCGCGACGTTCCCCTTCTCCCAGTTCACCTGCCAACGCCGAGGGTGATACGGCACCAGGTCCCGGGCCATCAGGCTGGTGTCGTATCGGAAGCCGAACTCCTCGATGATGTCGAGGGTGTTCTCGCTGTAGTCCCAGTAGGGAGAGCGGTAACCGGTGGGACGAATCCCGAGAACCTTCTCGTACGAGGCGAAGGCCAGATCCATCAGCCGGCGCTCGGTGTCCCGGGTGATACCCGGTGGGATCTCGTGGTAGTAGCCGTGGTGCCCGAACTCGTGACCGTCGTCGAGGACCTTCTTGCACCACTCCGGGAAGGTGTCGAGGGAATGCCCCGGGGTGAACCACGTCGATTTGACGTCGTAACGCTTGTACAGCTCGAGCAGACGCGGAACTCCGACCTCCGCACCGAACTCGCCTCTGGCCATGTAGGCCGGGCTCGTGCGGTTATAGGCGCCCATCCACAGAGACTGCGCGTCGAAGTCCGTGCCCAGGTTTACCGCGATCTTCTTGCCCGCGGGCAGTTGCAGGTGTCCCACTGGTCTCTCTCACCCTCCGGTTGTCAGGAAACTACTTCTGGATGTGCGACGGCCACGTGCGGTAGAGGTCGGCTCGCCGACGGCGGTCCCGGAACGTCGGCGCGGCACCCTTCTCACGGTTCGCGGTGAGGAGGTCGAGGTCGACGATGCCCCGGGTGACGGACTCGGTGTTCGCCGTCGCCTCGGCGACGATCCCTCTCGGCGAGAAGAGCGTGTCGCACGGGCTGAGGATCGAGCTCTGCGCCCAGCCGGTCGGCAAGGGCGCGCCTGGCGCACCACCTGTGCAGCAGTGCACGTAGTAGACCTGGTTCTCGATGGCGCGCGCCTGAGCGCTCTGGCGGACCCGCCAGAACCCGGCCTCCGTGAACGTGTACGACGGGCAGAGGATGATCTCCGCGCCTTGATGTGCCAGTGTCGCGGCACACTCGGGGATCTCGGCCTCGTAGCACACGTTGAAGCCGACCCGCGCGAACGGGAGATCGAAGGCCTCCATCGAGTCACCCTCGGATGTGGACCATTCCGCTTCGCCTGGGAAGATGTGGGTCTTGATGTGACGGATCACCTCGCCGTCGGGCGTGAACAGGTGCGCCACATTGAGGTATTTCGAGTCCTCCGCGACGAGGTGCGACCCACCCACGATGTACTGGCCGCGCTCCCGCGCCAGATCCTTGAACAAGCCGATGTAGTCGTCTGTGTATTTGTCGATCTGGGTCAGCTCACTGATCGGCAGCCGCTTCCAGTCCGGCAGGGTCGTGAAGAGCTCGACCGTGAACAGCTCAGGGAACAGGACGAGGTCCGCGCCGTCGCAGCCCGCCAGGAGAGTTCTGACGTGACCTTCGAACTGGGAGAAATCGTCGATGGGACGAACCGCGAAGTTGACCGCCGCGATTGACACATTTCTGGCCATGTGTGCTCCTTTCGATCTGGAGCCGGGTGTAGGAGCCTGGGGACCCGCGCATCCGCGCATTGCGTGTCCGCGATGCGCCAGGCATGGCGGCAACGGGAACGAGGTTCTCCAATCCAGAACATCCGGCGTTCGGCGCTGTCCGAAAGAATGCGTTATCCGTCACGCGGGCGCGTCGGTCAGATGACCGACGCGGCGAGGAGATGCCTCCTGCAGCTGGAGACGTTCAATCGCATTCGCGGGACCGCCGCCGCGTCGATCCCAAGGCCGCCGACATCGCCGTCTCGTTGATGAGCGCCGGCGTTCACGACAGCCTCGTCGTGGGGGCCGGTTGGTCCCACAAGGACTACGAAGCCTGGCTCAAGCCTGCCCTGGCCGCCGCTCTGCTGCGCTGAAGAGCCGAATCGCAGAAGCCTGCCTTTGTGCCACGAGCTGACGGTGAGCCGTGGCGGACGTTCTCGATGGGCAGCCATGGCGGGCCGGTCACGAAGCCGGTTCTCGCCGGCCCGCCCACCGGTAGCGCCGCTCTGGCCGCCCGGAACCGCCGTAGCGCAGCCGCACCTGCGCCCGGCCGGTGACGACGAAGTGCTCGAGGTAGCGGCGGGCGCTGACCCGGGCCAGTCCGGTCAGCGTGGCGCACTCGGCCGCGGACAGGTCCCCGGGGGTCTGCCGGAGCGCGCCCTCTACGAGCCGGGCGGTCTCCGCCGCCAGCCCCTTGGGCAGCCCGGACCGGGCCGGGCCGGGCGACTCCGCCGACTCAGCCGACTCCGCCGGCTGGGCCGGCTGGGTCGGCTGGGCGGACTGGACGGCTCCGAAGACCCGGTCGACGTCGCTCTGCCCCACCTCGACCGTGGCCTTCGCCGACAGCCGCCGGTGCGCCTGGGCGTAACGCTCCAGCCGGTCGCGGAGGGCGTCGAAGGTGAACGGCTTGATCAGATAGTGGACCGCGCCACGGCGCATGGCCGTACGGATCGTCTCGACGTCCTTGGCGGCGGTGATGACCAGCGCATCCACAGGGTAGGAGCCTTCGCGGAGCCGGCGCAGTACGTCCAGGCCGCTCATGTCGGGCAGGTAGACGTCGAGCAGCACCAGGTCCGGTCCGAGCCCGCGGACCGCGGCGAGTGCGTCCGCGCCGGTGTGCGCCTGGCCGACCACGGTGAACCCCGGCAGCCGCTCCACCATCCCCTTGTTGACCCGGGCCACCATGAAGTCGTCGTCGACGACGAGCACGCGGATCTCATCGCCGCTCACTGCCCCGCTCCGCTCACGCGACTCATCGCCGCGCTCCGCTCGCGGGCTCGTCGCGGGTGCTCCCGGAGTCCCCGGTCCGGGCATCCGCCGCCACCCGGCCCGGGGCCTCCCGGACCGGCAACCGCGCGGTGAAGACCGCACCGCCCTCGTTGTGCACCGCGATCGAGCCACCGCGCCGCGTGCAGATCATCCGGGTGATCGCCAAGCCCAGGCCGCGCTGATCTCCGCGCTTGGTGCTGAAGCCCTGGTCGAACACCGCCTCGGTCAGTTCGGCGGCGACGCCGGGCCCGCTGTCCCACACCGCGACGACCACGTCGCCGCCCGTGTGCCGGATCTCGACCGAGATCCGGCCGCCCGGCGCGGGACCGAGCGCGTCGAGGGCGTTGTCGATCAGGTTGCCCGTCACCGTGACCAGGTCGGCGGACAGTTCCTCGTCCACGCCGCCGAGTGCGGAGCCGTCCACCAGTGAGAAGGCCACTCCGTGCTCGGCCGCCAGGGACGCCTTGGCGATCATCAGCGCGGCCAGGGACGGATCGGCGAGCCGGTCGGTGATCTGTGCGCTGAGCCGCTCGTGGGCCTGCCTGGTTCCGGTGACGAACCGGGTCACCTCGTCGTACTCGCCCAGCTCGAGCAGCCCGGAGATGGTGTGCATGCGGTTGGTGAACTCGTGCGCCTGGGCGCGCAGCGCATCGCTGGTGTGCCGGGTGACGTCGAGTTCGCGGCGCAGCGCGACCAGCTCGGTATGGTCCCGCAGCGTCATCACCCAGCCGATGTGCCGTCCCCGGGACGACACCGGCATCCGGTTGAGCGTCAGGACCCGGTCGGCGACGACGAGGATGCGGTCCTCGCCCTCTTCGGTGAGCAGGTCGCCCAGCCGCCGCTCCAGTGCGCGGCCCACGCAGTCGCCGGACAGCCCGAGCAGGCGCACCGCCTCATCGTTGGCGAGCGTCACCCGATCGGCCAGGTCGATGGCGAGCACGCCTTCCTTGATCCCGTGCAGGACGGCCTCCCGTTGCTCGACCAGACCGGCGATCTCCTGTGGTTCCAGCCCGAACGTCTGCCGTTTGATCCGCCTGGACAGCAGGAACGATCCGGCCAGGCCGATAAGGCCGGCGATGCCGAGATAGATCAGCGCGTACGGAGTGGCCGTCCGCAGCCGCTCCCACCAGGTCGGATAGGTCCGCCCGGCGGCGGCCACGCCCACCACGGTGTGGTGGTCGCCGATCACTGGAACGTGGGCGACGAGGTCGTGGCCGCGTACTCCCACCCATGAGCGGGCGGCGTCGCCGCCCAGCGTCAGCCGGCGGCCGATCTGATCGGGATCCGGTGAGGCGATCACGCGCTGATCCACGTCGGCGATGGTGACGTATGACGCGCCGGACACCGCCCGTACGCCCTCGGCGATCGCGGCCACCGACTCCCGGTAGCCGCGTTCCAAGCCGATCCGCAGTCCTGGGGTGGCCGCGGCGGTCTCGGCCACGGAGAGCAGTCGCCGGCCCTCGGTCGTACGGAACGCCTCATCGGTCTGGGCGAACGAGAGAGCGGCCACCGCCGCCAGCACCACAATGATGATCGCGAGCTGAAGGGCGAGGAAGCGTCCGGCGAGCGACAGTCGCACGTTTCACCTCCAGCCGGTCGCACCGTGTGTGGCCGCCAGTATGCGCGACGTGGTCCCCGCCCGGGTGTGAACATTACGACCACAACGGACGTAGCGACCGTAGCGAGACTCCCGATCACAAGCGTGACGCCGAACTGCCACTGCAGCACTATCGCGGCAACACGAAACGCCGTGATAACGCGGCCGAAACGTTTCGAGGTAGGAATATGCGAGGACTGAGGACGTTCGCGATCACCATCGCGGCCGTGGCGCTCGCGGCCACCGGTTGCGCGGGATCCGGGAGTGAGGCCGCGGGCACGTCGATGACCGGCCTGCGGGTCATGGTCCCCAACAGCCCCGGCGGCGGTTACGACGTGACCGCCCGTACGGCGGCCAAGGCGGCGGAGGACGCCAAGCTCGCCCGCAGGATCGAGGTCTTCAACCTGCCCGGTGCGGGTGGCACGGTCGGACTGGCGAGGCTGGTCAACGAAAAGGGCAACGGCAAGCTCGCGATGAGCATGGGCCTGGGCGTGGTCGGCAGCGTCTATACCAACAAGTCCAAGGCGACGCTGGAGCAGACCACACCCGTGGCCCGGCTGATCCAGGAGTCGGACATCATCGTCGTGTCGAAGGACTCGAAGTACAAGACCATCGGCGAACTGGTCACGGCCTGGAAGGCCGACCCCGGCAAGCTTCCGGTCGGCGGCGGCTCCTCTCCGGGAGGACCCGACCACCTGGCGCCCATGCTCACCGCGAAGGCGGCCGGGCTGGTCCCCAAGGAGGTCAACTACGTGCCGTACGACGGCGGCGGTGAGCTACTCGCCGCGATCCTCGGCAACAAGGTCGGGTTCGGCGTCTCCGGCGTCAGCGAGTACGCCGACCAGATCAAGGCCGGTCAGCTGCGCGTGCTCGCGGTGACCAGCGCCCAGCGGGTGCCCGGCGTCGACGCGCCGACGCTGAAGGAGTCCGGCATCGATGTCGACTTCATCAACTGGCGCGGCATCGTCGCCCCGCCCGGGCTCGACGCCAAGGAGACCGAGGCACTGCGCACCCTGGTGCGCAAGCTCCGCGAGTCCAAGCAGTGGAAGGACGCGCTGGCCCGCAACGGCTGGACCGACGCCTATCTCGAGGGCGACCAGTTCGGTGCCTTCGTCAAGCAGGAGAGCACCCGGGTCGGCTCGGTCCTCAAGGACCTTGGGCTGGCATGATCGGCAAGCTGCGCGGCCACTCCGAGTACGGGGTGGCCGCATTCCTCCTGGCCGTCGGCGTGCTCGTCCTCACCGACACCGCCCGGATCTCGACGGACTTCACCCAGCGCGGTCCGGTCGGGCCCAAGGCCGTGCCCACCGTCGTCGGCGTACTGCTGGTCGTCATCGCCGTGCTGCTCGCGGTCGACGTCATGCGCGGCGGCCGGGGCGAGGCGGAGGGGGGCGAGGACATCGACCTGTCACACCCGAGCGACTGGCGCACGATCGCCCTGCTGGCCGGGGCGTTCCTGGCCAACGCGGCGCTGATCGAGCGCGCGGGGTGGCCGATCTCCGGGGCGCTGCTCTTCTGGGGCTGCACCTACGCTCTCGGCAGCCGGCACCTCGTGCGCGACGCGTTGATCGCGCTGGCCCTGTCGGCCGGCACCTACCTGCTCTTCGCCCGCGGCCTCGGCATCGGACTGCCGGCGGGACCCCTCGAGGGGGTGCTCTGACCGGATGGACGCCTTCGGCAGTCTTCTCGATGGGTTCGCGACGGCGCTGACCCCCACCAACCTGCTCTACGCGCTGATCGGTGTCGCGCTCGGCACCGCGATCGGGGTGCTACCGGGCATCGGCCCGGCGATGGCGGTGGCACTGCTGCTGCCGGTGACCTTCGGGCTCGACCCCACGGCCGCCTTCATCATGTTCGCCGGCATCTACTACGGCGGCATGTACGGCGGATCGACCACGGCGATCCTGATCAACACGCCCGGGGAGAGCGCCTCGGTGATGACCGCGGTCGAGGGCAACGCCATGGCCAAGCGGGGGAGGGCCGCCCAGGCCCTGGCCACCTCGGCCATCGGCTCCTTCGTGGCCGGGACGATCGCCACCGCGCTCCTGGTGCTGTGCGCGCCGCTCGTGGTCAAGCTGGCGCTGAAGCTGGGCGCGGAGGACTACTTCGCGATCATGGTGCTGGCGTTCATCGCGGCGACCTCGGTGCTCGGCACGTCACGGGTGCGGGGATACGCGGCGTTGGCGATCGGCCTCACGATCGGCCTGGTAGGTCTGGACCCGCAGACCGGCCAGCAGCGGCTGACCTTCGGCGTCCCACAGCTGGCCGACGGCATCGACGTCGTCATCGTCGCGGTCGGACTGTTCGCCGTCGGCGAGGCGCTGTGGGTGGCCGCGCACCTGCGCCGCCGGCCCACCGAGGTGATCCCGGTCGGCCGGACCTGGATGGGCCGGGAGGACTGGGCCAGGTCATGGAAGCCGTGGCTGCGCGGCACCGCGCTGGGGTTCCCGTTCGGAGCCCTGCCCGCCGGCGGCGCGGAGGTTCCGACGTTCTTGTCGTACGCGCTGGAGAAGCGCCTGTCCCGCAGGCCGGAGGAGTTCGGCAAGGGCGCCATCGAGGGCGTCGCCGGTCCGGAGGCCACCAACAACGCCTCGGCCGCGGGCACCCTCGTGCCCCTGCTCACCCTCGGGTTGCCGACGACCGCCGTCGCCGCGGTGATGCTGGCCGCGTTCCAGCAGTACGGGCTGCAGCCCGGGCCGCTGCTGTTCGAGCGGGAGCCGGAGCTCGTCTGGGGCCTCATCGCAAGCCTGTTCATCGGCAACACCATGCTGCTCGTGCTCAACCTGCCGCTCGCCCCGCTGTGGGCCAAGCTGCTGCGCATTCCGCGCCCCTACCTCTACGCGGGGATCCTCGTCTTCGCCAGCCTCGGCACCTACTCGGTCAACGCCTCGCCGGTGGACCTCGTGGTGCTGCTCGTGCTCGGACTCGTCGGTTTCGTGCTGCGCAGATACGGCCTGCCGGTGGTGCCCGTCATCATCGGCGTGATCCTCGGGCCGCGCGCAGAGCAGCAGATGCGCCGGGCCTTCCAGCTCAGCGACGGCGACATCGGCGGGCTGTTCGACACGCCCTTCTCCATCACCGTCTACGCCGTCGTGGCGGTGGTGCTGCTCTGGCCGCTCGCCCGCCGGCTGGTACGCCGCCGGCCACCCGCGGGTGAGGTCGCGGATCGGGCGGAGGGTGAGCTCGCCCCGCACTCCGGCGATGAGCGGCGTGGCGACCGGTGAGTCGCGCCGGCCCGGCGATCCAGAGTTCATACATGTTTCCTGGCGCCGAGGTTCAGCTGCGTGAGCTGCGGCGTTGGCTGGCGGGTCTGTTGCCTGACTGCGAGGCGCGCTGTGACGTCGTCACGGTGGCGGTGGAGCTGGCGGCGAACGCGGTCAGGCATTCGGCGTCCGGGCGTCCGGGCAGGTTCTTCGCCGTTGAGGTGACCTACGACGGGTCGGTCGTCGGGGTCGCGGTCGCTGACGGAGGAGGGCCCGGTCAGCCGAAGACTGTCGAAAGGCCCTACAGCGATGAGCTGGACGGTTTCGATGAACACGGTCGTGGACTGAGGATGGTCCAGGAGCTGTCGGTCCGTACCGGGGTGATCGGTGGCATGCGTGGCCGGGTGGTGTGGGCCGAGGTGCCGTGGCCGGCCGAGCAGCCCTCTCCTGCCCGACTGGGCCGCTCACCGACGGACGTCGCCCGCTCAATGCCTCGACGGCGGTAAACATTCGAGTGTCGGCGGTCGCTGCCACAATCCCCGGTGGAGGTAAGCGACCACATGACTATCGAGCCTTACCGGCGGGTGCTGGCGATCCCTGGCGTACGGGCGCTCATGCTCGTCGGGCTGGTCGCCCGGATCCCGGTGACCGCCACGGGACTGACCCTCACCGTGCACGTCGTCAACAGCCTGAAGCTGGGTTTCTTTCAGGCGGGGCTGGTCGGCGCGGCTGTCACGGCCGGCATCGCCGTCGGCGCGCCGGTCTCCGGGCGGTTCGTGGACCGGCATGGCCTCCGGCCCGTCGTCGCGATCACCACGGTCGCCCAGGTGGCCTTCTGGGTGTCGGCCCCGTTCCTGCCCTACTGGCTTCTGCTCGGCGGTGCCGTCCTGGGCGGGGTGCTGGCGCTCCCGGTGATGAGCGTGGTCCGTCAATGTGTGGCGGCGGCCGTCCCGGCCGAGCAGCGCCGTACCGGCTTCGCGCTCGACTCGATGCTCGTCGAGGTCGCGTACATGATCGGCCCGGCCCTCGCGGTCGCCTCCGCCACCGCGTTCGGCAGCGGCTGGACCATGGCCGCGGTCGGGATGGGCCTGGTCGGCTCCGGGGTGGCGATACTGATGCTGAACCCGCCGACCCGCACCGAGGACGACGAGGCCCCGGGCACGGCCGTGCCGCGCCGGCAGTGGCTGACCCCCGCATTGCTCTCCCTGCTCGGGATCACCTTCGCGGCGACGTTTGTGCTGATCGCGACCGAGTTGAGCCTGGTCGCGGTCCTCAAGGCCGACAACGCCGCGCGGTGGAGCGGCCTGGCGATCGGACTGTGGTGCTTCTGCTCGCTGGTCGGCGGTTTCGTGTACGGCGCGCTGCCCCGGGGCTTCTCCCCGCTGGTCATGGTCGGCGCCATGGCGGCGCTGACCGTGCCGGTCGGCCTGGCCGGCAGCTGGCAGCTGCTCTGCATGGCCATGATCCCCGCAGGGATCCTCTGTGCCCCCGCCCTGTCCACCACGGTCGACACTGTCAGCCAGTGGGTGCCCGCCGGCGCGCGAGGTGAGGCCATGGGGCTGCACAGCACCGCCCTCACCCTGGGGCTGGCCGTCTCCGCTCCCATCACCGGCTCCATCATCGACACCTACGGCACCCTCTGGTCCTTCGCCATCGCCGGCCT
>DASYNF010000018.1:0-47424 GCA_036008685.1 Actinomadura sp. | reverse complement strand
CGCCCGTCATCTCGGCCATCGAGTGATCGCGGTGGACCGCGTGCCGGAGCGCCTCCAGATGGCTCGGCGCCATGGCATCGAAGTCCTGGACGCCCGTGAGTGCGACGACGTACCCGGTGCGATCCGGGACATGACGGACGGACGGGGAACCGACTCGGTCATCGACGCCGTCGGCATGGAGGCGCACGGTTCCACCCCCGCCAAGATCGCACAGACGCTTACGGGCCTCCTGCCCGACGCCGCCGCGGCGGCGTTGATGAAGAAGGCCGGAATCGACCGGCTGACAGTCCTCAACCAGGCGATCGAGACCGTACGCCGCGGTGGAACCCTCTCGATCAGCGGAGTCTACGGAGGGATGGCCGACCCGCTGCCTATGCTCCAGATGTTCGACAAGGGCATCCAGATCAGGATGGGACAAGCACACGTCAAGCGCTGGATCGACGACCTCATGCCTCTCGTCACCGACGACGCCGACCCGCTCGGAGTCGAGGATCTCGCGACGCATCGGCTGCCTCTGGCCCAGGCCCCCCGCGGGTATGAGATCTTCCAGAAGAAGACCGATGGCGCGGTCAAGGTCCTGCTCGCCCCTTAGATCAGGTTTCTTCATCGGGTCGCCGGGAGCCTCTCGCCCGTTTGCGCCCGCCCGTCCGGGTGACCCGCCGGGTCACCCGGACGGGCTCCTGAGCCGGCCACGGATCTCGCGGGCTGCGGGCGCAGCGCATCGGCCTGAGCAGGCTCGTCGCCTGTGGCGTTTCCGGCGGTCTCCGAGGGGTACCCGGAGGGCGGAAGCGCACGGCCGGCGACATTGACGGCCGGCGGAGACGAGCACGGAGGTGAGCGGATCATGGCGACGGCCGGTGAGAGCAAGGAAGGCGGGCCCAACCTCCCGCCGACCGACCCGGAGGACCGGGGCCCGGGAGCGCACTCCGGCAGGGAGAGCCGGCCACAGGACCGCATAGTGCCCGGCACCTTCAGTGCCGACGAGGGCTACGGCTCGGGCGGCGGCACCAGGGACGGCGATCCGCTCGCGGGCGTCAAGACCAGATCCGAGGAGACGGAACGGACCGCCGACGCGGACCAGGACGCCGACACGGAGTACCGGGAGGACACCGCGTCCGGACGGCCCCCGTACGACCCTGACCCGCGCCCCTGACGTAGTCGACACCGGCGGCGCCGCGGAGGTGATATTTCCTTCGCGGCGCCGCCGGGGCACGCCGGCCGGGGGGCGGGTCAGGACGAGCGCTGCTCTTCGACCGCCGTGGCCAGCTCGTCCTTGTTCATCTTCGATCGGCCGGGCACGTCCAGTTTCCGGGCGTCCTCGTACAGTTCGTCCTTGGTGCGGTCGTCGCCCGGTCCGGCGGCCAGCTCCTGTGCGCGGTGCTCGGCGAAGGCGGCCCCGAGCTCCTCGAGCCGTTTCTTGGTGACGGCCTTCCGCAGTGCCGGGAGGATCTCGTTCTCCTCCTCTTCGACGTGGTGCTTGATCGCGTCCACGAACTCCTTGAGCTTGGAGTCGAACTTCTTGCCGTCCGGCGGGAGCTGCTGGAGCTCGTGCAACAGCTCTTCGGCCTCGTGATGCTCCTCGGTCCCGTGATGGGCCTCTTCGCGCTCCCCGGCCTCCTCGGCCACCGCCGGGTAGACCCTCTCCTCCTCGGCCCGTGAGTGGGCCGCCAGGAGCGCGGCCACCTGGTCGAGGAGCTCGGGGCGACGGTCCCGGTCCTCCTCGAGCCGGTCGAAGAGCTTCTCCAGCTCACGGTGGTCCTGGGTGATCAAGCGCACGACATCGGTCACGTCCTCTTCCCTCCTGTGCTGATGTGCAGACGTCCTGGTGCGGGCCGGCCGAGGGGCCGGGTCCGCGGTCGATCTTTCGTGCGTACGGGTCGGGCGAGCGCCCCCGTACCCGGGGACGGCGGACACATGCGGAGCTCCGGAACGGGATCGGAGGAGTGTTTTCAAAAGGTGAACCTGTGCCGCCGGGGTGAGTCCGGGGTGAGTAAGGGGCCGACGCCTGGGTAAGGGCGTTGGTCTGGAAACGAACGGGAGGAGGCCGTTTCATGACGGACGTCTCGAGCATGGGGCCACAGCCGGGCGACGACCGCGAGGTGCTGACCAACAGGCAGGGGCACCCGGTCTACGACAACCAGAACCAGCGGACGGTCGGGGCGCGTGGCCCCGCGACGCTGGAGAACTACCAGTTCCTGGAGAAGATCAGTCATTTCGACCGGGAGCGCATCCCGGAGCGGGTGGTCCACGCGCGCGGAGCGACCTCCTACGGGTTCTTCGAGGCCTACGGCACCTGGGGTGACGAGCCCATCAGCGCGTTCACCAGGGCCAAGCTGTTCCAGGAGGCGGGCAAGCGCACCCCGGTCGCGGTGCGTTTCTCCACGGTGATCGGCGGGAGGGACTCCTCCGAGGCCGCCCGTGACCCGCGCGGATTCGCCGTCAAGTTCTACACCGAGGACGGCAACTGGGATCTCGTCGGCAACAACCTGGCCGTGTTCTTCATCCGGGACGCCATCAAGTTTCCCGACGTCATCCATGCGCTCAAGCCCGACCCGGTGACGTTCCGCCAGGAGCCGAACCGCATCTTCGACTTCATGTCGCAGACGCCGGAGAGCATGCACATGCTCATCAACCTCTTCAGCCCCCGCGGCATCCCGGCCGACTACCGGCACATGCAGGGCTTCGGGGTCAACACGTACAAGTGGGTGAACGAGCGGGGAGAAAGCCGGCTCGTGAAGTACCACTGGATGCCCAAGCAGGGCGTACGCAGCATGACCGAGGCCGACGCCGCCGCCGTCCAGGCCGCCGAACTCGGCCACGCCACCAAGGACCTGCGGGACGCGATCGACCGCGGTGACTTCCCCGAGTGGGAGTTCCTCGTGCAGATGATGAGCGACGAGGAGCATCCCGAGCTCGATTTCGATCCGCTCGACGACACCAAGGTCTGGCCCGAGGATCGGTTCCCCGCCCGCCCGGTCGGCCGGATGGTGCTCGACCGCAACGTCGAGAACAACTTCGCCGAGAACGAGCAGATCTCCTTCGGCACGGGCGTGCTCGTCGACGGCCTGGACTTCTCCGACGACAAGATGCTGATCGGCCGGACGTTCTCCTACAGCGACACCCAGCGCTACCGGGTCGGGCCCAACTATCTGCAGCTCCCGGTCAACCAGGCCAAGAACGCGACGGTCCGGACCAATCAGCGGGACGGGCAGATGACCTACCACGTCGACGGGGCCGGCGAGAGCCCGCACGTCAACTACGAGCCCTCGATCACCGGTGGGCTCCGCGAGGCCCGATTCCCCACGCACGACGAGCAGGGCCCGATCATCAGCGGCCGGCTCACCCGCAAGCGGATCCCGCGCACCAACGACTACATCCAGGCGGGCCAGCGCTATCTGCTCATGGACGAGTGGGAACGCGACGACCTCGTCGGCAACTTCATCACGTTGCTGTCCGGATGTGACCGTCCCATTCAGGAACGCATGGTCTGGCACTTCTTCATGGCGGAGGACGACCTCGGCCGGCGCGTCGGAAAGGGCCTGGGCATCGGCCCGGAGGACATCGCGCACCTGGAGCCGCTGGCCAGCCAGGACCTCACCGATGAGGACCGCGCGCGCCTCGCCAAGCTGGGCAAGAACGGCTCCCGGGACGTCACCGGACTTCAGATGACCCACTGCGTCCCCAACGAACGGGCCGTCCACCGGTTCGGCGAAGGTGGCTGAGGAACAACGGGGGTCTCCTGCGGGCGGGCACGTGGAGACCCCCACGTGCCCGCCCCGCTCCCACGAGTCCTGGGGTCCTTACGACCTGTGTGTCGTCATCGCCTTGAACCGCACGGGGATCCGCTCTCTATGCAGGTCATCTGGTTCCGCCGAGGTCGCCGCGGATCTGGTCGGCGACCTCGTGGATCTTGTGTTCGGTCTCTTGCAGCCTGACCTCGGCCTTGGCGGTCCGCTCGGCGGCCCGGCGTTCCCGCCAGGTCGGTTTGCGATCGGCCCGCTTCGTTGACCTCGATCGCTTGAACAACCCCATGACCGTTACTCCTTCGGCTTCGCGCTCTGCGGTGTAGCGACCAAGGAGGTCCCCGTAATCAGAGAGTTCATGCCGATACGTGTGCTGACCTGGGAAGTCCGGGAGAGAGGTCGTGCGGATCCCCTTATCGGTGACGGACGCGTCGGGGCGTGCCGTCGATGACATAGGGGGCTCCGTCCGTTTGTGGACAGGCACGGTTCTGGGCAGCCACGTGATCATGGGGGAGGGTGTCTACCACCCGGGCGTGCGTGTTCCCACGACGGTGTCCTGTAATGACATGGCGACACTGAAGGCGATGCCGATGCCGAGATCGTCACCGAGCCGACGTCACCATGACCCGCCGAGTCGCCGGGGGCGGACTCGTCGCTTCTTCAGCCGCCCATGGTGGCAGGGGGCGAGCGGGCTACTGGCGGTGCTCGGCATCGTCATTTCGATCCTCGCTTTGGACGGTAATGACGAGAAGAAGAAGGAAGACCGGGCATCCGGGTCGCCGGCCGGGCCGACTGCCGCCGCTATCGGGGCGTCGCCGCCCTCCTCCGTTCCTTCGTCTCCAGTAGTTCCGGCGCCGATCGTCAAGGTCGTCGTGGAGCTCAACCCTCTGAAGATGGGGTCGGACACTCTTTCTGAGATAGCCGGTAGAAACCAGGATTGGCTTATCCCCGCAGGCCGTCCCGTGAAGGGCTCCCCTGAAAGGGCGGGGGAGCAAATCCAATTTTACGAATTCGCGAGGGCGCGCGGTGGGGTCTCACTCAACAGGGTCTTCATCAGTGCCACCGTCCAGAGTCTTACCGAGGGTGCCGTCTACTTGCGCAACATGCGTCTGTCCGAGCTCAACTGTCCGGCTCCGGTCAAAGGAACGCGAATCTGGCTGGGAGGTGGAGCGGACCCTCTCCAGCCGCGGGCTGTGCTCATCGACCTCAGCGCCAAACGGCCACGCCCCTGGTACTTCCCGGGTGGGCTGCCGGGCACCCTGGAGATGCCACCCGGCAATCCACCCAAGGGTCAACGCCCCTTCGGTTTCGGTCTCAAGAAGGATGACTCCGAGACCTTCGATGTGGTCGCCACGCTTTCCAGCCGCAAGAGTTGCCAGTTCAAGCTCGTCATCGACGCGGTGCTCAGCGGCGAGAGTCGTGAGATCACCATCGATGACGCTGGAAAGCCGTTCCGGGTGACAGGAGACCCTGACTTCAATTATTGGATGTGGAATCCCTACGGCCCCACCGAAGGTGAGGGGCTATGGAGCAATCCTGGAGAACACAGCATGGGGACCCGTAGCCCCGGCGAGGTGCTTCCTGAGACGGACTAGCTCCCTCGGTGGCGCGTGCGGGCGGCGGACGTGAGGTCAGGCTGCGGGCAGTGCGCCGAGCCGGTGAAGCAGGTCGCCTGCGAGGGGCATGCGCTTGTAGCCGTCCTTGCGCTCAATCTGGAGCAGGTCGTGCAGACGCTGGACACCAGGTCATCGCGGCCGTCGATGTGACGGTGACCCGTCCGAGCCGCTGAACCGGCCCACGCTGCCGGACCAGAACGTTGACGCCTCCTCGAGCCTCTTCTATCTTTGGAGAGCGTTTTCCGGAAAGCGCTTTCCGACCGCTTCCGACCCATAGGTGGCAGGATGACGAAGCTCAAATGGTGCCTGCTGACGATCGTCGCTGTTCTGATGGCCCTGGTGTCAGTGCCGCAGGCGATCGCGCAGGCCGATGACCAACCGATCACCGATCCGATCCCGGAACGCCCGATCACCTCGGGCCTCGGGCTGACCGTCGAAGAATTCGCCTCGTTCCCGAAGTCGGAACCCAATCCGCCGCCGGTCGATCCGCGGCTGGTCCGCTGGGCCCGGATCAACTACATCGGCGAGGTCCCCGACGGTTCCGGCCGTATGTACGTACCGGACCTCAACGGCAAGATGTACCTGGTCCAGCACGGGCAGCCGCATGTGTACCTCGACGTCGGCGCGACCTTCGCTCCCCAGTTCTTCTCCGGCCGCGGCCTCGGTCAGGGATTCGGCATCGTGACCTTCGATCCCGACTTCAAGCGGAACGGCAGGTTCTACACGCTTCACACCGAGCTGGCCTCCACCACGACGAAGACCCCGGACCTGACGCCGCAGCCGAACACGATCTACCACGGTGTCGTGACCGAGTGGACGGCCGACGACCCGTCCGCCGGTACGTTCCGGGGAACCCGCCGGGAGATCCTGCGCCTCGGGTTCGGTGGTCAGATCCACGGCATCCAGGAGATGGGCTTCAACCCGAACACGAAGCGCGGCGACCGGGACTACGGGCTGCTGTACATCGCGGCGGGTGACGGCGGTCAGGGCCAGGCCGTGGGGAACGACGACCCGCAGGACCTCGCGATCCCGCAGGGCAAGATCCTGCGGATCGATCCGCGCGGCACGAACAGCGCCAACGGCAAGTACGGGATCCCGCCCACGAACCCGCTTGTGGGCAAGCCGGGCGCGATCGGCGAGATCTACGCGTACGGCATGCGCGACCCGCACCGATTCAGCTGGGACACCGGCGGCCAGCACCGCATGTTCCTCGGGCACATCGGTGAGCACGCCATGGAGGCCGTCTACGACGTCCGGGCCGGCGACAACCTCGGGTGGCCGGAACGGGAGGGACCGTTCGTCTTCGACAAGACCGACCGTTGTTACCTGCACTCACTGCCCGAGGACGACGCCAAGTACGGCTATGCCTATCCGGTGGCCGCCTACGACCACGACCCGCCGCCCAACTGGTCCTGCACGGGCGACGTCGGACGTGCGATCTCCGGCGGCTACGTCTATCGCGGCACCAAGCTGCCCGAGCTGTACGGGAAGTACATCTTCGGTGACCTCGTCGACGGCCGCGTCCTCTACACCGAGGAGCGCGAGATGCGTCGCGGCCAGGAGCGCGCGCCGATCCACCAGCTCATGCTCTTCGACAAGACCGGCAAGCGGGTCACGATGCAGGACCTGGCCGGCGACCAGCGGATCGACCTCCGGTTCGGCAGGGACAGCCGCGGCGAGCTCTACCTGCTCTCGAAGGCGAACGGCAAGGTCTGGAAGGTCACCGGCACCCGGAACTTCGCCGGTTGCGAGGTCGGCCACACCCGGGTGTCCCACCCGGCGGGGGCGAAGAACTGGACCCCGGTCACCCCGTCGAAGTGGCGGTTCCCGGGCGACCAGGTCGTCATGACCGAGCCCGGGGTGTCACGTCCCGGTCCCCGTCGTCCCTTCGAATACGCGGTGCTGACCGCGGGACCGAGGTTCGGCTCGGCCCGGATCGACGCCAAGGTCCGCATCGACACCCCGGTCGAGATCACGAACCGCGATGTGATCATCGTCTTCGGGTATCAGTCCGACACCCAGTTCTCTTACGTGCATTTGTCGACGGACAACACGATCTATCCACATAACGGGATCTTCGTGGTGAACAACGCCGACCGGGTCCGGATCGAGGATCAGTGGGACGCCGTCCACTCGCGGGGCGCCACACCGGCGATCACCGACACGAACTGGCATGACGTCCGGGTGGTGCACTGCGCCGGCACGGGTCAGATCGCGGTGTACGTCGATCACTCGAAGACGCCCCTGATGACGGCCGTGGACACCACGTTCACGTCGGGCCGGGTCGGCTTCGGGTCGTTCGACAACATCGGCCGGCTCCGGGATCTCAAGGTCACCGGGACCGAGGTGCGCGACTGACCCTACGGCGGTGACCTCAGTACGAACCTCGAGTGCTTCGCGACGACGACCGGGCGTCCCCAAGAACAGCAGGGACGCCCGGTCGGAGCGGGTTCTCAGGCGCCTACGGCGTGACGCCGGCCGGCACGGCCGGTTCCACGGTGGGCGACTCGACGGGGTCGCGCCGTACCACCGACACCGCGATGGCGCCGAGGGCGCCGACCAACGCGAATGCGTAGAAGCCCCACGGGTAGGCGATCCCTCCGGACACCATCGCGCCGCCGAGGAGAGGGCCGCAGATCGCGCCGACCCGGCCCACGCCCGCGGCTCCGCCGAGGCCGGTCGCCCTGCTGGACGCCGGGTAGGTCCGCCCGACGTACGCGTAGACCAGCACCTGGGCGCTGAACACGAAGCAGCCGGTCAAGAACACCGCCGCGTAGAGGGCGACGCCGGGCAGGCGGATGCTCAGCAACGCGAGGAACACCGTCGCGGTCGCGAACCAGCCGATGACGGCGGGCCGTATCCCGGCACGGTCGGCCACCTTCCCGGCGAGGACGAGCCCGGCCACGGCGCCCAGGTTGAGGGTGAGCAGTAGGCCGAGCGAGGCGCCGAGCGGGTACCCGGCCTGACGCATGATCTCAGGCAGCCAGGTGTTCAGGCCGTACACCAGCAGCAGCCCCATGAACGAGGTGACCCAGAACGCGAGCGTGGAGCGCAGCAGCCCGTGACGGAACAGGCTGCCGAGAGCGCGTACGGCATCGCCACCGGAAGGCGCGGACGAGGCGGACCGGAAGGCCGCGGACTCGGGCAGGTACTTCAGCATCAGAGGCACCAGCACCAGCGCGGGGAGCGCACCGAACACGAACATGGCGCGCCAGCCGAGTGCCGGGATGGCAACGATCCCGAGCAGCGCCGTCAGCACGGCGCCGACGTGGTATCCGGTCATGACCGTCGTTGTGGCGCTGCCGTTGCGCCCGCCCTTGGCATGTTCGGTCATCAGAGCGATGGCGGTGGGAAGGCAGCCACCGAGGCCCAGGCCGGCCAGGAAGCGCAGCAGTCCGAAGACCGCGAGAGAGGGGGCGATCGCGCACAGCCCCGAGAACACCGAGAAGGACGTGACGGCCACGATCAGTGCTTTGCGTCTGCCGATGACATCGGTGACCACGCCGATCGTCAGGGCGCCGATGACCATGCCGACCAGCCCGGAGGTGGTCACCGCGGAGGCGGTTCCGGCTGTGAGGCTCCAAACGTGTCCCTTGAGGAGGACCGGCAGCACCGTGCCGAGCACCACGAGGTCGAACCCGTCCAGCAGGACCGCCGCCCAGCAGAGCAGCGGCACCCAGGAACGGGCGGATGAGGATTGCGACGCCATGAGGGCGACCTCCAGTGATCTATGCGACGCAAGGAGCTATTGGTGGTCAATGCTCGTGTGATCTGAGGCACCCGACGCCGAAAGCTTCCGCTGACCGGAAGGGGATCCGGAACCTCGCAGCAAAGATCGTGAAGTGACGCACCCGGCGGTCGTCCACTGAGCGAACGCGTCACCCGCCGCACCCCCGCATTCGTACATCCGGAACAATACGATCATGTGTATCGAAGTCGACGGCGCCGCCCCTCGACGCGGCCCGACGAAGGATGACGGCTACGGGTCCCGAAGCCCGGTGTCCGGAGGCCAGGCCGGTTCTACGGTGAAATGCTAGAAGCAGGTGTGTGCCGGCGTCTGGAAATAGTGGACGTGCCGATGGCGGAACGGGTCCCCGTTCTGGTGCAGGCGGCGGACCCCATCTCCCGGGCCGGAGCGGTCGGCCAGCTGCGGCAGCACCCCGTCGTCGAAGTGGTCGAGGACATGCGGGGCCGTTCCGGAGCGGTGGTCGTGCTGCTCGCCGACGCCGTGGACCAGTCCACGATGGCGGGGCTTCGCCGGCTCGTCCGAAGCGACGGCGCGCGTCCCGTGCTGGTCGTCGGCGGGATTCGTGAGGCCGAGCTGCTCGATGTGATCGAATGCGGCGTCGGGGCCATCCTGTGGCGGCAGGAGGCCACCTCGCAGCGGTTGCTCCAGGCCGTGCTCGCGGCGTCCAGAGGCGAGGGCAACCTGCCCTCCGACCTGCTGGGGCGGCTGATCGCCCAGGTGGGACGGATGCGGCGCGGTACGCCCAACCAGCCAGGAGCCCCCGTGGTCGGGCTCGCCGGCCGCGAAATCGATGTCCTCCGCCTGGTCGCGGAGGGAATGGACACCGGCGAGATCGCCGTGAAGCTCTCGTACTCCGAGCGCACCGTCAAGAACGTGATCCACGCTCTGACGACCCGTCTGCACCTGCGCAACCGGGTACACGCCGTCGCGTACGCCCTGCGCGAGGGCTACATCTGACGGCCCGGTGCCCCTGAGGGCAACCGGCCCTGCCCTCGCACCGGTGGACCCGGCCAGGGGGACGGTGACAAGATCCCTACACTTCAGCGAAGATCCAATTAACACGAGTAGCATGCGGCGCCCACATGACCACCGGCTGTCATGATTGCGACATTCCCGCCTGGCCTGGCCTGGGTCCGGGCGTCGAGGCTCTCGGACTCAGTCGTGAGAAAGGCGGACACCTATGACGAGCGATCCATCCATAAGCGTCGGTGGCGTGACGTACCGGGTCACGCCCCAGTACCTGGCCGACGCATCGACCACCTCCACGAACACAGCGCATGACGTCGAGACCGAACTCCGTGCGATCAAGAGCTACGTGAACAGCCTCGAGGCGAGCTGGGGCGGCGTGGCCCACGACCGCTTCAAGGCCCTGATGGCCGAGTACGACGTCTACGCCCGCATGTTGCACGACGCGCTGGTGGGAATCGCCTCCGGGCTCCACGGCAACTACCTCAACTACAAGGAATCCGAGCAGCGGAACCTCAGCAATCTGTCCGCCATCGAGGCGAGCATGCCGGGCGGGCACGGCCCCGCGGCGAACCTCACCTGAACCGCCACCGCGTACACCTGAGACAGGATCATCATGGCTGATATCGACGGCACGCCGATCTATGTCGGTGAGGGCCTGGCCGGCGCCGGAACCTGGCTGAACGGACAGGCGAGCACCATCGCGGAGCAGCTTGAGGCACTGAAGGCCAAGCTCATGCCGCTGCAGGATGCCTGGACGCACAGCCAGGCCGCGACCTACTACCACGACATGCAGACCGACTGGAACATCGCCGCGGAGGGCCTGCTGGGCCCGGACGGCGTGCTGGGCCAGATCGCCCACGCGATGCACGTCAACTGGGGCAACTACTCCGACGCCGAGTGGTCCAACATCTCCAGCTGGAAGCACCGGTGAGTCCGAGAAAGCGAGGGTCCTCCCGTGGCCGATGAGAGGTGCCGGATCACGGTCGTGGGCGAGCGCGGGAGCGTGGACCTCGCCGTGCCGGCGCGTACCCCGATCGCCGACTACATTCCCATGCTGGCCGACCTGTGCGGTCAGGAGGAGCCGGACGCGATGCCCCCCGCCTGGTCGCTGGCGCCCGCGGGGGCCCGGCCCTTCGAGCCCGGGGACTCGCTGGAGGCCGTCGGCGTGCTCGACGGCGAGACGCTCTACCTCCGCGACGTCCTCCAGGGCGAGTTCGACGGGCCCGTCGTCGCCGATATCCAGGAGCAGGTCGCCGAGGTCGACGATGACGGGACGACGTGGAACGCGCGCTCGCGGGCGCACACCACGCTCGCCCTGGGGCTGCTGGTCCTCGTCGTCGCGGCCGGGGCGCTGGGTGCCGGGCGGGATGGGGCCGTGGCGGCGCTTCCCCCGATCGCCGCCGCCGGCTTCGGATCGGCGCTGCTCGCCTGGGCCGCGGGCCGGAAGAGCTGGCCCCTGCCCACGGCGCTGCGGCTCTCGCTCGCTCTCGCGGCCTGCCCGATCCTGGCCTGCGCGGGGCTGGCGCTGCCGCTGCACGGCCAGGCGGCATCGCTCATCGCGGTCTCGATCACGGCTTCGGTGGGCGCGTTCGCCGCGTACCTCGCGGCCCCCGCCATCGCGACGACCGTACTGCAGCTGATCTGCGCACTCGGCATGCTGCTCGTCGTCCCGCTCGCCGCGTTGCGGGCCGACGGGGTGGAGGCGGCGGCCGTGGTCGGCGTGGTCGTCTTCGGGCTGCTCGGCCTCCTGCCGAGGGTGGCCGCGCAGATCGGGGCGCAGCCTCCGGGGCGGGCGCGGCCGGAGATGGAGGACGTGGACGCGGCGGTGCGGCGCGTTCAGCGCCTGCTCGTCTTCCTCAACGCCCTCTCCTGCCTGGCCATCGGGGTCTGCCTCGTGGTGCTCAGCACCTCACGTGACTGGTTCGCCCTCGGACTCGTGCTCTGCCTCAGTCTGGCGCTGCTGTGCCGCGCGAGCTCCTCCCGGCTCCGGGCCGTCGTCGCCGCGGTCCTGCTGGCAGGGACGGTGGGCCTGGTGGCCCTGGCGTGCCAGGTGCCCGGTCGTCTCCTCGGGCCGGACGTTCCCGGCTGGGCCGGTCCGCTGGCCGTGCTCGTCGCCGGCGCCGTCGTGGTCTGGTGTGGACTGGCGATGTCCTTCCGCAGCTCCCTGCAGCAGGTCGACCTCGATGACAGGTGGAGCTGGCCGGTCGGTGCCGCCGGGTTCTTCGGAGCGTTGAGCGTGCCGCTGGCGGTCGGGGTCTTCGGTGTCTTCCAGTACCTGATCGGAGTCGGCGGGAAGCTGTGAAGCCGTGCTGACGAAGAAGTCCTCCTGGGAGCGGGTGTCCCCGGGCAGCTGGGGCGCCCACAGCACGATCGGCGCCGCCGTACGGGCCGCCGGGGAGGGCGCCGTGATCTCGGTGCACCCGGGGGTCTACCGGGAGAGCCTGGTGGTGGACCGGGATGTCACGGTCCTCGCGGAGAAGGGCCCCGGCACGGTACGGATCGTCGCCGTCCGCGGCCCGGCCCTCACCGTGCACGGAGGCAAGGCCACCGTGCGCGATCTGACCTTCGAGGGCGCGGCTCCCGGTGACGCGGCCGTTCTCGTGCGCTCCGGCGCGCCGACGCTGCAGGACTGCGAGGTCACGGGCGGCCGGGTCGAGGTGACCGGCGACGCCGTGGCCGTGCTGACGGGCTGCTCCGTCACGGGCGCCGACCGCGCGGCCCTCCGCCTGACCGGCACCAGCCGTACGGTGCTGGAAGACTGCACGGTGCGGTCCGCCGGTGGTGACGGGATCACGGCGGACGATGAGGCGCGGACCGAGTGCACCGGGACACTGGTGGACGGGACGGCCGGTCGCGGCGTCCACCTGACGGGCGCCGCGCACGGGAGGTTCACCCGGTGCGAGGTCCGGCACACGGGCGCCGCCGCCGTCCATGCCGAGGGCGCGTCCGCGCTCGTGCTGAAAGAGTGCCGCCTGCACGATACGGGCGCGCAGGGTCTATGGCTGGGCGGTACCGCCGGGCGGCGTGCGGAGGCCCGTGATGAGGAGCGCCCGAGGGAGGCCGCGTCGGCCGAGGAGCCGGAGACGTCCCGGTCGCACGCGATCCTGCTCGGCCGGTGTGAGATCTTCCGCACCGCGGCGGCCGGCGTGCTCGCCGAGGCGAAGGCCGCGGCGGTCCTCGACGGATGCCACATCCATGACACGGGCCGGGCGGCGATCGTCGCCACCGGATCGAGCGCACTGGAGCTCGACGGCGTACGGGCGGTCGACATCGACGACACCGGCATGGCGGTCTCGGGCGACGCCACGGTCCGCGCCCGCGGCAGTACGTTCGCCCGCACCGCCGCGAACGGCCTCTACGTGGTCGGTGACGCGGACGTGGCGCTGGTCGACTGCGAGGTGCGGGACACCGCCTACACGGCCGTCCATCTCGGCGGCGGGGCACGGGCCGTGCTCCGCGAATGCCGCGTCCGTGACACGCCCGAATACGGCGTACGGGTGTGCGAACGGGCCGAGCTGACGGCCGAGGACTGTCGCGTGCACGACGTGGAGATGACCGGGATCTGCGTGGACGGCGGCGACGCGGTGCTCCGCGGCTGCCGGATCAGCCGCGCGCACACCGGGGTGAGCCTGCGTACGACTCATCGGCCGCTGGTGCTGGACTGTGAGATCTCGGATGTCACCGCGGTCGGCATCGAGGTCGGCCGCGATACCGGGGCCGTCATCGAGGGCGGCCGGGTGCTGCGCACCGGTTCGACCGGGGTGTCCCTGGACACCGGGAGCACGGCCCGGATCGACGACTGCGAGATCTCCGACGTCCAGGGGAGCGGGCTGTTCGCCGGCACCGGCGCCCGGCCACGGATACGCGGGCTGACCGTGGAACGGGCCGCTCACAACGGCGTGTTCGTCGCGGAGCGGGCAGAAGGCCTCTTCGAGGACTGCCGGATCTCCGGCACCGGCTTCCCCGCGCTCTACGTCGAGGCGAACGCCACGCCCGTCCTGCGCCGGTGCCTGGTGTCCGGCAGTGACCACGACCTCGTGGTGTGCGACGGGGCCGAGCCGGTCTTCGAGGAGTGCCGGTCCGAAGGGGTGCGCGACAGCACCCTGCCCCAGGGCGGTGCGAGCGCCGGTCCGTCGCGCGGGGGTGCGGCCGGGTCCACCGCCCGCAGGCCGGACGCCGCGACCGACGCGGACCCGGCGGCCGAGACGCCCGAGGAGAGGCTCGCCGAGCTGCGTCAGGAGCTCGACCGGCTCGTGGGACTGGACGGGGTCAAACGCGACTTCGTCGCCCTGACCAGGCTGATGCAGATGGTGAAGGTCCGCGAGGAGGCGGGGCTCCCGCCGCCGCCGCTCAACCGCCACCTGGTGTTCGCCGGCAACCCCGGGACGGGCAAGACCACCGTCGCGCGGCTGTACGGCGGGTTCCTGCACGCGCTCGGCCTGCTCGACCGCGGCCATCTCGTCGAGGCCGACCGCGGGGACCTGGTCGGTGAGTACGTCGGCCACACGGCGCCCAAGACCCAGGCGATCTTCCGTCGCGCGCTCGGTGGCGTGCTCTTCATCGACGAGGCGTACTCGCTGGTCCCGCACGGTCAGGGCAACGACTTCGGGCAGGAGGCGATCTCAACGCTGATGAAGCTGATGGAGGACCACCGCGACGAGGTCGTGGTGATCGTCGCGGGCTACCCCGGCGAGATGCGGCGCTTCCTCGATTCCAACGCCGGATTGGCGTCGAGGTTCACCCGGACCCTGACATTCGACAACTATGGATCCGAGGAACTCGTACGGATCGTGCAGTACCACGCCGGCCGGCACGAGTACGAATGCCCACCGGACACTCTCGAAGGACTGCGTGAATTCTTCGAAGACCTGCCCCGAGGGGAGCGATTCGGAAACGGCCGCACCGCCCGGCAGGTCTTCCAGCTGATGACGGAGCGGCACGCACAGCGGATGACCGAAGACCTGGCGGCGATAGGTCCCGGCGATCTCACCACACTGCTGCCGGATGACCTGCCGCCGCCGGAGGCCGTCTGAGACGTCGACCAATCGCGTTAGGCACCCGACCGGGAGGTAACGATGACCGATCCTAATTCTTCGAAGTACGACACCACTCCATATGATCCGAAGAAAGCCACCGGCAACGACTCTGGTGGCGGCTCTCAGGCCTTGGGGAACACGGATTCCCCTGAGCTCAAAGTGGTCTGGGACAAGCGCCCATCGTTCAACGAAGACCCTCCCGTCGTAGGCGGGTCCGGGGGCTCGGATTCCAGTGAGGTCGATATCTCCGCCGCAGGAGCCTTCGGGATCGGTTTTTCGGCCCTGGGTGCGGCAGTCAATTCCATGCTGGGCACCTCCCAGACCCTTGTGAAAGAATACGAGGATTTGAAGGCGAAGGCAATGGGGGGTATGGACACCGTCTTCGGGCAGCATTCGAAGTTCAAATCCGATTATGCCTACGATATGGATTCGAGGAATTTCGCGGTGGGCACCGCTGGAAACTCTATCAGTCAGGCGGTCAGCACCCAAAAACCCCAGACGGAAACGGACTTTGCCGAGCCGGCCCGGCAGTTCGCGGACTCCATGAATCCGATGCAGAAGAAGGCGCTGCAGCAGATCGGCGCCACTTTGGAGAATGTCGGGGAGTACATTGCCCTGGTGAACCGCATAGGTCAGATGTACGCCCAGAGTGACCGGCAATCCTGGTTCCCTGGAGATTTCCCCGCATCGCCTCCCACTCAGTCGTCCACATGAACGAGTGGATACCGTGGCTACAGCGAGAAAGGGGACGATGATGGAGCATCCTGGGCCAGGTGATCGGGTCGGCCATGGCGACGAGGTCACCGCCTTCAAGGCGGATCTCGCTCAATTGTCCGCGGCGATTGGGACGGTCAAAGGGGAGGCCGCGGAGATCAAGCTGGCCATGTTCCTGGTTCGCGGGAAGATGTTCAGCTTGGCGGACGTGTGGAAAGGCCCGGCACACGTTTCGTTCCGGCCCGTCCAGGATCGGTTCCTAAAGGTCTGGGCCGAGCTTGCCGACATTCTGGATGAGACCGTTACCCGGATGCAGGCCTCCTATGACAACTACCTTCGCGCTGAAGAGGCCAATCTCCACAATCTGAACTACCGCACAAGCGCACCGGGGAACGGGTCCCACACCTCGACCGGGCCCGGGGTGGCCAGGGAGCCGACCAGGCCCGCCGTGGTTCCGCCGGCCAAGTGACAACGCATTCCGAGTGATGAGGTTTCCATGTCTGATGTAGATCTTGAAGCCCCCTATTTCTTCGCGGTCGCGCAATATGACTCGGCGAATGTGCTCGCCGATCCGGCCGGCATCGATCGGATAGCGGTGGTGTGCAGGGCGCATGGGCAAGTTGTCGCGGACTCGATCGAAAGGATCAACCGGACTCTGCACTCGCTGATGCTCAATGGCTGGAAAGGGAAAACGCAGCAGGAGGCGCAGGATTTCACTGACCGATGGAATAAGGTCATGGTCGACCTGTTCGGTTCCAAGGAAAATCCGAAGAGTGGCGTGTTCAACGCCGTAGTCGATGGAATCCATGAAGCGGCCGGCAACCACGCCAAGAGCGAGGTGGGTGCCGAAATGATCATCAAGCAATTCATTAAAAATATCGGCGGCTCCGGCGGAGGTCCGAGCCAGGCCAAACCGCTGGACAAGCTCGACTCGCACACGACCGCGATCACAGCCGACTACTGACGCCGGACCGGCCGTACGCGTGCCGGACCGTCGCCGTCTCGACCACCCCCAGATCTAGGCAGCCGAACCCATGAGCAGGATCGCTTTCCACCGTCCCGTCCGCATGGCGCCGCCGCCGGTGCCGGAGGAGAAGATCATCCTCGCGGCCCCGCCGCAACTGCCGTCCGAGAGCGGTTCGTCCGGCCTGCTCATGATGATCCTGCCGCTGCTGAGCAGCGTCAGCATGGCCGCGTACCTCATGTCCACCGGCAGGCCGTGGATGATCATGTTGGGTGTCGTCTTCATCCTCTCGTCGGTCGGGCTCACGGTCGGCGTGCGGATGCAGATGCGCGGGAAGAACCGCCGTTCGACGGAACGCCAGCGTGAGCGCTACCTGGACTACCTCGCCGGTATCCGCAAGCAGGCGCGGCAGATCGCCCAGATCCAGCGGTTGGCCGCCGCATGGGTGCATCCCAGCCCGGAGCGGCTGTGGGCCATCGCCACGCGCCGCCGCCGCGTGTGGGAGCGCCGCTCCGACGACCCGGACTTCCTGAGGCTCCGCCTCGGCAGCGGGAACGGCCCGCTGGCCACCCGCATCACGACCTCCAAGCGCTCCGACCCCTCCTTCGAGTACGACCCGCGCTCCGTGCACGCGGCCGAGGAACTGGTCCATGTCCACGGCACCGTCGAGCGGCAGCCGGCGTGGATCGACGCCGGCCGGGCCGGAGTCGTGAGCCTCCTCGGACCGGAGCAGGAGACCCGGGCCGCGGGCACCGCGCTGCTGTGCCAGCTCGCCGTCCTGCACGCCCCGGACGATGTGCAGGTCGCGGTGGTCACGGGCGGTCACGCGGAGTGGGAGTGGGCCAAATGGCTGCCCCACACGCATGAGCCCGACACCCGGGCGCGCGGGGCCGAAGTGGTGCCGCTGGTCGCGGAGAGCCTCGACGGCCTGGCCGACTACCTGGAGGCCGAGCTCGAACGCGCCGTGGCGGCCCGCGCCGAACGCGGCACCAGGCTCGTCGCCATGCGAACCCAGGAGACGCCGCAACGGCGGCTCGTGGTCGTACTCGACGGTTACGACCCCCAGGCGGCGTGGGCGCGATCTCCTCTCGTCGCCCGGCTGCTCACGGAGGCAGGACCCCAGCTCGGCATCACCGTCGTCTGCCTGGTCACCGAGGAGCGGCACGAGCCGGGACGGGTGGACGTGCGGGCCCGAGTCGCCGCCGGCGGCAAGGTCTCTCTCGAAGGGCGGAGCCCTTCTCTCCACAGCACCGTGGAGGATGCCACCGTGGACCGTACGGCCCCGGCCGTGCGGGACCGGATCGCCCGCTCGCTCGCGCCGCTGCGCCTGTCGGGTGAGCGCGATCAGGTCCTCTCCCAGGCCGTGTCGTTGCCGGACATGCTCGGCGTCGGGGATGTGGCGATGCTGGACCCGGGTGCGGCCTGGCGGGCGCCGGACGACGAGGCGATGTTGCGGGTTCCCGTGGGTGTGGCCGCTGACGGCGAGGCCCTGGTCCTGGATCTGAAGGAATCGGCTCAGGGCGGGATCGGGCCGCATGGGCTGGTGGTGGGGGCGACGGGTTCGGGCAAGAGCGAGTTGCTGCGCACCCTGGTGGCCGGGCTGGCGATGACGCATTCGCCGGAGCATCTGGGTTTCGTCCTGGTGGACTTCAAGGGTGGTGCGACGTTCGCGGGTCTGACCGATCTGCCCCATGTGGCGGGTTTGATCACGAACCTGGCCGATGAGCTGTCCCTGGTGGATCGGGTGCGGGTCGCCCTGATGGGGGAGCAGCAGCGGCGGCAGCGGTTGCTGCGCCAGGCCGGCAACGTCGATTCCGTCCGTGAGTACCAGGTGAAGCAGGCGGCCGGGGGCACGGATGTGGACGGCGCGCCGTTGCCGCCACTGCCATACCTGATGATCGTGGTGGATGAGTTCGGTGAGTTGCTGTCTCAGCGTTCGGATTTCATCGATCTGTTCGTGCAGATCGGGCGGGTGGGCCGCTCGTTGGGCATGCACCTGTTGCTGGCGACCCAGCGGCTGGAGGAGGGGCGGCTGCGGGGGTTGGAGT
Source organism: Actinomadura sp. (assembly GCA_036008685.1). GTDB lineage: Bacteria > Actinomycetota > Actinomycetes > Streptosporangiales > Streptosporangiaceae > Actinomadura_C. Next base: position 28,586 of record DASYNF010000018.1, on the reverse strand, counting down.
CGCATCTGTCCTACCGCATCTCGCTGCGGACCTTCAGCGCCGCGGAGAGCCGCGCGGTGATCGGCACGACCGACGCCTACCTGCTGCCGCCGATCCCGGGTTCGGCCTATCTGAAGGTCGACGAGTCCGTGTACGAGCGTTTCCGGGTGGCCCACGTCTCCCGGCTCTATCAGGACCCCGCGGAAGAGGAGGTCGCGGCCGAGCCGATCGCGCCGGTTCCGTTCACCCTTCGCTCGGCCTTCGTGCCGGAGGAGCCGGCCCCGGTTCCCACGCGCACCTGGGTGCCCGGCGCCGAGGCCACCGAGCTGCAGATGATCGTGGAACGGCTGGCCGCGAGCAGCGCACCGACCCACCAGGTCTGGCTCCCGCCCCTGCCGGCGCACTTCGCGCTCGACCCCCTGCTCGGTTCGGTCGACCGGGTGGAAGGGCGTGGCCTGCAGAGCACCGTGTGGCCGTCGTGCGGCGAGCTGAAGTTCCCCGTCGCGGTGGTGGATCTGCCGGCCCGGCAGGAGCAGCGTCCCCTCGTTCTCGACCTGGCCGGCGTGCACGGGCACCTGGCGCTCGTCGGCGCTCCGCAGAGCGGCAAGAGCACCTTCCTGCGTACGGCGCTGATCAGCGCGATGCTCACCCATACGCCGGATGAGCTGCAGTTCTACTGCATCGACCAGGGCGGTGGCGCACTGCACAGCCTGGAGGCCGCCCCGCACGTCACCGGGGTGACCGGCCGGCGCGACGCCGAACGGGTCCGGCGGGTGCTGGCCGAGGTGAGCCGTCTCGTGGCCGTACGCGAGCGCATGTTCGAGGACCTCGGCATCCACTCCGCCGCCGACTTCCGGAGGCTGCGTGACTCGGGAGGCCTGCCACCGGGCGTACGCGGCGCCGACGTCGTCCTGGTCATCGACAACTGGGGCGCACTGCACGCCGAGATGGACGATGCGGTCGAGGTCGCCACCGAGATCGCCACCCGGGGCCTGGGTGTCGGGGTGCACCTGCTGCTGACCGCCAACCGCTGGGCCGAGATCCGGATGGGGCTGCGCGACAACATCGGCGGCCGGCTGGAGCTGCGGCTGAACGACTCCTCCGAGTCGGAGGTGAACCGCCAGGCGGCCCGCCAGCTCGGCGGCGTACAGCCCGGCCGCGGCCTGATGCCGCCCGGCCTGCCCTATCACGTGGCCCTTCCCCGGCTGGACGGTGACGACGGCGTCGAGGGCCTGGCGGAGGCCCAGCAGAAGCTGATCGCCGGGATGGCCGGCTCCTGGCAGGGACCTTCGGCACCGCCGCTGAAGGTGCTGCCGCAGCGGGTGACCGTGGCCGAGCTCGACGCGATCGGGACCGAGCAGTCGGCCTCGGCCAATCCCTGGGAGGGTGGCGGGCCGGGGCTCTCCGACACCGAGGTGCCCATCGGGCTGTCCCAGAGCGACCTGCGGCCGGTCGGCCTGGATCTCTCTCAGGGGCAGCCGCACTTTCTGGTCTTCGGCGACTCCGGAGCGGGCAAGACGTCGTTCCTGCGGGCCTGGATGCGCGGGCTGGCCGCCCGCCACTCGCCGGGGGAAGTACGCCTGATCCTCATCGACTACCGCCGGAGCCTCCTGGATGTGCTCCCCGAGTCGTACATCGGCGCGCAGGCGGGCGACCCGGACCTGGCGGCCGTTTACGTCAAGCAGGTTGCCGAGAAGCTCAAGGAGCGCATGCCCCCGCCCGGGATCACCTCCCGCCGGCTGCGCGAGCGCGACTGGTGGAAGGGCCCGGAGTTGTACGTCGTCGTCGACGACTACGACCTGGTCACCGGCGGCCCCGACCGGGGTCCCCTCGCGCCGCTGACCGGGTTCCTCACCCAGGCCGATGAACTCGGGTTCCACGTCGTGCTGGCACGGCGCGTCGGCGGAGCGTCTCGCGGGCTGATGTCCGATCCGCTGCTCGGGCGGCTGCGTGAGTTCGGCGCCGACGGACTGATCCTGTCCGGCGACCCCCGCGAGGGCGCCCTGATCGGCGACCAGCGGGCCGCACAGCGCATTCCGGGCCGAGGGGTGCTGGTCCGCAGACGGCAGGATCCGGCGGTGATCCAGGCCGTGCTGGATGAGGAAACGCAACGAGCGGAACCCTTGGAGCCCCACCCGGCGGATCCCGCGGCGGTGGAATCGTGAGCATGACCGACTGGCACAAGTTCATAGGCAATCTGGACCTTGATGCCATCTACGATCTCGGCAACAAATGGATCGCGATGGGCGACTCCATTCACGAGAAACTGAATATCTACCACACCGCCGTCCACGACATGGGGTGGAGCGGTCCCGCCGGCGAGCTGGCCAAGAGCGCGTGGAACGACCACCTGGTCAAGCAACTCCAGGACGCCAGGGAAACGGCGTGGACCGTCGGCCAGGCGATCAATGCATACGGCGATAATGTCAAAGAGCAGGCGCACCAGAAGGCCAAGCAAGAAGACGCGACGATATTCTCGTTGATCTTCTCGGTCCTGGCCGGGGTCGTTGCTCCCATGGCCGCTCAATTCGCTGCCCTCCTTCCCGCGATCTCCAGAATCGTTGCGTCCCTGGTCAACGTCATGGCCGGCCTCGCGGGCCGGTTGGGACCACTGGGTGCGACGGCCGCCGGTTTCGCGGGCGGCGCGGTCGCCGGCGCCGGTGTGACCCTCGGGACCGACATCGCCATCACCGCGGCGTCCAACGCGTTGGCGGGCCTCCCCTTCCACGTCGACTGGGTTTCCGAAGGGCTCTCGGCGGGCCTCGGCGCCGTGATCGGTGGAGGACTGGGCGGGGCCGGCGCCAGGAGCGCGGCCAAGCCCAAGGGGGCCGGCGCGGCCGGTTCGGGAGTGCCGGAGATCCCGCCGGACCGGCTCGGCACGCCCACCAGCGGTAACCCGGAGGGCTCCGGAGGCGGAGGGAAGGGCTGGACAGCCGGCAAGGGCTCCGATCAGCCCCTTGTCTCGCCGCCGGGCGTCTCCTGGAGGTCCGGAGGTCCAAGCGGGAGCAAGGGCGGCTCCGTTACCGGGGACCTGAGCCCCGGTAACGGCCGGCCTGCGACGCCGGAAGCCACGTCGGGTGCTCCCGCCAACGGGGGCAAGGGCACCACCGACGCCGTGGCGCCTCCAGCGCCCGTAAAGGCCACGCCCTCCGCGGGGAACGGCTCGGGCAACGGAGGCTCGAGCAAGGCCCCGTTCAACCCGGGTGACGGGCCCGGTACTCCTGAGTCCTCCGTGCCCAAGGGGACCGGTACGCCTTCAGGCTCGGTGAAAACGCCGACGCCGACTTCATCGGCTAGGCCGGCGTCGCCCGAGGTGTCTTCGGGTCCGGCGAAGCCGTCGGCGCCGGTGCCGGGTGGTGGTCCTGGGGAGCATGCGGCCCCGGTGGAGAAGGCTCCGGTGTCGTCGGGGGCCGCAGGCGATGGCCCGACTAGTGCTCCGCCGGTGGCCAAGCGTCCGGAGGGTGCGGGGGAGGGCCCGTCTTCGGCCGGCCAGGTGAAGTCGCCGTCGAGCGGTCCCGCTCCGAAGCCGGACGGAGGCCGGGAGTTCGCCGGTCCGGGCGACGGCGGCACCCACGGTGGTGTCCCGGCGGCCGGTAGGCCGCAGGCCGTGCCGTCCCATGGGGAGCACGCGCCTTCTGGTTCGGGGGGTGCTCATCCCGCCCCTGGGCAGCCCGACAGGGCCCCTTCGTCGGCTAGGCCGGCGTCGCCCGAGGTGTCTCCGGGGTCGGCGAAGCCGTCGGCGCCGGTGCCGGGTGGTCCTGGGGAGCATGCCGGGCCGGTGGAGAAGGCGCCGGTGTCGTCGGGGGCCGCGGGTGATGGCGCCGGCAGTGCTCCGCCGGTGGCCGAGCGTCCGGGCGATGCGGGGCAGGGCACGTCTTCGGCGGGCCCGGCCAAGACGCCGTCGAGTCGTCCGGCACCGCAGCCGGCGGGGGATCAGGGGCTCGCCCGCCCGGGCAATGGCGGTACCCACGGTGCGGGCCATGGTGCGACGCAGGATTCGGGTCATGGCCGTGGTGCGGGGACGGCCGAGACCGGGACGGGCGCCAAGGGCGCGGTGCCGGAGCCGGCTGAACCCAAGGCCGCTCCGTCTCGTGGGGATCATTCATCTTCGGCTTCGGGTTCTTCGGCCGGTTCGTGGAAGGGTTCCAGCGAGAAGCTGGGGCGCGGCTCTGGTGGTGAGCGTGGTCCTGGGGGGATTTCTCCGGAGGAGCGTGCGGCTCGGGTTTCCGATCAGATGCGTCGGAATGGGGATTCTTCGGAGGGTTCTTCGTCTTCGGGTTCTTCGGCTTCTTCGTGGAAGGGTTCCAGCGAGAAGCTGGGGCGTGGCCGGCCGGGTGAGGGCGGCGTTGCCGGGATTTCTGCTGAGGACCGTGCGGCTCAGGTTTCCGATCAGATGCGTCGGAATGAGATCGGCGGTCCTGGGGACAGGACGCGTCCTGCCGTTCCTCCGTTGCCGGGGAAGAAGGGGTCCGGCCAGGACCCTATGACGATCAAGGACCTCAACGGGTCCGACGGCTCGTCCGGCGGTGCGGGTGACCGGGGGGCAGGGTCCGGGAACTTCACCGAGACGCGGAACGGCAATGGCAGCGCGACCCTGCTGGAGCAGCCCAAGGCCGGGTCCGGCTCGCATGGTGGCGCGGAGCCCGGCACGACCGCCGGGCATTCGGAGGCCGGTCCTCCGGCCGGGCGCTCGGAGGAGGGTTCTCCCGAGAGCACGGGTGTGCCCGCGGACGGCGTGACGCCTCCGGTCGAGGTGCCGACGTCCAGCGGTCGTGCTCCGTCGCCGCAGAGTTCCTCTGCCACCTCATCGCCCAGTGAGACGTCCCCCCATCCGGGTCCGGGCGCGGATGCTGTCCGGGCAGCGCCGGTCTCCGATGCCCCGCCGATCGTTCCGGCCGCGAACGTGATGCCGGACGGGATCGTGCCGTCGTCGGCGGGTGCCGGCGATGGGTTGGTGGTGGGCGGGGAGGTCCTGCACGCCGACAATGTGATCGTCATCGCTGGTCGGCGGATGGATCCGGCCGAGTTCGTCTCGTGGGTTCGGAATCGGCCGGGGCATGTCCCGGACGCCCCGGTCGTCCTGCTGGCCAATGACGCGCGTTCGTTCGCGCCGGCTGTCGCGGATCTTCTCGGTGCGCCGGTGATCGCGCCGTGGGGCCAGTTGGTCGGGTTGCCGTCCGGTGATCTGGTCGCCGGGACGCTCACGCGTGGCGTGGACGGTCGCTTGCAGGTCGTTTCCGCCTCCTACGACGGCTGGCACGCCTATGCGCCCGGTGGCGGCGTCACGGCAGTGGGCCCGGTCCTCCCCGGTGCTCCGTCCGTCCCCGATACCGGAGCGGCGTCATCTGCGAGGACCTCGCACCCAGTGGTCATCTGGCAGTCGGGTGTTCCGTCGATGGACCGGCTCGTCCAGGACCTGCACGGCTTCGAGACTCGTGTGCTTCCCGTGAAGCCCTCTGCTCCGGTGGCCGAGGGGTCGTCCAGCCCGGCGGTGGGGGGTCGGGCGGCGTCGTCTTCGTCCGAGGTCGGCCCGGCCGCGGTCCCAGGCGTGTCCCGGGAGTCGGCGGTGCTGCCCGAATCTGCGGCGTCGGTGGGGGCGACGGCAGAGCCTGGGGCGAGGGCGGAGGCTGGATCGTCTGAGAGGCCTGGCGGCGTGTCGTCGGCTGCGCCGGCGGCAGATGGCCTGTCCACCTCCTCGGCTCCGTTGGCCGCTTCTCCCGCTCGGGGGGGTCCTGTGGCGCCGGCGCCCCCCGCCGCGCCGGTCGTTCCCGAAGCGTCGGCGAATCCCGCCGCGCCGGCAGGTGCGGTGGCGGACGCTCCGTCTGCTCCGACGGGGGCCAGTGCGGCGCAACCCGGATCGGGGACGCCGGCCGGGAGGACGGCGGAGCCTGGGCCGGGGACGGAGGCCGGATCGGCGGCGCGGCCTGGTGGGAGGACAGGGCCGCGGGCGGCGCAGGGGCCGTCGTTGCCGACGATCCCCGAGGAGGACGAACAGCCGATCGTGACCGGTGCCGGTGCCGGTACCGGTGGTCCCGTACAGGAGTCCGCCGTCGACGTGCCCCCGGTGGAGGGAACACCCGTCGCACCGGCCCCACCGGTCCCGCCCAAGCGGCTCGACCTGAGGACCTTCCAGGCCGAGACGGCAGTGCCCGGCACGATCCGGTCCAGGTCAGGTATCCGGCATCTGGACGAGGCCATCACGCAGTACGCATCCGTTCCCGTGGACGCGTACGCGCAGCGGGCCGCCGCGCTGAGGGACATCATCACCCTGTCCGGCGACTACGCCACCTCCAAGCCCGAGGGCGCGCGTACGCCGGGGGTGAGGAGCCTTCACGATCTGGCCGTGGCCGAGCTCGGCACTGTCGAACAGGCCGTATCGGGCCCGTCGACGCAACAGCACCCCGCTCCGGGACACGGTTCTGTTGAGCCCATGCCGTTCACCGTGCAGCGGATGGTGCCGAGTGCCCGTGATCTGCGGGTGGCGCGGCTGCTGCTCTCCGGTGACGGTTCCGGCGCCGAAGAGGCGTTGCGCCTCGAGCAGGGCCGCCTGGTCGAGCGGCTCGGTGGCCCCGCACTGGAGTCGGCTCACGTTGCGGCGCTCGGCGCTCAGCTCGAGCACTTGGGTGAGGACCTGGAGCTCTTGCTGGCCATGCGCGATCGCGGTGACTGGAGCCGCCTGCGGGAGCCGCAGGTCGCGGCTTTGGCCCTGGCGGAACGGCGGGGGGTGGAGGCCCAGCAGGAGGCGCGCGAAGCCGTCGCCGGCCGCCTGCGTGACGGCACGTGGGCGTGGGCCGCCGGATATCCGTCGGAGGATGCGCGGATCGGCGGGTTGCTCGACCAGGTGCACCGGCACTTGCGTGAGGGCATGGACGTGACCGTCAACATGCGTCTGGACAGTGAGGTCTCCCCGGGTACAACGCTGTTGGACGCGTTGATCCAAGACCCTGAGGGCCTGATCCGCAATGCCTGGGAGACCGCACCGGACAACCGTGGTTACAACGCCAGGCGTGGTGCGGTCGAGGAGCACATGGGTTATGCCGCCTCGGTGAGGCGGGAAAGCGGTCTGGGGGGTGTGTTCCAGAACCCCGATCCCAGGCCCGAGACGGACAGGTTCGCCCCTGCTCCGCAGGACCGCAGGGACCTGCCCAAATACGCGGCGCTGATGTCGCGCAACCGCCCCAGGGGACTGGCCACCTACGGGCCCGCGGTCCTGCGCATGAAGCCGGGGATCCGCAGCAGGGTCACGCACACCCCCCAGGACAGTTTCGCCCCGGGACCGGCGGGCGGTCCCGGTATCACGGGTCCGGAGGACCTCTTCCCGCTGCTGGCGTACGGGCAGGAGCGCGGGGTGCGGCTGGCCTTCGCCGAGGCGACGGACTTCCGGTACGACCCGGAGTTCCGGGCGCTGCGGGACAACGGCAAACTGCCGAACGCGGTGGGCGGCTACTTCGAGACGCAGATCCACGGGGACCTCTCGTGGGCCGATGTGGACACCGTCGTGCTCAACTACCACGACTTCGAATATGAGACGTTCGCCGAGCTCAAGGCCAAGCTCGAGGCATTCGCCTCGGAGGGGGGATACTCCTTCCAGGTCGTCATGTCCTCCAACTCCCCCAAGGCGACGCCCATTGAGCCGTTGCCGGGTGATGGGGGACTTCCGGAGCATCCGGTGCCTCAGGTGTCCGAGCCGGATGCGGCCACCGGCGAGGCGCCCGCGGCCGGGACATCATCTGTTCCGGCTCCCGGGGCGTCGGCTGAGCCCGCCGCGCCGGTGGTCCCTGAAGCGTCGGCGAATCCCGTCGTGGAGGCCGACGGGACGCTGTACGGGGCGGTCCGGCACCGGCTGCCGGAAGGGACTGTGGTTCCCGGTGCCGAAGGTGCCTCCTCGGTGGAGATCCCGGCTTCGGTGGTGCGGGAGCACGCACGGGCCTGGTGGTCGGCGATGGAGGGTGCGCCGGCAACGACGCCCGAGGCGCTTGAGCGGGTGGTGCGGCAGACCGTCGAGCGGGTGGCGCGGGGCGAGGCGCCGGTGCCGTACCTGCTCGAGGACGCGACCGGGGGCCTGGCCGACCCGGCCCGGGGCGGTCTGGCGTTCGGCACCGAGACCGAGTTCGATCTCCCCGAGGGCCTCACGGACTCGGAGAAGAAAGCCGTGTACACGGCGATCATCGCCGAGCTGAGAGAGGCCGGGCTGACCCGCCAGACCGCGATCGGCGGGTATCACCAGGCGGTGGATCTGGGCTACACCGAGTCCCGGGACGGGTGGCGCCTGGAGACCGACCCCACGGTGGACGGCGAACTGATCTCTCCCATCCTGCGTGACACCCCGCAGACGTGGGGGGACCTGCGTACCGCTGTCGGCATCATCCGCCGGCACGGCGGTCGCATCACGCAGCGGACGAGCGCGCACGTCCATGTGAGCACCCGTCAGTTCGGCACCGACGTCCGGGCGTACGAGGCGTTGCGGGAGCTGTTCACCGGCTACCAGGACGAACTGTTCCGGCTGGCGATGAATCCGCGCGCCGATGCCCATCGCGGTCTGAAACAGTCCCGGCCGCTCCCCTCGCAGCACGCCGGGTACATCGCGGTGTGGGACACCCCCAGCGGGGTGCGCGAGGACGCGCTGAGCTTCGAGCGCATCCAAGGCAATGGCGCGGATCACGTGGAGTTCCGGCAGCTGGACGGGAGCCTGGAGGAAGGGGAGATCCAGCAGAATGTAAAGGTGTCGCTGGGGCTTGTCCATGCGGCACTGCGGCTGGCCGGCGACCCGGACTGGCAGCCGCCCGCCCATGAAGAGGTCGGCGCACACGCGGGCGTGGTGCAGCGGGTGCGCCGTGCCGCGAGCGGGCCGGGGGCGGTGACGGTCTTCGAGCCGGACGCGCCCGAGATGACCGAACGCCCGCGCGGCATGCTGGACACGATCTTCTGGCGGCCCGCGGACCGCGAACAGGCCATGGCGCGGTTGGCGGTGACCTCGTGGTACGGCGGCCGCGGTGCCCGGCAGGCCGATGACGCCTCCACCGGTCTTTTGGACCCGGCCTCGATTCCCGGCCTGGCGGGGCTGGCGTCCCTGGGCAGTGTCTTCGTGACGCGGTCGCCCGGCGCCGCGTTGTTCCGCTCCACCGATGGCGCGGCCGACCGCGGGGAGGCCGCGCTGGCGGACCGGCTGCGCGCCATGGTCCCCGGCGGTGATGCCTTCGTCGGGATGATCGCTTTTAACCGCCGGCCCTATGTACCGAACGTTTTCGGTTTCGGGGGGAGCAGGCCGCTGGAGGTCGCGGAGTTCATCACGATGCTGCCCCATCTTGGCTGGTCGCCTGGGACGCCGCTGGTGATCGCCCATCCTTTCGAGGACACTCCCGCATCGCTGGTCGGGTGGGGTTCCAAGTTGGCCGCCGTGGTGGGGGAGCCCGTCTACATCCCGGCCAGCGCCAGCGAGTACGCCGAGGACGTCGAGATTCCGTCCCAGCCTTTGACGGGTCTTTCCGGTGTTGAGATCTTCGGCCCGCCAGGTGGGGTCGTGGCCGACGACGGCGAGATGATCGTCCTGCCGGGGGCCGCGTGGTTCCGGTTGCTGCCGGGGGCGGCAGCGGACGGCGCAGGGCAGGACGTCGGCTGGCCGGCCGGGACCGGCTATGTGCGCTACGACGGTGTGTCGGCAGGGCAGGTCCTGTCCACTCCGGCCCCCGCCTCCGCCCCCGCGCCGCAGCCGGAGCGTGTCTCTACCCCGGTGACCGCAGAGGTACCGGGCGCGGGTTATGCGGCGCCGGCGTTGTGGGGCGGGGATCCGCTGGCGCCGGAGGCGGTGCAGGAGGTGTCGTCGCCTTCGGCGTCGGCGTCGGCGACGGGTGAGGTGGTGGTACCGGGTGGTGTCGCCGGTGCGGTCGTGGAGGGTGTACGGGGTCTGGGGGGGGAGGCTTGGTGGGCGGTGCGGAATGCGGTGGTGCCGGTGCGGCGGGAGCACCGGTGGATGAACCCGGTGTCGCAGAGTCTGGACGCGTCGGGCCGGCCGGCGCAGACGACGGTGAACGCGGCGTTCGACGTGCGGCGGTTCTCGTTCGGTGGGGAGGTGTTCACCGACCTGGAGGTGCGGGTGACCTTCCCGAACGCCGAGGCGTTCCCGGCCGGTGAGGTCGAGCGGTTGTGGAAGCGGATGGGTGAGGGGATCGAGGAGGTGTTCAACGCGCCGGGGCACCGGTTCGCGGGCGGTGACCGGTTGCATGTGACGCCGGTGCTGGTGCCGTACGCGGAGGGTGTGGACGCGCACTGGGTGGCGGAGTTGTTCGAGGGACCGGGGCGGTTGATGTCGCATCACCGGCTGCGGATCGATCTGCGGCCGCGGGATGCCGCGCACGAGTTCGGACACCAGGTCGGTTTGCCGGATGAGTCGCGTCGTGAGCGCGACCCGTCGTATCTGTTGCACGTGACCGGCAGCACGATGGGGGTGTATTCGGCTCCGGTGGAGGCGGAGGCGTTGGCCGAGGAGGCGTCGGGAGCCGGCCGGCGGCAGGAGCTGGTCGGGAGCGGTCTGGCCCAGGGCGGGTTGCGGGACCGGCACCTGTTCCGGTTGGAGCAGATCATCGGCGAACTCCCGCCGTCCACGGAAGCCGTCGTTCCCGCCGCACCGGCCGTCCAGCGGCCCACGGCCGGCGGCGAGCCGATGGCGCCTGACGACGCGCAGGTGTTCGGTCGGCCGACCTACCCCGGCCGCGCCTTCCGCAACGCACCCGCCGGGCCGTACCGGCGGACCGGCCCGGACACGGCAGAGTTCGAGGACGCCGCATTCAGCGTGCACGCCGGGCAAGGGCCCGGCGACAGCTTCGGCGAAGCGCTGGTGCACACGCTTCGCACCGGAATGCCCCACGTCAATCCGCCCGCGACGGTCGACGCCCTCTACACGTGGGTATGGCATCAGGCGACCCGAGCGGACCTGCCGCCGAATATCCCGGTCGAGAATTTCCGTGTGCAGCTGGCGAGCGGTGCCCGGGGCGGCTGGATCGACGAGGCCACGGCGGTGGTCACCGCGCGGTGGCTTGGCGTGCCGATCACGGTCGTGACCCCGAGTGGCGTGATGCGTCGGTACGGACCCGACACACGGCCGGGCCTCCTGCTGGTCCAGGAGCCTGACGGCCGTTTCCTGGGCTCGACCCGACTCGGGTACCTGGCGGGCCCGACGTATCCCGCAGGCGCGGTTTATCCTGCGAGGCAGGCTTATCCCGCAGGCCCGGCCTATCCCGTGGGGCCCGCGTATCAGGCTCCATCGGCGTACCCCCGGCAGTACGGGGCGGAGCCGGTCTACCCCACGCGGCCGGAGTACTCCGACGCCGAATACGCGGCCACCGACTCCGACTCCGACTACGAGAACTCCGACTCAGAGGACGAGACGCCGCTGGAGACACGCCGCACGGAATTGGAACAGTTGTACTTCGCCCATCCCCGGGAGACGACCGCTGATCCGCAGCCGACGGCCGGCTTCGGGAGCAGTGTTTACGGGCCTCGGCCCGAGAGAGTCGTCGTGGCGAGGTCCGGGCTCAGCGTGAACGGCCGGATTCGCTACAGGGAGGACGACGAGACCCTCTACCGCTGGGACACCCGCCCGCCCGAGGTGATTTTCTCCCAAGGGTTCCGGGCGCGGTCGGACACGCTGCCCAAGAGTCTTCGCCTGCATCAGAAATGGCGTATGAGGACCGGCTTGGTGAGCGCTACGCGAAGTCCTGACCCCGACGCGATAGACCCGATGACGAATACCGAAGGCTTCACCTATCGGTACACATTGTCGGCTCCCGGTGGGATCGATTTGGTCGCCACGCTCAACACCAACGCCTATGCGGGGATGCAGGAGGTGGCCTTCTGGAGGGGGATCCGGCCGCAGTACATCGACCAGGTCGCGGTGTTCAAGCGCGTCGAGGGTGAGTTGGTGCTGGTAGACAGCTACACCAAGGAGGAATTCTTCCAGCGCCGGCAGGCGTCCTCTGCTGCCTATGGCCTCACCCCGACCGGTCCGCAAATCCCGGCCAGGGCCGTCGGCAACGCGTCCGCCTGGTGGGGCGGGGATCCGATGGCGCCTGACGAGGCGCAGGAGCAGTCGGGGCCGGGTGCCGAGCCGGAAGGATCACTCGCCTACGAGGATGCGCTCGAACAACGGATCGCCCCCTCTGGCGACAGGGTCCGTCACTCCTCGGATGTGCCCGGAGTCGAACCGGTGGCGGTCAGCGCGGGTGCGGGAGCCTCTTCTGAGGCCGCCGGTCGCACGGATCCGGGAACCTCTCCGCTCGGCCCGGTTCGCCCGGAGCCGTTGAGGCGCCCGGAGCTCGGGTCCTTTGTTCGCCCGAAGCGGCTGCTCCGTCCGGAGTTCGGCCCCTTCAGGGTGGACCCGCCGCCGTTGTCGCGGTTTGTGCTCGGTGGTGGTGCGGGTGAGCCGGTGGAGGTGCCGCGGGAGCTGAACTTCGTGTGGCTGGGCGGGCGGTTGCAGGAACCCGCGCGGGCGAACCTGCTGGCCTGGGTGGAGCGGGCGGGCGTAGCGGGCTGGCGGGTACGGATCTGGGCCGATGAGGGTGCCGCCGCCGCGAACGCCGAGTTCTTCGGCGCCCACTTCTCCGGCGGGCGGGCTGAGACGCGTCTGATCACGCCCCGGGTGTTCGACGACCGGCCCGCGGCGTTGTTCGGCGCCGGTCCCCAAAAGCGTGTCTATGACTTCGCGATGTCCAGGCGGGCTTTTGCGATGGCATCGGATGTGGTGCGCTACGCCATCCTCCGCCGGCACGGCGGTGTCTATGCGGATGTCGATCTGGCTCCGGGCCGGGTCGAGCTTCCCCGTGAGCCGTTCCGGATGCCACGGGGTGAGGACGCCGTGCCGTTCCTGGGGCCGATGATCCGGGACGAGCGCGGCATCGACGTGGCAAGCGACTACTTCGAGTTGCGTGACGAGCACTTCACCGGCGACCAGCTGATCGAAAGAGCGGCCCGGCTGAACTACGCCTACGGCCAGTTCGGTAACCAGTTCATCGTCGCGCCGCCGGGATCGGCGTTCTTGGAGCGGCTCTACCGGCGGATCCCGGACGCGGAGTTGCGCACGGAGATGCAGGACCCGGACTTCAGCCCCCGGCGGGATGCGGCCTACTACACCGGGCCCATCTTGTGGGCGCGTGAACTAGCCCGGGTCGATCCGACGATGCGCGAACGGGTCGCCCGCCTCCTGGGTTCGGGCCGGAACGCCCGTCAGCCCCTCGGCCGTCCGCGAGTGGATCCGGCGATGCTGGAGCAGTGGGCGCCTTTGGGCTGGGTGACCCCGGAAAGCTCGCACCAGGAGACGGTGCCACCACAGATCGCCTGGCGGCCCGAAGGCGTCGGTGACTGGGCCGAGACCACCGCGCGGGCGCTGGAGGAGGCCTACTGGCGGGAGGCTTTGGCCCACGCGCCCGTCGAGCGGCGTGAGCACGTGTGGGCCGATCCCGCCTCCAGCCGTACGGACCGGTCGGCGTTCGACGTGCGCCGGGTCGAGCGCGACGGTAACCGGCTGACCGAGCTGACCGTGGCACTCGACCTGCGCCCCCGCCAGGGAGTCAGCCGTGAGCAGCTCGCGGGTGTCCGGCGGCGCCTGAACACCGGCGTGCGTGACCTGGTCAACGCGCCCGGACACCGGCTGCCCAATGGAGACCTGCTCCAGGTCAAGGTGATCCCCGCCGACCAGGACCACCCGGCGCACCTCACGGTCGACGTGCTGGCCGAGACCAATGTCATGACCCAGCACACCTGGATGATCGGACAGCCTCCCGAGCTCTACGTGCACGTGCTCGCCCACCAGCTCGGCCTGCTCGACCGTCACCTCACACTCCTCGCTGCCCTGATCGGCGACATCGAGCCCTCCACCGGCCCACCCGCCGTCCCTCCCGCTCCGGCGGGTCCTGCGGCGCCGACGGCTCCCGCCGCACCGGTCCTTCCCGAAGCACCGGTCCTTCCCGAAACGTCGGTCGTTCCCGAAACGTGGGCGAATCCCGCTGCGCCGACGGCGCGACCTGGTTGGTGGCCGGACGGTGCGGCGCTGAGTGCGCGCGGACAGGAGCTTGGGGAGCTCGTGGGGGCCGATCGGCTGGAGGACTACTCCTCGGAGGTCTTCTCCTCCCAGGAGGTGAGGTCCGGTCTCGAGGCCGTCGAAGGACATCTCGGAAGGCTCGCGGAGCCAGAGCGCGCCGCTGGGGGCGGCGTGTCGTCGGTGGAGCCTGATGGGGCGTATGCGCTTCGGGTGGCGCAGGCGTACAGGTATCGGGGTACCGGCCCGGGGGCGTTGGCGGCGGTTGAGACGACGCTGGTAGGGGCGGGTCCGGGGTCGAGTTCGCTGGTGGTGTTCACGGGTCCGGATGGTGAGTCTGGTCGTGTGCATGCAGTTAATGTCGGCGGCCGGGTCGGTTGGGTTGATTTTGCTGGTGAGCCGGTGTCGTCGCCGGCGGATGTGTTTGATGTGGCCTCGATCGATCTGGATTCCGCCGGTGTGCTGGTCGATCCGCCGGAGCCATTGAGTGCCGGGCCGGTAGAGGAGCGTTCGTTCCCGGGCCTGCGTCCTGAGATGGTGGCGGACGCGGGAGGCGCCGGGCCGGAGGTGACCACCGGCGAGGTGACCGCGACCGGGGCATTGTCTGTTCCGGCTCCCGGCGCGCCGGCTGCGCCGGTGCCGGATGTCGTGTCCACCTCGTCGGCTCCGCCGGCCGAGGCACCGGCCGTTTCGTCGGCGGTCTCGGAGGTCCACGCGCCGTCTGCTGCGGATGGTGGTTTCGGACAGGTGGTGGCGCCGAAGCGGGCCAAGGATGAGGAGTTGGATGATCGTGGCGATGTTCGGCTGAATCCGCTGTGGGCTCCGCTGGGTGAGGTGGACCCGTCGTTGCTGACGGGTGACCGGGGCGGGGTGTGGCTGTATACGGTCACCGAGGATCTGCAGGTGATGGTGGGCAGTGAGCAGCCCAGCGCCATTGTGGGGGAGGGTCAGCTCACTGATCTGGTGGCGGGTCTGCGGGAAAAAGACCCGGTGCTGGCCGCGATGGATCCGGCCCAGGCTCGGCAGGTGGTCGTCGATCGGCTGGATGGGCTGGGTCATGTGGGGATCGCCGCGGTGTTCGCCGCGGATGGCCGCACCGAGCTGGGGCGGAGCCGGGTGTCGGGTGAGTTCCGGTGGAGTGAGGCTTCGCAGTCCTGGACGGTGAACGACAAATCCGGTCGTTATATGAGCAAGAAGGTCCGTGGGGAGGTCGCCCCGGAGGAGGCGGCTCGCTGGCTGGGCAATGTCGCCGAGCGGTTCAGTGAGCGGCTGGGTGTGGAGGTGCGCCCACAGCAGTTCAAGACCGCCGCCCCCGTCCCTTCCGCCGCGCCGGTGGTCCCTGGAGCACCGGCGGATCTCGCCGCCCCGGCAGATGCCGTGGCGGACGCTTCGTCCGCTCCGACGGGGACCGGTGCGGCGCGACCCGGATCGGCGACGCCCGCCGGTGCGACGGCGGAGCCTGGACCGGGGACGGAGGCCGGCTCGACGGCGCGGCCCGGTGGGAGGACACGGCCGCGGGCGGCGCAGGCGCCGTCGTTGCCGACGATCCCCGAAGAGCCGGCGATCCTCGAGGTCGTGTCGGCGGAGGATCTGTCGCCAGGGGCGGTCGAGCGGCGGCTGCCCGGCACCAGCCGCGATGCCTACGTCGTGCGGGGGCGGACGCTCGCCGATGGCCGGGTGGTGGTCGACGGGCAGACCATGACGGCCGGGCAGTTGGCCGCTTGGATCGGTGAGCAGCGGGCGTTCGGCAAGAGCGCTCAGGGCCGGCCTGTGGTGTTGTTGTTCGCTAATGCGGGGGACCTCGCCCCGGTGGTCGCGGCCCGGTTGGACCGGCCGGTGGTCGCGCCGTGGGGCGGGTTCGTGCAGCTGCCGTCCGGGCGTTTGATGACGGGTACGGCCGTTCGCACGCCGGACGGCGGGGTGTCCTTGGCGGGGACCCCGGCGGACACCTGGAACCTCTACGAGCCCAGCGGTGAGGTCATGCCGCTCACCCGGGAGCTGGGCGGTGCGCTCGATCCACTGGGTGTACGGCTGGCCGCACCCGCGGAGGCGCCGGCCCAGGTCACCATGTGGGGGGACGCTCAAGGCCTTCCGGTGTCCGAGCTGCGGGATCTCGCGGGAGACCCGGCCCTCGACTGGCTCCTCGTCTTCACGGGAGACACCACCGAAAGGCAGGCCGGGAGGGCCGAGGCGACTGAAGCGCCGGTCGCGGCCCGGCCGGAGCCGGCGCGGGCCGGCCCGGCCTTCGTACAGGACGGTGGCCCGGGTGAGAGCACCGGAGCCCCTGAAGGGCCGCCCGCCCCCGAGCCCGAGCCGGCACCGGTGGGTGGGGTCGACGCGGGGTCGCGGCGGCGGGTGTATCCGGTTCCGGAGATCGATGAGCATCGTCCGGTGAGCCTGGCGGAGTCCGCGCCCGAGGTCTCCGGTGTGCCGATCGTGTGGGAGGACGACGCGCGGCTGCCGGCCTATTTCTTCGACGAGACCAATTTCGGGCTGGGGCATGGTGACGTCGGTTTCCGGGGCCACACGGAGATCCTGGCCGGGCTGCGGTCTCTGAGGTTGCCGGAGGCCGTCCGGGACGAGATCAAGGTGGCGCTGGCCGAGGAGCCGGTGTCCTTCCTGGGTGACGGCCGCCCGTTCACGGTCGCCCCGCCCGAGCGGGAGCCGTACGAGATCGTCATCACGGCCCGGCCGCACGGTGACTGGGACCGTTTCCAGGACGTGAACGGCGCCACCATCAGGGTGGACAAACAGAGCACGCAGACGGGCAACGTCACGACGGACAAGACGGTCGGAAGCTCCCGCCACGCGTCCTTCGCGGCTCCGCTGGGGCCGGGGGGCTCCCTGGGCACCGGGTTCGGTCAGGTGAACATCGACCTGGTCGGCAACGAGCGCGCCTACACCTACGGCTACGGAACGACGGGGACCGAGCACCAGGAGATGCGGGTCTCCGGCGGCTCGCACGTGCACGTCGACGACCTGGACTTCACGGTGCGCACCTACCGCACCGAGGCCGGCGTACGCCGTGAGGCCGGCGCGCCGGAACGGTTCGCGGTCCTGGGAGGTCTGCGGGTGCGGGTCCCCGACCGGTTGACCGCGCCGGCCGACACGGACCTGCCGCGCCATTTCGCCTTCAACGGCCTGACCCCGGACACCTATTACATCGAGCAGATCGGCTCGGTCACGCCGGTCTTCGACCGGGCGCTGGAGATGTTGCCGGGAACCGGTATCGGCTCGCCGGCCTACCGGACGCTGCGTCAGACGCTGTCGTCGCGCGGGCTCACCGGTGACATGGGCGAGATGATCGAGAGCTGGGGTGTTCTCCAGGAGCTGCCGGGAACCCATCCGGGACGGCCGGTGGGAGCGCTCCGACTGCGGGCGCGGTTGATCGACGCCGAGCTCCTGGTGGCCGCGGACGGGCATGATCTGCGAGTCGGCCGGGTCGGCGGGACACGCACGGAGGTCACCGCGACCACGACCAACGCCTTCCAGCTGTCGGGGGTGGCCGGCCCGATCGGCAGATTCCTCGGGGCCGTGGCGCGTGGGCGGATCCACGTGGGTCTGGCCGGGCAGGCCACGTGGAGCTGGCGGGAGTCGGCGATGTCGGGTGGGGCCGCCGGCCGTAAGCGGCTGGCGGCGGCCTCGGGGACCAGCGGCCTGTACAAGGTCGCGGTCGAGTACGCGATGCAGCGCACCGGCGGCGCGGAGGTGACGGCACGCGGGCAGGTCCTGCTGCGGTTGCCCGAATCGGAGGCCAGGCGGCTGGCCGCCGGCCACGGCACAGCGCCGGCCGCGGACCAGGCCGCGCAGCCGGCGGCGGGTCAGGCGGCGGCGGGTCAGGCGGCGCAGCCGGCCGTGCCGCCGTACCTGAGTGCGGACCGGCCGTCCACACTGGGTCTGCACGGTGTCCGATCCCTCACCGGGGTCCGGTCGCTGCAGGAGCGCGCCATGACCGCGCTGGCGCGACGGTATCCGAACCTCGTCGCTCCCTGGAACGAACTGGATCCCGCGCATCCGCGCTGGGCCGGCCACCCGGGCCGTTACCGCGTTGCACTGCGCAACACCATCCAGCTCAGCCGGTTCCTGTCCGCGACCTCGATCGCCCCCAGCATGGACACGCTGATGAGTACGGGTCTGCGGCTCCGGCTGCGCGCCTATGACCTGGTCCGTAAGGAGTACGTCACCGTCCGGCTGACGGCGGAGCTGCGCGATCGCAGGTTCGCCGGATCCGAGTCCAACATCGGCATGCGGGTCTACAGCACCCTCGCCGACCGCATCGACTCGACCCGGCGCGTTGGCTATTCCGGGAGCCTGGGGCCAGGAGCGAGCGCATGGGTGCAGGACGCGGCGTCGGTCTACACCGGCACGGTGGCTGGGTCGTGGCGTTACATCTGGCAGCGGAGCAGGACGAGCACCTTCGGCCAGGCCGTGATCGGAGACGATCAGGTGGTGGCCAAGGGCGCATCGGACTCGTTCGCCTATGACGTGGATTTCCGCCTCGAGGCGGCCGGCTTCAACCGTCCGCGCAACGCCGTCCGCGCCGGGACGCTGGATGTGCTCGCCCACGAGTACTTCGTCCGCAAGACACCATGGACACCCGTACTCGAGGACGGGCCGGCGACCGGGACGCTGACGGTCCGGGTTCCCCAAGCGCTGACCTCGGCCATGGCCGAGCCCGTTCCCGCGCCGGGGCGTCCGGAGGCGGGTGCCGGCCGGGGGGCCGACACCCGCGACTGGCGCGAACGTCCCCACACGGTGATCGGTGTGACCGGCACCAGGGAACTGGGCGAGGCGGCGCAGCGTGTGATCGCCGACTCCCAGCAGGATTCCTGGCTGTACACCCAGCCGGGCACGACGGCTCATGAGGTCGTGCAGGACGGGCTGACCGCCGACGCCCACAACGCCAACTTCCTGCGGATGGCCACCGGCGGCTGGCGGCTGGGGCCGTTGCTCGCCAAACGCCCGGCCCAGGACCGCATCGCCACCGTGGAGGTCACCGCGGAGGTCGGCCGCCTGCGGGTGGTCAGCGGCCTGATCAGCGGCGTGGAGCTTCAGCTCGACCGCCAAGGCGAGGCGCGGGCCGGTCATGGCACGGGCAGGGCGGAAGGCCATGGAGCCGGCCTGTCGGCGACCTTCCGCGCGCAGCCGACCATCAACGGCACACCGGTACGGGGTACCTATGGCCCGGTCTTGACGGTCTATGAGCGCATGCGGGGCCAGGAGTGGTCGTCATCGCTGACCGGAGTCCAGGACGTCAACCCCAACCCCAGCGGGCGTTTTGTCCTGGTGACCGGAGACGTCACCTACACGGTGGCGGCGCGGGGCCGGCGCACCGGCCAGCTGGCACCGCAGTTCGCGGTCACCACCCGGGAGCGGAACACCGAGGTGGCCGTGCCCGAGGGCGTCTACATGCTCGTGCCGGAGGACGACGCCAGGGACATGGGGCTGATCTCCGAGGCGCCGGGGCCCGAGCCGGACTACGGCAGCGTGACCGTGCCGCGGGAGTTTCTGGCGGCGCCGTTGGGCTGGGCGCCGGAGAACGCCCCGGACGCCGGCGAGGCCGTGGCCCTGTTGCGCGACTGGTTCGCCCAGCAGGCCTCCGGCCGGCTGCCGAGCAGATACGCCGGACTGCTCCCGGCCGAGGAACTGGAAGACCTCGCCAACAACCTCCAGCACCTGCAGTCGGCGACCTCGACGCTGGGCATGGCCGCACTGGTCAGCCAGATGATCGCCGGCGGCGTGCCGATCCGCCTCCTGCAGGGATACAGCTACCTCCCGTGGACCAACTCGGCCCGGGTATGGATCCGCGTGGAGCTCGGCGAGCCGACGTTCCTGAGGGCCCACCACAACGTCGAGGTCGACGAATACCCCAACAGCACGGAGACCGAGCAGACCTCCGAGTCGGTCAGCCGCACCCGTGGCGGCGGGATCATCGTCGCCGAGCGCCCGTACCTCACCGGTTCCGAGCTGTACTACCTGGAGACCGTGTTCACGGACGCCGGCACGCTCACGCAGACCGACACTCGCACCCAGGCGAAGCGGTCCATGGCTTACCGGGCCACGGTCGCGGCCACGCGGCCGACCGCCAAGCTGGCCTTCCCCACGACCGTCATCCTCTCGGTCGAGGAGAAGGGCAAGATCGTCCATTCGGTGTCGGCCCCCGGCGGCCCCCTGGTCGCCCAGGTCCCGTGGACGCTGACCGTGCCCACCGCACATGCCGGCGCCGAGATGGGAGCGTCCCTGCGCTCCCTGCGGCCGGGCGAGGTGGAACCGGACAGACCCCTGGACCTTCCCGACAGCGCCGCCATCGTCAACGTCGGCGGCGTCGACGCCATCCGCCATGTCGGGACCGCCGCGGTCGCGGCCCTACACGGAGCACCGGACCACCGGGCCGGGCGTACGCCGCTGACCCAGGGTGGAAACGTCCCAAGTGAGGTGCTGGCCAACGCCCTCAGCCAGCCGGTGCTGCGCACCTTCTTCCCCCGGCTGACCGGGCCCGGCGGGCTGGAGCTGCCGGAGCTGTCGGAGAACTTCATCACCGGCGGCGCCACGGCCCGGCCCACCGTGCACGCCCGGGTGGATCTGGGAGGCGGGGTCCTGACCTCGGTCAGCGACGATCACCGCTGGGACGTCGCCGCTCGCCAGGCCCACAGTGTCACCACAGGGGGCAGACGCAGCGACGTCCGGTCCGCCGCGATGGCCACCGGGCAGGGCCTTGCCACGACCGGGCCTCTCCTCACGGCGGGGCCGACCTATCGGTCAGGTCTGGGCACTGCCGGCCACGCGTGGGGGGAGGGGGATGCCGCCGGGCAGAGCACCCAGGTCGACCAGGCTCAGCGACTGCTGGTCAAGAACGAGCCTGAGCGGACCTTCGTCTTCCGCTTCCCCGTCGACTGGCGGATCACTACGACCGGCACTCGTGCGACCTGGAGCGGTGTGGGCGCCGCCGTCTCCAGGAAGGGACCGCTGCGGCCCCAGAGCAAGGAACTGCGCGTCGACAAGGGCGTGTGGATCCGGCTGGCCGAGAGCGACGCCCGCGAACTCGGACTGATCACCGACGAGAACTTCCCTCGTTCCGTGTCCGCCGAGTGGGACGCGGTCGCCGCCGCCAGCACCGCCTGGAGGACCGCGGACAAGACCTTCCGCGACACACGTGACGACGTAACGGCCGCCCACGACGCCGTCGAAGCGGCCCGGCGGAACGCCGCCGAGGCCGAGGCCACGCTGGCCCAGAACCTCGATGACGCCGCGGCACTCGCCGCGGCCACGGACGCGCAGGACGTCCTGGCCGCCGCCGAACAGGGGACGGCCACCGCCGAGGAGGCCATGATCGCCGCGAGGACCGCGGCGGAGGAGGCCGGGGCGCGTTTCCGTGACCTGCGCGCGTCCGCGGTCGCGATGACCACCTGGCACCGGACCCCCACCGCCGAACGCGTGGGCGAGGAGCCGCGTCCCCTCGCCCCTCAGGAACAGGCGGCGCGGCCCGAGCAGGAGGCACAGGAGCAGGCGGCGCAGGAACGGACCGTGGAGGCGGAGCCGTCGCCGAGCACTGCCGAGGAGGATGGGCCGGTCACTTTCGGGATCGTGTCGGCCCGGCGGTCGCCGCGGATCGAGCACGCTCCGGACGGCCTGCCGGAACCTCAGTCCGCGGTCGTGGAGGCGGAGCCGTCGGCCGCACCGGCCGGGCAAAGGCCCGGTCTTGCTCCTTTGGACGACATCCGTCCGTACGAGCGGGCCGGTGGGCTGCAGCGTCCCGCGGCCGAGGATCAGAGGGCATTGGAGCGGGTTTTCCCGCGGGATGCCGATGGTGGTTTCCAGCGGTTCCCCGACCCGCGAAGCAGTGCTTACCGGTTCGCCGGGCCGGTGCGTGCTTACAACCGTTTCGAGGTAAAGAACACGTTCGCCACCGATATGGGTGCCGCGGACTGGCTGCAGCGGATCAATCCCGGGTGGAGAGAGAATGTCTGGCGCCAGGTCAACTGCATAGACGCGGCGCGTAGTGTGCTGGCCTCCTGGAGCGGTCGTCCCACTGTCGCCGTGCCCCCGTATCTGGGAGCCGGCGCCGGGGAGGCTCGGCCTTCTGATGGGCCGCGGAACCCGGCCGACTACATCGAGGAGAACGGGCCGGCGCGGACGTCGGAGTGGCTGAACGCCGGTTGGCGGGTTCATCACGACACCGGTGATGGGCGTCCACTGTCGGATCAGGCGTGGGAGTCGGTGGCGGAGCGGGTGCGCCGCGGTGGGCATGGTTCGTCGGCGATCGTGGTGTTCCGGCGTCCGACCGGCACTGTGCATGCGGTCAATGCCGTGAATCACCACGGCACGGTGTCGTGGATCGACGGTTCACGGGGCCGGATCAGCGGGCGTCCCCTCTATCAGGGGCGGCAGTTCATGTCGATCGAGCTGGACCCGGAGTTCAGGCCCATCGATCGGGTTCCGACGTTGCGGGAGCTGGGGGCGTCCTGGAGGTCGTCGGGTGTCAGGGGCGCAAGTTCTGTGGTCGGTTCGCGTGATGATGTGCCGTCGCACCGCCCATCCGCCGCGCCGGTAGCGGACGCCGACCTGGTGTCCCGTCCGATCCGGACGGCCCGCGGCGTGGTCCTGGGGCGTAGTTACCACAATGATCTTGATTGGATGAGATACCGGCCGACCTGGATTTTCTACGACGCGGACCGGACCAGTCAGTACGGGCAGTTGGAGCCGCCGGACGCGAATAAATTCAGGCTCCAGGAGGCCCCGTGGTATGGACGCCGGCATTACTTCGTGGACGCCCATGGCAATTCACAGAGCTTCCAGGTGGAGAGCGCCTCCGGGACGAGGCTACTCACCGGGGCCCAGGTGGGCGAGGTGCTGCGTAGCAGGCCCAGTTTCCAGGCATTGCGGGCCGCGAACCCGGACGCCGGTGTGGTGCTCATCTCGTGCGAGACCGGTGCGGCCGACGATGGCGTGGCCCAGCGGCTGTCGGATGAGTTGGGTGTGACGGTGTATGCGCCGACAGGCGATGTCGCGATGCAGCGTCCCGGGGGGAGAGGGGGTTCCTTGCCCCTCGTTGCCCCCCATGACGGTCAGCTCGGTGTGTTCCGTACCTTCCGCCCTGCGGGAGCTCGCTCTCTCATCCGCGATGACGGCCAGGCTGTCGTCGAGTCGCATGGTTTCGCTTCTTCGCATGCGCCGCGTGGTGTTCGGTCTGGTGGGCCGGTGGGGGTGCCGGCGGCCAGGGTGGCTGTTCCGGCGGTTGTGGGGGAGTGGGTTCATCGGCGGGTTGGTGCGCCGGTGGCGGTGTTGTCGACTGAGCGTTTTGATCCGTCGTTTGCGGGTCGTGTGGCGGATGGGCCGTTGTTGGATGGCGCGGGGACGCAGGTCCGGGCGCGGGTTCAGCGGATTGAGGCTGAGGGCGGTCAGTGGGTTCGGGCTTTCACTGTCCCTTTGCCGGTGCGGTTGGAGGGCGGGTTGACTCCCTTGGATCTGGCCGGGTTGGAAACCAGGTTGCAGGGTGGGCTGGATGAGCATGTCAATCGTGGTTATGCGCTTCCGCGGTCGGGTGATCAGCTTCATGTGGGGGTGGAGCTGGCCCATGACGATGCTCATGCCGAGGCCGTGAGGCTGGGTCCGGGTCGGACCGCGGGTGGTCCGGATGCTCGTACGTGGGGTCTGGGTGATCCGGTGGATGTGTTGTTGCATGAGGTGCTGCATTATCTGGGTCTGCCGGATGAGTATGTGGATCCGGAGTTCATCTTCCGGGCCAAGCCGGGTTCTTCGGCGGTCAAGGCCGATGGGGTCATGGCCTGGCGTGGGTTGGATCTGTCTCAGGAGATGCCGGCGCGTTATCTGCGGGTCATCGAGGATGTCGTCGATTCCGGCCCGGTGATCTATGACCACCCACTGCAGGCCTCTCCGACCGCAGGTGCGGGTGCGCAGAACTTCGGGGGGTTGTGGGATTCCGGCAGGGGGTCTCCGCATTCGCCGGAACCGGTGAATGACTTCTCCCCGGGACCGGACGCCGGCCTGGTGTCCCGTCCGATCCGGACGGTGGAGGGCTTCGCCGTCGGGCGCAGCTTCCACAGTGAGACCGATTGGGAGGAGCGCCGGCCGAACTGGGAGTCCTTCGATGCGTTCTCGGACCGTGAGTACGGGCAGTTGAAGGTCCAGGGCACCGAAGACGGCAGGCTCGCGGTCCTGGAGCCTCCGTGGTACGGAGGCGGCCATTACTTCCTGACCTCCCATGGCAATTCACAGAGCTTCCAGGTGGAGAGCGCCTCCGGGACGAGGCTACTCACCGGGGCCCAGGTGGGCGAGGTGCTGCGTAGCAGGCCCAGTTTCCAGGCATTGCGGGCCGCGTATCCGGACGCCGGTGTGGTGCTCATCTCGTGCGAGACCGGTGCGGCCGACGATGGCGTGGCCCAGCGGCTGTCGGATGAGTTGGGTGTGACGGTGTATGCGCCGACAGGCGATGTCATGATGGCTCGTGACAGGACGGTGGTGGGGGCTGCCATGCCGATCATCGCCCCCCACAATGGGCGGCGCGGCGAGTTCCGCACCTTCCGCCCTCGTGGATCCCGCTCGGCATCGGACGCGCAGAACCCCCTTTCGTCGCACGTCTCTGGTACGGAGTCCGGGCCCGGACCGCAACCGGCGAATCGCATCGCGCAGCAGGTCCAGATAGCAGGGGTTGAATGGGTCGGCGCCTATCAGTGGCGGGGGCCCTCGCAGCCTGATCCGCAGGCGGGCTGGCAGATCGGCGAAGCGACCGTGTTGGGCTGGACGAACCACTTCGCTCAGTGGATCCGTGGCACCGGACCCGAGCCGGGCCCGAGGAGCACGATGGGCTCCTCGGAGGTGATTCTGTTCACCGCCTACCAGGCGGGCGTCGTCGGCAAGGCGTGGTTGGACGACATCCACGCGGCGGCGTCTCGGGCCGCGGTCGCCGCCGCTCCCCGCGGGGAGAATGACGCAACGAACGCCTTCTACGCCACGCTCGGACACCGAATCGCCCCTGGCCACAGGATCCGTCACTCCATCGACAGGTATACCGGCTTGGCGGAACCGGGCTTCGAGCGCGGACATCTGGTCCTGCTCGACGGGTTCGCCCATGTCATGCTCGCATCTGGCTCACGTGACGCCCAGGGCCGCCATGAAGTTCTGAGTCACTGGGCGTATCCCCACAGGATGTCGTTCAGCCAACCCGCCGTCGATTCATACGGGTTCTGGCAGATAACGACATTGGAAGAGGTGATGACGGCGAGCGGGATGACCGGCGCGGTCATCGAATCCGCGATGCCGGCATGGCTGGAACATACCCCGGGGCGGGGGGCCGCTGGTCTCGCCTCACACCAGGCGTGGCGTTTCGATCCGTCCGAGGAGATGCCGGCGCATCACCTGGCGATCACCGAGGACGTCTTCGACTCCGGCCCGGTGATCTATGACCACCCGCTGAACGCCTCTCCGGCGGCAGGCGCGGGTGAGCCCATGCAGCCGACGCCCGCCGATCCACCGACCCATCCGGCTCCCTCTGCGCCTCCTTCAACCTTGAGTCACGCCGAGTGGAGCGCGGCACAGGCGGACCGGATGGTGCGAACAGGGCTCGAATCGATCGGCTTCTACCGGTGGCGGGGAGGCACGAAGCTCGATCCGCACGACGGCTGGCAGGTCAGCGAGACGACGAGTTGGGGCAAGACCAACGGCTTCACCCGATGGCTCCGTGGTAACGGAGACCAGCCGGGGCTGTGGAGCACGATGAACTGCTACGAGGTCTTCATGTTCATCGCCTATCGCCTCGACCTCGTCGACAAGGCGTGGCTGGTCGGGATCCACGCGGAAGGGAGCGAAGCCGCGATCGCCGCTGCTCCCGGCGGTGCCAGGGCCGCGTCAAAGGCCTTTTTCGAGAAGATGGCATCCCGGGTCCTCCCCGACATGCTCACCCGTCACGAGATCTCAGGGACCACCGGACTCACCTGGCCCGACGTCCCCCGCGGACATCTGATACTCATCGATGGGTTCCACCATGTGACGCTCAGCCTTGGCACGCGTGACGCCCAGGGCCGCCAGGAAGTCCTGAGCCACTGGGCGCTTCCGGACCATACGCCGTCCGGCCGGATCATCACAGCCGAGTCATACGGCTTCATGCAGAGGACAACATTGGAACAGGTGCTGGGGGCGGCCGGCTACATCGCCGACCCCGTGATCGAATCCGGAATGCCTGTATGGCTGATGTGAGGAGCAGGACGACGTGAACCATGACATGGACGCCGGCTTCCGCGTCGGCGGAATCGACGTGCAGGCTGCGCGGGTGGTGCTCTCCGCCCGCTGGGGCGACGGGCCAGAGGATGTGCCCCGGCGAGAAGTCCGTGCCCTTCTGTTGGGCAGCCCGATGGACCCGCCGCCCCGTCCGTTGCGGCCGATCTTCCGCCCGCGGGTCGGCGCGGGCGGTGAACTCGCGGTGCTGGCCGATGTGGACGATGATCTGGAGGACCGCCGGTTCCTCCACCGGCCCGCGGGGCGGCGGGCTCGTGCGCTCATGGTGACAGCGGACACCACCGTGCGGCTGGCGGGCTGGCGCGTCGTCGATTTCCACCCGGACGGTGAGGGCGGTCTTCACCTGCTGGAATTCCTGGACGACGCTGACGGCGGATGGCTGAACCGGCTTCGGCACGTGGACGCCGCGGGGGCCACCACCTGGTCCCGGCAGGGGAAAGTGGACTTCCACCACACCGAGCCCGACGGTCTCGTCGGCGTCTACACCGGCCTGCACCGGACAGGTGATGGCCGGCTGTGGCTGGTTCCGCGGGCCACGACGGCGGGCCTGCTCGCCATCGACCCGGCCACCGGGCGTACGCTCTCGACCGCGCGCCTGGACGCCGACATCGCCAACCTGGTGATCTCCGCCTCTGATGAGGCGATCTATGCCCGCATGGTCGAACGGCACGGGCGGCGCGTCCAGGTCCTCGCGAGGACCGACCTGAAGACCGGCCGGACCACCCTCGGCGAACCCGCCACCGTCCCGATCCTCGATCTCGCCGGCGTGGACGACCGGGGCCACGTCTACAGCCGCACCGGCGACGGCATCGCCGCACTCGACCCGGCAGGTAACCCCCTATGGTGGCTGCGCCCGCGCGGTGCCGTGGTCGCCCCGGACACCGGGCACGTGGTCATCGCGTACGGCGGTGAGGCACCGGACGAACTGCTCCTCGTCGGCCATGACCGTGACGGAATCCCCGGCCCGACCTGGTCCCTGCCCCTCGAGGCGGTCCTGGAGGGGCGGACGACGAAGGCCGTGAGCCTCGTCGGCGTCCAGGACGGCCCGCGTTTCGTCCTCCACGTCGGGGGCTCGGCCGCCATCCCGGGGCGGCTCGTCGTCGTGGACGCCGAGGGACGAACGCTCGCCCACGAGGACGACCCGGAGAGCGTCTCGCGCGAGCTGGAACGCCGGGAGAGCCGCATCGACGTCACGCAGTCGGTCGTGACCTCGGACGGCGCCGTCCTGATCCCGCTGAGCGACCCCGAGGGTTACCGGATCCTGTGCTTCCAACGCGTGGACATCGCCTCGCGGCCCGGCGCCGAGGCGCCATCCGTCCCGGCGGCCGACGCCCCTGCGGCGGAGGCCGACGCGTTTTCCGCATCACCGCAGCCGGCATCCGGGGCCGACGGGGGAGGGACGGCTCTCAGCGTCCCCCAAGCCCTGACGCTCACCCGGAAGGCCCTGCGCCTGGTGTACGTGCCCGCGACCGGCGACGAACTGGCCCATGCCCTGGGGGCGGTGGCCCCCGTCGAGACGGCCGCGATCGGCGGCGGAAGGCCGGCGACGCCCGAGGAGTTGCGGTCGCACCTGGCCAACACGCTCCTCGCTGATCTCGCCCGTGATCCACGGGACCGGCGGCTCTGGCCGGTCCTGGAGGCCCAGGGCATCGGGTCGTACGAGGGGAGACCCGCGGGCACGACCGGCTCTTTTGCCGGGACGGGACAGCCGCTCACCGATGAGCGGCGCCATGAAATCGCCGCCGCCCTCACGGCCCCGGACGGTGACGCCGGACGGCATGACGTGACGCTCGCCGTGGCGGGTGCCGTCCTGGAGTTGCGAATCACAGTGCTGTCGCCCGACGGCACGCTTCGTGAGTTCGGCCCGTCGGCGGGCCGGCCGGTCGTGCTGGTGCGGCTGTCGGCGCCGGGCCCCTACAACGGCTTGTGGGCGGCCACCGAGCCGGTCGACGACAGTCCTCCGTCCTCGGCGCCGGCTGTCGTGGAGAGCGCGAAACCGGGGGCGACGGGCGATCTGGAACCGATGGCGAATCTGGACTGACCCTTTCGCGGGGCGTTGACCATGCCCGCCATGCCGGTAGAGATTTCCAGCTGCTAGAAAATCGGACCATAGGGGATCGCGTCGCAGACGCCGGGTGCCCCCAGGCGTCGCCCGCTGATTTCGACACATCCGTCCACCCGTTGAGGAAGAGAAGTTGAGCGACCTTAAGCAGGAAGAGCGGCAGCGGCAGGAGCGCGCGAATTTCACCAGTGCCTTCAGCCGGCGTGTATGGCAGCCGAGTGAGCAGCCGCGGACGGCCTCCCGGATCGTCGCGGTTTCTGTGGC
>DASYNF010000017.1:0-16880 GCA_036008685.1 Actinomadura sp. | reverse complement strand
CGGGTCCGGGGAGGCCCGGACCCGCGGCCGCCTCGGTCCGCGGGTTCGATCGGCCGGCCCGCGGCTCTGCCCGGCCGCGCCGGCACCGCTCTCCCCCCGGTCACCCGGGCGCCGGCGACTCGAGTGCCGGTGCCTCGAGTGCCGGTGCCTCAAGTGCCGACGACTCGAGTGCCGATGGCTCGGGCGCAGGTGCCTCGGGGGTGAGCCAGACGGCACCGAGCGGGGGGACGTGGAGTACGGCGGAGGCGGGCTGGGCGTGCCACGGCTCGCCGGTGGCCTCGACGTGGCCGAGGTTGCCGACGCCGCTGCCGCCGTATTCATAGGCGTCGGTGTTGAGGATCTCGCGCCATCCGCCGGCAAAGGGCAGGCCCACCCGGTAGTCCTCGTGCGGAATCCCGGCGAAGTTGACGACGCAGGCGAGCACCGAGTCGTCCGAGCCGTAGCGCAGGAACGTCAGCACGTTGCCCGCCGCGTCGTTGGCGTCGATCCACTGGAACCTCCGCGGGTCGTCGTCGCCGCTCCACAGCGCCGGGAGGTCACGGTAGGCCCGGTTGAGGTCCCGGACGAGCTTCTGCGTCCCGGCGTGCAGATCGTCGTCGAGCAGCCACCAGTCCAGGGAGCGTTCCTCCGCCCACTCGCCGCCCTGGCCGAATTCGCTCCCCATGAACAGCAGTTGCTTGCCGGGATGCGCCCACATGTAAGCCAGCGTCGCCCGCAGGTTGGCGAATTTCTGCCAGGAGTCGCCGGGCATCTTGCCGAGCAGTGAGTGCTTCTCGTGGACGACCTCGTCATGGGAGAGGGGCAGGATGTAGTTCTCCGAGAAGGCGTAGACCAGTGAGAACGTGATCTCGCCGTGATGGTAACCACGGAAGATCGGCTCGTGCTTCAGGTAGGCGAGCGTGTCGTGCATCCAGCCCATGTTCCACTTGAACCCGAAACCCAGCCCGCCGAGGTGGGTGGGCCGGCAGACCCCGGGCCACGCGGTCGATTCCTCCGCGATCGTCATGATCCCGGGGGAGCGTTTGTAGGCGGTCGCGTTCATCTCCTGCAGGAACGAGATGGCCTCCAGGTTCTCGCGCCCTCCGTAGACGTTCGGCTCCCATTGCCCCTCCTCGCGCGAGTAGTCGAGGTAGAGCATCGAGGCCACCGCGTCGACCCGCAGGCCGTCGACGTGAAACTCCTCCAGCCAGTAGCAGGCGTTGGCCACGAGGAAGTTGCGCACCTGCGAGCGGCCGAAGTCGAAGACGTAGGTCCCCCAGTCGGGGTGTTCCCCTCGGCGCGGGTCGCCGTGCTCGTAGAGCGGCGTGCCGTCGAAGCGGGCCAGGGCCCACTCGTCCTTGGGGAAGTGCGCGGGGACCCAGTCCACGATGACCCCGATGCCGGCCTGGTGCAGCCGGTCGATGAGATGACGCAGGTCGTCGGGGCTGCCGAACCGGGCCGTCGGCGCGTAGTAGGACGTCACCTGGTAACCCCATGAGGGGCCGTACGGATGTTCGGCCACCGGCAGGAACTCCACATGGGTGAAGCCCATCTCGGTGACGTAGGTCACCAGCTCCTCGGCGAGTTCCCGATATCCGAGGCCCTGTCGCCAGGAGCCGAGATGGACCTCGTAGACGCTCATCGGCTCATGCGGCCAGTCGCGTCCTTTGCGTTCGTCCATCCATTCGCCGTCGGACCATTCGTAGGACGTGCTGAACACCACTGAGGCCGTGGCCGGCGGGCATTCGGTCGCCTGGGCCATGGGGTCCGCCTTGCGGCTCCACGTGCCGTCCGCCCCGAGAATCTCGTATTTGTAGGACGCCCCGTCCCCGACATCCGGAACGAAGAGCTCCCAGACGCCCGACGAACCGAGCGACCGCAGCGGGTGGGCCCGGCCGTCCCAGTGGTTGAAGTCGCCGATGACCCGAACGCCACGGGCGTTCGGCGCCCACACGGCGAAGGCCGTGCCGGTGACAGGGCCGAACGCGGAGGCGTACGTGCGTACGCGGGCGCCGAGGGCCTTCCACAGTTCCTCGTGCCGGCCCTCCTGGATCAGGTGCAGGTCCAGCTCGCCCAATGTGGGCAGATGGCGGTACGGATCGTCCTGGAGAATCTCCGGCCCGTCCGGATAGCGGACCGCGAGCCGATAGTCCGGGACGGCCAAGGGCGCCGCGTCGGCCTCGGCGGCGGCCAGGGGGGCGTCCTCGGGGAGCGTGCCGGCGAAGAGTCCCGCGTGGACGTGACGAAGGGCCTGCCGGCGTCCGTCCGGCAGGACGACGTCGACCTGTTCGGCCAGCGGTCTCAGTGTCCTGATCGTGGTCCCGTCCCGCCCGGGATGGGCACCGAGGACGGCATGCGGATCATGATGTTCGCCCCCGACCAGACGGTCGATTTCCTCGCGCGTCACCCGGGCCATGGCGATGAAGGCCTCCTCGTGTCACTGGAATGCAGGGTCCAACCTATGCCTTTCCCCATCAATGGCCGGATCTCACGGCGCAGGTCTCACGGTGTGCGGTCTCACAGCCCGCACCAGAGAGACGTTCCGCTACGTCCGGCTTGACTCCTATCGTCTTGTGCATCACTTTCGTATACGGAAGGTGTTCCCTCGGGGAGAGGATGGCGACGATGGGGGATTTCGACGACCTCAAGGCCGCCATCCAGGAGGAGTTCCCGGGCTGGCTCGTCTGGCGGAGCGACGCCGGCCGCTGGTATGCCACCCGCAGCCGGGACCTGACGGACGCCCAGCTCCAGGCCGGTCACGCGATGACCGTCGCGGCCGACGACTCGGCGGGTCTGTGCGATCTGCTGCTCGGTCAGATGGGCAAGGACCGGCCGGCCGGCTGAGCGCGCCCGGTCCGCCGGCGGGCCGGGTCACACCTGGAGCGGAGGATCTTTTTACCGCCGCGTCAGCCGTAATCTTCGTCGAAACCATGACGCGACGGCTCTTTTCCCGGACGCCCCTGTACGCGGGGATCGGCGCGTTACGGTGACCCCCGTGGCCTTACTGAGTAACCACCCGGGCAGACGCGGACGCCGCCGACGCCCAATGTGGATCGTCGCCCTGGTCGTCGCCGTCGCCGGACTGCTCACGTCCACCGCCTTATTCGTGGTCGCCCGGGACGAGCCCTCGAACGCCGAGCCGCCCGCGCACTCCGGTCATCCTCTGGTGACCCGGGTCGGGGGCGACGCACCTCGCTCATGGCCGGCCTGGGGATTCACCCACACGCACTACAGCGCGGGGACGGGAGAGCCCGGCGCGAGCGCCGCGGTACGCGAGGCCATCTCCGTGCATCCCATGACGCAGGCTCAATCGATCATGGGCTGGGGCGTGGACAACCCCGAGCCGGCGCGGGACCACTACGACTTCGGCTCGCTCGACCGGCGGATGAGCCTGATCCGGGAGACCCACGGGATCCCGGTCATCACCCTGTGCTGCGCTCCCGACTGGATGAAGGGCGGGCCCGAGGGCCGGACCGACTGGTCGCGTCTGGAAATGGCTCCCCTGCGGCGGCACTTCGATGAGTTCGCCGAGCTGGCGGCCAAGGTGGCACGGCGCTATCCCGACGTGAAGCACTACGTCGTCTGGAACGAGTTCAAGGGATTCTTCGACGAGGCTCATAAGCGCTGGGACGCCGAGCTCTACACCGCTCTCTACAACAAGGTCTATACGGCGCTCAAAGCCGTCGGCCGTGACATCAAGGTCGGCGGACCCTACGTCCCGATGAACGGCTATTCGCCCTCCTGGAAGGGGCCGCCCTCGGCCGTGCGGGGTCCGTGGGGGAGCGCCGACCAGCGCAGTCTCGACGCGGTGCAGTACTGGCTCAAGCACAAAAAGGGTGCGGACTTCATCGTGGTGGACGGATCCTCGGTGTCCGAAGACCGGGGGGTCCAACCGGACGAGTTCACCGCTCTCGGCAAGTTCTCGGCCGTCACGACCTGGCTGCGGAGCCAGGCGAAGGGGCTGCCGGTGTGGTGGGCCGAGTGGTACGTCACCCCGGAGCACACCCGCTGGTCGGACAAGCGGCGCGACGCCGTGCAGACCGTGGCCATGATGGAGCTGGTCCGCAGCGGCGCGGCCACGGCGTTGTACTGGAACCCGCAACGGCGCGCGTCCGGCGACTGCCCCGGCTGCCTGTGGACGACCGGTTCGGGCGGGGAGGCCACCGCGGCCCTGGACATGCTGCAGCGCTTCACCCGCTGGTTTCCCCCCGGTACCCCGCTCGTCGACGTCCCCGCCCGGCCGGGATGGGTCCGCGTGCTCGCCCAGAACAAGCAGATGGTGGTCGTCAACACCCGGAGCAAGTCGACGACGGCGACCGTCGGCGGCAAGCGGATACGGCTCGGCGGCCACAAGGTGCGCTGGATGGATCGTTAGGCACACGGCCGCCGCCTATCGGCCGATGGTGAGAGGAGGCTTCGTGGGGATCGATTCGGTCGCCGACATCGACGTGGTCGGCATGGAGTTCTGGGCCCGGCCGCCGGCGGAGCGGCTGGCCGCGTTCGCCCGGCTGCGCGCGCTCGACCGTCCGGTCTTCTTCGCGGAGCCGAAGGTGCCGATGGTCCGCGCCGGCCGGGGCTTCCACGCGCTCGTCCGGCATGCCGACGTGGTGGCGGCGAGCCGCAACGCCGAGGTCTTCAGCAGCGAGCCGGCCGCTACCTCGCCCGAGCCGCCACCGTGGGTGTCACTGGTCTTCGGCACGCCGATGGTCAGCATGGACGATCCGCGGCACGCCCGGCTGCGCCGGATCGTCTCCCGCGCCTTCAGCCCCAGAATGCTGGCCGGGCTGGAACGGGACATCGAGGTCACCGCGGCGCGCATCGTCGATGATGTGGCCGCCTCCCGTACCGGCGATTTCGTCGAACGGGTGGCGGCCCGGCTCCCCATCCACGTGATCTGCACCATGATGGGCGTCCCGGCCGAGTGGCGGCCCCGGGTGCTGGCCCACATCGAGGCGATGACCGCCTACTCCGGGGTCCGGGGATCTCTCACGAGCTCGCGCGCGCTGAGACTCCTGGGCGGCAACCTCAATGCGATCGTCGCCCTGCACCGGCTGGTCGCCAGGCTCGGGCGGGAGCGGCGGTGTCATCCGGCCGGTGACCTGGTGTCGGCACTGGTCAATGCCAATGTCGATGGTGAGGCGCTGTCGCTGCGAGAGCTCGGAGCCTTCTTCGACCTGCTGCTCGTCGCGGGCAACGAGACGACGCGCAACGCGCTCTCCCACGGCCTCAAACTCTTCACCGACCATCCGGAGCAGCGCGCGCTCCTCATGTCGGATTACGAGACGCGGGCCGGCGGAGCCATCGAGGAGCTCGTCCGC
The DNA here is from genome assembly GCA_036008685.1 of Actinomadura sp. Classification (GTDB taxonomy): domain Bacteria; phylum Actinomycetota; class Actinomycetes; order Streptosporangiales; family Streptosporangiaceae; genus Actinomadura_C. Next base: position 11,583 of record DASYNF010000017.1, on the reverse strand, counting down.
TATGCCTCGCCCATCATCCAGTTCCGGCGCACCCTGAAGCGACGGTACGAACTCGGCGGACGGGTGTTCGAGGCCGGGGACAAGGTCGTGCTGTTCTACATCTCCGCCAACCGGGACGAAGCGGTGTTCCCGAACCCGGACGTCTTCGACATCACGCGGCGGCCGAATCCGCACGTGGGATTCGGCGGCCCGGGCCCGCACCTGTGTCTCGGGGCCCATCTGGCGAGGATGGAGCTGAAGATCATGTTCCGGGAGTTGTTCACCCGGCTTCCGCACCTGCGTGCCATCGGCGAGCCCCGATGGCTGCTGTCCAGCCTGGACAACGGCGTCGAGCACCTGCCCTTCACCGTGGACCGCTGAGCGATCCGCTCACCGGCGGCGGACGGCGAAGGACACGGTGACCAACAGACCGCACATGACAGTGACCGCGGCGAGTCCGCCGCCCGGTGACCACAGTCGTGCCGCCAGCATGACTTCCGCCACCATCCCGAGGATCACGAGCCCGGCGGTGGCCGAGACGACGATCCGGGCGGCCGGATCGAGGCCCGGGAGCAGGGTCGCGAAGCTCACCGCCGGCGCGACCACCAGAATCAGCAGGACGAGTGCGTTCATATCAGTTCAGGGTGAGGAAACGTTCGACGACGATCGCGCAGACCGCCATGAGGAGCGGGATCGCGAGGACGGTGTAGGCCCGCAGCCGGCGGCGCTCGCCGGGAGCGAGGCGCAGCCGGCGTAGCTCCCGTGCCATCAGCACGCCGAGGAGGACGGGGAGATAGACGATGCTGGCCGGTGTCCATGTCGTCATCCCGATGTTCAGCGGCGCGGAGCCGGGAGCGGGTGGATCAGGCCACCGTGGCGGCGACCGCAGAGCGAACACCGCCGCGTCCGGGCCGGTGAAGACGGGCTCCAGATCCCCTGACCGGGACAGGGCGGCACGGAGTCGGACGCCGTAGCCGGCGGGCAGCCCACCACTGAGCTCGAGGTAGGCCTCATGGCCCCGGGTGGTCACGAAGAAAGCGCCCGGTCCGTGTTCCCGGAGCATCGTCGTGATCGTCAACACGTCACCGGCCGGGATACGGCTGGTCGCGACGACCGGATAGGCGAACCGCTCGAAGTCGCGGTGACTCCATGGCATCACCGGGAACCCGCTCGCGGTCGTGTCCTCGGCCGTGAGCCAGACGACGGTGACGGGGCCCTTCGGATGCCGCTCGAGCATCACGTCGAAGGCCTTGAGGTCACCGGGCCTGATCTGTTCGAAGGTCTCGTTGCCGAAGCGGACCAGCAGGAAACCGAAGACCATGATGAGTGAGACCCCTGCCATGAGGCCGGCCGGCAGCCGGCGCGTGCCCCTCCGCCGGCGCGGACGAGTCCTGAGCCGTCCGGTCGCCGGCTCCGGGAAGAACAGGTAGGCGACGAGCACACAGGCGCCCGGGAGCATGAAGAAGTAGGTGCGCAATGCGATCTCGCCGCCGTAACTCTGCAGTCCGAAGGAGGTGAACGGGGCGATGAGCAGGACCACGGCCACCCGGTCGTCCATCCGCACAGTGCGGCGCCGGAGCATCCCGAGCAGAGCCAGCCCTGTGACGAGGACGGCCAGGACGAGCCGGCCGGTCTGGACGTTGGCCAGTTGGGGGCTGCCCTGGGTGATCCGGCCCCCCACGCTGGCGCTCAGGTTGGTGCCCAGCCGGCCCACCCCGCCGAAGATCTCGGCCAGGTGTCCGGCCCAGTAGGCGCGGGTCATGAAGCTCACCCAGCCGGCGAATATCACCAGACCCAGGATCGGAAGGCCACGGACCGTGCACCGTCCGGTGACGACCAGCCCAGCGGTGACAACGATCATCAGGAAGGGCGTGAGCTGGTGGGCGGCCGTGGCCAGCAGGAAGATCGCCACAAGCAGGAGGAACAGGACAGAGCGCTCGCGGACCGGGACTTGCCGGGGTGGGAGCTCACCGGGCTCCATCGGACCGAAGGCCCAGTCGTAACACAGCCGGAAGGGCCCGTTGCGGGAATGCCTGACGGCCGTCCGCCGCCGCCCCTCCTTGCGCATCGTGCGGCCGGGCGGGCGGAACCAGTTGACCAGGATCGCGATCCAGCACAGGTAGAGCAGATAACCGAAGGCCTGGGGGGAGAGATAGTCCTGGCCGACCCAGTTCGCCACCGGGAACAGCCAGGCCGCGAACCACCTGGCCCTCCAGTTCGCGCGCAGGGTCCGCAGGATGAGCGCCAGCGGCCCGAGGAAGAACAGGTTGGTGGCGACGGGAGCCCAGTGCAGGAGCGGCTCCAGGTCGTCCACTCCCGCCGCCTTGGTGACGAAGCCGACGAGGGCGAAGAAGGCGGGCCAGTTGAACCGGGCGTCGAGCAGTGTGTCCACGCCGTGCGTACGAGTGATGTATTCGATCAGCCCGGCATGCTGCCAGGTGGTCGGAAAGCGGGCCGTCTCCTCGAGTGCCGGGGCGAGTCCGTGGAGCGAGACGGCGATGATGACGATCTGTACGGTCAGGAGCGTGCGGCGTGGCCTGTCGAGCCGCAGGGTGGCCAGGAAGGCCGCGGTCAGCACGCCCGCACCCACCAGGGTCGGGACCGGCAGCACGGAGATGAGCCCGTAGCCGTTCATGGCGCCGAGCCGGACCCCGCGCAGAGGTGCCCAGAACATCCCCAGCCCGATGACGATGAGCAGGCACACCCCCAGCACGGACCGGAACGGACGGCCGAGCCACCGGCAGGCCCCGGGAGGGTCCACGCCGGGTGTCCCGGATCGCCGGGTGCTCCCGGTGGTGAGGTCGTCCGTGGGCCGGTGAACGGCCGGCCAGGAGGCCTCGGCAGGGGGTGGGCTGGCAGGCTGCGGGTCCCGTGGGCCCGGCGCGTGCGGGTCCGGCGGCCGCACCCGCCGGCCTCCGCTCGTCGGCATCGTCCTCACGGGCGGTCACTCCCTCCGGCGTCGGCGCATGGCCGGCTCCGTTCCACGGCCGCGCGGCGCAGTGCGGGCAGGATCGCCGCGGCGATGAGGAGGTGCACCATCAGGACGCCGATGCCGGTGCCGGTGAGGACCCGGCCGGCGGGCACGGCCAGCACGACGGCGAGGGTGCCGAGGAACCGAGTGCCCTGGATCACCGCGATCCGGCGGGTGTGCGACCTGACCCGGAGCACGCCGAGATAGAGCTCGATGATCGCCTTGGGCAGCGTGGCCAGGGCCAGGAGCTGGAGCAACGGGGCGCCTTCGCCGGCGTAGCCGGGACCGAAGACCTCGAGCGCGAACGGGCAGCAGAGGGCGGTGAGGGCCGACGCCGGCACCAGGAGCATGACGGTGCGCCGCAGCGCGGCCCGCACCTTGCCGGCGAAGCCCGTGCCGTCGAAGGAGCCCTCGACGGTGAGTGACATGGCCATGGTGACCGACAGCAGGTTGAGCATCATGCCCAGCACCCAGGCCATGGTGAAGTAGGCGTTCGTGCGTGAGTCGATCCGGGCCGCGACGATCACGGGGATGAGATTGATGGTGGCGTGGGCGAAGATTCCCCCCACGTAGTCCCCGCCGACATAGCGCCCGATCTCGGCTGCCGTGGGCGGTGGCCGCCGGCCATCGGTCTCCCGTACGTGGGCCGGGATCAGCCGGGCGAAGATCAATGCGTTGACGGGCAGCAGAGACGCCAGCACCGGGAGCATCCAGGACAGGCCCACGCCGTCGCTGGGCAACGCCGCCGCGAAGGCCACGAGCAGGACCATCTTGGCGAGACCGAACACGGTGTTCTCGATCGGCACCCAGTGCGACCGGCGCAGCCCGGTGAACACCGCGTCCTGCTGGGTGAAGATGTTCCAGGCCACGGTCATGGTCAGAAACCACAACCCGGGACCCAGGCCGTGCAGATGCGCGAAGGACGGACCCCACCGGTCCAGCGTGGCGAGGAAGCCGAGCGCGATGACGAGCGCGGCCGCCGATCCGGCGCCATAGGCCGCGAGCACGAACGAGGCCGTGCGGCGTCCGCTCTGCGGGATGAAGCGGAGGAGCATGGCGTTGAGCGCCGTCAGGCCCCCCGCGAACATGACGGCCTGGATCACCGCCCAGCTCCGTCCGACGTTCGCCGGATCGTAGTGGCGGGCCGCCAGGAGCCAGTAGCCGAGGCCGAGGAGGCCGGTCAGGCCACCGTTGGCCATCAGCGCGTAGGCGTTGCGGAACAGCGGGTCGGAGAGCTCGCCGCGCAGTCCCGCCCCGCTCCGTTCGCGCACCCCTGGGGGGTCAGACATCACGCAGGATCCGCCGGGCGACATAACGGGACCGCCGCAGCATGGCGTAGCCCTTGGTCAGCGCGTGCTCCCGTCGGAATCCGGCGGTGCCGTCGACGATCCGGCCGAACCTCTCCAGCGACGTCGAGGCGCGGATCGTCAGGCGCGGCAGGGCCAGCCGGTCGTCATCCCCGCCCGCCACCTCGTTGGCCACCGCGCACGCGACGTCGTATCCGGTCCGGAGCACGGCACGCCGCACCCGCGCGCTGCAATAGCCGTACGGGTAGGCCATGGCCCGCACATGGACGCCGAGCCGATCCTCCAGCGACGTCCGGCTGTGCAGGAGTTCGTCGAGCAGTACGCCCGCGGGGAGCTGATCGAGCTGGGCGTGGGTGTGGCTGTGCCCGCCGATCTCGATGCCCGCGCGCGATGCCTCGCGGGCCTGACTCCAGCACAGCATCCGGCCCGGGGGCCGTCCGGCCGCGTCGGCACCGGCGTCGGCGAGCCACCCCGTGGTGAGGAAAACCGTGGCGACGAAGCCGAGAGCCTCCAGCACGGGCAGCGCCGTCTCGTGGAAATCCGCGTACCCGTCGTCGAATGTGATCACTACCGGCCGCTCCGGGGTCCCGGCTCCCGTGGCGAGCTCGGCCAGAGTGATCGGGGTGAAGCCGCGGTCCTTGAGCAGTGCCATCTGGTCGGCGAACCGATCCGGCCGGACGGACAAGGAGGCCGTGGCGGGCGTCGGGGACTCGCTGATCGAGTGGTACATGAGGATGGGGACGCGGCTCATCCCGGCACGCTCCCCGGCTCCGTCGTTCTCAACCGCGTCGTCCTCAGCTGCGTCGTCCTCAGCCGCGTCGTCCTCAGCTGGGTCATCCTCATGTGGCACCACGCTCCTCATCTCGGAGATCCGGGCCGGCGGTCCGCCTCGTCGCCGTGCCGCGGGATGCGTGCGACCCGGGATCCAGGGCGCGCCGGGCGGTCCGGGAGGGCAGTGTCCCGGCGGCGTAACCCGCCGCGGTGATGGACAACCCCGCCACGATGACGGCCGAGCGGGCGAGCCCGGACAGGTCACCCTCCACCGCCTCGCGAAGGCCGCGGACGACACCGCGGGGGAGGGTCCTGAGGACATGGGCCCGTTCACTGGCGAGCCCGTCCCCGGCGCCGACACTCCGGGTCACGAGTGCCTTGGACAGGCCCTCCGCATAGCAGCGGGCACGGAAGTAGCCGAATCGGGCCCGTTCAGGCGGGACCCGGTGCCAGATCACCGCACGGTTGTCGAACAGCAGCACCGAGTTGGGGCGGTGACGGCTCAGCCGGATGCAGAACTCGGTCTCCTCGCATCCCAGTGGCCGCTTCTGCGCCCCTCGCCCGATGCCCGGGGTGAAGCCCCCCGCCACCTCGAAGGCCTCGGCCCGGAAGGAGCAGTTCCCCCCCATGAGGTTGCGGACCGGTCCTGGGGACATCCCCCGGTAGGTACAGCCGACGGTCCAGTCGAACTCCTCGGGAAACCAGCGCGGGCGCCTGCCGGTCGCGCGGACGACTGCAAGGTCACGGGAGGGGGAGGCGGAGGGCCAGAGGGGGAGCGTCAGGCCGCCGACCCCGATGACGGAAGGGTCGGTATAGCCCGCCGCGAGCACTGTGAGCCAGTCCGGGTCGGCCACCGCGTCGTCGTCGAGATAGGCCACCACCTCGCCACGGGCCAGTCCGGCACCGGTGTTCTTGCCACCGGAGAGCCCAGGTGCGTGCCGGTTCTGGACGACGACCACGTCGGGCATCGACGCCCGGAGCCTGGAGTGCAGCTCCGGGTTGTGGTCGACGGACAGGATGATCTCGTGGGGCTCGTGCCGTTGGGCCCGCAGGGAGGCGACCGCCGCGTGCACGTCCTCCCATCGCCGGTCGGTGAAGGCGCACACCACGACGCTGATCACGGGGGGCCGGCCGGCCGGCCGGGTGCCGCCGTTCACCGGGCCCGCCCCCGCAGCCGGGCGTAGGATCTGAGCCCCTGGTCCGCCAGCCGGTAGATCCGCGGGTGGGTCAGTGCCGCGTCGCGCGCCCGGTTGACCGGAGCCGTGCGCAGCCAGTGCAGGCCGGCCCCGGCCGAGGCCCTCGCGACCCGGCCCTCGGCGATCCGGATCTCCCGGGTCTTCATGCGCTCCTTGAACTGCTTGCCGCCGCGTCCCATGGCCAGCTCGGTGATCCCGTGTGCGGCGCAGGCCTCGGCCAGCCTGAGATTTCCGATCATGCCTGGCGAGTATTTGGCAAGGTCCGGGTCGTAGGCCGTGAACCAGCCGGCGACCGTGGTGCGATGGCGCAGGTCGAAGTTGACCGCGACGGGCCGGTCACCGGCGTAGAGCACGGTCAGCAGCCCGAAGCCGGTCGCGTGGAAATGCTCGACGAGCCGCACGATCCAGGGACGGGCGAAGCGGTCCATCCGGCCGGTGCGCCGGTATTGCTCCGATTTCCATCGCATGAGCAGGCGCAGCCCGGTGGGGTCGGGGGAGGCGAACTCATACCGCAGCTCGCCCACGTCGCGCCCGAGCCTGCGCTCCTTGTAGCGCAGCTCCCTGGCACGCTTCGGGTCCCCGTGGTGTCCGCCGTCGGCGAAGCGGTCGAAGCCCGGGGCCAGGTCCATGACCGGCTCGGCCCGTTGCACGGAAAGGTGGGGCACGAAGGTCGGCTGGTGGGCGAGCAGGTGATCGAAGTCCCAGACGGTCAGATCGCAGGCCGCCAGGAGCGCGCGGGCGTCCAGCCGGAGGTCGGGTGCGGCGATGATGCCCTGCAGGTCGGTGAGGCCGAAGCCGACGGGGTGTCCCACACCGAGCGTGCCCCGCTCGTACGGGAAGAACGCGACGGCGTTCTCGTCGTCCCGGACCACGGCCACGCGGACCCCGGGCCTGCAGCGGGCGACCCCGAGAGTGAACTCCGGAGCGAGGAACGGGTTGCCGAGGGGCGGGTCGGTCCGCTGCAGCGCGCGCCAGCGCCGGATCTCGGCCTTACCGAGGTCGAGCGGGTGAACGACGGTGACCTTCATGGCTCACCGGCTCTCTGCGCGGCCGAGGGCGGTGGACTTCCAGCCCACCGGGACCGGCTCCAGGGCCTGCGAAGCGGTCTGGTCGTCTAACCGCCCGCGGAACCTCAGCCGGAGCATCGTCGTGAGCACGCGCCATCCGTCCCGAAAGGTTTTGAGGTTGGACTCGCCCGACCGCCGTCCGTTCTCGTAACTGGCGATCTCGGCCATCCGCAGTCCGGATCGCACGGCGTTGACGCACATTTCCGTCTCGATCTCGAAGCCGGTCGACGTGAGCTGGAGCCGGTGGACCGCCGACCGGCGTATCGCCACGTAGCCATAGCAGAGGTCGGTCCACCTGGTGCGGTAGAGCAGGTTGGCGAGCCGGGTCAGCCACCGGTTGCCCCGGTCGCGGACCCGGGTCAGATCGTCGGATCCACCCCCGCAGCCGTAGCGGGTGCCCTTGACGAACTCGAAGCCGCGGGCGATGAGGGCGAGGAAGGCGCCGAACTCGGCGGGGTCCATGCTGCCGTCCGCGTCGAGCATGATGATGACCTCGGAGGTCGCCGCCGCCATTCCGGTCCGCATCGCGCTTCCCTTGCCGGCGGCCGGCTCGATGATGATCACTGCGTCGGGCCGCAGCAGCCGGGTGATCTCGACCGTGCCGTCGGTGGACTCTCCGTCGACGACCACGACCTCGTCCACCGCGGTCAGCCGCGGCAGGAGCCATCGGAGGTTGTCCGCCTCGTTGAGGGTCGGGATGACGGCGGTCACCGTAGGCCACAGTGTCCGGTGCCGGACCAGGTCAAGACGCTGAGGATGTGCTGCGGGTGGTGCACTCGAGGCGCCGTCGGCGCTCACGAGGGGGTCAGGAGTCTGCATAGAAGCCCCCGTGGGAGTGGTGTCCTTTTTATTTGACGCCAGCCGTCCCCGTGATGTGTCTTGTACTCACGCATCCACTCCCTTAGGTGACGCATTGCTAACCATGCATGCCGTACCGCTCCGTCAGATAAGGGGGCGGCCACCGCGTGTGTGACCGGGCACGGATGTCGCTTTGGAAACGACTTTGGACCACGCGGCCCCGGCGAGGTTCGGCTTTACCGAAACATGACCTCGGGTTCCAGGGACGGCCTGGAAACCATGACGGATCAGCGACTCCGGTGTGCGGCCGCCGTGATTAACGGAACAAATCAGATGGCGGTATGGCGCAGAGAGCTGAGCGGGATGTGCAACCAGGAGGGCCGATTCCGGGCCTCGTACAGGACCTCATAGACGGCCTTGTCGTATTCGAAGGCCCGTAGGAGGACTTCGCCGGCCGCGGGATCGGCGCCACCCTCCTCGGCGTAGCCGCGGCAGAACGCGGTCCGGTTGCGGTCGGCCCACTCGCGGGCCCGGAACTCGAGCTGCTCAGCCGTTTCCGGGGCGACCTGGCTTTGCCCGGCGAGCAGATGCCGGGCCGCGTATTCGAACGAGCGGAGCATGCCGGCGACATCGCGGAGGGGGTGACTCGGAGCACGCCGGTCGGCCAGGGCGTGAAGCGGCTCGCCCTCGAAGTCCAGCAGCATCCAGCCGCGTTCGGTGCGCATGACCTGGCCCAGGTGATAGTCACCGTGGACCCGCTGCACCGGCAACGGCCCCTCCCATTTGGCCAGGTCGTCGAAGGCCGCGGCGATCGTCACGGCGTAGGGCTCCAGCTCCGGGACCACGAGGACGGTCCGGCCCAGGCGGCCGTGCATTCGTTCGGCCATCGACCGGACGTCCTCGGCCGGCAGGGGCGAGACCCCGAACGCCCGGGCCAGGTCTCGGTGGACCATGGCGGTCGCGGCCCCGAGACGCCCGGCCTCGGAGGCGAAGTCGCCGCCGACCTCGTCGGCGTGCAGGTCGGCCTCGGCGTAGAGGTCTCGTACGCTCGTGGCGGCCAGCCGCCAGCCGTCGGTGCCGGTGCGGAGGAACTCCGAGAGCATCGCGAGTGTGGTCGGCTCGCCGTCCAGGTTCATCTCGATCCAGCCGTAGACCGCGGGAACGTGCTCGCAACCCACGCGGGACAGCCCGAGGTTGAGTTCCAGATCCGGGTTGGTCCCGGGCATGATCCGGCGGAAGAACTTGCAGATGTAGGTCTCGCCGAAGATCAGGGAGGTGTTGCTCTGCTCCGCCGGGCTGGCGAGGCTGACCAGGTCGGTGTCGATCCGGGTCCCGGGTGCGGCCCTCAGCCGCAGCGGGCCGGCGTCGGCGTCGGCCGCGATGCCCTCGAGCAGCACCCGGGTCAGTTCCGGATCATGTGTGGCGTCGTAGACGTGGAGGCCGGCCACCCGGCCGATCTCCCCGTACTCCAGCCGGCCGGGCAGCTTCGCGCGGGTCCCGAGGAGCAGCTGGTAGCGGTCCACCACGGTCGTGTCGTGCGGGGATCCGGGCGCGGCGTCGTGTCCGACCCCGATGATCACGTGCCGCAGTCCCGGATCCCCGGCGTGCAGCTCCGTGTCCGCGATGATCGTGATCCCTCGCAGCTCCCGGCCCTTCCCGGCGAACCACCGTTGCCGGGGCACCCAGTCCTCCAGAAGCTCGCAGAGCTTCGGGCTGTCGGGGAGTTTGTCCTGGCCAGACGCCCCGGTGGGCTCGGACGACCGCACGAACTATTTCACCTCTTCTTGTTCTTCGCCTTCTGCCTCGTAGGTCGGAGGGACGGGCGGGAGTAGGAACCAATAGAACCCATGCCCCGGAAGTGTGAGGAGATATGGCAATTCGCCCGCGGCAGGGAATTGCACTCCGCCCATGCACTCGATCGGGGTCGACCCCTCGAAGCGGCGCAGGTCCAGTTCGACCGGCTGTGGGAACCGAGACAGATTGTTGACGCACAGCACGCGGTCGTCACCGAACTCGCGCACGAATGCGAGCACACTCGGGTTGGAGGCGGAAAGCTCCACATAGGAGCCGACACCGAACACGGGATGGCGCTTACGGATTTCGATCATCTTTCTCGTCCAGTGCAGCAGCGAACCAGGGTTGTTCTGCTGCGCTTCGACGTTGATGGCCTGATATCCGTAGATCGGGTCCATGATGAGTGGGAGATAGAGCCGTGCCGGATCGCACTTGGAGAAGCCGGCGTTGCGGTCCGGGGTCCACTGCATGGGGGTGCGGACCGCGTCACGGTCGCCCAGCCAGATGTTGTCTCCCATCCCGATCTCGTCGCCGTAGTACAGGACCGGCGACCCGGGAAGGGACAGCAGCAGGGCGGTGAACAGTTCGAGCTGGTTGCGGTCGTTGTCGAGTAGTGGGGCGAGGCGGCGGCGGATCCCGATGTTGGCCTTCATCCGGGGGTCCTTGGCGTACTCGGTGTACATGTAGTCGCGCTCTTCGTCGGTGACCATCTCGAGCGTCAGCTCGTCGTGGTTGCGCAGGAAGATGCCCCACTGCGCGCCCGACGGGATTGCCGGCGTCTGGGCCAGGATCTCCGAGATCGGGAAGCGGTTCTCGCGGCGCACCGCCATGAAGATGCGCGGCATCAGCGGGAAGTGGAAGGCCATGTGGCACTCGTCGCCGCCGACCTCGGCGTCGCCGAAGTACTCCACGACGTCGGACGGCCACTGGTTGGCCTCCGCGAGCAGCACCCGGCCGGGGTACTCGTCGTCCATCACCTTCCGGCACCGCTTGAGGAAGGCGTGCGACTCGGCGAGGTTCTCGCAGTTGGTGTCCTCGCGCTCGAACAGGTACGGCACGGCATCGAGCCGGAAACCGTCGATGCCCAGGTCGAGCCAGAAGCGCAGGACCTCGATCATCGCTTCCTGAACGGCGGGGTTGTCGTAGTTCAGGTCGGGCTGGTGGGAGAAGAAGCGGTGCCAGTAGAACTGGCCGCGCACCGGGTCGTAGGTCCAGTTCGACGACTCGGTGTCCACGAAGATGACGCGGGCGTCCGGGTAGCGGGTGTCGTCGTCGGACCAGACGTAGAAGTCCCCGTAGGGGCCCTCGGGGTCCCGCCGCGAGGCCTCGAACCACGGGTGCTGGTCCGAGGTGTGGTTCATGACGAGGTCGGTGATGATCCGGAGGCCGCGCTTGTGCGCCTCGTCGAGGAGGTAGACGAAGTCCTCGACGGTTCCGAACTCGGGCAGGACCGCGCGGAAGTCCCGGATGTCGTAACCGCCGTCGCGCAGGGGCGAATCGTAGAACGGCGGGAGCCAGAGGCAGTCCGCGCCGAGCCACTGGATGTAGTCGAGCTTCTCGGTCAGCCCGCGCAGGTCCCCGAACCCGTCCCGGTTCGAGTCGTTGAACGCGCGGACCAGGACCTCGTAGAACACCGCCGTCTTGAACCAGTCCCGGTCCACCTCGAGGGTCCGGGCATGCCCGAAATCCTCCGCGGGGGG
>DASYNF010000016.1:0-53358 GCA_036008685.1 Actinomadura sp. | reverse complement strand
CACCAGGGGATCGGGGTGTTGACCGGCTCCCTGGGTCGGGTGAAGGGACGCGGGCGTTGGCGGTTCCGCGATCGGGTGAAGGGATGGAGGCGTTGGCCGGGTCCTGCGGTCAGGTGATGGGCGGACCTTCCACCCGCTCGGGGGGCGTCAGAAGGTCGGAGAGAGGCTGCGCCGGATTTGTGGCGAAGTCATCACTTCCGAGCCCGGGATGATTCTGCGGTCCTGAAATCCCGGGGCTTCAGAGCGCATCGCTTCGCACCCGGTCGGTGAAAGCGCTCCAGGTAGTACGGGGGAAGACGAGTGCGGGTCCCTGGGGATCCTTGGAGTCGCGGACGGCAATCACCTCGCCGACCCGGCCCAGTTCCACGCAACTGCCCTGGTCAGCGCTGCGGAGAGACTTGCGCCATGCAACATTCGTCAGGTCCGGTCGATCTCGGGGAATCCACACGGCGGATTGCGTCGGGCCGGGGGCTGTTCGTCGTGGGATCCATGGCCGTCGATCACGGCGCCCACCTGACCCCGACCGGCAAGGCCGTGTGGTTCGAGCTCGTGGCCTGGCCCGTGGCCCCGACCTGACGTGGGCCCCTCACCAGTCGCGCAGGATCTTGCTGCCCTCGCCGAGGAGTTCGGCGCCGCGAACCTTCTGCCGGCGGGCCAGATGGAGCTCGAGGTGCGGCTTGCCCTCGAGGGGCGTGAGATCCACTTCACCGCTGCCGGACAGGGACAGATAGCGCAGTTCCGGCAGGTCCGCCACCGGCGTGAGGTCGGGAAGCGCCGGAAAGTCCCGCAGGTGGAGGGCGGTGAGGCCGGGCAGCTCCCGGAGGGGGGAGAGGTCGCCGACGCTCGTCTCCGAGAGGTCGAGCGAGTTCAGCCGGGTCATCGCCCGCAGAGGCCGCAGGTCATGGAGGGCCGAGGCCCCGCGCAGCGACAGGTTCGAGAGGGTGTCCGCCCACCCCTCGATGCCCCTCAGGTCGGTGATGGGGCACGAATTGAGGTGCAGGGCCCCCAGCCGGCCGAGCTGCTCCAAACCCCGGAGCATCCGGACATCCCGCAGTGTCGGGCAATGGCCGACGACCAGGAACGACAGCACGGTGGGGGCCAGAGAGGTCCGCAGCGCCGAGACGTCGTCGAGCCTGCCGAGCAGCAGGCGCTTGATGCCGAGGCATTCGCGCAGCGGGCTCAGGTCCATGCCCCGGGTGTCGTCGATGTACAGGCTGTGGAGGTTCACCACATCGGCGAGTGGCGCCAGGTGGATCTCGCCCACGTTTCCGAGGAGCAGGTGGTCGAGGGACGTGCTGCACGACAGGGGTGAGAGATCGCGCAGTGCGGGGTCCTCGAAGACCCACAGGGCCGAGAGCTTCGGCATCCTGTGGACGAAGCAGAGATCCCCATAGCCGGTGGGCAACCTGTAGGCCAGGTCCTCGAGATCCTTCAGCTCGGTCAGGCCCGCCATCAGGGACACGTCGTTGATCTCCCGGATCCGGATGGCGTGGGGGGAGGGCCGGAGCACCGTATGGGCGAACTCGACAGGATCGAAACGCGGCCAGGCGCGCATCAGCTCTTCGTGGATCCGGGAGTCCTCATATCTGGCGCAGCGGGCGATCACCTGCAGGGCCGGTTCGCCGCCGATGCCCGCCGCGGCCCTGATCGTGGCCGCGGCCTGCCGTACCCCCCGTGGCGGGCGGTCCGCCAGCAGGTCCAGGACGAACTCGCCCGCCGCGGCGAGCGCCTTGGCGTCGGCCATGCTGCGCGGAGGCAGCAGGTCACGCGTGACCTGCTGGATCTCCGCCTGCAGGCCCGGGTCGAGCTGGGCGCACGTCTCCCGGCAGGCCACCGCCAGTACGAGGAGCGCCCGGCGGACCGAGGCCTCCCGCTCGGCCCGGTCGAGCAGCCCGCGCAGCAGCTCCGTGCGCTGCCGCGGCTGGGCGTGGCCGGCGGCCATGACGATGACCTCACGCCACTGGTCGTCCTGGGCGTGCTCGATGAGGACGCCGATGTCCTCGGCGTCGATGGCCGCCCGCGCGGCCAGGTATTCCTGGAAGGTCCCGTGCACGAAGTCGACCCGCCCCGTCACGGGCTCACGGATCAGCCCGCTGCGGTTGAGGAGATGGCCGAACACCTCGTCCGCCCGGGCGGAGACGCGGGGCATGAGCGCGAGGCTCTGCTCCACCTGCTCGATCACGCGGTCCCAGGAGGCGTCGCTCTTGCCGTTGCGGATCAGCCAGTACGCGAGGTTCTGCAGGATGAGGGCCTTGTCCGTACGTGAGAGCGCGGGGCCGTTGTCGCTGATCCGGCGTTCGGTCTCCCGGCGCTCGAGCAACAGCTCGAGGGCGACGGCGTAGAGCTCCATCCGGTCCTGGGGCAGTTGCATCCTCCGGTCGAGGTGCAGGGCGCACAGGAGTGCGCAGAGCAGGGGATTGGTCGCGAGCTCGCGCAGATGCCGGCGGGTGTGCACTTTTTCCAGGAGCTCGTACTCATATCCCCGCAGGCGGGTCTGTTCCTCCTCGTCGGCGGTCTCGCTGCGCATGGCCGCGTGCCAGTGCCGGGTGAACGACTTCACCTCCGGCCACGACATCGGCTGCAGCTCGGCGGAGTCGAAGCCTTCGTGATCGAGCCAGTCTCCCGTGGCGGCGGCGGGGCGGGACGTGACGACATAACGTGACTGTGGGAACGCGCCGATGAGCTCGCGCAGCCAGCCGCGGGCGGCCTGGCGTTCGGCCTCGGGCAGCTCGTCGATGCCGTCGACCAGGACCAGGGCGCGGCCGGCTCTCAGCAGGCGATGGACCCAGCCCCGGGGCATGTCGTCGGCGATGTGCCGGCCGACCTGGCTGAGGAAGTCCTCGGGCGCGGGGAGCTCGGTCCCGACATAGCGGCGCAGCGGCAGGAAGAACGGCACCAGGCCGGTGAGCTCCGCGAGCTGCTCGCCGAAATCGCATCGGGCGCCGCGGACGGCCAGCCACTGCAGCAGCGTGGTCTTGCCCGATCCCGCGTCGCCGCGCAGGAACAGCCGTGAGCTCGCGCTCAGGACCTCGTGGACCCGCCAGGTACCGGCGGTGACGTCCCGCCGGGCGTGCACCTCGCCGATGCGCTCCAGGCCGCCCAGCGGTGCGGACATCGGCTGCCGCAGGCCCTCGGCGTGCACGTTCAGGCTGATGTAGGCCACGCTGAGCGGATAGCGGCGTACGGACTGCGACACGGTGACGCCGAAGAGCTCGAGCCGGTCCAGGGTGTTGGCCACCTGGCGCCGGTAGGTGGCCAGGAAGGCCGCGTCGGGGTCGGCGGCGTCGATCCTCGGGATCCGGTCGAGCAGGTCACGGATACCGGTGAGGATGTCGGTCTCGCGGCGCAGGATCTCGGTGAGCGCCCCCTTGCCGAAGGCGGGCAGGCCGACGGTGACCTCGAGGACATAGGCGCAGCACTCCGCGAGGACCCGGTCGTAGAGTCCGGCGGCCTGATGGCAGAGGTCCCGTGTGGCCTGTGGACTGCTCGCCCGGACGTGGCGCTCGAGGAAGAGCGCGTCGAGGTCGGCGGCGAACAGGTCGCGGTCGGTCAGCCGGGCCCGCTCGAAGGCCGCGGTGACCGCGAGCACCGCGGCGTCGCGCTCGTTGTCCGGGATCGAGCCGAACTCGTGCTCGAGCACGCTCAGGAGCCGGTCCGCCACCGTCTCCTCCAGGTCCTCGAACAGGCGCTGCGTGCGTCTGCGCTCCCGGATTCCGGCGGCCTTCCCGGTGATCGCGTCGATGATCGAGCCGCTCATCTCCGCGGCGACCTGATGGTCTTTCAGCCAGAGCCTGGCGGCGGTCTTGATCACGGCGGCGCCGAGCCCGAGGAGAATGTCACCCATCGATCTCTCCTGCCACGTAGGCGATCATCGGCAGTATCACCCGTGGCGTCCCGCGGATCGATCAGCGCAGGTAAGTGGCCGGAAAATCCCTGGTAAGGGTCGTCAAGGTCCTCGAGGCGAGGGGGACTCAGCGGGGCAGGCCGTACAACCCGTCGCCGAGGGGGTCGACGAGGCCGTCGGCCACGAGACCGTCGAGGGCCCGCTCACGCTGGACGTCGTCGTCCCATACGGCGTCGAGGGCCGGCTTGTCCACGGGCCCGGGCGCGTGCCTCAGCACGGCGAGAAGCCGGCCACGGCACTGCCGGTCGGTGCCCGCGTAGCTCTGGCCGCGCCGTGGTGGTCCCGCGTGGGCGGGGCTGCCGGCGAGCCGCCAGGCGCACCCGGCCGAGACCGGGCACTCCCCGCACCTGGGCGTACGGGCGGTGCAGACCAGGGCGCCCAGCTCCATGACGGCCACGGACCAGCGGGAGGCCACCGGCGGATCCTCCGGCAGCAGCGTCTCGGCGATCCGCGCCTCGACCGCGGTCTGGGCCTTGGGAGGGTGCTCCACCCCGCTGATCAGCCGCGCGAACACGCGCCGGACATTGGTGTCGAGCACGGCGTGCCGGCGACCGTAGGCGAAGCTCGCCACGGCCGCGGCGGTGTAGGACCCGACGCCGGGCAGTGCCCTCAGGTCGTCGTAGGACTCGGGGACCCGGCCGCCGTGCGCGTCCACGATGGCCACCGCGCTCGCGTGCAGCCTGAGGGCCCGGCGCGGATAGCCCAGCCGCCCCCATGCCCGTACGGCCTCACCCGACGGCTCCGCGGCGAGCGTGGCCGGAGTCGGCCAGCGGCCGAGCCACTCCGTCCATACCGGGAGCACCCGGGCGACCGGGGTCTGCTGCAGCATGAACTCGCTGACCAGGACTCCCCACGGGTCGGCGACGGGGCCTCGCCAGGGCAGGTCTCGTGCGTTGGCCGCGTACCACCCGAGGATGGGATCGGTGTATGGGGATGAAGGCATAACGCATCTGATGATTTCACGGCGGGTCGCCACCATCAGACAAGATCGGCGAAGCATACTGTCCGCATGGATTTGGGCACTGACCGTAGTTCCCATGCGGAAACCACCGAAGCGTTCTGGCGCCGGCGTGCCATGGCCCTCACCGGAGTCCTCGTGACGGTCGGGCTCGTGGCCTGGGGTTGTTCGGGCGACGGCGGTGACAAGAAACGGCAGATCCGCAACGCCGCCGGTCTGAGCACGCCCAGTCCGGCGGGCACCGTGTCCCTCCCGTCGGCCAGCCCCACGGTCACCGTCACGGCCAAGGTGACCGTGCGGCCCTCGACCGCCCAGCGGACCGGCGACGCCTGCGCCTCCGGCGACGTGGTGGTCAACCTGGCCTCGAAGGCCGACGACTACGAGGGCAGGGCCCAGCCGCAGTTCACGCTCAGCGTGGTCAACACGGGCAGGCGTGCCTGCACGTTCGGGGTGGGCCCCAGGGAGCTGGAGGTGCGCATCACCTCCGGGCCGGACCGGGTCTGGTCCTCGGCGGACTGCACCGGGGAGGACGGGTCCTCCATCCGGCTGCTGAAGCGCGGCATCCCGTACGCCGCCACGATCACCTGGGACCGCAGGCGGTCGAGTGAGGGCTGCGACGGCGTCCGCTCACCGGCCCGGCCGGGGACCTACGTGGCGGTCGTCAAGGCCGACGATCTCACGCCCCAACGCCAGGTGTTCCGGTTGCGCCGCTGATCCGCGGCGGAGGCCGGGCCGGACACGGCGCTCCAGGTCAGACGTAGCGCTCGAGGATCGACGACTCGGCCAGGCGGGACAGCCCCTCCCGGACGGTCCGGGCGCGTGACTCGCCGACGCCGCCGACGGCCTGCAGGTCGTCGATGCTCGCAGCGAGGAGCTTCTGCAGTCCGCCGAAGTGTTCGACGAGTCCCTCGACCACCGGGCCGGGCAGTCGCGGGACCTTGGCCAGCAGGCGGTAGCCCTTGGGGCTCACCGGCACGTCGAGCGGGTCGCTGCCGGTGAATCCGAGCACGTCCGCGACCGTGGACAGATCCAGCAGTTCGGAGGACGACAGACGGTCGAGCGAGCTCAGCAGGTCCATGACGCTCAGATCCCGGGGGTCACCGGGGAAGTAGTCCCGGACGATCTGCTCCCGGTCCCCCTCCACGCCGGAGACGAGCTCGTCGAGCTGCAGGGAGAGCAGTCGCCCGTCCGTGCCGAGCTCGACGACGTATCCCTCTATCTCGTCGGCGATGCGCCGGACCATCTCCAGCCGCTGCACCACCGCACTGGCGTCGCGGGCGGTCACCAGGTCCTCGATCTCCAGGGCCGACAGGGTGCCGGAGACCTCGTCGAGTCGCAGCTTGTAGCGCTCGAGCGTGGCCAGCGCCTGGTTGGCCTTGGACAGGATCGTGGCGGAGTCCTCGAGGACATAGCGGGTGCCGTTGAGATAGAGCGCGATGATCCGCATCGACTGACTGACCGAGATGACGGGGTAACCGGTCTGCTTGGCGACCCGCTCCGCGGTCCGGTGCCGGGTGCCCGACTCCTCGGTATGGATGGCCGGATCCGGGACCAGGTGCACCGCGGCCCGTACGACCCGCGCGTATTTGTTGTCCAGCACGATGGCGCCGTCCATCTTCGCGAGCTCCCGCAGCCGGGTGGACGAGAACTCCACGTCGAGGGCGAAGCCTCCCGTACAGAGGGCCTCCACGGCACTGTCGTAGCCGAGGACGATCAGTCCGCCGGTGTGCCCTCTGAGGATGCGCTCCAGGCCATCGCGAAGGGCTGTGCCCGGCGCCACGGCGGCAAGCGTCGCGCGGCGTCGTTCGTCTTGACCCTTGTCATGTTTTGGCACGGGACCCCCGCAGGTCGCTGGACGGCGCTCAGTTTACCGACGAGGGCCGTACGACGACTCCTCCCCAGGTCGCAAGAGCGGGTCGGGTGGACTTTCGACGTGGCCCGCCTTGTCAGGAGGCCGTAAAGGCGATGCGCAGCGCCTGGGTGAGACTGTCGACCTCGAGCACCGTCATGCCCTCGAAGCTCACCGCCTCGGTCCGGCCCGCGAGGCTGACCACCCGTCCCGGCTCGCCCCGCTCGGGCTGGTCGGACCGTTTCAACGGCGTGGCGTCGCCGAGCTCCATCGAGCCCCGCGGCACCACGGCGTATTTGAACCCGAGCCGGCTCGCCTCTCCGAGCCGTCGCCGTACGCCCGGCACCGCCCGTACCTCTCCGGCCAGGCCCACCTCGCCGAGCGCGATCAGGTTGGGCGACAGGGTCTGCTCGGTCTTGGACCCCGCGACGGCGAGGGCCACCGCCAGGTCCACGGAGGTCTCGGTCAGCCGCACCCCGCCCACGGTCGAGACGTAGACGTCCTGTTCGTGCATCGGGATGTCGCAGCGACGGGCCAGCACGGCCAGCACCATGGCGGTCCGGGGCGAGTCGAGGCCCGACGTCGCCCGCCGCGGCGTCGGCAGGAAGGACTTGGCCACGAGCGCCTGCACCTCGGCCACGAGGGGACGGCGCCCCTCCAGGGTGACGGTGACGCAGGTCCCGGCGACCGGCTCGTCGCGCCGGGTCAGGAACAGCCCGCTCGGGTCGGCCAGTCCCACGATCCCCATCTCGGAGAGGTCGAAGCAGCCGAGCTCGTCGGTCGGGCCATAGCGGTTCTTGATCGCCCTGATCATGCGCAGCCGGCTGTGCCGGTCGCCTTCGAAGTAGAGGACGACGTCGACGAGGTGCTCGAGCAGCCGGGGGCCGGCGATCGCGCCGTCCTTGGTCACGTGGCCGACGAGCACCGTCGTGATGCCCCGCTCCTTGGACACCCGGATCAGGTTGGCGGTGACCTCGCGGATCTGCGTGACGCCACCGGGTGCCCCGTCGACCTCGGCCGCGCCGATGGTCTGGATCGAGTCGACGATGAGAAGCTTCGGCCGCACGGCGTCGATCTGGCCGAGCACCGAGGCCAGGTCGGTCTCGGCGGCCAGGTAGAGCCGGTCCGTCACCGCCCCGACCCGGTCGGCGCGCAAGCGCACCTGCTCCGCGGACTCCTCGCCGGTCACGTAGAGGACCCGTTCCCCACCCTCGGCCGTGGCCCCGGCCGCCGGGTTGGGGCGGGAGGAACTCAGCGCGGCGACCTCGAGCAGGAGGGTGGACTTGCCGATGCCCGGCTCACCCGCGAGGAGGACGACCGCGCCCGGGACGAGCCCTCCGCCGAGCACGCGGTCGAGCTCGTCCAGCCCGGTCGGCAGGGACTTGGCCGAGCGGACGTCCACCTCGCTGATCGGCCGGGCGGGTACGGACACCACGCCGGCCGAGACCATGCGCGGTGGTGTCGCGCCGCCGGCCTCGCCCACGGTGCCCCAGGCCTGGCACTCGCCGCAGCGCCCCACCCACTTGGAGGTCTGCCAGCCGCACTCGGAGCAGCGAAATGAGGCCTTGGTCGTCTTAGCCATGCGGAAACCCTAGGGCCCCGCACGGACAGTCGCGCCGTCAGCCCTGGTCAACGGCCGCCACGCGCTTGCGGGCCCGCTCGATGAGGTCGCTCAGGAGCGCGGTCACCACGCTCGGACGCTCCAGCATGGCCATGTGCCCTGAGCCCGGGATGACCTCGAGCCGGGCCGAGGGCAGACAGTCGGCGATCGTCACGCTGTGCGACATCGGGGTCAGCATGTCGTTCTCGGCGGCGATGATCAGAGTTTCCGTGTCCCGCAGTGACCCGCACAGGCTGATGACCGGGGTCCCCGACATCGAGGCGAAGAAGTCCACCAGCGCGTCCATGCGGGTGTCGGCCATCATCTGCTCGGCGAACGCCACCACCGACGGGCCGGCGTCGGGGCCGAACGCGATCCGGTCCTCCAGGACCAGGGAGCCGTTCCTGATGAGGTGCCGGAACCGCTCGAGCACCGGAGCGCCGAAGCCCGCGGTCCGCAGAGCGCGGGGCATCACCCGCTGGGACAACCTGGCGAGCGCGGCGGGCATCCCCATGGTCACCTCGCCGAGCGCGCCGGAGGAGGTGCACACCAGGCCCGTCGCGACGACCTTGCGGCCGAACGCCTCGGGGTCCCGGTCGGCATAACGCATGATCGTCATACCGCCCATGGAGTGCCCCACGAGCACGACCGGCATGTCCGCGGGGACGGTCTGGTCGATGACCGCCGCGAGGTCGG
The DNA here is from genome assembly GCA_036008685.1 of Actinomadura sp. Classification (GTDB taxonomy): domain Bacteria; phylum Actinomycetota; class Actinomycetes; order Streptosporangiales; family Streptosporangiaceae; genus Actinomadura_C. The sequence goes on along the minus strand of DASYNF010000016.1, from coordinate 44,351 downwards.
AGCCGAGCTGGTCGAGGCAGTTGCCGGAGCGATGGCCGCCATCGGAGCGTCCGTGTCCGCGCTGGTCCCAGAACACCAGCGTGCCGACGTCGCCGAGAGCCTTGCGCTGGAAGTGCCAGGAGTCCTGGCTGAGCGTCCAGCCGTGGCTGAACACCACCGCGAGATCGCCGCCCCCGTCGCCGTCGACCTCGGCGTGGAGCCGGGTCCCGTCCTCGGCCCGGACCTGGACCGGCCGGCCCCGCAACGAGCCGAAGTCCTCGAAGGCGTGGGGATCCGGCCGCCGCCGGATCCGCCGGACGGCGCGGCGCTGGGCGGCGAGGCCGGCGCCGGCCGCGCCCGCCCCGATGAGGGTGGTGGTCAGGATGCTGCGGCGACGGCTCATAAGTGACCTCCGGAGGCACGAGGCGATCTCGGTAGGCCACTGTTGTACAGGATGTCCATAACCGGGGACAGCCCGGCTCGGTGATTATCTACTTGCCGGTATGTATGTGCCGGTCAGTAGTAGCGCCACCACAGGTTCACGGCGTAGTCGACCTCGAGGCCCTCGTGTTCGGCCAGGATCGCCTCGGCCAGCTCGCCCGGGAACTCGATCCGCAGCACCGCGGCCAGGTCCTCCCGCCGGTCGAACGCCCACCGGATCGTCAGCGCCTCCCGGGAGAAGCCCCACCGGGTCCAGAAGCGCTCCACCGCGCCGGGATCGTAGGCCGGCAGCGAGCGGCGGAACCAGCCGCCGAAGGTCGAACGCGTGGCGTCGTTGTCGATCACGAAGGCGGCGCCGCCGCGGCGCACGACCCTGGAGAGTTCGGCCAGTCCCGGCTCGCACCCCGGGCCGAAGAAGTAGGCCCATCGCACATGGACGACATCGACCGAGGCGTCCGGGAGCGGCAGTGCCTGCGCGGCGCCGGGACGTACGGTCACATTGGTGAGTTCGGCCACTCTCCGCCGCGCCGCCGCCACCAGTCCCGGGTGCGGCTCGACTCCGATGACCCGCGCGGCCGTACGGGCGAAAGCGGGCAGGTGAAAACCCGCGCCACAGCCCAGATCGAGCACGGTGGCCGCCTCCCAGGGCCGGATCCCCCACATCGCCGCCTCCAGGGCGCCGTCGGGGTCGACCGCGCGATTCTCCAGCTCATAGACCTGCGGAGAGTTCCAGATGTTGGGGCTGGGAACCGCGCCGGATACGATCTCGACCACGTCGCAGAGAGTAGCCGGAGCGGTGGTCGAATGGTGAGGGTCACGCGCGCCGATGGATCGATCCCGGCCGGTAGCGCATAGGCTTTCGGTTGCGTGGACGATGCGCAACGGGGCACATCCCACCGGAGCAAAGCCGCAGCACGGCCGAGTGAAGATCAGCGAGGGAGTCTTGGCACCGGAGCGCAATGGGACGGCCCCACCGGGGGTCAGGGTCCCGGATGCCCCGATCACGCTGTCGACCGCGTCAGTCTATCCAGAGAAGGCGCCGAGCGCTTTTGAGATCGCCGCGCTGCTGGGATATGACGGCGTCGAGGTCATGGTCTCCACCGACGCGGTGTCCCAGGACCTGAACGTGCTGCGACGGCTGTCGGATTATCACGAGGTCCCGATCCTGTCGATCCACGCGCCCTGCCTTCTGCTGACCCAGCGCGTGTGGGGGCGCGACCCGTGGGGCAAGCTGAAGCGCTCCACGGAGGTCGCCGAGGAACTCGGCGCCAAGGTCATCGTGGTGCACCCCCCGTTTCGCTGGCAGCGGGAGTACGCCCGGGAGTTCATCGAGCGTCTCAGCCGGATGCAGGACGAGACCGACGTCGTCTTCTCGGTCGAGAACATGTTCCCGGTACGCGCCCGCGGGACCGAAGTGGGGATGTACTCCCCGGCCTGGAACCCCCTCGAGCTCGACTTTCCCAATGTCACGCTGGACCTCTCGCACACGGCGGTCTCCGGCTCCGACCCCCTCGACATGGCGGAGCAGCTCGGCGACCGGCTGCGCCACGTCCACCTCGCCGACGGGGTCGGCATCGCCAACCGCGATGAGCACCTCGTGCCGGGCCGGGGCAACCAGCCGTGCGGCACGCTGCTGGAACGGCTGGCCGAGAACGGCTACGACGGTCACGTCGTGCTCGAGGTCAACACCCGCCGCGCCGCCGACCGGGCCGAGCGGGTCGAGGACCTGGCCGAGGCGCTGGCCTTCGCCCGGCTCCATTTCGCCGCGGACAGCCGTACCTGGGAGGTGACACCCGAGGGCGAGGTGTCTCGCGGAGGCGGCGGCTGATGGTGACCGAGTCCGGGCGCAAGCCGGGACGCCGGCCCGGTCCCACCGAGACCCGCGAGGCCATTCTGGGCGCCGCGCGCGAACTGTTCGCCGAGAAGGGCTACGACCGCGCCTCGATCCGGGCCATCGCCGGCCGGGCGGACGTCAACCCGGCCCTGGTGCACCACTTCTTCGGCACCAAGGAGCAGGTCTTCATCGAGGCGATGCGCCTGCCGTTCAACCCGGCGGAGCTGCTGCCCCGCATCCTCGACGCTCCCCGCGACCGGCTCGGCGAGTCGCTCATCCGGGTGTTCCTGGAGATCTGGCGGGAGCCGGAGCGGCGCGCCCCCATCGTCGCGCTCCTGCGATCGGCCATGACCCACGAGCAGGCCGCGGTCATGATGCGGGAGTTCGTGTCGGCGGCGCTGTTCGGCCGGGCCGCCGAGGTCCACGGTGTCCCCGTGCTGCGCATGAACGCCGCCGTAGGCCAGATGATCGGCGTGGTGCTCCTGCGCTACGTCCTGGAGGTGGAGCCGATCGCCTCCGCCAGCGAGGAGGAGATCGTGGAGCTCCTCGCCCCCACCCTGCAGCGGTACCTGACCTAGCCCTCGATGAGTACGGTCAGGCCGTCGAGCATCGGCTTGAGGCCGAACTCGAACAGTTCGTCGAGGTCGAGGTCATAGTCGTCGCCGAGGGCTCGGGTGACCCCCGTGAACGTCGGATGGCGGCCTGACGCGCCGATCGCGGCGCGCACGATGCGCTCGCGGGTCAGCTCGTGGTCGGGCTCGGTGGCCACGCGGCGCCGGGCCCGAGCGGGACCGGGCCCGGCGAGGCCACGACGGTGCCGACGCGGGGCCGGGCCCGCACGAGCCCCTCCTGGCGCAGCGCGGTCAGCGCCTTCCGCTCGACGACTGGTCCCATCGCCTGGGAATCCTTCCGCGGCACTTGACGAGGGGGCTCTGCGAAGGCTTCAATTAAACACATGATTAGTTCAGCGGTGAACGCCGCGGATCTCCGGGTCGACCGTGGCCGCCGGGAGGTGCTGCACGGCCTCACCTTCGATGTGCCGCGCGGGCAGATCGTCGGGTTGCTCGGGCCCAGCGGCTGTGGCAAGACCACGCTGATGCGGGCCGTCGTGGGGGTGCAGCTGGTCAAGGACGGCACGGTCACGGTTCTGGGCCGGCCGGCCGGCAGCCGCGGGCTGCGGCGGCTCGTCGGCTACGCCACCCAGCGCCCGGCCGTGTACGCGGACCTGACGGTCGCCGAGAATCTCCGCTACTTCGCCTCGGTCCTCGGGGCCCCGCGAGACGACGCCGATCGGGTCATCACCGAGGTCGGGCTGGGGGAGGCCCGCCATCAGGTCGTGGCGACGCTCTCCGGTGGCCAGCTGTCCCGCGCGGGCCTCGCGGCGGCGCTGCTGGGCTCGCCCGAGCTCCTCGTGCTCGACGAGCCCACGGTCGGACTCGACCCGGTGCTGAGGTACGAACTGTGGGAGCTGTTCCACGAGCTCGCCGGCCGCGGCACCACGCTGCTGATCTCCAGTCATGTCATGGAGGAGGCCGCCAGGTGCGGCCGGCTCCTGCTCATGCGCGAGGGCCGGATCCTCGGGGACGACACCCCGGACGGCCTGCGCGCCCACACCGGGACCGATGATCTCGAGGAGGCGTTCCTGCGCCTCATCACCGAACGCGAGGAGGCCCGGTCATGAGGCTCTCGATCACCCTGGCCACGACCCGGCGGATCCTCACCCAGCTGCGCCATGACCACCGGACGGTGGGCCTGCTCGTCGGCGTGCCCAGTGTCCTCATGATCCTGTTGCGGTATGTCATCGACGACGCGGCGGCCTTCGACCGCTGGGGACCGATGCTCCTCGGGGTGTTCCCCTTCATCGTCATGTTCATCGTGACCTCCGTCGGCACGCTGCGGGAGCGCACCGGCGGCACGCTCGAACGGCTCATGACCACGCCCCTCGGGAAGCTCGACCTCCTGCTGGGCTATGCCCTCGCGTTCGGCCTCCTGGCCCTTGTCCAGGTCGGTGTGGTGACGACCATCTCCATGACGTGGCTCGGACTGGATCTCTCCGGCTCGGTGTGGACCCTCGTGCTCGTCGCGCTGCTGGACGCCCTGCTCGGCATGGCGCTGGGCCTGTTCGCGAGCGCCTTCGCCCGTACGGAGTTCCAGGCCGTGCAGTTCATGCCCGCGTTCGTGCTGCCGCAGACGCTGCTCTGCGGGCTCGTCGTCCCCCGGGACCAGATGGCCGGCTGGCTGGAATGGATCTCCCGGGCGCTACCGCTCTCCTACGTCGTCGAGGCGATGCGGGAGCTCACCCGCAATGGGGAGGTCACCGGCACGCTGGTGCGCGACATAGCGATCATCTCGGTGTGCGTCGTGCTGGCCCTGGGACTCGGCGCCGCCACCCTCCGCCGCCGTACCTCCTAGGAGCCACGTCGTCCCCAGGCGACCTGCCACGTCTCAAAGAGCCCATCACGCCTTACTCTCTTACCCGGCATGTTCGGGGCAGGAGAGCCGCGGATTAGCCTTGAGACGCGCGGGACAGGGTTGTCCCGCCGGAGAGGGAGGGACGTTGCTCCGTCAGGTACTCCTGGCCGCGTCGCGCCGGGATGGTGTCCGCAGGCTGGCCGAGGCGGTTCCGTACACCCGCGGAATGGTGCACCGGTTCGTCGCCGGGACCGCGGTCGAGGACGCGCTGCGCGTCACCCGCGAACTGACCGCGGGCGGGCTCCTCGTGACGCTGGACCACCTCGGTGAGGACACCCTGGATCCCGGCCAGGCCGAGACCATCACCGACGCCTACCTCACCCTGCTGGAGCGGCTGGGCGCGGAGGACCTCGGCCCGCGGGCCGAGGTCTCGGTGAAGCTCACCGCGCTCGGACAGGGGCTCGACGGCGGGGAGAAGATCGCGCTCAAGAACGCCCAGCGCATCTGCAACGCGGCCCGGTCGGTCGGCACGACCGTGACGCTGGACATGGAGGACCACACCACGATCGACTCCACCCTGCGGATCCTGCGGGAGCTACGGGCGGACTTCCCGGACACCGGAGCCGTCATCCAGGCCTATCTGCGGCGGGCCGAGGACTACTGCGCCGAGCTCGCCCACGAGGGTTCACGGGTGCGGCTGTGCAAGGGCGCCTACGACGCCCCCGAGTCAGTGGCCTTCTCCGACCGCGGCGAGATCGACAAGTCCTACGTACGGTGCATGAAGGTCCTGATGGCCGGCAAGGGCCTGCCCATGCTGGCCACCCATGATCCCCGGCTGATCGAGATCGCCGGGGCGCTGGCGGTGCTCAACGGGCGCTCCCCGGCGGACTTCGAATACCAGATGCTCTACGGCATTCGTACGCAGGAGCAGCGGCGGCTCGCCGGCCTCGGCTCCCAGGTCCGGGTCTACGTCCCCTACGGCGAAGAGTGGTACGGCTACCTGGTCCGGCGGCTCGCCGAGCGCCCGGCCAACCTGATGTTCTTCCTCCGGTCGCTCACGGGCGACTCCTGACCGCCGGCCCCTGACCATCGGGGCCTGAACGCGGGGTCCATGGCCCAGTGGCGTCCGCCCGCCTGAGGTGTTCTGACCGGGCCTTTCCCGGTCAGAACACCTCAGGCGGGTCGCCGGCGGTCGGTAGGCTGCTGGGATGATTGCGATTCTTGGAGCCGGCAAGATGGGCGAGGCGTTGTTGTCCGGAGTGCTCAGAGCCGGCCGCCGTCCCGCGGATTTCGTGGTCACCACCCGCCGGGAGGAGCGCGGCACGCTGCTCCGGGAGCGCTATGGGGTGGCGGTGGTGACGAACGCCGAGGCGGCCAGGACCGCCGGCACCCTCGTCCTCGCGGTGAAACCGCAGGACATGGCGACGCTGCTGGAGGAACTGCGTCCGCACATGGAGCCCGGCAAGCTCGTGATCTCCATGGCGGCGGGGATCCCGACCTCCTTCATCGAGGCCCGCCTCCCCGAGGGGGTGCCGGTCGTCAGGGTCATGTCGAACACGCCGGTGCACGTCGACGAGGCCATGAGCGTGCTGTCGGCCGGCTCGCACGCCGGCGAGGACCACCTCAAGCTGACCGAGGAGCTGCTGTCTCCGGTCGGCAAGGTCCTTCGCATCCCCGAGTCGCTCCAGGACGGGGCCACCGCGCTGTCCGGGAGCGGCCCCGCTTACTTCTACTACCTCGTCGAGGCGATGGTGGACGCGGGGATCCTGCTGGGGATGCCCCGCGCGGCCGCGCTCGAGATGGTCGTCCAGTCGGCCGTCGGTGCCGCCGTGATGCTGCGCGACTCGGGCGAGCATCCGGTGCTGTTGCGCGAGGCGGTCACCTCGCCCGGCGGTACGACCATCGCCGCGATCCGGGAGCTCGAGCGTCATGGCGTCCGGGCCGCGGTGCTGGAGGCCATCGAGGCCGCCCGCGACCGTGGCCGTGAGCTGGCCGACGGGTGACCGACCGGGAAATGAGGGCGGGACGTGAACCGATCCCGGCCGATAAGCGAGTAACAGGTATGGAAATCATCCTTCGCCTCATGGTCGCGGCCGGCCTCGCCGCCGACGCCTACGTCCACTGGGTCTTCGCTCCGGACATGGCGTCCGTGGCCGGGGGCGCCGTCCGCGGCGACGACCTGTTCCGTGCGCAGGCGGTGGTCGCGGTGATCGCCGCCGCGCTGGTCCTCGCGTGGCCGCGCCGGTGGACGTATGCGATCGCGTCACTGGTGGCGGCGAGCGCGCTCGGCGCCGTGCTGTTCTACTACTACGCCGACCCCGGCGCGATCGGGCCCTTGCCCTCGATGCACGAGCCGGTCTGGTACGGCGAAAAGACGATCAGTGCTCTCGGTGAGGGGGCCGCCGCGCTGGCCGCGCTGGCGGGCCTGCTCACCGTCGGCCGCCGGCGCGCCGTCCCGGGTCACGAGACGGCGGGCGGTACGCGAACATCCGACTGATCACCACCTTCGACTGATCACCACCTTGGGTCACGCCGCTCCCGCGGCCGGGGTCGTGATGGCCGTACGGATGAAGCGGGCCGTCTCGAGCATCGCGGCACGTGCCTCGGGGAGCACCTGGTTGAGCATCTGGAAGACGTGCATCTGCCCGGCCCATACCTGGAGCTCACAGGGGATTCCGGCGACGCTGAGCACCTCGGCCAGCTGCTCGGCCTCCGCCCGCAGCACCTCGCCGCCGCCGACCTGGACGAAGAACGGCGGCGCGGAGGTCCACGGGCAGGTCAGCAGCGAGAGGCGGGGATCGTCGAAATCCCCCGTCCCCACGTACATCTGTCCGGCGAGGCGGGCCGCGGCCGGGCTCACGTAGGGATCGCGGCAGGCGTGATCACGCTCGCTCGAGAGTCTGCAGGTCAGGTCCACCCAAGGGGAGTAGAGCACGATCCCGGCGGGTAGGGGGAGGTCCATACGGCAGATCTCACCGGCCAGGGACGCGGCCAGATGGCCGCCGGCCGAATCGCCGGCCACGATGACGCGCGAGCCGGGGACGCCCCGGCCCAGCAGGAAACGGTAGGCGTCCAGGGCGTCCAGCAGGGCCGCGGGGAAGGGGTGCTCCGGGGCGAGCCGATAGCGCGGCACCAGCACCGGGAGCGCGCTGTCGATGGCGAGCCGGGTGGTGATGGGGCGATGGGTACGCGGGGAACAGGCGATATAGCCGCCGCCGTGCAGGTAGAGGATCGCGCCCTCACCGGACGGGCGTCCGGCCGGGGTGATCCACTCTCCGACGACCGGCCGCGCCGCCGAGGACGGCGATTTGGTGGCCCCCCGAGGATCCACCAGTTGTTCCACCCGCACACGCGGATCGGAACGGATCAGCCTGGCCGCGGCGTCGGCCGCGGTCCGCGCCGTGCGTACCGACACGGCATGGCCGGGGAGCCTGCTGAGGAAGGGCCGCACTCCCAGCCGGAGCGCATGCGAGATGGCGCGGCTCTGCACGCTTGGCCGCCGGTTGAAGGGTGAGGGGTCCGGATCCATCGACGTCCCCCTTCGTCGTGACGTTGTTACCGATATGTTAATAGATGCCCGTTTTTACGAATAGTTCACATCACAATCCTGTTCTGCTGTGTGGCCCCTGTGGCCGGAGTCGCTCGGGCGACGTGACACGAGCCACACGGATGGCGCTTCGGCCGGGGCACTAGCGTGAGGCCATGAGCCGTTCGCTTCGGGTCCCTTGGGACGACAAGCTCACCTCCTACGACTTCGGCCCTGCCCATCCCCTCAATCCCGTCCGGGTCGAGCTCACGATGGCTCTCGCCCGCGAGTTCGGCGTGCTCGGGCACCCGAACGTCCAGATCGGCGCGTTCGACCCCGCCGACGACGACCTGCTCGTGCTCGTCCACGGGGAGGATTACGTCGAGGCGGTGAAGCGGGCCGGCGAGACCGGGCGTGCCCAACCGGCCTACGGGCTCGGCACTCCGGATAACCCCGTCTTCCCGGGCATGCACGAAGCGGCGGCTCTGGTCACCGGCGCCTCCGTGGCGGCGGCGTCGGCCGTCTGGTCCGGTGAGGCCGAGCACGGGGCCAACATCGCGGGCGGTCTCCACCACGCGATGCGTGGATCGGCCTCCGGTTTCTGCGTCTACAACGACCCGGCCATCGCCATCGCCTGGCTGCTCGCCGCCGGTGCGCGCCGGGTCGCCTACGTCGATGTGGACGTCCACCACGGCGACGGCGTGCAGGCCGCGTTCTACGAGGACCCCCGGGTGCTGACGATCAGCCTCCACGAGGGTCCCCGGACGCTGTTCCCGGGCACCGGCTTCCCGCACGAGACCGGGGCCGAGGGCACCGCCGTCAATGTCGCCCTGCCCGCGGGGACCGGGGACCGCGGCTGGCTCCGTGCCTTCCACGCCGTCGTGCCGCCGCTGTTGCGGGCCTTCGCGCCGGACATCCTGGTCACCCAGCACGGGTGTGATGCGCATCTGCTGGATCCGCTCGCGCACCTGTCCCTGTCCCTGGACGGTCAGCGGGCCGCGTACGAGGCGCTGCACCGTCTGGCCCACGAGGTCGCGGGAGGACGCTGGGTCCTGACGGGCGGAGGAGGATATGAGCTCGTTCAGGTGGTGCCGAGGGCGTGGACCCACCTGCTCGCCGAGGCGGCGGGCCATCCGATCGACCCGGCGACCCCGACCCCCGGGCCCTGGCGTGAGCTCGTACGGGTGCGGACCGGGGAGACGGCACCGGAGCGGATGACCGACGGCATCGGCGGCGAGAGCGGCGGACGAGCGATAGAGGTGGCGGAGTGGGCGAACGGCTACGATCCGGCCGACGCGGTGGACCAGGCGGTGCTGGCGACCCGGCGGGCGGTGTTCCCGGAGCACGGCCTGGATCCGGCGACGGCGCCGTGAAGGCCGGGGCGGAGACCGGGCAGGGCATCACCCGGACGAAGCTGCGCGAGCACCTCGTCCGTACCTTGATCGCCGGAGACGTCGCGACCCCCCGCCAGAACAACCTGCTGCACTATCGCAGGATGAGCCGGCGGGACCCGTATTACCTGTTCGGCCTGGAGCTCGAGCGGCCGTGGAGTTTCGACGACGTGCTGACCATGATGGCGCGCAAGTGCGGGGTCGATCCCGATCCGGCCCACTTCTACGGCGACGACACGATCGACCCGGACCTCACGATCGAGGCGCTCGACGCGATGGCCGACCGGCTGCGCCTCGCCGCCGAGCGCCGGGAAAAGGTCATCCTGGCGACCGGCCACCCCACGGGCGTGCTGCCGATCTATCTCGCGGTCGGCCGGGCCCTCCGGGCGCGCGGTTGCCAGGTGCTGACTCCCGCGGCCGGCTGGTCCTACGAGCTGGAGACACCGGACGGGCCAAAGGTGAGGCACATCCGGTATGTCGAGGGTGTGGCGATGCTCAGCGGCGCCGCGTCACTCCATCACACCCACGATCCGCACCCGATGGAGGCGATGCTCGCCGAACTCGCAACCCAATCCGGCGATTGGCCGGATCTGGTCATGGCCGACCACGGGTGGGCCGGAGCCGCCGGGCAGGCCGGGATCGACACCGTCGGTTTCGCGGACTGTAACGACCCCGCCCTGTTCGCGGGGGAGGCGGAGGGAAAAATTGCCGTCGCGGTGCCGCTCGACGACAACGTCCTTCCACATCACTACGCAGAGCCGATCGCCTACCTTCTCGCCAGATCTGAGCTGATTGCCTGAACTCCCCCTCTTGCGACTCCCGAGACACGATTTACGCTGGAAGGAAGTACACGTGCGTGATCAAAGTCACCCAAGGGCCGGTGTGCAGCACGTGTGGAAGAGGGCGTCCGATGAGCTCAGGCGAGCGACCTCTGAGTGAGGTCAGGTTCCTGACTGTGGCCGAAGTGGCGGCGGTGATGCGGGTGTCCAAGATGACCGTTTACCGCCTTGTTCATTCAGGTGAGCTGCCCGCGATCCGGGTGGGCCGCTCCTTCCGGGTCCCCGAGCAGGCTGTCCACGACTATCTGCGCGACGCGTTCATCGAGGCCGGATAACCGGGTACGCCAGGGATCGCCGCCGGCAGCAGGCCACAGGCGATCGGTGACGTAGCCGGGGACCCGCCGCGCAGGGGACGGCACGGGGGCTAATGCGGCCGGCGGCCTACGGGCCGCCGGTCCGGCGGTACCCTTGGGCTTTGGGCTGCCCACCCACCTGGGTGCGGGCGGCTGATCCTGTACACCACCCGGTACGTCGAGTGAGGTTTCGTGGGCTCTGTCATCAAGAAGCGTCGTAAGCGGATGGCCAAGAAGAAGCACCGCAAGCTGCTGAAGAAGACGCGCGTGCAACGCCGTAACAAGAAGTAAGCGGACCGGCCGAGCAGTCGTAAGGGGTGGGGCGCACGATGTCTGCCATGGGCGCCTCCGACACGGCGCCGGGACGGCACACCGCCGCCTCGACCGCCCGAATTGTCCTGGTGACAGGCGTGTCCCGGTTCTTGGGGGCACGCGTCGCCAACACGCTCCAGGCCGACCCCGGCATCGAACGGGTCATCGGCGTGGACACGGTCCCACCCACGACGTCTCTCGGACGCACCGAGTTCGTACGCGTCGACATACGCACACCGAGCATCGCCAAGGTGATGGCCTCGGCCGACGTGGACACCGTGGTTCATCTGAACCTGGTGACCGCGCCGGCCGGTCCGCGGCCGACGGCGAAGGAACTCAACATCATCGGCACCATGCAGCTGCTGGCGGCGTGCCAGCGGTCGCCGGACTTGCGCAAGCTCGTGGTCCGGTCGTCGGCCGCGGTCTACGGATCATCACCTCGGGACCATGCCGTCTTCAGCGAGACCGACGAGCCGGTCGAGGCCCCGTCCTCCGGCTATGCCAAGGACGCGGTCGAGGTCGAGGGCTATGTGCGTGGGCTCAAGCGGCGCCGGTCCGACCTCACGGTCTCGGTCCTGCGCTTCGTCAACTTTCTCGGGCCTGGGGTGGATTCCCCGCTGACCCGGTATTTTCGCCTGCCGGTCGTGCCGACGGTGCTCGGCTTCGATCCGCGGTTGCAGTTCGTCCATGAGGACGACGGCGTCGAGGTTCTGCGCCGTATGGTCACCCAGGACCATCCGGGCACCTACAACGTCGCCGGCGACGGTGTCCTGTTGCTCTCGCAGGCGTTGCGGCGCGCGGGCCGGCCGAGCATGCCCCTGCCGGCTCCCGCATTCGCCACGCTCGGCGACGTGGGCAAGCGCTTCGCCGGGATGTCCGGCTTCTCCCCGGAACTGCTCCGCTGGCTGACGTACGGCCGTGCGGTCGACACCGCCAGGCTCGTCGCCGAGCTGAGCTGGCGGCCCAAGTACGCCACCGAGGCGGCGTTCGGTGATTTCGCGCAGGCGCAGGTCAAGGGGTTGGGTCAGGGGTTGCCCGCGGAGTTGTTCGATCGGGTCGCCGGGGCCTTCGGGGGTCCGCGGTGAGTGACACGCCCGGCGGCCGCACGCCGGCGGAGGAAAGGACCGGGGGGCAGGGGTCATGAACGCGTTCGAACCGAGCAGGTCCTCCGACCGCGGCGAGGACGCGGACGTCATCCCGCTCAACGTGGGCCGGCCACCGGAGCCAGGGCCGATGGAGCGCAAGATCGCCTCGGGGCTCTCCTTCCTGCGGCGGCGGCTCACCGGCGAATACGACATCGACGAGTTCGGGTTCGACCCGGAGTTCAACAGCACGCTGGTGCTCCCTCTGGCCAGGGCGCTCTACGAGTACTGGTTCCGGGTGGAGGTGAAGGGCCTGCAGCACGTCCCCGAGGAGGGGGGCGCGCTCATCGTGGCCAACCATTCGGGCACGCTCCCGCTCGACGGGCTCATGCTCCAGGTGGGTGTGCACGACAACGCCGACCGGGATCTGAGGCTGCTCGGGGCCGACCTCGTCTATCGGGTCCCCACGCTCGGACACCTGTCCCGCAAGAGCGGGCACACCCTGGCCTGTCCGGCCGACGCCGCGCGTCTGCTCGGCAAGGGTGAGCTGGTCGGGGTCTTTCCCGAGGGCTTCAAGGGCGTCGGCAAGCCGTTCCGCGATCGCTACCGGCTCCAGCGCTTCGGCCGCGGTGGTTTCGTCGGCACGGCCATGCGCGCCCAGGTCCCCATCATCCCGTGCGCCATCGTCGGAGCCGAGGAGATCTACCCCAAGATCGCGGATCTGCGCCCGCTGGCCCGGCTGCTCGGCTTCCCCTACTTCCCGGTGACGCCGACGTTCCCCTTCCTCGGCCTCTTGGGGCTGATCCCGCTGCCGTCCAAGTGGATCATCCAGTTCGGCCCGCCCGTTCCGATGAACGACTACGAACCCGGTGCGGCCGACGATCCCATCACGCTGTTCGACCTCACCGACCAGGTCCGTGAGGTCATCCAGCAGATGCTCTACGACGCCCTGCTGAAGCGCGGCCCGGCCTTTTTCTGAGCTGTACCCATTGCCGCGCTCCGCGCGGCCATCGATTCAGCCGCGGTAGTGCTTGCGCAGGGCGACGCCCGCGGCCACGCCACCGGCCAGGGCGCCGGCCCCGGCCGCCGCGGGCAGGGCCAGCATGGTGACCCTGCGGCCGGTACGGAACTCGTGGATCGGCCAGTCGTTCTCCCGGGCGTGATCGCGCAGGTCCGAGTCCGGGTTGACCGCGTGTGGGCGGCCCACGGTGGTGAGCAGGGGCAGGTCGTTCACCGAGTCGCTGTAGGCGGCGCAGCTCGCGAGCTCCAGGCCCTCCCGTACGGCCAGGGCCTGGACGGCCGCGGCCTTGGCCGGCCCGTGGAGGAGGCTGCCGACCAGCCGGCCGGTATAGACGCCGTTCTCGGTCTCGGCGACGGTGCCGAGCGCGCCGGACAGCCCGAGCCGGTGGGCGATGACCCGGGCGAGTTCGACCGGGGTGGCGGTGACGAGCCATACCTGCTGTCCCGCGTCGATGTGCTGGAGCGCGAGTGTGCGGGTCCCGTGCCAGATCCGGTCCGCGAGCACCTCGTCGTAGATCTCCTCGCAGAGCGCGGTGAGGTCGCTGACCCTGTGGCCCGCGACGAACGCCAGTGCCGCCTCGCGGGCCGTGCGGATGTGCTCGGGGTTCTCGGAGCCCCGGATCCGGAAGGCGGCCTGGCCCAAGGCGAACATGGCGAGATCGCGCAGCGTGAACAGTTTGCGAGTGGCCAGGCCACGCGCGAAGTGGTAGATCGACGCGCCACGCATCATCGTGTTGTCGACGTCGAAGAAGGCGGCCGCCGTCGGGTCGGCCACCTGCGGGGGATCCTCGGGTTCGGCCGCGGCCGCCGCGGCGGCGCCCGAGACCACGGGATCCTCATCGTCACGCCATTGCCAGAATCGCCGCATGGACCGAGCCTAATCATCTTGGGGCGCCAGACCGTCATCGGCTTCGAAATGGACGGTAGTCACCCAGGCACGCAGCGCCAAGCGCTGATCAAGAGCTCCGGCGTGTCACCACATGGGAACTCTAAGGGATCTGTGGCCCGATGCGCGCTAAGTCCGGAGATCTTGGGGGAGCATCCGGGCCAGTGACCGCATGGCCCGGTATTGCAGGGCCTTGACCGCCCCTGACTTCTTCCGCATGATCGCCGCCGTCTCGGCTATGGACATCCCGTACAGAAACCGTAGGACGACGCATTCGCGCTGCTCCGGCCCGAGGCCGCGGATGGCGGCTCCGAGCATCCGGCTGGTCATCGAGTCGAGGATGGCCCCCTCGGGGCCGTCCTCGTGCCATCCGAGGTCGGGCGGCTCGGGAGTGCAGATCTCCAGCCGTTGGCGGCTGGACTTGAAGTGGTCGGCGACCAGATTGCGCGCGATCGTCACGAGCCACGCGCCGAAGTCCTTGCCCTGCCAGGTGAAGTCGCCGATGCGGCGTAGCGCCCGGACGAAGGTGTCGCTGGTCAGGTCCTCGGCCAGCGCGTGGATACGGACCCGCACGTACACGTACCGGTAGATCTGCCCGGCGTAGTGGTCGTAGAGGGCGCCGAACGCCTCCGTCTCACCGTCACGGGCCCGTAGCACCAGGCTCTTGATCTCCTCGGCGGCCCGCTGCGATGCCCTCCCGCGGACGCCCCGGGGACGCACCAGCGGGCCGGTCCAGGGGGCCGGCCAGGAGATCGCCGAACCCTGGTGGTCGAGGGCCAGGCTCCCCATGCGGTTCTCCTCGGGTCTGCGCGGGATCGGCCACCGTTCAAAGGGCGGGCCCGACCTCCAGCACGGAAGGCCATGGTAGATACCCGCCAGTAATGAGGCAATGGTCTCGTCTCGGCAAACCCGCCCGCATACGTGCCCGAAGAAGGCGCCGTGCCGCCAATATCGGTGCACGGTTACACGTACCCGGTCTCTTTCGGGCACCATGGGGCGCGATGTTCAACGCGCTCATCGCGATCGTGGCGACCGTCGGGGCCTTGGCGGCCGCCGGGACGCTCATTTCGCGCACCTACCGTCAACGATCGCCCTACCTCGTGGCCTGGTCCCTGGCGACGTCGGCGATCGTCATCGCGCTGTGCGCGATGACGATCGGCTTCCTGGCCGGTTTCGGCTCCATGCTGTTCCGGGCGCTGGAGCTGGGCGGCGCGCTCATCGCCCCGATGTGGCTCGTGGTGGGCGTGGTCGAGCTCATCGCCTACTACGTGCAGGTGCGGTTCGCCGTACGGCTGTTCGCCGTGTCCTACACGATCGTGGCCGCGGTGATCGTGATCCTCGACCCCCTCCAGGGCCGCTTCGGAGCCAAAGAGCTGCCCAAGCCGGACGACCACTACACCTGGCTGCCGCTGACGCTGATCAGCGTGGCGCACGTCATCGTGGTGCTCGGCCTGGTCGCGTGCGCCGCCGTCACCGCACTCCGGATCCGGCGCCAGGACCCGGAGGCCTATGGCGTCATGCTCCCCGTGGCCCTGATCGCGCTGGCGGGCGTCCTCACGGTCGTCGGCAGCAGGGCCCTGCTGCCCGGATTCCTGACGGTGCTCCTGCTGGGGGCCGCCGCCGGGCTGGTCTGGTACGGCGCCATGCGGGTCGTCCAGGGGCAGGAGGGGTTGGAGCCGCTCGAGGACTTCGAGGACGAGCAGGCCGCCCATGCCGAGGAGCGGCCGCGGCGGGCCGAGGCGCCGCCGGAACCCGCGGCCGCGCGGGCATCGGCTCCGGCGCCCGGGCCCGATCCGGACGCGCTCCGGACGGGGGCCATCGGCATGGGGGCGGCCGTCGGGGGACCGCCGCCGGAGCTGTGCGGTCAGATCACGGTCTATACGCTGCTGGACGGCCGGGAGGAGGCGTTCGACCGGCTGGCGGCCGATGCCGTGCGCGCCTCCCGTGAGGCCGAGCCGGACACGTTGATGTACATCTGCCACGAGGTGGTCAACTCACCCACGCAGCGCATCTTCTACCAGCTCTTCCGCGACCAGGCCGCCTATCGTAGACATCGGCACCTCCCACAGGTGCAGCAGTTCGCGACCGCGAGCCGCCTCCATGTTCTGGCGATGAACGTCGTCGAGCTCAAGGTCGGCGAGGCCAAGGTGCCACCGCTGCCGGAGCCCGCGAGGCAGGACCATCTCAGATGAGCCACGTGATCACTCTCCTGGGCAAGCCGGGCTGTCATCTGTGCGACGAGGCACGGGAGGTGATCGCACGGGTCGCGGCCGAGATGGGAGTGGCCTGGGAGGAGCGCGACATCACCCGGTCCGAGGAGGACACCCGTCTCTACCGGGATCAGATCCCGGTCACATTGATCGACGGTGTTCAGCACGATTTCTGGCGAGTCGACGAGCGCCGGTTGCGAGCCGCGCTCGCGCGCTGACGTGTCTGGTGCATCACACCAGGAGGATCCGGGTTGCGACTTCCGGCGTGGTGCCGTAGCGCGCGATACCCCTGGTATTCAGGGGTGATCGGGCCGTCGAGGAGCTGATCCGGCAGGGGCCGACCACGCTGGGCTACTTTGTGCATGTGTTCACAAAGGCTTAACCTGAGGAAAAGTCCAAGGGCGGCCGGGCTGACGGGTTACCGATCTTCCGGTCCGCATAGCCCCCCGAAGAAGCAGGCTGTGACCCCACGACAGATTCGTACCCGTGACCGCGCCGGACGCGGCATCCCGGAAGCGACCGTGGCCCGGTTGCCGGTCTACCTGCGCGCGTTGCACAGCCTGCAGGACCGGGGCACCGCGACGGTGTCGTCGGAAGAGCTCGCCGCCGCGGCCGGAGTCAACTCCGCGAAACTGCGCAAGGATCTTTCCCACCTCGGTTCCTACGGCACCCGCGGGGTCGGCTACGAGGTGCAGTACCTCGTCTACCAGATCTCACGTGAGCTGGGCCTCACCCAGGATTGGGTCGTCGCCATCATCGGTGTGGGTAACCTGGGACGAGCCCTCGCAGGTTACGGCGGGTTCGCCTCCCGCGGTTTCCGGGTCGCCGGGCTTCTGGACGCGGACGCGCGCGTGGTCGGGGCGCGCATCTCCGGGCTCACGGTGGAGCACATCGACAAGCTCGAGACTGTGATCAAGGATCGCGGCGTCTCGATCGCGGTGATCGCCACCCCGGCCGACGCGGCCCAGGTCGTGTGCGATCGTGTCGTCGCCGCGGGAGTGACAAGCGTCCTCAACTTCGCGCCTGTGGTGCTCTCCGTACCAGAGGGCGTGGATGTGCGTAAGGTCGATTTGTCCATTGAACTCCAGATTCTCGCGTTCCATGAGCAGCGGAAAGCAGGCGGGCCGATGGGTGAACAGCTGACGCCCGGATACGGGCCGTTCAAGGACGAGCAGCCTCCTGGACCCGCGCAGTACATAGAGGCGGTTGACGCATGAGTATGTTGGTGGTCGGGCTGAGTCACCGGAGCGCGCCGGTGTCGATGCTCGAACGCGCGGCCGTGACCGGCGACGATCTCGTCAAACTGCTTCACGAGGTCCACGAGTCCGCGCACGTGGGCGAAGCGATGATCGTGTCCACCTGCAACCGCGTCGAGGTCTACGCGGCGGTCGAGAAGTTCCACGGCGGAGTGTCCGCCGTGTCCGAGCTGCTGTCGCGCTACTCCGGGGTGCCGCTGGACGATCTGTCCCGTCATCTGTACGTCCACTACGAGGACCGGGCCGTCCAGCACGTGTTCTCGGTCGCCTGCGGACTCGAGTCCATGGTCGTCGGCGAGGGGCAGATCCTCGGGCAGATCCGCCATGCGTTCCGGCTGGCCCAGTCCGAGAACACCATCGGCCGTGGCCTGCACGAGGTCGTCCAGCACGCGCTCCGCGTCGGCAAACGAGCGCACGCCCAGACCGGGATCGACCAGGCCGGGGCCTCCCTCGTCAGCGTCGGGCTCGACGTCGCCGCCGAGCACCTCGGCCCGCTCGCCGGCAAGCGGGCGCTGGTCGTGGGCGCCGGGTCGATGAGCGCGCTCGCGGTCGCCACCCTGGCCCGGGCCGGCATGGCCGAGATCGTCGTGGCCAACCGGACCTACGCCCGTGCGGTGCGGCTCGCCGAGGCCGCCGAGGTCCCCGCGCACGCCATCGGGCTGGACGACCTGCCGGCCGGGTTCGCCACCGCCGACCTGGTGGTGTCCTGTACGGGCGCCACCGGTCTCGTCATCACCGCCGACTTCGCCCGCGAGCACCTGGCCGCCGGCCCGAGGTTCTTCCTGGACCTCGCCCTGCCGCACGACGTGGACCCGGCCGTACGCGAGCTGCCGGGCGTGGCCCTCGCCGGGCTGGACGACCTGCGCAGGTCGGCGGAGACCCGCGGAGTCGTCGGTCCCGAGGCGGTCGAGGCGGTGCGCCGGATCGTGACCGAAGAGGTGGCCGCCTTCCTCGGCGCCGCGCGCGCGGCCGCGGTCGCGCCCACCGTGGTGGCGCTGCGGAGCAAGGCCGCGAACGTCGTCGAGGCCGAGCTCGCCCGGCTCATGGGCCGGCTGCCGGAGCTGGACGAGAAGGTCCACGGCGAGATCGCCCACACCGTACGCCGCGTGGTGGACAAGCTCCTGCACGCGCCGACCGTCCGGGTCAAGGAGTTCGCCGCCTCGGCGGGCGGCGATGCCTACGCCACCGCACTGCGCGACCTGTTCGACCTCGACCCCAAGGCGCCTGAGGCCGTGACCCGCGCCCACCTCGAAACCTCTGCCGAGCGGAGTGAGCCGTGAGCAGTCACAGCAGCCACATCGGGGAGGCCCCGTTGCGGCTGGGAACGCGCAGGAGCCTCATGGCCAGGACGCAGTCCGCGCAGGTCGCGGACATGTTGACCCGGCGCACCGGGCATGTGGTGGACCTGGTCGGGGTAACGACCGAGGGTGATGTCTCCAGGGCATTGCTCGCACAGATCGGCGGGACCGGGGTCTTCGTCAGCGGTCTGCGGGACCGGCTCCTGGCCGGTGAGGTCGACTTCGCGGTGCACTCGCTGAAGGATCTGCCGACGACGCCGGCCGAGGGGATCGCGCTGGCGGCCGTGCCGCTGCGTGACGACCCGCGCGACTGCCTGTGCGGGGTCCCGGGCCGCACCACCAAGCTGTCCGACCTCCCCAAGGGCGCGCGG
Source organism: Actinomadura sp. (assembly GCA_036008685.1). Classification (GTDB taxonomy): domain Bacteria; phylum Actinomycetota; class Actinomycetes; order Streptosporangiales; family Streptosporangiaceae; genus Actinomadura_C. Next base: position 25,201 of record DASYNF010000016.1, on the reverse strand, counting down.
ATCGGCACCGGATCGCCGCGCCGGATGGCCCAGCTGCGCGCGCTGCGCGACGACCTCGAGGTCGTGCCCATCCGGGGCAACGCCGACACCCGGCTCCGCAAGGTCCAGGACGGCGAGCTCGACGGCATCGTGCTGGCCTACGCGGGAGTCAACCGGATCGGCCGGGTGGAGGCCGTCGCCGAGGTCCTCGATCCCGGCTCGATGCTGCCGGCCCCCGGGCAGGGAGCGCTGGCCATCGAGTGCCGGGCCGACCGGGCCGATCTCATCGACCTGCTGAGCACCCTCGACGACCCCGGCACCCGTGCCGCCGTGACGGCGGAGCGGGCGGTCCTGGCGGCGCTCGAGGCGGGCTGCTCAGCACCCGTGGGCGCATACGCTGCCCAGGAAGAACAGAAGCTCTATCTGACCGCCGCCGTCATCGGATTCGACGGCACCCGTCAGATCAGGCTTTCCGCAAGCGGCCACCCGTCCGAGGCCGAGCGACTGGGGCGTGACCTCGCTGCCCGTCTCTTCGCCGAGGGGGCCGACCAGTTGATGGGGGAGCACGTATCTTGAGCCCCGCTAGCACCAAACCCACCGGACCCACCGGCGCCGTCGCGTTCGTCGGCACCGGACCGGGCGACCCGGGTCTGCTGACCCTCCGGGCGGTGGCCAAACTCGGCCAGGCCGACACGGTCGTCCTCAACCGGTCCGACGACGACGAGGCGCTGCTCGCGCACTGCCGCGAAGGCGTCGAGATCCTGAACGCCGCGGACTCCGACCCGATCAAGCTGGTCGCGGAGGCCGCCGCGGCCGGCAAGAACGTGGTCCGGCTGTTCCCCGGTGATCCCGGAATGGCCTGCAACATCGCCAAGGAAGGCGCCGCGTGCACCGCGGCGGGTGTCCTCTTCGAGATCGTACCCGGCGTGTCCGCCGTCACCGCGGTCCCCGGCTATGCCGGGATCCCGTTGACCGACCACAAGACCCGCGAGGTCCGGATCGTCGACGCTGGCGAGGGTGGTGTCGACTGGGAGTCCTTCGCCGCGCCGGACGTGACGCTGGTGATCATCGGCGCCGAGGGCGCGGTCGGCGATGTCGTCAAGGGGCTCATCGCGGCGGGCCGGCCGGAGACCACACCGGCGGCGATGACCAGCATGGGCACCACGACCGAGCAGGAGACCGTCGTCTCCACCCTCCACCGGCTCGTCCCCGACACCAAGGGCATGGAGTCACCGGCGATGATCATTGTCGGTGACGTCGTCGGCTGGCGGGACAAGCTCTCGTGGTTCGAGACCAAGGCGCTGTTCGGCTGGCGGGTCCTGGTCCCGCGCACCAAGGAGCAGGCCGCGAGCCTGTCCGAGCAGCTGCGCTCGTACGGCGCCGTGCCCGAAGAGGTCCCGACCATCTCGGTCGAGCCGCCGCGGACGCCCCAGCAGCTGGACCGTGCGGTCAAGGGGCTGGTCACCGGCCGCTACGAGTGGGTGGTGTTCACCTCCACCAACGCGGTCCGCGCGGTGCGGGAGAAGTTCGTCGAGTACGGGCTGGACGCGCGGGCCTTCGCCGGCCTCCAGGTCGCCGCCGTGGGGGAGCAGACCGCGGCCGCGCTCGTGGAGTTCGGGGTCAATCCCGACCTGGTTCCGGCCGACCAGCAGTCCAGCGAGGGATTGATCGCGGTGTGGCCGGCCTACGACTCCGACCTGGATCCGATCAACCGGGTGCTGCTGCCCCGTGCCGACATCGCCACCGACGCGCTCATCGCGGGGCTGACCGAGCTCGGCTGGGAGTGCGACGACGTGACGGCCTACCGGACCGTACGGGCGGCGCCGCCGCCGGCGCCCATCCGCGAGGCCATCAAGGGCGGCGGGTTCGACGCGGTGCTGTTCACCTCGAGCTCGACGGTCCGCAACCTGATCGGCATCGCCGGAAAGCCGCACAACGTCACGGTCATCGCGGTCATCGGCCCGCAGACGGCCAAGACCGCGCAGGAGTACGGCCTGCGGGTCGACGTGATGGCGGACAAGCCATCCGTACCGGCCCTCGCCGAGGCGCTGGCGGAGTACGGTGCCAAGCGGAGGGCGGCCCAGATCGAGGCCGGTGATCCGCTCCGTAAGCCCAGCCAGATGCGCCGTGGCGCGCGTCGGCGCAAGTAGCCGAGTGGCAAGTAGCCGAGTGCCGAGTACCCGAGTGAAGTAGCAGAGAAGGAGCGACAACCTATGTCCGCGCAGTTCCCGGTCGCGCGGCCGCGACGGCTGCGGCGTACGCCCGCGATGCGCCGGCTGGTCGCCGAGACCCGGCTCAGCCCCGCTGATCTGGTGCTCCCCATGTTCGTCAAGGAGGGCATCGACGCTCCACATCCGCTCGAGTCGATGCCCGGCGTGCTGCAGCACACCCGTGACAGCCTGCGCAAGGCGGCCCACGAGGCGGTCGAGGCCGGGGTCGGCGGGATCATCCTCTTCGGCATCCCGGCCGTGAAGGACCGCCGCGGCTCCGGGGCCGACGACCCCGCCGGCATCGTCCAGAAGGCCCTCAGGGACCTGTCCGGCGACCTCGGCGACGCCACCGTCCTGATGGCGGACCTGTGCCTCGACGAATACACCGATCACGGGCACTGCGGTCTGCTCACCGCCGCGGGGGACGTGGACAACGACGCGACGCTCGAGCGTTATGCCTCCATCGCCGTGGCCCAGGCCGCCGCGGGAGTCGACGTGGTGGCGCCCAGCGGCATGATGGACGGTCAGGTCCGCGCCATCCGGTCCGCGCTCGACGACGCCGGCTACGGCGAGGTGGCCATCCTGGCCTACGCGGCCAAGTACGCCTCGGCGTTCTACGGGCCGTTCCGCGAAGCCGCCGAATGCGCTCCGCAGTTCGGCGACCGTTCGGCCTACCAGCAGGATCCGCCGAACGCCGACGAGTCGCTCCGTGAGGTTTTCCTCGACCTCGACGAGGGCGCCGACATGATCATGGTGAAGCCGGCGCTGCCGTACCTCGACATCATCCGGCGGGTCCGCGACTCCATCGACGTGCCCCTGGCCTCCTATCAGGTGAGCGGCGAATACGCCATGATCGAGGCCGCCGCGGCGAACGGATGGCTGGACCGGGACAAGGCGATCATGGAGTCCCTCATCGCGATCCGCCGTGCGGGCGCGGACATCGTGCTGACCTACTGGGCCACCGAGGTCGCCGCCCGGCTGGGCTGACCGGCCGGCGTGCCGCCGCCGGGGTCCGGCGGCGGTGTTCCAGCGACTCCGACGACCCCGACGACTCCCATGACTCCAACGCGGCATGGTTTCGTGCTTTGTTGGTCATGAGCTGAAGGCGCCACGAGGACATCCAGCCGGCGCGGCCGAGAATCCGAGGTACAGGAGCCGGCGTATGGCGGAATCGGGGTGACCTATTGTGCGCGGTTTACGGTCTTTAGGGGTCATTGCCGCACTGGGCGGTGCGTTGGCGGGCGTGTCGGCCGCGTGCATGTCCGAGGACGCGGCCAAGGAGGGGCCTCCCGTGCTCAAGAGCACGCCGACGCCGACGGCCTACGGCATGATCGGCTCCCCGCTCGAGTCCTACATGCTGAGCGACAAGCAGGAACAGACTCTTCTGAAGGCCGATGACCTGCTGGCCCGCCAGTGCCTGCGCGGCTTCGGCATCGCGACGAACCGGCCGGTGCTGCCCCTGGTCGGAGTGAACAGGGTGATCCGGGAGCGCAACAGCCGTACGTTCGTGGACCTCGAGGACGCGCAGCGGTACGGCTATCACCGGTCGGCCGCCTTCTTCCGGCGAACGCCCTCCCCGAGCCCCTCCGCACAGCCGTCCGGCCTGACATCGGAGGTCGAGGTCCTGCTCAACGGGCAGCGGGTGGCTGGAGGTGCGGCGATGAAGACCTACCACGGCAGGGAGGTCCCCCAGGAGGGGTGCCGTGGTCAGGCCAAGGCCAGGCTGACGGAAGGCGTGAAGCCTCCGGCCAAGGCCGGGCCGTCCCAGCCGACCGGGGTCAGGCCGGCTCAGGAGCACGTCGTCGCGCTGCGCAGACAGGCGATCAGGCAGCTCGTCGCGGACCGCCGCTACCAGGACGTCATGAAGCGATGGAGCGCCTGCATGAAGCAGGCCGGTCATTCCTACCCCAATCCCCGTTCGGCGATGCGGGACGAGCGCTGGAAGACGCCGGAGCCCACGCCCGCGGAGATCGACACGGCGGTGGCCGACACCAGGTGCCGTCTTCAGGTGAACTACCTCGGGATCATAGGTTCGCTCCGGGCCGCCTACGAAGAGCGCATGGTCCGGCGCGACCGCGAGGGGCTGCGGGACATCCGCGCCTATCTGGACGGTGTCGTCCGCAACGCCGCCAAGGTCATCGGCGAACGGTCACTCGACTGACACGTCACCGCCGGGTCCCGCGTGGGTTTCCGGCGGAGATCATCGCCACCTAGTCACTTAGAACCGTTTCAGGGGGGGCACCGTCCCCGGTACCGGAGCCGAAGGTCATCATCGGTAGGGAGGCGGCCGATCGAGGGGGCCGGCTCGTTGGGCGGCCGGGGTCCTGGCCGTGGGGGGAGTGAACATGCTGGCAGTCTCAGGTGGCAGGCGGCAGCGGGGCCGTGACCGTATGGCCGTGGCGGCGCGTGACTACGCCGCGCTCGGCTGGGCCTGTATCCCGGGCGCGCATCCGCTGACGCGCGGAGACCGCGCGTGTTCCTGTGACCGGGTCGGCTGTCCCGACCCGGGCGCGCATCCGGTCTCGGCGGCCTGGGGCCTGGAGGCCGGGATGGATCCGGCGGTCCTGACCCGCTGGTGGAACGAGCGTCCCCAGGCCAACATCATCCTGCCGACCGGCCGGGTCTTCGACGTCTTCGACATCCCGGCCGCGGCCGGCGCCATGGCGCTGGACCGGATCCGCCGGACCGGCGTCCCGGTCGGCCCCGTCGCCGCCTCCGGAGACGAGCGGCACCTGTTCTTCGTCGCCACCCGGGGCGCACCGCAGGACGAGGACGAGTGGTGGTCATGTCACCTCGACTGCTCGCCCGAGAACGTGGCCGAGACGCCGGGCATGCGGTGGCACTGCCGCGACAGCTACGTGGTCGCGCCCCCCTCCGTGCTGCCGCAGGGAGAGGTGACCTGGATCCGGCCACCGGACGACTCGCCGCTGCCCGACCCGCTGCGGCTCCTGGAAGTACTCGCCGACAGCTGCGAGCAGGTCTGAGCGTCCCGGGACGGCTACGGGGCGGTGATCGCGACCTCGCGGCCCCACCCCGAGTAGGTCGTGCGGAAGACCTGCGCGCGGGCGCGGCCCCCCGTACGGGGGGTGACCACGACCTGCAGGCTCCGGGGCAGGTAGTCGCGGGTCAGCCATACCTTGAAGGTCACCCGCGCGCCCGGCGAGCCGGCGTACGCGGCGTAGAGCGGCGCCACGGTGCGATCCCGGGCGAGCAGGGGGAGTGACGCGGTCCCGCTGTAGGTCAGCCCGGAACGGGTGACCGTACGGCTGGACCGCACCAGGGCCAGGATGTCGTGCACGGACGTGCTCCACCGGGTCTGCGCGGCCAGGGAGGCATAGACCCGGGTGGCGTCCGCGCGTCCGGTGTGCTTCACCGCGGGGGCCGGGTGCCAACCGCCCTCGGCGACATAGACGGTCTCGCCGACCACGATCGCCCGGGTCCTGCGGCCGAACCGGTCGCCGCGAGCGGTGGACCACACGGTCATGTCGTAGGCCGCCGGCGCGGAGGGGGTGAAGGAGAAGACCCCGCGCGCCGCCGTCGCCTCCCCGCGGTGGACGAAGGCGGCGCCCCGCTTGGCCGCGGCCGCCTGGTCGATCGCGGCGGCCAGCGCGACCGGCGTCTGCGGCGGCGCCGTCCCGAGCCCGGCCGTCGTCGGCGTCGTCGTCGGCGTCGGCTTGGGCGGCGGCGAAGTGCTCTGCCGGGTCGGGGTCGTCGATCCACGGCTTTCGAGGATCTGGGTCGTGCCGTACGCCACCGCGGTCACAAGCGTGATCACGGCCGCCGTGGCGGCGATGAGACGCCCGCGGCGCGGTGGGCCGCCCTCGGTCCGGGTACGGCGGCGCGCGGGCCGTGAAGGCGCGCTCAGCGGCGTGGCGGCCGCCTTGGTGGCGAGCTCGGCCAGCAGATGACGGCCCTGGGCCTCCCAGCCCGGCCCGTAGGCCGACCTGGCCGCGTCGTCGAGCGTGGCCAGGAACCCGGCAGCCGATCGGGGGCGGTCCTCCGGCGTCTTGGCCAGTCCCGCGGAGACCAGCCCGCGCAGCGGCTCGGGGACGGGCTCCAAGGGGACCGGCTCCGTGCGATGCGCCTTCGCCAGCGCGGACAGGCTGCGCGCCGCGAAGGGGGCCTGGCCGGTGAGGCAGTGGAAGAACACGGCGGTCGCGGCGTAGAGGTCGCCGGTCGCGGAGGGCGCCGCGCCACCCCACTGTTCCGGTGCGAGATAGGGGCCGGTCCTCTTTCCCGCGTCCTCGGCGGTCCCGGCGGCCGCGTCGGTGAGCTGGCCGGTGCCCTTGGCGTCGATGAGCAGGTTCGCGGGCGTGCACGCGCCGTGCGCGATCCCGGCGTCGTGCAGGGTGGCGAGCCCGATGAGCGCACCGCTGAAGAGCGCGAGCGCCGGCAGCGGCCCGATCTGGCCCACGGCGCCGAGCAGCCGGGCCAGGCTCACCCCTTCGACGAGCTCCATGATCACCGCGGCGCCGTCCGGGGACTCGACGAACTCGTAGAACTGGACGAGGTTGGGGTCCTCGAGCCTGGACAGCCGTCTGGCCTGTTCAGGGAACTCGCTCTGGAACCGCTCGTCCCGCCGCACCCGCTCCTCGAGGTACTTGATCGCCACCGGGGTCTGGGTGAGGTCGTCGACGGCTTGGACGACCCGGCCCGAGTCGCCCTCGCCGAGTTCCCGCACACGCGTGAAGCCCGGCACCGTCCAGATCTCCATTACCTTGTACCTCCCCGACTTGTTAGCCCCTTTGGTGAGATATCGGCTGGTGAGGCCGAGGTCAAGGGGCTTGACCTGATCGGAATCCGAGTCCTGACAGACTTGGGGTCGTGACTTCGAGTAACCGATCTCAGCAACTGTTCCAGCGAGCCTGTGCGGTCGTCCCCGGCGGGGTCAATTCGCCGGTGCGGGCCTTCCGCGCGGTGGGCGGAACGCCGCCTTTCATGACCTCGGCTGAGGGACCTTATCTGACTGACGTGGATGGAAACGAGTATGTCGACCTGATTTGTTCTTGGGGGCCGATGATCCTCGGCCACGCTCACCCGGCCGTCGTGTCCGCGGTCCGTGAAGCGGCCGGGCGCGGCACCTCCTACGGAGCACCCACCCCCGGAGAGGTGGAGCTCGCCGAGGAGATCGTGGCCCGCACGCCGGTGGACAAGGTCCGGCTGGTCAACTCGGGGACCGAGGCGACGATGTCGGCCCTCCGGCTGGCCCGCGGCTTCACCGGCCGCTCCAAGGTGGTGAAGTTCGCCGGCTGCTATCACGGGCACGTCGACGCGCTCCTCGCGGCCGCCGGCTCGGGAGTGGCCACGCTGGCGCTGCCCGACAGCCCCGGTGTGACCGGGGCGACCACGGCCGACACGATCGTGCTGCCGTACGGCGATGTGGCGGCGGTCGAGGCCGCCTTCGCGGAGTTCGAGGACGAGATCGCCTGTGTGATCACCGAGGCGTGCCCCGCCAACATGGGGGTGGTTCCGCCCCCGGAGGGCTTCAACGCGGCTCTCAAGGGGCTGTGCGAGCGTCAGGGCGCTCTCCTGATCATGGACGAGGTGCTCACGGGCTTCCGCGTCACCCGCTCCGGCTGGTACGGCCGGGAGGGTGTGGCCGGGGATCTGATGACCTTCGGCAAGGTGATGGGGGGCGGGCTCCCGGCGGCCGCGTTCGGAGGACGGGCCGAGGTGATGGATCTGCTCGCGCCCTCGGGGCCGGTCTACCAGGCCGGCACGCTCTCGGGCAACCCGCTCGCCACGGCGGCCGGCCTGGCGACGCTGCGCAACGCCACCGAAGAGGTCTACACGGCCGTGGACCGGGCCGCGTCCCTGGTGGCGGGGTGGGCTTCCGAGGCGCTGGCCAAGGAGGGCGTCCCCCACCGCACGCAGGCCGCGGGCAACCTGTTCTCGGTGTTCTTCAGCGGTGACGAGGTCCGGGACTTCGACGACGCGCAGAAGCAGAACACGGAGGCCTATGCCGCGTTCTTCCACGCCGCCCTGGACCATGGGGTCTATCTCCCGCCGTCGCCCTTCGAGGCGTGGTTCCTGTCGGCGGCCCACGACGACGCGGCGCTGGAGCGGATCGCGAAGGCGCTGCCGCACGCGGCCCGGGCCGCCGCCGCCCAGGTGGGTTGATCCGGGCCGCGTCCCCCGGATGGCTTACTCTCACGTCATGCTGGACCTGGACCGTCTGCGCGCCCTGCACGCGATCGCCGAGCACGGCTCGGTCAGCGCGGCCGCGGACGCACTGCACGTCACCACGTCGGCCGTCTCGCAGCAGGTGGCCAAGCTGGAGCGGGAGACCGGCCAGAAGCTGCTCGAGCGCAATGGCCGGGGGGTCCGGCTGACCGATGCCGCCGAGCTGCTGGTGGGGCACGCGCACCGGATCCTGTCCCTGGTCGAGCTGGCCCAGGCCGACCTGGAGGCCCACCGCGGCGCCGTGGTCGGGGAGCTCTCGCTGGGCGCCTTCCCCACGGCGGCGCGCGGCCTGGTGCCGCCCGCGCTCGTGCGGTTGCGCGGGCGGCACCCGGAGCTTCGCGTGCTGCTGAACGAGTACGACCCGTCCGAGAGCACCCCCCTGGTCGCACGCGGGGACCTCGACCTGGCGCTCGTGCAGGACTGGAACGACGAGCCGCTGGGCATCCCCGACGGGCTGCGAAAGGGGATGATCTGCGCCGACGTCGCCGACGTCGCGCTGCCCGCCGCGCACCCGCTGGCGGGTCGGGAGGTCGTCGAGCTGAAGGAGCTCGCCGACGATCCGTGGATCAGCTCGACGGAGGGCACGATCTGCTGCGACTGGCTGACCCACGCGCTTCGGGTCAGGGACAGCGAGCCCCGGATCGAGCACACGGCCTACGAATACGCCACGCAGCTGGCCCTCGTGGCGGCGGGCCTGGGCGCGTCGATGCTCCCCCGCCTGGGCCGCTGCGATGTGCCCGCCGGGGTGCGGGTCGTCCCGCTCCGCCCGTTGCTGACCCGCCGGGTCTTCGCCATCTGGCGGGAGGAGGCGGCCCGCCGCCCCGGGATCCGCGCCGCGGTCGAGGCCCTGCGGGCCGTCGCTCCGCCGCCGCCCCAGGAGCTCGAGGCCGCCCGGCCGGCCTGAGGAGGTCGTCAGGTCCTTCCGAGTCACCGGCCGGGTCACAGGCCGGGTCACAGACGCCGGCGCTCCCGGCCGCGGGTAGTCTTGTCGCGCCATGAGTGAGAAGACCATCGTTCACCTGCTGCGGCACGGTGAGGTGCACAATCCTGAGGGCGTCCTGTACGGGCGGTTGCCCGGCTATCACCTCAGCGAGGACGGTGTGCTCATGGCGGAGGCCGCGGCCAAGTGGTTCTCCGGGCGCGACGTGACGGCGCTGTTCTCGTCGCCGATGGAGCGTGCCAGGCAGACCAGCGAGCCGCTGGCCGAGACCTTCGAGCTGCCGGTGACGGTCGAAGACCGGCTCATCGAGGCGGCCAACCACTTCGAGGGCATGACCTTCGGGGTCGGCCCCGGATCCCTGCGCCGGCCGGCCAACTGGTCGCGCCTGTACAACCCCTTCCGTCCGTCATGGGGCGAGTCCTACGAGGAGATAGCGGCGCGGATGCTCGCGGCGATGGCCGTCGCGCGCGACGCGGCCCGCGGCCACGAGGCCGTGTGCGTCAGCCATCAGCTGCCCATCTGGATCGCCCGGCGCAAGGCCGAGCAGCGAAAGCTGTGGCATCACCCGACCCGGCGCGAGTGCGGGCTGGCCAGCGTCACCAGCTTCACCTACGACGGGGGCCGCCTGGTCGCGGTGTCCTACGCCGAGCCGGCCGCGGCCCTGGTTCGCCGGCCCACTGTTCCGGGCGCCTGAATCTGCCTGCACAATAGAGCCAAGTACTACGTCTCGTAGTGGAGAGTACGTTGGATCGCCGAGTCATGCCCGCCCGTACCCTCGCCACCCTCGCCGGTGCGCTTACGGTCACCGCGCTGCTTGCCGGCTGCGCGGGCAACCAGGCCGTCCAGTCCGGCCCGGCGGCGAGCGACTCGCGCTATATCGCGGGCAGAGGCGACTCGCACGTGATCCGGCCCGCGGACCGCAAGGCCGGACCCCGGGCCGAGGGCATCACGCTCGACGGAAAGTCCCTGAAGCTGGCCGACCTCAAGGGCAAGGTCGTCGTGGTCAACTTCTGGGCGTCCTGGTGCGCCCCGTGCCGGGCCGAGGCACCGGCGCTGGAGAAGGTCTACGCCGATCACAGGGCCGAGGGCGTGGAGTTCGTCGGCGTGGACATCAAGGACGGCAAGGAGCCCGCCAAGGCCTTCGTCCGCGGCTTCAAGGTCGGTTACCCGAGCCTCTTCGACCCCGACGGCCAGGTCACGCTGGCCTTCCGGGATGTTCCCCCCAACGCCGTGCCCAGCACGCTGGTGCTGGACCGTGAGGGCCGCGTGGCCGTCCGCGTCATCGGCTCCACCACCTATTCCAGGCTCACCCCGCTGCTCAAGCAGATCATGGCGGAGAAGTAGCCCATGGCCTGTGCGAGTGAACGAACAGAGCGCCCGTGACCGCCGTTGACGCGGTCACCAGCGGCTCGCTGCTGGTCGCCCTCCCGGTCGCCCTGCTCGCCGGGCTGGTCTCGTTCGTCTCCCCGTGCGTGCTCCCGCTGGTGCCGGGCTACCTGTCCTACGTCACCGGGATGTCCGGCGCCGATCTGGCCGAGCAGCGGCGTGGCCGGCTCTTCGCCGGCTCGCTCCTGTTCATCGCCGGCTTCACCGTGGTGTTCGTGGGCGCCGGGATGGCGTTCGGTGAGCTCGGCCGATGGCTGCTGGAGTACGCCGACCCGATCACCCGGGTGCTCGGGGTCCTGACGATCGTGTTCGGGCTGGCCTTCATGGGCCTCGTTCCCGGGCTGCAGCGCACCGTCAAGTCGAGCAGGCTGCCCGCGGCCGGACTGGCCGGGGCACCGCTGCTCGGTGTCCTGTTCGGGCTCGGCTGGACACCCTGCATCGGGCCGACGCTCGCCGCCGTGCAGTCGCTGGCCTTCACCGAGGCGAGCGCGGGACGCGGTGCGGTGCTCTCGCTGGCCTACTCGCTCGGGCTCGGGCTGCCGTTCGTCGCCACGGCCGTCGCCTACCGGAGGGCCCTCGGAGCGTTCGGTGTGGTCAAGCGCAACTACCAGGTCGTGATGCGGGTCGGCGGCGGCATGCTGGTCGCCATCGGGGTGCTGCTGGTCACCGGCCTGTGGGGCGAGGTGATGATCTCGCTCAAGGGCTGGATCAGCGGATTCGAGACGGTGATCTGATGGGTGTCCTCGGCTGGCTGCGCTGGGGCTGGCGTCAGCTCACCTCCATGCGGACGGCGCTGATCCTGCTGTTCCTCGTCGCGGTGGCCGCCGTGCCGGGCTCGGTGCTGCCGCAGCGCGGGACCAGCCCCGAGAAGGTCAACGAGTACTTCCAGTCGCACAAGCACCTCGCGCCGTGGCTGGACCGGCTCTCGATGTTCGACGTGTTCGCCGCTCCCTGGTTCGCCGCCATCTATATCCTGCTGTTCATCTCGCTGTCCGGATGCGTCGTCCCGCGGCTCTGGAAGCACTACCGCGCCATGCGCGCCCGGCCGCCGGCGGCCCCCCGGAACCTCACGCGGCTGCCGCAGTCGGCCTCCTTCGAGACCGCCGAAACACCCGAGGAGGTCCTGGCCCGCGCGGCCGAGCTGCTGCGGGGGCGCGGGTTCCGCGTCGACACCGCGGAGGGGACGGTCGCCGCGGAGAAGGGCTTCCTCGGCGAGACGGGCAACCTGATCTTCCACCTCGCGCTTCTGCTACTGCTGTTCGCGGTCGGGGTCGGTGCCGGGTTCGGCTACCGCGGCAACGTGGTGCTCACCGAGGGCTCCGGCTTCTCCAACACGCTGACCAGCTATGACGCCTTCAAGCCGGGACGGCAGTTCAGCCCGGCCCGGCTCGCGCCCTTCTCGATGACGCTCGACGACTTCCAGGCGCACTACGTCGCGGGCGGACCTCAGCGGGGGCAGGCCACCGACTTCCTCGGCAAGGTGCGCTTCAAGGAGACGCCGGAGTCCCCGGAACGGCCTTATGACCTGCGCGTCAACCATCCGCTCAAGGTCGGCGGCGCCAAGATCTATATCCTCGGTCACGGATACGCGCCGACGTTCCGGGTGCGGGACGGCAAGGGGCAGCTGGCCTTCGAGGGTGCCGTTCCGTTCCTGCCGTCGGATCCGCGGACGCTGACCTCCGAAGGCGTCCTCAAGGTGCCCGACGCGCAGCCCTGGCAACTGGGGTTCTTCGGGATCTTCTGGCCCACCGCGGTGGCCGATGGCCAGGGGCGCGCGGTCTCGGCCTATCCGGGGGCGGCCAACCCCATGGTGGCGCTCCAGCCCTTCAAGGGCGACCTCGGCCTGAACTCGGGGGCCCCCCAGTCGGTCTACAAGCTCGAGGGCATCCCGGACCGGCTCAAGCGGATAAACACCAAGGTCGCGCCGATGAAGGTCGGCGACACGCTCACCCTCCCGGACGGCGCGGGTGCGGTCACCTTCACCGGATACAAGGAATGGGTCAGCCTCGCCATCAACGACGACCCGGGCCGGCTGCCGGCGCTGTTCGCCGCGGTGACCGCCATCCTCGGCGTCGCGACCTCCTTCCTGGTCCGGCGGCGCCGGGTGTGGGTCCGTGCGAGCCGCGGAGCCGACGGGCGTACGGTGGTCGAGGTCGGCGGCCTGACACTCGGAAACCCGACCCCCGAGTTCGACGAGATAGCGCAGGGTCTTCGCGGTGACGCGGCCCCTGAGTCACCTGACGAGACGAAGGAGTGACCAGCGTGGCCGACACCCAGCTCGCCCACCTGAGCGACCAGCTGATGCTGGGGACCGTGCTCTTGTACGTCGCCGCGATGCTCGGCTACGCGGCCGACCTGGCCTTCGGGCACCGGCGCGAGCAGACCGAGGCGGCAGGGCGGGCCGAACCCGTGCGCCACAAGGTCCTGGCCGGAGTCGGCGGGGCACCGGCCGTCCCGGCCGCGGAGGACGCGGATCCGCCGGCCGGCGGCGAAGGCACGGACCGGCGCCAGGTCGACTGGGCCAGGTTCGCGGTCCTCATCAACGTGCTCGGCTGGGGCCTGCATCTGTGCATGCTGCTGACCCGCGGCATGTCCGCCGGCCGATGGCCGTGGGGCAACATGTACGAGTTCCTCTCGGCACTCACCTTCGCCGCGGTGACCGCCTATCTCGTGCTGCTCGCCCGCCATCAGGCCAGGTTCCTCGGTGCCTTCGTGATGCTGTTCGTCATCATCGCCCTCGGCATCGACACGATCTGGCTCTACACCGCCGTCGGCCCGCTCGTGCCCGCGCTGAAGTCGTACTGGATCGCCATCCACGTCACCGCGGCGATCACCGCGACCGGGGCGTTCACCGTGGCCGGGATCTCGACCGTGCTCTACCTCGTCGCCGGACGGGGCATCGGCGCCGGTGGCCGGCTGCCCTCCCCCGAATCGCTCGACCGGCTGGCGTACCGGGTCACGATGTTCGCGTTCCCCATCTGGACGTTCGCGATCATCGCCGGGGCCATCTGGGCCGACGAGGCCTGGGGCCGCTACTGGGGCTGGGACCCCAAGGAGATCTGGTCGTTCGTCACCTGGGTCGTCTACGCCTGCTATCTGCACGCCCGGGCCACCGCCGGATGGAAGGGCCGCAAGGCCGCGGTCGTCTCACTGGTCGCCTACGGCTGCCTGATCTTCAACTTCTTCGGCGTCAACTACATGTTCTCGGGGCTGCACAGCTACGCCTAGTACATTGCCGCGCTCCGCGCGGGAGCTCTTCGGTCCCGAGGAGGCCGGCCCGCTCGCGGGCTTCTTCTCGGCCAGACGATGCGGGCCCGCCCGCGCCGGACTCGGCGGGGGAGGGAGAGCAGGGGCTCAGTCCTCGCCGTGGATTCTGCGGCCGAGGTTGCGCAGGAACTCGGGGTCGTCGTCGGGGCCGCGTGGGGGGTCCGGCCGCGCCGGTGTCTCGTCACCCGGCCAGGTCTGGACCTCGGCGTGGACGGCCCGGGGGCGGCCGAGGGCCACCCAGAGGGCGGCGCCGAGCCAGAGGCCCAGCAGAACGATCAGGAACCAGCCGAACCTGGGCACCCCACGCACGTCCGCCTCATCGGTGGTGAGCACGTCGAACAGGCAGAACAGCCAGACACCGAGTGCGACCAGGGCGATGAGGACATAGAACATGCCCGCAGGGTAACTCGTCCGGCATGGGGATGACGGCAAGTCCCACTGGGCCTTACCCTGCGGGAAGCGACAGTGCGGGCAGGTCCGCCGGAGTCGCCGGCGTCGTGGGCCGGGCGGCACTCTCCGGACGGCCGCGAAGGCCCGGTGATGGGAGCGCGATGCGATATTGGGGCGCACACCGCAAGTCCCGAGACGCCAAAGGCGCGGCCTACGCCTCGTCTCCTCCCGAGCACGACACCGACCGCCGGTCCGGGCCCAAGGCCATGAGACCGCGGCGCACACAACCGCGCGACGCGCTGGGCCGGTTCCGCAAGGCCGGCCGCGACGACCGATACGCCGGCGAGCCGGTGGAGCGGCGTCCCACCTGGCGGGACTTCGAGCTTCCCGACGAGCCGCCGAAGGTCCGTCCGCATCCACCCGACGCGCCGGTCCGGCGGGACGGCCGCCGGCACTGCGGCGCGCTCGAGTCGGTGCTCTACCGGCAGTGGGACGCGCAGGAGGGGCTGCCACCACCCGACGTGGTCCAGGCGATCGACAGCCTGGCCGCACTGCCGGAACCGCTCAAGGAGAAGCTCGCCGACGGCATCGACGGGATCTATGTCGGCCCGGGTGGTGTGCCGGACCTCGACGACATGGCCCACCTCAAGGACCGGCCGCTCCCGTCCGGGAAGGCCACCTGGGACATCTGCGCCGGGGCCTACGGCGACCGCAAGATCATCGTTGGTGATCGCCCGTCGCCCACGCCCGACGTCATGATGCACGAGGTCGGGCACGCCCTCGACGACATCGACGGCGCCGGTTCGGAATGGCAGTCCGACAGTCCCGAGTTCCGGATCCTGTATGAGCAGTGCCTTCCCCACCTCGCCAGCGATTTCCACCTGCAGCCGGGAGATCTGGGTCGCCGGGAGTTCTTCGCCGACGCGTTCGCGGCGATCGGTGCCCGGCAACGGCCGGCGCTCGTCGACATGCTGGCCGGGGACATCCGGACCGCGCTCAACGTGATGCTGTTCTTCAATCGCCGGTACGGAATGTAGGTGGCCCGAGGATGTATGTGATCAGGCTCACCAACGGAAATCTCCAGGTTCCCCACAGTGCCGTTGCCGGGCACACGGGGTCCGCGGAGGACGGGCGGATTATCGGACAGGGCTACGTTGAGATCGGTCCGGACGATCCCGACTACGAACGGCTTCTCGGGCAGGCGCTGACCCCAGAGGAGCTTGAAGGGAAACGGCGCGAGTGGCGCGCCGGCGACGAGGCCCTGCTCCATGAGTTCGAAGAGTGGAAGGCCCGGCAGGACGGTGACTGACGCCCTCCAGCCCGCCGGTGATGCGCAAGGGGAAGTTCGGCACAGGGAGCGGGCCTGGGCGGCTCAGCGACTGACGTGCTCCGCGACCGGTTCTTCGCCCCGCAGCAGTGCGTGGACTTCGGACTCCCGGAAACGCCGGTGCCCTCCCGGAGTGCGTATGCTGCTGATCCGGCCGGCCGCGGCCCATCGGGTCACGGTTTTCGGATCGACCCGGAAGAGCGCAGCCACCTCTCCGGGGGTCAGCAGGCGCTCACTGGTACTTTCCACGTTCTCTCCCCCTTTGTCCCGCTCTCGGTGCGGGTGGACTGATTCTAAGTGTGCCGGGTCAAGACCGATTTCTCCCTTGTTTTCGGAAAAGATCACACTCCGTAGTTATGTGACCTGGCGAAATAACGGGAAGTAAATATGGTATGGCGCTCAGAGGGCTCGATGATCTCCGTATACCCGCCGTGCAAGCCTTAGGACAACCAGTTACCGGTGAGTTCTGGACGACCGCTTAGGCTTCACCCCATGCCTCACCTAGTGACCGTAGCGGAGATTGAAGAAGCGGCCGAGCGGTTGCGCGGGGTCGCCGTGCGGACGCCGCTTGTTCCGCTGCCGTTCTCCGACCCACCGCTGTTTATCAAGCCGGAGTCGCTCCAGCCCACGGGGGCTTTCAAACTGCGCGGGGCCTACTCCGCCATCGCCGCGCTGCCGGAGACGGATCGCGCGAAGGGCGTGATCACGCACTCCAGCGGAAACCACGCCCAGGCCGTCGCCTACGCGGCGCGGTCGCTGAACATCTCCGCGGTGCTCGTGCTCCCGCGCACCGCCCCGGCGACGAAGGTGGACGCCTGCCGGGCGCTCGGGGCCGAGATCGTCCTCGTCGAGCCGACCATGGCCGCGCGGCGGACGACCACGGAGCGACTCGCGGAGGCGCACGGGTTCCAGGTCGTCCCGCCGTTCGACGACGCCCGGGTGATCGCCGGGCAGGGCACCATCGGGTTGGAGATCATCGAGGACGCGCCCGACGTCGACGTGGTCCTCGTACCGGTCGGGGGCGGCGGGCTCATCTCCGGGGTCGCGGCGGCCGTGAAATCCCGGCGACCGGAGACCAGGGTCATCGGCGTGGAGCCCGAGCTCGCCGCCGACGCCAGGGACTCCCTCCGCGCGGGCAGGCCGATCGGCTGGGCGGCCGAGGACACGGCACGCACCTTCGCCGACGCGCTCCGGGTCCAGCAGGTGGGCGACCTCCCGTTCGCCCACATGCGTGCGTACGTCGACGACATCGTGGTGGTGAGCGAGGAGGAGATCCGCGAGGCGATGCGGCGGCTGGCGCGCGGGGCCCGGCTGATCGCCGAGCCGGCCGGGGCCGTCGCGACCGCCGCCTACCTGTTCCGGCGCGGCGAGATCTCGGCCGCCGGCACTTATGTCGCCGTGCTGTCCGGGGGCAACGTCGATCCCGACATCCTGCGCGCGGCCGTCAGCTGACCTCGTCATAACCTGAAGGTGTCATGCGATCCGTACTTCTTTATTCCGCCGCCCGACTGCTGCTCTTCGTGGTCACGGCCGGCCTGTTGTTCCTGCTCGGCGCCCGGGGGCTGCTGTTGGTGGCGCTGGCCATCCTGATCAGCGGGCTGATCAGCGTCGTCCTCCTGGCCCGGCAGCGGGACGCCATGTCCTCCGCCGTGGCCTCCGGTGTCCGGACGAGACGCCGCAGGTTCGAGGAGGCCCGAACGCGCGAGGACGAGCCGGAGTAGGTCCGCGCGCTCCTCAGCCGGCCGGGAACACGCCGACCCTGGCGTGGTATTCACGGCCGAGCTGCTCGGTGTCGCAGCCCACCAGCAGCCCTCCGTCGCCGGTCGCGGCCAGCACCTCGACGCCGTGACCGCGGGTGCGGGTCGGATTCCAGGGCACCGCCTTGCCGGTCACCGGGTCGAGCGCGGCGATCCCGGGGCGTGAGACCGCGCCGGGTCCGGCGTCGTCCTGACCGAACGAGTTGTCCTGCCAGCGCTGGTGGCCGCCGACGTAGACGGCCGCACCGGTGACCGACACCGACAGCAGGGAGTCGCCGCCGGTCTTGTTGATCCAGGCGGGTTGACGGCCGGGGGCCGGACCGGTGACGTCCCACCGGGCCGCGGTGTCGCACAGGCGGGAGCCGCCGTACGTACCTCCCGCGGTGACGACGACGAAATAGCGACCGGTCGGATCGAAATCGACATCCCGGACATAGCTATCGAAGGCGTGCCGGTCACAGACGTTGCCGTAGCGGTCCGTCGCCCAGTCGCTGAGCGCGGCCGAGGTCGCGGTCACGTCGAGCACGGCCAGCTGGGAGCGTGGCAGCCCGTTCACCTGGGTGAAGTTGCCGTCGAAGACCACCTTGGTGTGCCGGGGATCGACCGCGATGCTCTCCACCCGCAGCTCGCCGTTGTTGAGCGGGGCGGCCGGGGTCACGGCCAAGCGCGGGTCGGCCGTGCCCGTGGCGGCGTCGAGCCTGGCGATGGCGGTACGGCGCAGTCCGCCGATCCGGTGGAACGTGCCCCCGGCGTAGAGGGTCGTGCCCCTTCTGACCAGGGTGTTGACCCGGCCGTCCACGACGCGGCCGCGGAAGGACGGCACGACGGCGCCGCCGGACAGGTTCAGGCGGGCGAGGCCGCGGACGGCGGAGCCGTCGACCCGGGTGAAGGAGCCCGCGGCGTAGACAGTGCCGTCCGTCCCGGGCTGCAGCGCCAGCACGCCCTTGTCGAGGACGGGGCGGAACCCCCGGACGATCGCTCCGGTGGCCTTGTCGTAGGCGAAGAGATTCCTGACCGCCAGCACCGCCCGGGTGCGGGCCTGCCGTACCTGCGTGAACGTCCCGCCCACCACGACCTTGCCGTCCACCTCGGCGAACGCCCGTACGGTGCCGTCGAGGACGTGGGGGGTGTGGTCGGCGGGATCCTCCGAGACGACCCGGCTCTGGGCGAGGTCGGCCGTCGCCGGAGACGCCGCCATCGCCACCATGGCCAGTGCGGCGGCCATGGGCGCGACGGCCGCGGTGACCACTAGGCGTCGGCGCATCGTCTCGGCTCCCGTTCCTCAGGTGAGCGGGCCCTGAGTCGGAAATATCTACCATGACCATCGTGAGCGGGCCAGCGATGTGGTGATACCGGCCGGTGTCCGCTCCCGGCCACCTCCGGATCTAGGGTGAGGGGATGACCCGCGCTTCCCTCGATAAACAGCCGTCCGACGTCGCGGCGATGTTCGACCGCACCGCTGAGCGATACGACCTTCTCAACAGCCTCATGACCGGAGGTCAGGACCGGCGGTGGCGCGGAGCGGTGCGCAAGGCGCTCGACCTCCGCGGCGGCGAACTCGTCCTGGACCTGGCGGCCGGCACCGGCACCTCATCGGTTCCCTTCGCGGAGTCGGGAGCCCGCTGCGTCGCGTGCGACTTCTCGCTCGGCATGCTGCGGGTGGGGACGCGGCGCAACGGCGACCGGACGGGGACGCTCGGCTTCGTCGCCGGAGACGCGCTGCGGCTGCCGTTCGCCGACGGATCCTTCGACGCCGTGACGATCTCGTTCGGGCTCCGCAACGTCGCCGACACCGGACAGGCCCTCCGCGAGATGCTGCGCGTGACCCGCCCGGGCGGCCGCCTGCTGGTCTGCGAGGTGAGCAGCCCTCCCAACCGGCTGCTGGCGCTGGGCCACCGGCTTCACCTCCGGTACGGCCTGCCGCTGCTGGCCAAGGTCAGTTCCAACCCCGACTCCTACACCTACCTGGCCGAGTCGACACTGGCGTGGCCCGAC
Source organism: Actinomadura sp. (assembly GCA_036008685.1). Lineage (GTDB taxonomy): Bacteria > Actinomycetota > Actinomycetes > Streptosporangiales > Streptosporangiaceae > Actinomadura_C. The sequence goes on along the minus strand of DASYNF010000016.1, from coordinate 5,767 downwards.
CAGGCCGCGCTCGCGGGCCTGCTCCGGGACGCGGGCTGGGAAGCGGTGCGCTGGCGCGATCTGACCTTCGGCGTCGTCGCACTTCACCATGCCCGCAGGCCCGTTTGAGGGCCGAAACGGCATGATCGTCCGGCTCGGGCGCGGGTACGCGCCCTACCTCAAGCAGGAGTAGGCTCCATACCAAAGAACTTGTGAAGCTCTTCACAAGCGAACGAGCGGGAACAAGAGGACGAAAGTGACGGACTCCGCCCGAGAAGCAGACGTCATCGTTGTAGGCGCCGGCCCCGCGGGGTCGACGACGGCCTATTACCTCGCCCAGGCGGGGCTGGACGTCCTTTTGCTCGAGAAGACCGAGTTCCCCCGGGAGAAGGTCTGTGGCGACGGCCTGACGCCCCGCGCGGTGAAGAGCCTCATCAGCATGGGCGTCGACATCGACGCGCCCGGGTGGGTCCGCAACAAGGGGCTCCGCATCTACGGCGGCGGCGTCCGGCTCGAACTGCCGTGGCCCGAGCTGGCGAGCTATCCCGGCTTCGGCCTCGTGCGCACCCGGCTCGACTTCGACGAGATCCTCGCCGACCGGGCCGTGAAGGCCGGCGCGCGGCTGCACCAGAACACCAACGTGACGGCCCCGGTGCTGGACGAGCGTACGAGCCGGATCGTCGGCGTGCGGGCCAAACAGGACGGCACCGAGGTGACCTTCTCGGCGCCGCTGGTCGTCGCGGCCGACGGCAACTCCTCGCGCCTGTCCCTGGCGATGGGGCTGCGCAAGCGCGAGGACCGGCCGATCGGCGTCGCCGTGCGCCGCTACTACGAGAGCCCCCGCCACGACGACGACTTCCTGGAGTCGTGGCTCGAGCTCTGGGACCGGGACGACAAGGGCCAGGCCCGGCTGCTGCCCGGCTACGGCTGGGTGTTCGGCGTCGGCGACGGGACCTCCAACGTGGGCCTGGGCCTCCTCAACACGAGTAAGGGCTTCGGCAACACCGACTACCGGGCGATGCTCAAGCGCTGGGTCGCGAACATGCCCGAGGAGTGGGGGTTCGCCGAGGACAACGCCACCGGGCCGGTCCGCGGCGCCGCGCTGCCGATGGGCTTCAACCGGCAGCCGCACTACACCAGAGGACTGCTGCTGGTCGGGGATTCCGGCGGCATGATCAACCCGTTCAACGGCGAGGGCATCGCCTATGCCATGGAGTCCGGGCAGTACGCCGCGGACGTCATCGTGCAGGCGCTGGCCCGGCCCACCCCGGCGCAGCGGGAGCGCGCGCTGTACGACTACCCGCGGGTCCTCAAGGAGGCCTACGGCGGTTACTACACCGTCGGCCGGGTGTTCGTGAAGGCGATCGGCGACCCGCGCGTGATGAAGTTCGCGACCACCCATGGGCTGCCGCATCCGACCTTGATGCGGTTCACCCTGAAGCTGCTCGCCAACCTGACCGACCCGCGCGGCGGCGATGCGATGGACCGCATCATCAACGCCATGTCGAAGGTCGCCCCGGCGGCATGACCCCGAGGAACAAGACAATGATCAGCGTGCCTAGGATGGCTACCCCGGTTGTGACCTCGGTCATGTCGGGACACGAGGCCGGCCGTCCGCGCGCAGCCGTCCACAGCGCCGTGCGCACCGAGAAGGGGGTGTGGTAACCCGTGGATCTCTATGTCCCGATCGTCGTGCTCGGAGTGCTGGCGTTCGGCTTCGCGACCGTCTCAGTGGTCATGGGCTCGTTCACCGGCCCCAAGCGCTGGAACCGGGCCAAGCTGGACGCCTACGAGTGCGGCATCGAGCCCACTCCGCAGCCGGTCGGCGGCGGACGGTTCCCGGTGAAGTACTACCTCACGGCGATGCTCTTCATCGTCTTCGACATCGAGATCGTCTTCCTGTACCCCTGGGCCGTCGCCTTCAACAGCCTGGGGATGTTCGGTCTCGTGGAGATGGTGATGTTCATCATCACCGTTCTGGTCGCGTACGCCTATGTGTGGCGGCGCGGCGGTCTGGAGTGGGACTGAGATGGGCCTAGAAGAGAAGCTCCCCAGTGGCTTCCTGCTGAGCACGGTCGAGCAGGTCGTCGGGTGGGCGCGTAAGAGTTCGGTCTGGCCGGCGACCTTCGGGCTCGCCTGCTGCGCCATCGAGATGATGGCCACCGGCGACCCCCGGCACGACTTCTCCCGATGGGGAATGGAACGTGCCTCGGGCTCGCCCCGGCAGGCCGACCTGATGATCGTCGCGGGCCGGGTGAGCCAGAAGATGGCCCCGGTGCTCCGGCAGATCTACGACCAGATGGCCGAGCCCAAGTGGGTCATCGCGATGGGCGTCTGCGCCTCCAGCGGGGGCATGTTCAACAACTACGCGATCGTGCAGGGCGTCGATCACATCGTGCCGGTCGACATCTATCTCCCCGGCTGCCCGCCGCGTCCGGAGATGCTGCTCGACGCGATCCTCAAGCTGCACGACAAGATCCAGAACACCAAGCTCGGCGCGCACCGGCGCGAGGAGATCAAGGTCCTCGAGGAGCGGCGGCTCAAGTCGCTCCCGCTGCTCGGGCAGGCCGAGGTGGGTGCCAGATGAGCGAGCTGCAGGCGAGGCGCGCCGAAGCTGAGCGGGGGACACTGTGAGCCAGTCCCCAGAGCAGAGGGCCGAGCAGGCGGCCGACCGGCTCCCCGCGCACAAGGAGCCGGACCGCCGGGACCAGCCGGTGGCCCGCACCGGGATGTTCGGCGCCAAGACGAGCGGCGACACCTCCGGTTATGGCCGCCTGGTCGTACGGCAGAGCCCCAAGGTCTCGACGCCGCGGCCGTTCGGCGGTTATTTCGACGAGGTGGCCGACGAGCTGGAGCGGACGTTCGCGCAGTTCGGCGAGGCCATCGAGCGGATCGTCGTCGACCGGGGCGAGATGACCCTGTACGTACGGCGCGCGCACCTGCTCGAGGTCGCCCGTACGCTCCGCGACGAGCTGCAGCTCCGCTTCGAGATGTGCACGGGCGTCTCGGGCGTCCACTATCCGAAGGACACCGGGGCCGAGCTGCACGCGGTCTATCACCTGCTGTCGATGACCCACAACCGGCGGATCCGGGTCGAGGTGACCTGCCCGGACGAGGACCCGCACATCCCCTCGGTGGTCTCGGTCTACCCGACCAACGACTGGCACGAGCGCGAGACCTACGACTTCTTCGGGATCGTCTTCGACGGGCACCCGGGACTGACCCGTATCGAGATGCCCGATGACTGGGTGGGCCACCCGCAGCGCAAGGACTACCCGCTCGGTGGCATCCCGGTCGAATACCGCGGGGCCGAGATCCCTCCCCCCGATGAGCGGAGGTCGTACGTATGACCACGACTGGACAGGACACCGGCACGGAGGCACCCCGGGCGGCCGACACCTCCGGCACCTCCGAGGCGACCGAGGGCAAGGTCTTCAACGTCGCGGGGCAGGACTGGGACGACGTCGTCGAGGGCGTGGCGAACGGCGAGGACGAGCGCCTCGTCATCAACATGGGCCCGCAGCACCCCTCGACGCACGGCGTGCTCCGGCTGATCCTGACCCTCGACGGCGAGACCGTCGAGGAGGCCAGGGTCGGCATCGGTTACCTGCACACCGGCATCGAGAAGAACATGGAGTTCCGCACCTGGACGCAGGGCACCACGTTCTGCACCCGGATGGACTACCTGGCGCCGCTCTTCAACGAGACCGTCTACTGCCTCGGTGTCGAGAAGCTGCTCGGGATCACCGACCAGGTGCCCGAGCGCGCGCAGATCATCCGGGTCATGATGATGGAGCTCAACCGGATCTCCTCACACCTGGTCGCGATCGCCACGTTCGGGCTCGAGCTCGGGGCCACGACGGTCATGCTCAACGGGTTCGTCGAGCGCGAATACACCCTCGACATCTTCGAGCTGGTGGCCGGGCTGCGGATGAACATGGCCTATATCCGGCCGGGGGGCGTCGCCCAGGACCTGCCGCCGGGCGCTATCGACAAGATCCAGGAGTATCTGAAGCGGATGCCCAAGCGCATCAACCAGATGCGCAAGCTCCTGGACGCCAACCCGGTCTACCTCGCCCGCACCAAGGACGTCGCCTACCTGGACCTGACCGGGTGCATGGCCCTCGGGATCACGGGCCCGGTGCTGCGGTCGGCCGGCCTCCCCTGGGACCTGCGCAAGACGCAGCCCTACTGCGGCTACGAGAACTACGAGTTCGAGGTGCCCACGCAGGACACCTGTGACGTCTACGGCCGCTATCTCGTGCGCATGCAGGAGATGGAGGAGTCCCTGAAGATCATCGAGCAGTGCGTGGACCGGCTCGGCTCGGTCAAGGGCCCGGTGATGATCGAGGACAAGAAGGTCGGCTGGCCCGCCCAGCTGGCCATCGGCGCCGACGGCATGGGCAACTCGCCCGCGCACATCGCGCACATCATGGGCACATCCATGGAGGCGCTCATCCACCACTTCAAGCTGGTGACCGAAGGCTTCCGGGTCCCGGCCGGACAGGCCTACGCCGCCGTCGAGTCGCCGCGCGGCGAGCTCGGCGTCCATGTGGTCAGCGACGGCGGCACCCGTCCGTACCGCGCGCACTTCCGCGACCCGTCCTTCACCAACCTGCAGGCGACCGCGGCGATGAGTGAAGGCGGCATGGTGGCGGACGTCATCGCGGCCGTGGCCAGCCTCGACCCGGTCATGGGGGGAGTTGACAGGTGACCTACGAACCAGAAGTCCGCGAGCGGCTCGAAAAGGACGCCAAGGAGATCATCGGGCGTTACCCGAAGCCGCGGTCAGCGCTGCTGCCGATGCTCCACCTGGTGCAGTCGGTGGACGGCAACGTGTCCCAGGACGGCATCGAGTTCTGTGCCGACCTGCTCGGCATCACGCCCGCAGAGGTCACCGGCGTCGCGACCTTCTACACCCAGTACAAGCGCGAGCCCGCCGGCGAATACCACGTGGGGGTGTGCATCAACACACTCTGCGCGGTCATGGGCGGGGACGAGATCTGGCGGACGCTGAGCGAGCACGTCGGGGTCGGCCATGACGAGGTCACCGAGGACGGGCAGGTCAGCCTCGAGCGGATCGAGTGCAACGCCGCCTGCGACTTCGCCCCGGTGATGACGGTCAACTGGGAGTTCTTCGACAACATGACTCCGGGCAAGGCCAAGGGCCTCGTCGACGACCTGCGGGCCGGCCGGACGGTCGCCCCCACGCGCGGCGCCAAGAGCGTGTGCGGCTGGAAGGAGGCCTCCCGGGTGCTCGCGGGCTTCCCGGACGGCCGGGCCGCCGAGGGCGTGCAGGCCGGTCCGGAGTCGCTGCGCGGCCTGGATCTCGCCAAGGAGCGCGGCTGGACCGCCCCCGAAGGAGATGGACAGTGACCACACTGACGCCGATCCTCACCAAGTCGTGGGATCAGCCGGACTCCTTCACCCGTGAAGCGTACGAGCGGAGCGGCGGCTACCGGGCCCTGCGCACCGCGCTCGGCATGGATCCCGACGCGATCATCCAGGCGGTGAAGGACTCGGGGCTGCGCGGCCGTGGCGGGGCCGGCTTCCCCACCGGCATGAAGTGGGGCTTCATCCCGCAGGGCGATGGCAAGCCGCACTACCTCGTCATCAACGCCGACGAGGGCGAGCCCGGCACCTGCAAGGACCTGCCGCTGATGACGTACGACCCGCACTCGCTCGTGGAGGGTGCGATCATCGCGGCCTACGCGATCCGGGCCAGCCGGGCGTTCATCTACATCCGCGGCGAGGCCGTGCACGCCACCCGGCGGCTGCGCAACGCGGT
>DASYNF010000015.1:0-20394 GCA_036008685.1 Actinomadura sp. | reverse complement strand
GCCTGCGTGCGCGGGCCGACGATCGGGCCGGTCACCCCTGGCCGGGTGAGCAGCCAGGCCAGGCCGACGTCGCCGGGCTCCAGGCCGTGCTTGTCACAGAGGTCCTCGTACGCCTGGATGCGCGCCCGCTGAGCGGGATCGGCCAGTGCCTCCGCGCTGCGTCCGGACACCGAGCGCGAGGCGGCGCCTTCACGCTCCTTGCGCAGCACCCCGCCGAGCAGCCCGCCCTGCAGTGGCGACCAGGGGATGACACCGAGGCCGTACACCTGCGCGGCCGGGATGACCTCCATCTCGGCGCGCCGCTCGGCCAGGTTGTACAGGCACTGTTCGCTGACCAGGCCCAGCGAGCCGCGGCGCGCGGCCGCCTCGTTGGCCCGCGCGATGGCCCAGCCCGGGAAGTTCGACGACCCGACGTACAGCACCTTGCCCTGCTGGACGAGGACGTCGAGCGCCTGCCAGATCTCCTCCCAGGGCGCCGCACGGTCGATGTGGTGGAACTGGTACAGATCGATGTGGTCCGTGCCGAGCCGCTTGAGCGAAGCGTCGGCGGCGCGGCGGATGTTCAGCGCCGAGAGCTTGTCCTCGTTCGGCCAGGGCGCACCGTCGGCCCCCATGTTGCCGTAGACCTTCGTCGCGAGGACCGTCTTGTCACGGCGGCCGCCGCCCTTGGCGAACCAGGTCCCGATGATCTCTTCGGTACGGCCCTTGTTCTCACCCCAGCCGTAGACATTGGCGGTGTCGAAGAAGTTGATACCCGCGTCGAGCGCGGAGTCCATGATCGCGTGACTGTCGGCCTCATCGGTCTGCGGGCCGAAGTTCATGGTGCCGAGCACCAGACGGCTCACCCTGAGCCCAGTGCGTCCGAGTTGCGTGTATTCCATGAGGTGCAGCAAAGCACTTCGAGTGCGGTCGAGGTCAAGCATCGCGACCCGGTCCGCGTGGCGTGCCGCCGACCCCGCGCAACGCGCCGATCTGGCACGAGAGCAGCGGACTCTTGATCCGCAGGTTCGGAGTTCGAGTCCCTGACGGCACACCCGCTCTGACTTGGGCATTCTCGATCATTTCAGGGATGCCCAGTTGTCGTTTCGGGGTGGTTCGCATCCTCTGGTCGCCCGTTCATTCAGCCATCGGAGCCTCGAGCGTCATGGAACAGTGATGTCGCGGTTCTCCGGTGTGTCGTCCCAGGTCGGCAGTGCCAGCGCGGCGCCCATGCGTCGCAGTTCGTCGCGGCTCAGCGCGCTCCTGCTGGCCGGCCCGCGCATCCTGACGGAGGCCGAGGTCACCGACCGGAAGAAGCCTCCGGCGCCGCAAAGGTCGTCGCCGTCACCTCATCGAGTCTCCTTCGTTTACGTGACCGGCGTGGATCGGGTTCCGGCACCGGAGACCCTGGCACTGGTCAGCCCGGCCGACATCGGTACGTCCCACGTCCTCGGGCGCTGGGTGTCACCGCCCCACAGCCGTTCCCCTCATCCCGCCGCCTAGGAAGGCCAGGTCCTCGGCTCACACCGGCCGTCCAGTCCTGAGGCCACATCCTGGCCGAGCCCACGACCGCAATCGACCGCCTCCGGCACCACGCCCATGTCGCGGTCACCCGAAAGCAGGCGCCGCCGCATGCCCAGGCACGAATTCGAGGAGGTGACGTTGGCACACAGCGGGCCAGTTCCCTGAATCGGGGCCTCGCAACTCAGCGGGATCGAAGGCAAGTCGTTGACAGCGAGCCCTTGTGGATCGTCGAGATACGAGCCGACGAGACCGTGGGCGGATGTCGCGGAGGACAAAATGATTATCTTCTATGCAGTGCTCGTAGCCGTGGGCCTCGGCATGCTCTGGTCTGCGACGAGCATTCGCACGGTCAAGCAGTTCGAACGAGGCGTCGTCTTCCGGTTCGGGCGCGTGCAATCCGCAATCCGCGGACCGGGACTGGCGTTCTTCGTACCGATCGCCGACCGTCTGCAGAAGATCAACATGCAGATCATCACGATGCCGGTGCCCGCCCAAGACGGCATTACCCGCGACAACGTGACGGTCCGCATGGACGCCGTCGTCTATTTCAGCGTCGCCGATCCGGTGCGATGGTGGCGCCGACCATCCCCATGTAGCCGAACAGCGGTTTGCGGGAGAAGACGGGCAGGACCTCGGTGATGATCCCGAAGAACGGGATAGCGATGATGTAGACCTCCGGGTGGCCGAAGAACCAAAAGAGGTGCTGCCACAGGAGCGCGCCGCCGGTGGAGGCGTCGAAGACGTGCGCACCGAATTTCCGGTCGGCCTCCAGGACCAGGAGCGCGGCGGCGAGCACGGGGAAGGCCATCAGTACCAGGACGCTGGTGAGCAGCACGTTCCAGGTGAAGATCGGCATTCGGAACATCGTCATGCCCGGGGCCCGCAGAGACATGATCGTGGTGATGAAGTCGACGCCGCCCAGGATGGTGCCAAGCCCGGACAAGGTCAGCCCCATGATCCATAGGTCCCCGCCTACGCCTGGTGAATGCGCGGCATCGTTGAGCGGGCTGTAGGCGAACCAACCGAAACCGGCCGCCCCGCCCAGGGTCAGGAACCCGCTGATGGTGATCAGCCCGCCGAACACGAACAGGTAGTAGCTGAGCATGTTCAGCCGCGGGAAGGCGACATCGGGGGCGCCGATCTGCAACGGCATGATCACGTTGGCGAAGCCGATGAACAGCGGGGTCGCGAACAGCAGCAGCATGATCGTGCCGTGCATGGTGCACAACTGGTTGTACTGCTCGTTGGAGACCAGAGGCTGACCGGGCCGGGTCAGCTGCGCACGCATGATCAGCGCCAGCACCCCCCCGAACAGAAAGAAGCCGAAGGAGGTGATCAGATACATGTAGCCGATCACCTTGTGGTCGGTGGAGGACAGCCACGACACGAGGATGTGCCCACGCCGTTCCGATCTGGTCGCCCTGAAGGATGCCTGGGTGTCCGTCGTCGCCATGAGCTCTCTCCTTGGAGGGGAGGTTCAGGTCATCGGGGCAGCCGGGCGGCGAACTCGGACGGGAGAAGATCACCGGCAGGCGCGGGATGGCTCCTTCGGTCGGGTCATGCGGGGCGATGTCGCGGTAGGTGTGACTTTTCCCGTCCGGTATCAGGCCACCGAGAGTGCGCCGGCGGTGAGCAGGGCGAGTGCTTTGATCATCTCCAGGGCGATGTAGCCGAGGTGGAGCCGAGACGGCGCAACCTCGTCTCCGGCGATGACTCTCACGGCCCGCCGGTCCAGTGGCGGGCGCAGCACAACCACCTGGACGACCAGGCAGCTCCCCGCGATGGCGGCGGGAACCCATGCCCGGCCGGTGTGGTCTCCCGTGCCCAGCACGATCATGAGGATGACCGCGAGGACGGACTCGGCGATGTTCAACGCCCGGAACACCAGCCGCCCCACGCCCAGGCCGATGGGCAGGGTGATGCCTGGCGCCCGGAACTTCAGCGGTGCTTCGACGAAGGAGATGGCGGCCACCATCCCGAACCAGATGAAGACCACCGCGGCGGCGAGGCCACTCATGTCAGGACATCTCCGATTCTGGCTGGGTACCGGTGAGAGGAGCGTCGTCGAAGGTGATGACGCACAGACCGGGCCGGGCGAAAGGCTCCAGGATGGGGGCGGGGCCGGTGGAATCGAGGCGAGCCAGCAATCCGGTGAGAAGGCCCTGGTGGGCGGCACACCACCTCGGGATGGGCGCGGGCGGTGTCGCGGAACGGGCAGTCATGCAGCAGGATCCGGCCGCCGACGGCGGGTTCGGGGTCGAAGCCCATCTCCGCGAACAGGCCGGTGACCCTGCGCCGCGCCTCGGCGGACGAGGGGGCGTAGAGGGTACGCGGCCGCCCTCGGCCAGGCGGCTGCTGCCGGCCAGTGGTGACCAGCCCGGCCTCGATGAGTACGTCGAGGTGGGACCGGACGGTGGTCATGTGCAGGCCGGTCGCAGTCGCCAGCGCCTGGGCGTCCAGTGGCTGCGGGGAGGCCCGCAGCCGGTCGAGGAGCGTAACCCGGGCGGGCACCGCCAACACACCGTGGATGCGCGCCCGCTCCTGGATGCTCATGCTGGTTGCGGAAGAGCGGCGACCAGTGGTGTGTCCGCCCCCAGGCGGCCGAGCTTGGGCGCCCGGCCAGGCTGACCAAGCGGCTCGGCCCGGCCGGGCAAGACCTCGGTGAAAAAGGCGGCGTTGTCACCGGTGAACGCCGACCACCGCTGCGGCAAGTCGTCTTCGTAGTAGATGGCCTCCACCGGGCACACCGGCTCACACGCCCCGCAGTCCACGCACTCATCCGGGTGGATGTACAGGGCCCGGTCGCCCTCGTAGATGCAATCGACCGGGCACTCCTCGACGCAGGCCCGATCCAGCACATCGACACATGGCTCCGCGATCACATACGTCACCAGATGTCCCTCTCCCGAGACTCTTCCTCTCTTATTTAAAGGATGCTAACCCTTTAAATAACGCAGTGCTGAGCGGGTGCCGGTCAGGGTCACCGCCGGTCGGAGCGGGCAGGGACCCAAGGAGAACCGGTCGGTGCAGTGGGCGATCCTTGCCCTCCCCCGTCGTCGTCCAGAGCAGCTGATATAGAGAGGGCGTTGCTGTCAAGCAATGTGTGGGATCGGGGCATGATGCTTGGCATCGTGCCGGCTGAATGATGCTTTGAGGTGCGACTTCACCAGTCTCGAGGCCGGTTACCGGCTCTCGCTGCCGGCCTGGCCGATGGACCGATCCGAGGGAGCCGACCTGGCGATACGGGGCGATACGACCCTGCCCGCACCGACCTTCCCATGCTGACCGGCGACCGTGACGCCTGTGTGGTGGCTCTCAGAAGGCGCAGGGCAGGCGGGTGATGCCGTTGATGAAGCTCGTCCGCTGCCGGACGGGCTCGGCCTCGGCACGGATGCCGGGGACTCGGGTGAAGAGCTCGCGCAGCAGGAGGGTGATCTCTCGCCGGGCCAGATGGGCGCCGAGGCAGAAATGCGGCCCTGGTCCGCCGAACCCGACGTGCGGGTTGGGTGAGCGGGTGATGTCGAAGGCGTACGGGTGGGAGAAGACAGCGTCGTCCCGGTTGGCCGAGTTGTAGTACAGGACCACGCGGTCACCGGCCCGATAGGTGTGGCCCGAGAGCTCGTAGTCCCGCGTCAGGGTCCGTCGCATCCAGGTCACGGGGGTGGCGTAGCGGACGACCTCCTCGACGGCGCCGGGCAAGTGGGCCTCCAGGTCCTCCATGAGCAGGGCCCGCTGACCTGGGTGGGCGGTGAACAGAGCGAGCGCGTGGGAGAGGGCGTTGCGCGTGGTCTCGTTGCCGGCGATCACCAGCAGCCCGAAGAACTTGGCGAGCTCCGACTCGGTCAGCGACTCGCCCTCGACGTCGGCGTTCACCAGGGCGGTGACCAGATCGTCGGTCGGGTGCGCACGGCGTTCGGCTGCCAGCTCGTGCATGAGCCCGTGCAGATAGGAGATCTTCTCCACGAGCACGGACGCCCGGTCACGCCCGTCCGGGCCGGTGTAGTCCGGATCGCCGACCGCAAGGATGGCCTCGGTGGCCTCGATCACGGAGCCGTACTCGGCGTCCGGGATGCCCATCATGGTGCAGATGATCTTGAGGGGCAGCGGCATGGCGACCTCGGTGACGAAGTCGCACGGTCCCCGTTCGATCAGATCGTCGACGATGGTCTCGGCCATGACCGCGACGTCGTCTTCGAACCGCTTGACCATCCTCGGAGTGAAGGCCCGGGAGACGATCCGGCGCAACCGCGCGTGCCGGGGGTCGTCCATGCTGATGAGGGAGCCGATGAACTCGCGCACGGCAGGTGAGGGATCGTCCAGGCTGACCGAGCTGGGCTCGGAGCTGAACACCCCCGGGTTCCGGCTGGCCTCGGTCACCTCCTCGTACCGCGTCAGCGCGTAGAAGGCCGGCCACGCCCTCCCGTCGTCGCCCGCTGTCTCGGGGAAGTAGACCGGTCCCCGCACCGCCCGCAGCCGGGCGAACACCTCGTCGCGCTCCGCCGGTGGCCGCGCCCAGAAGTTCAGATCCGCCAGGTTGACCGAGTCCAGCTCGACAGTCATCGCCATCCGCCTCTCGACACCAACATCAGACCCTTCGGCCGAAGTCAGCGTAAAAGGACACCGCCGAAGTTTCCACAGACCGAACAGGGCTTGACGGCGGGAATTCGAACAGCGGGAGATGGCCGGTTCAGGCTATCTCTGGCCGAGCAGCGCCATGTCGGCCTCATCGAGCATGAGGCGTGCCGCCGCCATGTTCTCCTCGAGATGAGCGAGCGAGCCGGTGCCAGGGATCTGCACGATCGAGGGCGAGCGTGTCAGTCCCCAGGCGATGGCCACTTGGAACACTGTCGCACCGTGCCGCTCCGCGACCTTCTGCAGGTTCTCGCCGGCGAGAGTGGTGTGACCGCCGCCGAGGGCGAAGAACGGCATGTAGGCGATGCCGGCGTCCGCGCACTCGTCGACCAGCGCGGCGTCCTCCTGATCGAGCACGCCGAAACGGTTCTGCACCGCGGCGACGGGCGCGATCGAGCGGGCCTCGGCGAGTTGCTCGCGCGTCACGTTGCTGACTCCGAGGTGCCGGATCAGGCCTTCGTCGCGCAGCTCGGCAAGGACGGTGAAACGGTCGCCGATCGGCTCGGTGCCGCTCTTCGCGAGGCGGCCCACCCGCAGATAGACCAGGTCGAGGACGTCGACGCCGAGTTCACGCAGATTCTGCTCCACCGCGGGGCGCAGCTGATCGGGCCTGGCCTCGCCGTACATCTCGCCGGTCGGGGTGCGCAGCGGGCCGACCTTGGTGGCGATCGTGACGTCCGCGGGATAGGGATGGAGGGCCTTGCGCAGGATGTCGTTGGCGCGGTTGGTGCCGTTGAAGTAGAAGGCGGCGGTGTCGATGTGAAGGGCGCCGAGTTCGACGGCACGGCGCGCGACCGCCACCGCCGTCGCGTGGTCCAGACCCGGCCCGCTCCATCGGCCCGGCAACTGCATCGCGCCGAAGCCCAGCCGTGGAATCGTGACAGCGCCGCCCAGCTCAAAGGTGTTCACTGCGGGGTTGATCGGTGATGGCGTCATAGGGTGAAGCGTGGTGGTCAACGCGGCCGCTCACCAAATTGGCTTCGGGACCCGCATTCGTACCCCTAGGACCTGCCGTACGCCACCGTGACGCCGGGATCGACGAAGGAGGGAACAATGCCCGTCTACACCTGCACCACCGCCGAGGACAACCTCACCGCCGAGCAGAAGTCCGGCGTGGCCGGCGAGATCACCCGCATCCATTCCGAGGTCACCGGCGCCCCAGCGTCATTCGTGCACGTGGTCTTCCAGGAGGTCCCCGCCGGGGACATCTACACCAACGCACGTCCCTCCCGCCACCTGCTGGTTTCCGGTCTGACCCGGGCCGGACGCGCCGACGCGGAGAAGCAGCGGCTGGCGCGGGACATCTCCTCCGCCGTCTGCCGAACCACCGGAATCCCTGAGGAACGGATCCTCGTCGCTATCACGGATGTCCCGGCGAGGTTCACCGTGGAGGGCGGACGGTTCCTGCCGGAGCCGGGCCTGGAGGGCGACTGGCTGGCCGTCACCGACTCCGGCGTGCCCTCGGACTGACGGGACCGCCCACCTGCTGTGACGAGCGGCGTCCGAGGTTCCCGGCACCCACAATCTCTTACAACGCTCCGTCTTGCTTGACGCGCTCGTCGTCGTGGTCGGCGCCCGCGCGGGTCATGATGCCGCGGGCTCGTTCGATGACAGGCTTGTCCACCATTTCGCCGTCGACGAGGCGCGTGGCCTGACCGGGCCCGGCCAGGATCCTCCGGGCCCAGGCGACCTCTTCCGGGTCGACGGCGAGGACGTCGTGAACAACGCGTACCTGGCCGGGGTGGATGCAGAGTTTCCCTGTCATTCCCAGCGAGCGCGCATGGCGTGTGTCGCCCGCGAGCAGGCGTGGGTTGTCGACTGCCGTGGTGACTCCGTCCAAGGGCGGCGCAAGCCCGGCGGCCGCGGCGGCCAGCACCAGCCGCGACCGGGCGAACAGCAGGGCGGTGTGGTCAGCCGGGTCGACTCCGAGCTGCGCCGCGAGATCGACGTTGCCGAAAGCGAGCCGCGCGACGCGAGGCTCAGAGCCGATCTCGACGACGTTGATTACGCCTGCGGCGGTTTCGATCAAAGGGATGATCATCTGGTCCGGCGACAGACGCGCCGCCAGCTCACGGACCTCTTCCGCGGATTCCGCCTTGGGGAGCATGACGGCGCAGCCTGAGTTGGCGACCATCTCCACGTCGGCGTCATGCCAGGCCGTCCTTCGGTCATTCACGCGAACGACGCAGGACGGGGGCACGTTCTCAGTGGTCGCGAGCCACTCGGAGACCTGTTCTCGTGCCGTCTCCTTGCCAGCGGGAGCGACCGCGTCCTCCAGATCCAGGATCACCCCATCGGCTCCGGAACGCACGGCCTTGGGGAAACGGTCGGGCCGATCGCCGGGCACGAACAGCAGTGTCCGGGCGGCCTCCACGGATACCGGGCGGGTCATGACCGCATTCCCCCGCTGAAGCTCGCGGCGGCGGTCACCCGGTCGGCCGTACGCACCTCGGTCCGCACCGTATCCCCCGAGGCGGCGAGCACCAGTCGCATCGGCTCCCCGAGGAAGAGCGGGGCGAGAAGGCGATAACGGCAGGACCCCGGTGCGGGCCGGCCCGACGACCGGCACCATCGGCGCATCGCTTCGGCAAGGTAGAGCGCCTGCAACGGTCCGTGTACGACGAGACCGGGGTACCCCTCGACGTCGCGGGCATAGTCGTTGTCGTAGTGGATCCGGTGCGCGTTGTACGTCAACGCGGAGAACTGGAACAGGGTCCGCGTGGTCGGCTGCTCAGGCTGGTACACGTCATGCGCCCAATCGGCGTCCTCCCGATCGTCCGGCCTGGCCTGGCCGGCGGGTTTCGACCCTCCACCCAAGGTCGTGGAGGGCGAATCCGTGCGAGAGCGGTCGGGCAGGTACACGATGTCCTGCCGATCCAGGACCGCTGTCTCGCCGTCCTGAAGGATCGAATGCTGGACGGTCACGAAGGTCAGCGGACCGGACCGTCCCTGCTTCTCACGGCGATCGACGATCTCGGTACGCCGTGTGGCGTCCCGCCCGATGTACAGCGGCCGCTGTATCCGGACCTCTCCACCGGCGAACATTCTCCGCATGCCCTCGCCCGGCGGTGCCGGCATTCCGGAGGAGGGATGGCCGTCCATGCCCAGCTGAGCGGTGGCCGGCCGTTCCAGGAGGTAGACCCAGTGCCACATCAGCGGTAGAGGGTCCATCGCGGCGCACCGGAGGTCATCCGCGCCGAGGACACCGGCCAGGCCCTGCGCGGGGCCTGGCAGTAGCGTTTCGGTGCGTTCGAGGACGGTCATGCCACCCCGCCTTTCCCGGCCGGGGCGAGGATCTCCTGGGTGTGCTCCCCGAGTTCCGGCGCGGGCACCGCGGAAATCGGCTGTCCGTCGACGCACAGCGGCGAACCTGGTGCCAGGTACTCACCGACACCCGGCTGTGCGATCGTCGTCATCATCGGGTTGGAGCGCACATCGGTGACCACGTCGGCGAAGGAGCGGTATCGCTCCCACAGGACGGCGGTGCCGGTCAATGCGGCGGTGACGTCATCGAGGGTGTGCTCGCCGAACCACCGGGCGAAGAGTCCGGCCAGCACCTCACGGTAGGTGAACCGGTCGGTCTCCCGGGTGAAATCGACACCGAGACCGGCCTCGAGTGCTTCCACGGGGGCCGCCATTCCGGTCACGGCCACGAGGTCCCTCCAGTGCCTCCGTGTCAGTGCCACCACCATCACCCGCTCGCCGTCCCGGCAGGTGAAGTCACGAGCGAAGCCCCCGTAGAGGTGGTTGCCGATCCGTTCCCGGGCGACCTTGTTGACCTGAGCTTCCGCCAGGAAGCCGAGATTGCCGGCCATGGCGAGCGCGACGTCGTGCAGCGCGACGCTGAGGAAACCACCTTCGCCGGTGCGCCCGCGCCGTCTCTCGGCGGCCGTGATTCCCAGCGCGGCGTACAGGCCGCAGGCGATGTCCCAGGCCGGCAGCACGTGGTTGACCGGGTCGGTGTGTCCCTGTGGTCCGGTCACCATCGGGAAACCGGTGGCGGCGTTGACGGTGTAGTCCACCGCCGGCCCGCCATCGTGGCGTCCTCTGATCTGCAGGTGGATCAGGTCCGGACGGCGGGCGCGCAGGACGGCGTCGTCCAGGAACGGGCGTCCCACGGCGTTGGTGAGCAGAATCCCGCGTCCCGCACCGGGCTCGGTGATCAGATCGATGATCTGCTGCTGGCCCTCGGCGGAACGGAAGTCGACAGTCACCGACCGTTTGCCCTTATTGAGTCCGGTCCAGTAGAGGGAGGTTCCCGAGTCCGCCACCGGCCATCGCTCAATATCCGGACCGCCGCCGAGCGGGTCGACGCGGATCACCTCGGCGCCGAGCTGAGCGAGTGTCATCCCGCCGAGCGGCGCCGCGACGAAGCTGGAGACCTCGATGACGCGGAGGCCGTCCAAGAGGGCCGGGCTCATGGCGCCGAAGGCGGAGGCGTTCGATTCTCCGTCTTGCGAGGTCGCCTGCGTGAGTGGTTCGGCCATATAGCTCTGCTGTCCTTCCGGGATCGAGGATGCCGCCGAGAGGGCTGCCCGCTCGGTTCAGATCCGTTCGAAGATGGCGGCCAGCCCCTGGCCACCGCCGATGCACATGGTCTCCAGGCCGTAGCGACTCTCACGACGGCGCATCTCACGGAGCATTGTCGTCAGGATCCGGACGCCGGTGGCGCCCACCGGGTGCCCGAGCGAGATGCCCGATCCGTTGACGTTGAGCCGTTCGAAGTCCGCCTCGCCGAAGCCCCACTCCCGCGTACACGCCAGGACCTGTGCGGCGAAGGCCTCGTTCAGCTCGATCAGATCCATGTCGGCCAGAGTCAGGCCTGCCCGGGCCAGAGCCTTGGCGGTGGCAGGCACCGGGCCGATCCCCATCGTCCTCGGCGGGACCCCGGCCACCGCCCAGGTCACCAGCCGTGCGTACGGCTGGAGACCCAGCTCCTCGGCCTTCTGCCGGCTCGTCACGAGGCACGCGGCTGCCCCGTCGTTCTGTCCGCTGGCGTTTCCCGCCGTGACCGTGGCCTCTGCGTCGCTCTTGATCATTAGCGGACACAGGCGGGCCAGTGCCTCTTCGGTCGAGTCGGCGCGCGGATGCTCGTCGCGGGTGACCTCCACCGGGGTCTTGCCCGCGGCCACGACCGGAACGATCTCCTCACTGAACCGGCCGTCGGAGATCGCGGCGACGGCCCGGCGATGAGACGTGAGGGCCAGCCGGTCCTGTTCCTCCCGCGTGATGTCGTAATCCCGGCGGAGGTTCTCGGCGGTCTCCAGCATTCCTCCGGGCACCGGGTGATAGGAGCCGCCGGCGGTGACCCGGCCCCGCGCGAGCCGGTCGTGCAGCGCCACGTTCGGGCCTCGGACACCCCAGCGAATCTCCTCGGAGTAGAACTCCGCGCGGCTCATGCTCTCCACCCCGCCGGCGAGGACCACGTCGCAGACACCGGTCTGTACGCGCATCGCGGCGTCCAGGACGGCCTGCAGGCCCGACCCGCAGCGCCGGTCCAGCTGCATACCAGGGACCTCGACCGGAAGGCCGGCGTCAAGGGCGGCGACACGGCCGATCGCCGGTGCCTCCCCGTTCGGGTAGCACTGTCCGAAGATCACATCGTCGACCAGGTCAGAGGCGACGGAGGTGCGCTTGAGAACCTCGCTGATCACTGAACTCGCCAAGCTCGCAGCGGCGACGCTCTTGAACACGCCACCGTACCGGCCGACCGCCGTGCGTACCGGTTCACAGACCACCACATCCATGCCGAATTCCTCTTTCTGCTTGGCCGATCAACGTCCCGACGGGTCATTCGGATGTTTCGCCCATTCGCGCAGGACAGCCGCCTTGACCTTGGTCCCGTTCGTGCCGGTCGTGGTGGGCATCTCGCCGATGACCCTGATCTCGGCCGGCACTTTGAAGGAGGCCAGAGTCTTCGCACACCACCCTCGTAGTTCCTCGGGCGTAGGGTCGCTGCCGGCGACCGGCACCACGAATCCGACGGCCCGGTGTGATCCGTCGGCGCTCCGAACCCCGACCACCTTGGCGTTCTCCACCATGGGATGCTCGATGAGCCGCAGTTCGATCTCGGCCGGTTCGACCAGGAATCCGCGCAGGCGCAGGACGTCACCCATCCGGCACAGGTAGTCCACACCCCCGTCGCCGGTGATGGTCGCCAGATCCCCGGTCTGAAACCACCCGTCATGGGTGACCGACGCGGTCAGCGCGCCGGGATCGCCGAGATAGGCATCGACCACGTTGGGTCCCCGCAGCTGCAGTTCTCCGTTCTCGCCGGGTGCCACAGGCACCTGCGAGACAGGGTCGACCGCGCGGAACCGGATATCGCGGGCCACGGGACGACCACCACCGCCCCAGCGTCGTGGGCTCGCCTCGTTCTCCGGCCACATCAGGGCCAGCGCGAAGACCTCCGACGAGCCGTACACGCCGGTCGTCCTGGTCCCGTAGCGACCGAGAAGCCACTCGGCGATCTCCCGAGCCCGGCCGTTGAAGTCGGCCATGCCGAGCCACCGCCAAGCGGCCAGGTCCGGCGCGTCGCGGCGTGCGGACTCCACGAGACGGATCAGCATGTCATCGCCGCCGACCACGTGGGTGGCCCCGGCCTCGCTCATGTGACCGACGACGGCATCTGCGTCGAAGACCGGGAACATGAGACAGCAGGCGCCGCCGGCCAATGCCGCCATCGCCGTACAGAAGCCGAACACCCCGGACACGGGCAGAGCGCAGACCACGACGTCACCGCCGTGCAGCCCCAGCGCTCGCGCGTCCGCTAGCGCGTGCGCCTCGACCGCCGACTCGCGGTGCGCCGGGAGCTTGGCTCGTCCAGTCGAGCCCGAGGTGGTGAAGGCCACCGCGAGTGGATCTCCGGGAACAGCCGGAAGGTCCGGAGCCGTGGCGGAGCCTCGGGTCGTACGGGGGATCCAGACCCCGGCTCCAACGTCGTACCGCCCCGGGTCGGTGACCTCGGCGCGACCTGGTCCGGCCACGATCGCCAGTACGGGCGGCGCCGCCGTCGTACGTCCGACGGCCTGGCGTAGCCGGGTGATCAGATCGAGACCGTGGAAGTCATGAGCAAGTGCGATCGCCTTCGGGCGTGCCCTGTCCAGGACATGAGCAACCTCGTCGACGTTGTAGCGCGTGTTGATGCCGATGACATGGCCACCGATGGCGGACGCGGCGAACTGCCAGCAGAGCGCATCGGACCAGTTGGGCAGCCACACGGCGATGCAGTCACCGGAGGAAACGCCTCGGTCGTGCAGCTCGGCGGCCAGCGCCTGGGACCGCGCAAGGAGCTCGGCTCGGCTCACCGGCTGACGAGTGCCACCCAGGACGTCGAGGACGGCGATCGCGTCCGGATCGGCGTCCACGAGATCGGTGAGCATCCTCATGAGGCTCATTGGCGAGGCTCCTCAGGTGGTAGTAAGAGGTGGTCAGGCCGCTGTATTCCGGTGGGCCGCGTCGTCTGTGAGATCCCTCAGCCAGCCGTGCAGGACATCCGCGAAGTCGTCGATCTCCTGCATCGGATAGTGACCGATGCCGTCGAGCACCGTGAAGCGCGCGCCTGGGATCTGGTCCGCGGCCCAACGAGCATCCGCCGGGTCGAGCCAGAGGTCGTCGGCCCCGACGACCAGGTGCGCCGGACAGCCGATCTTCGGCAGCAACCCGCGCAGGTCGTGCGTACCCCACCCGATCAGGTCGGAGTTCGAGACGACCGGATCCTCGCGGCGGTGCATCTGCGCGATCAGCTCGGCACGATCCGGCGGCACCGAGGGCCCGATCGTGGCAAGCGTGCCGAGGTAGGTGCGGTCCGAGCGGCTGGGCGCGGCGACGTCCTCGAGCTCACGACGCAGGCCACCGATGCTGACCCGGGTGTTGCGGGCGTCGGCCGCCATCGCCACCACACCTGCGAGACGGTCCGCCATCCGCGTCCCAAGGTCGAGGCTGATCTTCCCGCCGATGGAGCAGCCGACGACAAAGGGGTGATGGAGGTCGAGGACCTGAATCAGTGCCTGACACCACTCCGCATAGCGGCCGAGGTCGCTGACCGGGCCTGAGGAGAGGGGCTCAGACCGGCCGTGTCCGGGCAGGTCAGGGACGATCACCCGGTATCCGAGCCGGGCCAGGGCCTCGATGGAGTTGCGGTACTGCACGCCGCTCTGGCCGGCGGTGTGCAGGCACAGCACAGGTTGTCCGTCGCCCGCCTGTTCCACGTACGCCAGTGCGCCGTCGAGTCGCAGGTAGTCGGCTTGCATCAGGAGAGGCCCTCTTTCGACAATGCCCGGGCGGCGTCCAGGATGAATGTGAGCACACGGGCGGTGCGCAGATATTCGTAGCCGCTTCCGTGGACGGAGAACTGGCCGCTCATGGCGCGACGCATGAAGTCGTTGCGTGGACCCGTCACCAACTGCGTCCAGGTCAGTTCGTCCGTATCGAAGGTGTAGTCCGGTCCATGCGGTACGCGCCGTGCCACGTCGATCACAGCACCCCGGTAGATCCGCAGGTTCACTTCGCTGGTACCGCAGCGCAGGCCGATGGCTCCGTCCCAGTCGGCGGTCGCCTTGGTGAACCGTTCGTCGGCGTGGAGCAGTTCGGCTACCGCCTTGCCCCACGGAACCGTTCCGAACGCGTGCCGCGGCGCGTCGGTGCCGCTGTCGCGCGCTCGCACCAATACCCCGGTGGTGCCCTCCTGGACTCGATCGCCGTGCTGATCGATGACGACCACATGCCGGTTCACCACCCCGCGGTCCCCGCTCGAGGTCCGGCGGCAGCCGACGATGGTGAACTCGAACCGCAGACTGTCTCCGACGTGGATGGGGGCCAGATACCGCCAGTTGGTGTCCAACAGGGCGATGACCGAGTCGTCGGCCAGATGCAGATCATGGAAGGCGCCGAAGAAGGCCGCGATCCCGAAGGGCCCCTGCAGGATGGGCTGATCGAAGCCGGCCGACTCGGCATAGGCCGCGTCCGTGTGCAGCCGATGACGGTCGCCGCTGACGTCGGTGAACGTCGTCAGATCCTGCTCCGTGACCGAGCGGGGTTCGCTCACGAAGTGCTGGCCCACGGCGAAGTCCTCGAAGAACATGGACCGTCGAGCCATCGACACTGCGGGTTCTGCCACCATGCGCCACCTAGTCGGTCAACGGGAGTCGCCGTGATTCACAGGGATCGCATCCGGCGACCATGTCGGTTACACGAACGAACGAACGTTCATACATACTAGGCAGCGGTCCAGGTCTCGTCAATGGTGCAGGGGCCCGTGCGAAGAACGATCGTTCGTACTGAGAGGCTGACACGCCTCGCCAGGCATGGGACCGGGGATCGCGATCGGCGTCAGCCGAGCCCGCGAGCCTCCAGAAGGGCTAGGGCATACCGCGCGTGCTGCTCCGCGAGTGCACGTCCCGTGAGACGACCGCGCGCGTGATACCACGTGGAGATCGCCGAGCACATGGAGACGATGTTGCGTGCGGCGTCCTCGGGATAAGGCGTGGCGAAGTCGCCACTGTCCACCCCTTGCCGCACGATCTTCTCGAATATCGCCTGCGTGCTGTCACGCGCCTGTACGACCTGCTCGCGATCCTCGCCCGCGAGATAGCGGAACTCGCTGATCGCCACCAGCGCTGCGGTCTGATGGTCGACGACGAACCCCACATAGGCCTTGACCGCGGCACGCAGACGCGCCACCGGGACGTTGCCCGCCTTCGCCACCGCCCGCTCGGTACGGGCCAGCAGCTCGGCGTTGGCCTGGCGGAGCACCTCGGCGAGCAGGTGCGACTTCGACGGGTAGTAGTTGTAGAGGTTCGACAAGCTGGTCTGCGCCCCGCGGGCGATGTCGCGCATCGAGGCACCGTTGAAGCCCTCGGCGCCGAACGCCTCCAGCGCGGAGGTCAGAATGGCCGTCTCGTTCCCGCGGCCCGTCTCCTTGATCAGGCCCGAGTCTGGAGAACGACTGTTCATGCAGGGGAGGTTAGACGGCATCGGGCGTCGGGTCAAAGCGGCCGTGACCCGGCGCCGAGAGGAAGTGAATGATCGTCACTGTGGATCAGCCGACCCTGTACTCACGCATCAGCCCCCGACTGATGATCGTCTTCTGGATCTCCGATGTACCCTCGCCGATCAGCAGGAATGGCGCCTCGCGCATGAGCCTTTCGATCTCGTACTCCTTGGAATAGCCGTAGCCGCCGTGGATCCGGAACGATTCCTGTGTCACCTCCGCGCAATACTCGGAGGCGAGCAGCTTGGCCATGCCGGCTTCGACATCATTGCGCTGTCCCGTGTCCTTGAGGCGCGCCGCGTTCACCATCATGAGGTGCGACGCTTCCACCTTGGTGGCCATCTCGGCCAGTTTGAAGGCGATCGCCTGGTGGTCCGCGATCTGCTTCCCGAACGTCCTACGCTGCTGCGCGTAGGCCACTGCGAGTTCGAAGGCTCTCAACGAGATTCCGCAGGCCCTGGCCGCGACGTTGACCCGGCCGACCTCGATACCGTCCATCATCTGGTAGAAGCCGCGCCCCCGCCGATCGGGTCCGCCCAGCACGTCGTCGGCCGACACCGAGACGTTGTCCAGGATCATCTCGGTGGTTTCGACGCCCTTGTATCCCATTTTTTCAAGCTTGCGGGGGATCGTTAGGCCTGCTCGCGTCTCCCCGAAACCAGGCTCCTTCTCGAGCAGGAACGTGGTCATGTTCTTGTGGGCCCCGTCCTTGCCCAGGTCGTCCCTCACCAGGGTCGCGACGATCCCGGACCTGGCGCCGTTGGTCAGCCACATCTTCTGCCCGTTCAGGGCGAAGCTTCCGTCCGCTCCTGCTGTGGCCTTGGTTTTGATTCCTGCCACATCGGATCCGACGTCGGGTTCGGACATCGAGAAAGCACCGCGCAGGTCACCGGCGGCCATCCGGGGCAAGAACCGCGCCTTCTGCTCCTGAGTGCCGTGCTGCATCAGCATGTAGGCGACGATGAAGTGCGTGTTGATGACACCGGACACGCTCATCCAGCCTCGTGCGATCTGCTCGACCACAAGGGCGTAGGTGAGGAGGGACTCTCCGAGGCCGCCGAACTCCTCGGGGATCGTCAGCCCGAAAAGCCCCATCTGTGCCATGCCATTGACGATCTCCTCCGGGTACTCATCCGCGTGTTCGAGCTCTTGAGCGTTCGGAATGATCTCTTTGTTGACGAACTCCCGAACGGTGGCCAAGATCTCTTGTTGC
This sequence comes from Actinomadura sp., assembly GCA_036008685.1. Lineage (GTDB taxonomy): Bacteria > Actinomycetota > Actinomycetes > Streptosporangiales > Streptosporangiaceae > Actinomadura_C. The sequence goes on along the minus strand of DASYNF010000015.1, from coordinate 3,055 downwards.
ACGTCAGAAAGGCCAGAGGTCTCAGCGATGCGGGCCATTACCATTCTCCGATTGAAGTAAGCGCCGATGCGACGACTGGTCGATGAATTTAGGACGAGACGAACGATCGTTCGCAACGTACCTGCGGTCCAGCTCGGACGCAAGACGCCCACCCACACCCCCCAGGCAGGTGGACGTACGGCCGGATGATGACGGCCAAGGGCCTTGCCTGATCCTGTCAGCTACGAGTAGCTTGCGAACGATCGTTCGTACCTGTCCGCGGTGACGCGGGTCCGGAGGTGTCAGATGCGGGTGGACCACGGTGATCCGCGACCAAAGATGGGGCGGCTGAGCGCCGCAGCGGTTCTGGCGACCACTCTTGAGTGGTTCGACTTCATGATCTATTCGACCGCCGCGGCGCTGGTGCTCGGCAAGCTCTTCTTCCCCTCGTTCAGTGGCGTCGCCGGAACCCTCGCCTCCTTCGCGACGTTCGCGGTCGGCTTCTTCGCCCGCCCACTGGGCGGCATCATCGCCGGCCACATCGGGGACCGATTCGGTCGCAAGCCGCCACTGGTCGGCGCGATGGTGGTCATGGGCGTGGCGACCTGCGGGATCGGGGTGCTGCCCGGTTACGGCGCGATCGGTGTCTGGGCCCCGGTGCTGCTGGTCACCCTCCGGCTGGTCCAGGGTCTCGGGGTCGGCGCGCAGTGGGGCGGCGCGGCGCTGCTGCTCACCGAGCACGCGCCGGTCCACCGGCGCGGTTACTACGGCAGTCTCATCCAGGTGGGCTCGATCTTGGGCGCTGTCGCCGGCAACGCGATGTACCTGTTGCTGACGGGCCTGCTGGACAACGCTCAGTTCGAGAGCTGGGGCTGGCGGGTGCCCTTCCTGACCGGAATGGTCCTGGTGATCATCGGTGTGGTCGTCCAGCTCAAGATAGAGGACACCCCGGTTTTCCAAGCCCTGCGGGAGAAGTCCGCCGCGGCGCAGCAGGACGCGGGCATCCGTAAGGCGCCGCTCGGTGATGCGGTGCGTAAGTACTGGCGGCAGATCCTGCAGGCGGCCGGCGCGTTCTTCGTGGTCAACGCGACCTTCTACATCCTCATCAGCGGCATGCTCGAATACGGGACCAAGCAGGTCGGCTTGTCGCGGACCACGATCCTGGTCTGTGTGATGGTCGCCGGGGCCACCCAGGTGATCAGCATCCCCTTCTTCGGCGCGATGAGCGACCGCTCGGGCCGACGCAAGCAGTATCTCGTCGGCACGACGCTGATGGCGGTCTTCGCGTTCCCGATGTTCTGGCTGATCGACACCGGATCGGTGGCCTTGGTGCTGCTGTCTCTGGTCGTCGCGTTCACCATCCATGCGGTGATGTACGGCCCGCAGGCGGCGCTGTTCGCCGAGATGTTCCCTGCCGACGTGCGCTACTCCGGTGCGTCGCTGGGCTTTCAGCTCGCGTCCGTGTTCGCCGGCGGCCTGGCGCCGTTCATCATGACCGCGCTGCTCGCTTGGACAGGCTCCGCCTGGTCGATATCGGTGTACATCATTGCGATGGCCGCAGTGACCTTCGTTGCGGTGTACACGATCCGTGAATCGTTCAGGCGGGATCTGCACGAGACATCGGAGCAAGTGAGCAAGGAGCAGGTGGCGGTGTGAGCAACGGGCTTGAAGCGCGGATCAGACGGCTCGAGGACATCCACGAGATCGGCCAGCTACGCGCGAGGTACTGCCATTACCTCGACGACGGCCGATGGGACGAACTGGCCGAGCTCACGAGGCCCATATCGCGGCCGGCCGCTACGCCGGCGAGATCACGCGTGAGCCCGATGGCCGGTGGCTGTTCGCCGAGCGCAAGGCGACCTTCTTCTTCTGGGCCCACTGGCCGACGGTTGGAGGCCGGGGCAGATGGCCTGGCCGCCCGCCGCCGCCGCCATCGACGCCAGCTACCGACGGGATTGAGCGACGTCCGTCCGCCATGCGTCGACGGACGGTCGCTCAGCGTGTGGCGCTTCAAACTCGGGCCCCTGCTCTAACCTGCGGCCTTTTGGTCTGATCACAAGCATCCGGATGACCGCGTCATAGGCCGTGCCTCCCAGGTTGATGGTGGTCGGCGGGATGCAGATAGGGCTGCAAGGACACGGCGGACACGTGGCCGAGCCGCGACGGTGACGGCAACCGGAGCGGTCACCGGCGCACAGCCTCCTTCGCCAGGCTCGGCGAGGGACTATCTATCGCCACATGTTCTCCATACAGCGTGTAGAACATGGTGATCAGATCGACATCGAGTTCCTAGGCGTTTTCTATCTCGTCTCCGTCGACTTTGAATACCCGAGCGTCAGGGGCAGGGGGTCGTCCACCAGCGAGATGATCGCGAGGTTGATGGCCTTGCGGAGTTCCTCGTCGGCCAACTCACGAACGAATGCCCGGACGCTCGCGGGCACCCACAAATGATCAGGCATTCAGCTCGCCGGTCGACTTCTCCTCGGATGTGACCTCCTGGAAGCCGAAGAAGTCGCCCTGGGTCTTCCGTGACCGTCTCCCCTACGGTCCAGACCCGCCGCTCATCCGCAAGTCAGTTCGCGGGATCGGCCGAGGACGTTGGATCTCCAGTGAGCGGGGGTTGGAGGGCGAAAACCAGACCGCGCACGTACGAGGGCCGGATCGAGATAGTGACTGATCAGGCATCGCTACGCCTGTCGGGGATGCGCTCGGCGGTCAGCCCGCGGTGGGGCCGGTCCAGTTCGCCGCCACGTGGCCGAGGCGCACGCGCTGCGGGTGGTCACCAACGGGCACGGACACGACCTTCTCGCCGGTCGCGAAGTCGATCGCGGTGACCTGGTCCACGCCGCTCTCGGAGATGACGCAGGACTTGCCGTCACCGCTCACGGTCGCCCAGTAGGGCTTGGAGGCCGGCACCAGCGGCCCCTGCTGGAGTGTGGCCCGGTCGACGACCGTGGCGTAGTCGTCCATCGTCCCGGCGATGCACAGCTTGTCGCCCCGGGGGGACATCGAGATGCCGTGGTGACGGGAGTCGTTGACCCAGGAGGTGCGGTCCTCGCTGGTGGCGGGGTTCTTG
>DASYNF010000014.1:0-19265 GCA_036008685.1 Actinomadura sp. | reverse complement strand
TCGACCGTGGTCGCCGCCGGCAGGTCACGGGCGATCGACGACGTGGGGATGGCGTGGTCGGAGCGGTAGAGCCTGGAGGGGGCGGACTTGAGCCGGACGCCGACCGAGACCCCGGGTGCGGAGCCGGTGCCGGCCGGTGCTCCCGTCTCCTTGTCGATCTCGATGAAGAGGTAGGCGCGCTGGTCGCCCACGGCCGGGGTCGCCGGGTTCGACGGATTCTCGATCTTGGCCTCGCGGATCATTTCCTGGGCCATGACCGGATAGGTCCACGGGTTGCGGTCCATGAGGACCTCGCGGGCGCGGTCCTGCGGCCTGGTCTGGGTCGTGTCGAGGAAGAACCGCAGCGGTGCGGGGTTCGTCACGGTGTCGCACATGTTGTTGTTGACCGTGCAGGTCTGCAGCAGCGGATGGTCACCTTGGTAGCCGCCGGAGAACCGGAGGGTCTGGTGATCGGGAGCCTGGTACACGCCGGAGCCTGCGACCCGTTCTCCGGCCGCGTCCACCTCGACCCGGTAGACCCACTCGATGTCGGTCGTACGGCCCCAGCGCGCCATGAGCGCCGGTGAGTCCGTGCCGCCGTCCTCGTTGCTCCACACGACCGAGTATTCGAAGATCCGGTGGCCCGGGGTCGTGGCGGGCAGTTCCTCGTGCCAGCCGATCAGCGGAGTGTCGGTGCGCGCGTTCTGGTAGGCGTCGCCGAGCAGCGGCAGCGTACGGCCGACCACGATGGGCGCGTGCCGCAGCGCGACCTGATCTGAGGGCGTCCCGACCTCCGTACGGCTCAAAACGACCCGGCGGGCACTCGCCGCACTGCCCTTCTCGGAGAACCGCAGGCTGAGCTTGTGATGGCCGCCTCGCACAGAACCGAGCGCGAGGCTGCGCGCGGTCGGTTCGGCGGACGGCACCACGAGGTCGGTGACGTGCCGGCCGTCGACGTCGACCGAGACGACGGCCGACTCCGCGCCCTTGCGAACCCAGGACACTCCAGGGGCGGAGACGTTGAAGCGGATCACCGCCTCACCACCGCCGTGGAGGACGAACGGAATGGTCCTGGCCGAGCGGCCCCGCTCAACGACGACCGTGCTGGAGGACTCGCTCGTAGCGAAGGCGGGAGCGGCTGTGACGGTGCCGAATGCGCCGGCCAGCACCAGAACGGTGACGTTCTTTCGGGGGCTCATGATCGGTGACCGTAGACGCCCAAGGTGGCGAGGGCGTGAAAAAGACATGGATTGGTCGTTATCGCCCAGCGCTCGTCGGGCTCTTGGGCCACGACATCTGTTCCGTGGCCGTCGTACCGAACCTGGGCCGCTCGGCTCGGTAGAGGAGAAAGCTCGGTAGAGGAGAAGAAGGCGGAGGGCCGAGGGCCAGGGTGAATGAAGCCGAGTGCCCATGTGAAACTCGCGCCGGCCTTGGTGACCACTTCGAGATCACGGAGGGAGGTCGTCCACAGAGTTGAATCCGGCTCATCAGGACTTCAAAAGGGGGGCGATCCTCTGAAAACCGGTTCGGCCGGTCTCCGCCCCGGCGAACGTTCGTGATCACTGCACTGGTGAGCGCCGAGCAACGGAAGCAGCACCAGCACAGCGGCGAACGGATTGATCGCCGCCCACGCCACCACGATCAGGAGAGCGAAGCTTCCGGTGGCCAGATAAGCGATCTCCGTCTTCACCAAATCTCTCATCCAGAGCTTCAGCGGCTTCTGCTCGGCCGGCCGGTCAGCCAAACACGGAGAAAGCGATCGGGGCTGCGGATCGTCGACGCCCTGGCCCCCCGCTCGGGGTTCTGTGCCGACGGAGGCCGAACCACCGTCTGGGCGGAGTTCGGCGCCGATGCGGACGCGTGATCGGACCGAGGCCATCCACATTGGCGTGGCCTCTTCACTACAGCCTGTGATGGCGACACGCTTGCGTACTGAGACGAGGGACGTCGAAGCCCGCGTGCCCCCGAGAGCAGAGAGGTACTGTCATGGCCAGTCCCGTCATGCGAGACCAGGTCAACGCGCTGGAGGCCAGAATGACCATTGTCGAGACGGACATGCGTGATCTGTCTACAAAAATGGACGGCGGATTCGCGGCGCTCCGCCGCGACACCCGGGGACTGCGTCACGAGGTCGCCTCGCTCCGTGGCGACGTGCTCGCGCTCGAGACCGAGATGGCCGAGGTGCAGGAGACCTTAGGCGGTCATGGGCGGACGCTGGCGTCGCACGGTGAGATGCTCGCCTCACACGGCGAGATGCTCCGTGAGATCCTCGGTCAGCTCGCCAAGATCGTTCCTTCGGGAGACTGAGCGCCTCGTCCCATCGAATTCCCCACCCACACCTGCATCCCGTAGCCGATCCGATACAGGTCATGGACATGGGCAGGCGGCTCGCCGCGGATGTCGCTGAAATCCCCCTCCGGGGCCAGGAGCCGCAGCCGCTCGCCATGTCCGAGCGGCGGACCCTCCAGACAGGCCGGAACCGCGGCGTCGAAGCAGGCCCGGTCGAGCACGACCCCCGCCTCGTCATCGGAGACCTGGATGAAGGGACGCAGGTCGACTGAGTAGTTCTTCTCCAGCACGTAGCGGCTCTTGCCATCCGAGGGGTCGTCTCCGCCGCCACCACTCACCTCTTCGGTGTGCGTTCGTTGTTCCTTCACCCTTTCACGGCTCGGCCCGCCTTCGTGATCTTCCTCCGAACCGGCTCGGCGGGACGGAGTCCTCCTGGGATCGGGCCGTGCGGGGCAGTGGGCGGGACACGGCAGACTTGATGACGTGCCCTCGATCCTTCCTGATGGTGATCCCGTACCAGCCGATGGCGCGCTCCCGCGGAGCGCGCTCGACGGACTGGGGACGCGGCCGTTCGGGCTCTACGTCCATGTGCCGTTCTGCGTGACCCGGTGCGGCTACTGCGACTTCAACACCTACACGGCGACCGAACTCGGCCCCGGGGCGTCCCGGGAGTCCTATGCAGAGACCGCGATCGCCGAGATCAGGATGGCCAGGCGGGTGCTGGGCGACACGGAGCTCCCGGTCGAGACGGTGTTCTTCGGCGGCGGCACTCCGACCCTCCTGTCACCGGACGATCTCGGCCGGATCCTCAAGGCCGTCGACGCGGAGTTCGGGCTCGCCGCGGACGCCGAGGTCACCACGGAGGCCAATCCCGAATCGGTCGACAAGGCCTACCTGGTGCGACTGCGGGAGGCGGGTTTCACCCGCATGTCCTTCGGGATGCAGAGTGCGCGGGAGCATGTGCTCGCGGCACTGGACCGTACGCACACGCCAGGACGGGTTCCCCAGGTCGCCCAGTGGACCCGCGAGGCCGGGTTCGCGCACGTCAACCTGGACCTCATCTACGGGGCGCCGGGGGAGAGTCACGACGACTGGCGCGCGTCCCTCGAGGCCGCCCTGGAGGTACGGCCCGATCACATCTCGGCCTACGCCCTCATCGTCGAGGACGGCACCCGGCTCGCCGCCCGGGTCCGGCGCGGCGAGTTGGCCGCCCCCGACGACGACGCCATGGCCGATCGATACCTCATGGCCGAGGAGACGCTCAGTGCCCACGGCCTGAACTGGTACGAGATCTCCAACTGGGCCGCCGACCTCGAGGCCCGCTGCCGGCACAACGAGCTCTACTGGACCGGCGCGGACTGGTGGGGCGTCGGACCCGGCGCGCACAGCCATGTCGGGGGCACCCGCTGGTGGAACGTCAAGCACCCCGCCGCCTACGCGTCCCGGCTGGCCGAGCGGGTGACCCCGGCCCACGCGCGCGAGGTGCTCGGCCCCCGGGATCGGCACATCGAACGGATCATGCTGGAGATCAGGCTCGCCCAGGGCTGTCCGGTGGACCTGCTCGACGCCGTCGCCGCCCAGCGGCTGGTCGCCGACGGGCTCCTGGACCCGGAGGCGTACGAGGCCGGCCGCGCGCGCCTGACGCTGCGCGGGCGGCTGCTCGCCGACGCGGTCGTACGGGATCTGACCTGACATCCGCAGGGCCAGGGCTCTCCCGACCGCTTACTTGATCATCGGCCAGGCCATGAACGCCGGGTATCGGTAGTACTCGCCCCGGTTCGCCGCCATCCCGGCCATGATCATGAAGACGATCGCGGCGATGGCCTGAACAGGCCACGTGACGAAGCCGATGACCAGGAAGATCAGGATGAAATTGATCACTGAATAGACGGACTGGGTGATCCCGAAGTTCAGTGCCTGGGCCCCGTGGTGGCGGCAGAAGGCGGACCCGTCCTTCTTGCTGAGATAGACCACCAGCGGCGCGACGAAGCCGACGACGACCTGGCCGATGTGGCCCAGCATCGCCCACTGCCGTTCGTCCGGGGTCGTGGGCCCGCCGTGCCGGGGCGGTTCTCCGCCATAGCCCTGCGGCCCGCCATAGCCCTGCTGCGCCGCATACCCGGGCCGGGTCTCGTAGCCGGGCTGGATGCCGTAGCCGGGCTGGGCGCCGTAGCCCTGCTGTCCGTAGCCGGGCTGGTCTCCATATCCCGGCTGTCCGCCGTGGCCGGGCTGCTGCCCATGGCCCTGGTACGGGTCGTATCCCTGCGGGGGACCGTAGCCCTGCGGTTGTCCGTAGCCCTGCTGCCCGTAGCCCTGCGGTTGTCCGTACCCCTGCTGCCCGTAGCCCTGCGGGGAACCATATCCCGGCTGCCCGCCGTAGCCCTGGTCACTGTAGCCCTGGTCACCGTGGCCGGGCTGCTCCGGTGTGCCGTCCGCCATGCCGTGCTCCTTCCGGGGGGTCACCTCAGCCGAGCGGCTCGGGGGTGGTGACGAAGTCGATCAGTTCTTCGACGCGGCCGAGAAGCGCTGGTTCCAGGTCGGCGTAGGAGTTCACCGAGCCGAGGATCCTTTTCCAGGCTGCGCCTGTGTTGCCGGTCCAGCCAAGGGCTTCCAGCACGCCCTCTTTCCAGGGAAGGCCTTTGGGCACCTGGGGCCAGGCCGAGATCCGGAGAGTCCGCGGTCGCACCGCCTCCCAGATGTCGATGAAGGGATGTCCTGTGATCAATACGTCCGGCGAGTCGACCTCCGCGGCGATCCGGCTCTCCTTGGACCCCGGCACGAGATGGTCCACGAGGACCCCGAGCCGCCGCCCGGGTCCGGGGGCGAACTCGTCGACGATGGCAGGCAGCTCGTCGACGCCGCCGAGATATTCGACGACGACGCCCTCCACCCGCAGGTCATGACCCCAGATCTTCTCGACCAGCTCGGCGTCGTGCAGGCCCTCGACGTAGATCCGGCTCTCCCTGGCCACCTGGGCCCGCAGGTCGCGCACGGCGACGGAGCCCGACGCCGACCGGAGCGGTCCCCGGGGGCCCGCCGCCGGGCGTACGAGCGTGACCGGCTTGCCGTCCAGCAGAAAACCCGCCTTGGCGAGCGGGAACAGCCGCCGCCTGCCGAACCGGTCCTCGAGGGTCACGGCCTCCTTGTCGCAGGCCACGACCGCGCCGCAGAAGCCGCTGGAGGGATCCTCGACCACCAGGTCCCGTTCGGCGGGTAGTTCGGGGATCTGGCCGCGCCGCGGCCGCCGCCAGTCACCCGCGAGAACGTCATCGCCATAGTCCCTGGCGCCCATCGGCATCGGCTCCCGTCTTCTCGGAGGTAGGCGACGACGGCACCGTACCGGGCGAAACCGGCTCGGGGCCGACTGACACGCGGGCACCCGTCAGGGCGCCTGGGGGCGTCCGTACCGCTCGGCGATCAGACGTTTGCGGTGGTCGCCGCGCTTGACTCCGGTGACGGTGGCGATGACCCCTGCGGTGATCAACCCGATGAGGGGGAGCACGAACAGCGACGCGATCCCGCCGACCAGTCCGCCGAAGAACCCTGCGTCCGGGTGCTTGCCCGTCGCGAACGCCGCGGTGCCCAACGCCGAGGTGCCGTTCGACACGCACCTCACCTGGTGGTCGTCCGCCTCAGTGGTGTTGATCACATAGATCTCGTACCAGGTGACACCGTTGACGGTCATGGTGAAACGCCCGCCGGGCGTTGTGACGGGGATGTTCCGACCGGACGGGGAGGTGACGGCGCACTCCGCGTCCGGTGTGGCCCCCGAGACCGCTTCGCGCGCGTAGATGCCGGTCCGGGTCTGGGGGACCATCCGTACGGTCACGGCGTCGCCCGAACCGAAGCGTTCATCGATCCTGATGTCCCGGATCGCGTTCACCAGGCCCCAAGCGAATCCGCCGATGCCGAGGAGGATGAAGACCAGGGCGATCACGCCTGCCATGACGAACCAGCGGCGGCCCGGCCGTATCTCCCGGGGGTCTATTCGGGGTGCTCGTCCGTGCATATTCGAGAGCGTCGCATAACAGGTTCGTGATTTATAGACGTGGCACCCTCCGGCCATCGCGAGTGCTGTTCGTGTGCGGCCGTTCGGCAGGTGCGACCTTCGTTGCCGAGTGCGGCTCCGAGCGCCGTACACTTGGCACTCGGAAACAGGGAGTGCCAGGATCGCGTTCGGTCGCGGAACGGACCGGAAGAGCGGCCTGGCCACTGGGCGGGAGGTGAGAACACGTGCTCGATGAACGCAAACTGGCGGTGTTGCGAGCCATCGTCGAGGACTACGTCTCCACCAACGAGCCCGTGGGATCGAAGGCCCTGGCGGACCGCCACAACCTGGGCGTGTCCCCGGCCACGATCCGCAACGACATGGCGGTGCTCGAGGAGGAGGGGTACATCACTCAGCCGCACACGAGCGCCGGCCGGGTCCCGACCGACAAGGGCTACCGGCTGTTCGTGGACCGGCTGTCGACGATCAAGCCGCTGTCGCCGGCGGAGCGGCGCGCCATCGAGACCTTCCTGGCGGGCGCCTACGACCTCGACGACGTCGTGGGCCGGACCGTGCGTCTCCTGGCGCAGCTGACCCGTCAGGTCGCCGTGGTGCAATACCCTTCGCTCACCAGGTCGACGGTCCGTCACGTCGAGATCGTCCAGGTCGCGTCGCACCGGTTGCTGCTCGTCCTGATCACCAATACCGGACGCGTGGAGCAGCGGGCCATCGAGACCCATACCCCTGTCTCGGAGGAGGCGATCGGGCATCTCCGGGCGCTGCTCAACACCTGCCTCGACGGATGCGGGCTCTCGGACGTACCGATCGCGGTCGCGGACCTTGCCGAGAAGGTGCCCTTCGATGACCGCCCGGTGGCGACTTCGGTGGTCTCCGTCCTTCTCGAGACACTCGTGGACAAGCAGGAAGAAAAGGTCGTCTTCTCGGGTGCGGCGAATCTCGCGGCCGTGGACTTCTCGCAGAGCCTCCGGAACGTACTCGAGGCGCTGGAGGAGCAGGTCGTGCTGATGCGGCTGCTCGGTGAGACCGGCGATTCGTCTACTCTGACGGTACGGATAGGCACCGAGAACCCGCACGAGGGCCTGCAGTCGACCTCGTTGGTCACCGTCGGTTACGGCGTCGGTGACCAGGCCTTGGCCAAGCTGGGCGTTCTCGGCCCGACACGGATGGATTACCCCGGCACGATGGGAGCAGTACGGGCAGTGGCACGCTACGTCGGTCAGATTGTCGCGGGGTCGTAGTGGCAAACGACTATTACGCGACCCTCGGGGTGCGCCGCGATGCAAGCGCGGACGAGATCAAGAAGGCTTACCGCCGGCTGGCGCGGGAGCTTCACCCGGACGTCAATCCCGATCCGGAGACGCAGGAGCGTTTCAAGGAGATCACCCAGGCCTACGAGGTCCTCTCCGATCCCAAGAAGCGCGAGATGTTCGACCTCGGCGCCGACCCCTTCGCGTCCGGCGCGGCGGCGGGCGGTGCCGGGTTCGGTGCCGGGTTCCCCTTCAGCGACATCATGGACGCCTTCTTCGGTGGCGGGGCCTCCCGGGGTCCGCGCAGCCGGGCCCGGCGTGGGCGCAACGCGACGCTCCGGGTGGAGCTGGACCTGGCCGAGACGGCCTTCGGGACGACGCGCGAGCTGTCCGTGGAGACGGCGATCGTCTGCTCGAGCTGCACCGGAACCGGCACCGCGGCGGGCACCCATCCCGAGACCTGCGACATGTGCCAGGGGCGGGGTGAGGTGCAGCAGGTCACGCGGTCCTTCCTCGGACAGGTGATGACCGCGCGGCCGTGCCCCCAGTGCGGAGGATTCGGCAGTGTGATCCGCACCCCGTGTCCGGAGTGCTCCGGCGACGGCCGGGTGCGGACCCGTCGCACCATCAAGGTGCGGATCCCCGCCGGCGTGGAGAACGGCACCCACATCCAGCTGGCCGGCGAGGGCGAGGTCGGCGCGGGTGGCGGGCCGCCCGGCGACCTGTTCCTGGAGATCGTCGAACGACCGCACCAGATCTTCGAGCGGGAGGGTGACGATCTGCACTGCACTGTGCAGATCCCGATGACGGCGGCCGCGCTCGGGACCAAGGTGGTCATGGAGACACTCGACGGTCCCGAGGACGTCGACATCAAGCCGGGCACCCAGTCGGGCGAGGTCATCCCGCTGTACGGGCGGGGAATCAAGCACCTCAACGAGAGCGGCCGCGGCGACCTGATGATCCACGTCAATGTGGAGACGCCGATCCGTCTCGACGAGGAGCAGGAGGAGCTGTTGCGGCAGTTGTCCAAGCTCCGGGGTGAGGAGCGACCTCCGGGCAAGTTCGCGCCCGGGCAGTCCGGGTTCTTCTCGCGGCTCCGTGACGTCTTCAACACTCATTGAGCGGTGAGCCCTCCGGTCTTTCTCACCGAATCCGCGCAGCTCACCGATGATCACGTCGTGCTGGGCGGGGCGGAGGGCCGGCACGCCTCGACGGTCCGGCGGCTGCGGTCCGGCGAGCGGGTCGACCTGACCGACGGTGCCGGGCTACTCGCGGAGTGCGTGGTCACCAGCGTGGCCCAGGGCAGCCTGGAACTCGATGTGATCGCCCGGCGGCACGAACCCGCACCCTGTCCCCGCCTCGTGGTGGTCCAGGCGCTGCCGAAGGGCGACCGTGGCGAACTGGCGGTCGAGACGATGACCGAGGTCGGCGTCGATGTGATCGTGCCGTGGGCCGCGAGCAGGTGCGTGACCCAGTGGCGTCCTGACCGGCGTGAGAAGTCGCTGGGACGATGGCGCAACGCCGCCCGTGAGGCGGCGAAGCAGGCACGCCGCCACTGGCTTCCGGAGGTCGCCGATCTCGCGACGACCGCGGAGGTCGCTGATCGCCTCGCCGCCGCACAGCGCGGTCTCATCCTGCACGAGGAGGCCGTGACCCCGCTCAGCGGGATGACGCCTCCCACGGAGGGCGACGTGCTCATCGTCGTGGGCCCCGAGGGGGGCATCACCGAGGAGGAACTGCGGCGCTTCACTGACGCGGGCGGCGTGCCGACGCGGCTCGGGCCGACCGTGCTTCGCACCTCCACAGCGGGGGTCGCGGCGGCCTCGGTGGTCCTCGCCGCCTGTGGCCGCTGGTAGATCCGGCCGGCGCCGCCCCCACCTCGGCCCCGCGGGCCGGCGCGTCGTGATCTCGGCATGGGCGGCCGTGGGGCGAACCGGTCGCGAGCGGGAGCGCTCCCGTTCAGCCCGGTTCCCGGACGGTCACGTCATGGACTGGGGGCGGGCTGGGGGTCGGGCTCGCGGTCAGTGGTGGGCGGCGTCTGCGTGTCCTCGGGCCCGGGGGAGGGCGGCGGCGGCTCCGCCGGCGGCGGTGGCGGAGTGGTGACCACAGGGATTGTGGGAGCCGCCGTCACCGGAGACGGACACGTCGGCGTGTCCCGCGCGGGGGCGGACGCGCTCGGGTTGGGGGAGGCGGCCTCGCCGGTGCCGTCGGAGCACCCCCGGCCTTCCGGTGAGGTGGTCACCGGATGGGGCGCCGTCGCCTGGATCGCCGAGGTCCGGCGAGGCGGTGGGCTCTCCGCACTGGGCTCTGCGCTCTCCCCTGGCTGCACGGCACCTGAGGTGCCGCTCTGACCGTGGCTCGTCTGCTCGGCCGGGTTGCGGCCGGCCGACATGAAGCTGTTGACCGTGGATGGTGCGGAAACGACCACGCCGGCGATGGCCAGCGCGGCCGCGCCGGCCATCGCCGGCCGGACCCACCCGCCGGCGGGCCACGATGATCCGAGCCACGATGATACGGACCACGATGATCCGGACCATGGCCATCCGAGCCGGCCCGATCCGAGCCGGCCCGATCCAAAACGTGGTTTCTGTTCGGCGATGCGGCTGCGGATGCGCTCGAGCCCGTCCGCCGCAGGCACGACCGTGTCCGCCTCCGCGTGCAGGGCACGGCGGAGGATGTCGCCGTACTCGTCGTGGTGGTCGGTCATGACAGTTGCTCCAGGGAGTCTCGGAGCGCGGCCATCCCGCGCGCCGTGTGGCTCTTGACGGCTCCGCGGCTGATGCCCATGGCTCGGGCGATGTCCGCTTCCGACAGATCGGCGTAGTAACGCAACACGAGTGCTTCCCGTTGCCTTGTGGGCAGTGTGCTGAGCGCTTTGACCACCGCGGACCGCTCGAACTCCACGATCGCGCCGCTCTCGGCGCTCGGAGCGTCGGGCAGCCCCTTCGGCGCGTGCTTCTCCACGACCGCACGGTGGCGCAGCACGGACCGTGACCGGTTGACCACCGACTGCCTGAGATAGGCGAGGGCCTTGTCGGGGTCGCGTAGTCGCCGCCAGCCGCCATGCATGGCGATGAACGCGTCCTGGACGACCTCCTCGGCCGTCCCGGCGTCTCGTACGAGAAGACTGGCAAGCCGAACGAGCGAGCGGTAGTTCGCGCTGTAGAGCGCGGTAACAGCCTGGTCGGCGTCCCAGGCGACGGCCATCGCCCTCGCCGTGCCGCCGGCCACGAGGGTCTCGGTCACATCAGTGGGACGCCTACCCTCCTCGTCTGGTTTACGAAAGGGCATTCTTAGTCTCGCCTCGGTCACCTGTCCGCCGCCTCTGCCTTCCCCCGGCCAGCCCGCTCGGGCTGGTCATTCTCCGGACGACATAGCGACAAATCCGGCGAATTCGCCCATATGGGTCTATGGCGCCATCAATGCCTGCGAGCCGGGGGGGTCGCACTACCTTGCAACCTTAACGAGTAAAGGGTCCGTCAAGGGACTGTGTGACGATCCGAAGTCACGCGATCTCGATAGCATTCGCAGGACATCATCGAGGGGGAGACCGTGGACTGCCTGTTCTGCAAGATAGTCACCGGGGACGTCCCCGCGACGGTCGTACGCGAGAGTGAGCGTGCGCTCGCGTTCCGCGACATCAACCCGCAGGCTCCGACGCATGTCCTGGTGATCCCGAAGGATCACCACGCCACCGCGGCCGAGCTGGCGGCCGCTGATCCGGACCTGCTCGCAGAGCTGTTCCTGGAGGCGCACGAGGTCGCGGTGGCCGAGGGCATCGCCGACTCCGGTTACCGCGTGGTGTTCAACACCGGCGCCCAGGCCGGTCAGACCGTCTTCCATGCGCATGCCCACGTTCTCGGCGGCCGTGGCCTGAACTGGCCTCCCGGATGATCGTGGCGGCCACGGGGGACGATGGAACGGAGCGCTGCCCAGTACCATGGGAGCAACGCGCCAGACTACGCAGAGTGAACAGGAAGCAGGGCGAAGAGGCCGTAAGGCCGGCTGATGGTCGAATCAACACGCTCAGCGCGTAAGGGCCGGACGGCTCCGCGCTCCCAGATCAAGATCGTCGTGCCGGACGACCATTCGATGGTGGGCCTGCTCGGCTCTCGTGATGAGCTGCTGCACGTGGTGGAGCAGGCCTTCAACAGCGACATCCACGTCCGCGGCAACGAGATCACGGTGACCGGTCCCGAGGAGGAGACCGAGCTCGCCACCAAGCTGTTCTCCGAGCTCGTGGACCTGCTCAAAAGCGGGGCGCAGCTGACCCCCGACGCGGTCGAGCGCAGCCTGGCCATGCTCCGCGCCGACGCGGTCGAGCGGCCGGCCGAGGTGCTGACACTCGATGTGCTCTCGGGGCGCGGCCGTACGATCAGGCCGAAGACGCTCAACCAGAAGCGCTACGTCGACGCGATCGACAAGCACACGATCGTGTTCGGCATCGGCCCGGCGGGCACCGGCAAGACCTACCTCGCCATGGCCAAGGCGGTCAGGGCGCTCCAGGACAAGCAGGTCAACCGGATCATCCTGACGCGCCCCGCGGTCGAGGCCGGCGAGCGGCTCGGATTCCTGCCCGGCACGTTGTACGAGAAGATCGATCCGTACCTCCGGCCGCTGTACGACGCGCTCCACGACATGGTGGACCCGGACTCGATCCCGCGTCTGATGGCCGCGGGAACGATCGAGGTCGCCCCCCTGGCCTACATGCGCGGCCGTACGCTCAACGACTCGTTCATCATCCTCGACGAGGCCCAGAACACCTCGCCGGAGCAGATGAAGATGTTCCTCACCAGGCTGGGGTTCGGCTCCAAGGTGGTGGTCACGGGGGACGTGACCCAGGTCGACCTCCCCAGAGGCCAGCAGAGCGGCCTGCGCGTGGTCGAGGGGATCCTGGAAGGCGTCAACGACATCCACTTCAGCCGCCTGAGCAGCCAGGACGTGGTGCGTCACAAGCTGGTCACCGACATCGTCGACGCCTACACCCGCTATGACGAGGCGAAGGGCGACAGTGAGGCCGCGGACCAGGGGCCTCGCAGGCGAGGACCCAGGTGAGCACGCGAGCATCGGTGACGGGCCCGGGCGGGCCGGCCACGTGGCCCTGTGGAGCGGAAGCGGAGCGGATATGAGCATCGAGGTCCTGAACGAGTCCGGCGCCGAGGTGAACGAGGCCCACCTCGTCGAGCTGGCGAGGCACGTGCTGGACGGCATGAAGGTCAATCCGCTCGCCGAGCTGTCGGTGATGCTCGTGGACGAGCCGGCGATGACCGAGCTGAACGAGAAGTGGATGGGTGAGGCCGGTCCGACCGATGTGCTCGCCTTCCCGATGGACGAGCTGCGCCCAGGACACCAGGCCGGCGGCTCCGAGGACGGCGGGGCGGTCGACCCGGGGTTGCTCGGTGACGTGGTGATCTGCCCGTCCGTCGCCGAGGCGCAGGCCCGTGAGGCCGGCCACAGCACCGAGGACGAACTGCAGCTCCTGTGCACGCACGGGATCCTGCATCTGCTGGGGTATGACCATGCCGAGCCCGCAGAGCACGAGGAGATGTTCGGCCTGCAGGCCGGTCTCCTCAACTCCTGGCGGGAGAAGCAAGAAACGCGATGATCCCGAGCAGCCGTGCACCGGCCGGAGCGCCGGGCGCGCGGGAGCGTACCGGAGATCGAAGGCCGCCGGGTCCAGGCGGCTGTGAGCCGTCGAGTGGAGCGAGGCCATGAACACAGCTCACGGGTGGTTGCTGGCCGGAGCGGTCGCCCTTGTGGTCGTGGCCGGCCTGCTCGCCAGCGTCGAGACCGCGCTGGCCCGGGTATCCCGGGTGCGGGTCGAAGAGCTGGTCCGCGAGGGTCGCCGGGGCGCGGGGCGGCTCGCGGAGGTCGTCGCCGATCCGGCCAGGTATCTCAACCTCGTCCTGCTGCTGCGCGTCAGTGGTGAGCTCGCCGCCACCGTCGTCGTCGCGGTCCTGTGCGTGAAGTGGCTGGGCGAGACCTGGGCCGCCTACGTGACCGCGGCCCTCATCATGATCGTTGTCAGCTACGT
Source organism: Actinomadura sp. (assembly GCA_036008685.1). GTDB lineage: Bacteria > Actinomycetota > Actinomycetes > Streptosporangiales > Streptosporangiaceae > Actinomadura_C. Next base: position 5,707 of record DASYNF010000014.1, on the reverse strand, counting down.
CGTCGTGGGAGTCGCACCGCGGACCCTCGGCCGTCAGCACGCCGATCGTGTCGCCCTGGCCGGGGCCGGGGTGATGCACCCGGTGACGCGTGTCTTCGGGCCGCTGCCGAGGCTCCTCATCCTGCTCGGCAACATCCTCACGCCCGGCAAGGGATTTCGCGAGGGGCCGTTCGCCTCCGAGGCCGAGCTCCGGGACCTCGTGGACCTGGCCGAACAGCGCAGTCTCATCGAGCCCGACGAGCGGGAGATGATCCATTCCGTCTTCGAGCTCGGTGACACCCTCGTACGCGAGGTGATGGTGCCGCGCACCGACATCGTCTTCATCGAACGCGGCAAGACGCTGCGACAGGCGCTTTCACTGGCCCTGCGCAGCGGTTTCTCCCGCATCCCGGTCGTCGGGGAGAACGAGGACGACGTGGTGGGCATCGCCTATCTGAAGGACGTCGTCAGGCGCAGCCACGAATACCGGGACGGCGAGTCGGTCGAGACGGTCGAGTCGGTGATGCGGCCTGCCGCCTATGTCCCCGACAGCAAACCGATCGACGAGCTCCTGCGGGACATGCAGGCCCACCAGACCCATCTGGCCATCGTCATCGACGAGTACGGCGGCACCGCCGGCCTGGTCACCATCGAGGACATCCTCGAAGAGATCGTCGGCGAGATCGCCGACGAGTACGACGTGGAGGCGCCCCGGGTCGAACGGCTCCCCGAGGGCGGCTACCGCGTCACCGCGCGGCTCCCCGTCGATGAGCTCTCGGAGCTGTTCGAGGTCGAGATCGAGGTCGAGGACGTCGAGACCGTCGGGGGACTGCTGGCGCACGCCCTCGGCAGGGTCCCCATCGCGGGGTCCACGGCGACCGTGGCCGGGCTCACCCTCAAGGCCGAGAGCATCGCCGGACGACGCAACCGCATCGGCACCGTCCTCGTCGAGCGCATCCCCGTCGAGGAGCACGCGCCCGCCGAGGGTTCCGAGCACATCGACGCCTAGAGTCGGCCGACACACCGTAAGAGATTGTTGACAGTCGATTAGCGCTCGGCCGCGACGGGAATGATCAGTCCGTTTGGAGATCATTCGGGGGGATCTCAGATGGGGTCGCGGAGGCACGCCGAACGCACGACGAACGTCGCACGACGGCTCTCGTCCGCGCGGGCCGCGCGGTGGCCGGGATCAGCCGGACCGGACCGCGGCACGATCGACCGCTGCCGTCCCGTCCTACCGGGACACGCCGCGGGCCTCCGCCACCGGAGCGCTACGGCGCCTTCCGGTGGGGGCCGGAGGATCCGTGGCCACCGCGCGTACCCGCGGCCGCGGACCGGCGCGGTCTCCGCGACCCGCCCCGGCCCCCTACCCTGGGAGACGTGAGTGAGATCGGTGCCGAGGACGCGAAGATAATCACGCTGGCCAGATCGGTGCGGGCCCGTACGGGCGCCGCCGAGGGGGCCGCGGTCCGGGACGAGACCGGGCGGACCTACGCCGCGGGGACGGTCGACCTGCCGTCGCTGAAGCTGTCCGCGCTGCAGGTGGCGGTGGCGATGGCGGTGTCGAGCGGGGCCGAGGATCTCGAGGCGGCGGCCCTCGTGACGCCGTCCGAATCGGCCGCCGAGGGGGACGTCGAAGCCGTACGGGACCTCGGCCGCAAGGCGCCCGTGCTCGTCGCCGGCCTCAACGGCGAGCTCCACACGACCCTTGTCCCCTGAGGGCCCGGATCATCCGTTCCGGGCGTACGGAAGAATTGACGCCGTGATGTCACCAACCACCTCGGACTTCCGCGCCGGGTTCGCATGTTTCATCGGCCGCCCCAACGTGGGGAAGTCGACGTTGATGAATGCGCTCGTCGGCACGAAGGTGGCGATCACGAGCAGTCGTCCACAGACGACCCGGAGGGCCATCCGGGGCATCGTGCACCGGCCTGACGCGCAGCTGGTCATCGTGGACACCCCGGGTCTGCACAAGCCGCGCACGTTGCTCGGCGAGCGTCTCGACAGCCTGGCGCGGTCGACGCTGACCGAGGTCGACGTCATCGGCTTCTGCGTTCCGGCCGACCAGCAGATCGGCCCCGGCGACAAGTACATCGCCCGCGAGCTCGCCCAGGTCAAGAAGACGCCCGTCATCGCCATCGTCACCAAGGCCGACCTGGTCTCGAAAGGGCAGCTCGCCGAGCAGCTGCTGCGGGTGGGGGAGATCGGGGAGTGGGCCGACATCGTGCCGGTGTCGGCCCAGGACGGCTACCAGCTCGACGTCGTCAGCGATCTGCTCACCGCCCGGCTGCCCGAGGGCATGCCTTTGTATCCCGAGGGCGATCTGACCGACGAGCCCGAGCATCTCCTCGCCGCCGAGCTCATCCGGGAGGCGGCCCTGGAGGGCGTACGGGACGAGCTGCCGCACTCGATCGCCGTCGTGGTCGACGAGATGGCCCCCCGGGAAGGCCGCGACGACCTCGTCGACGTCTACGCGCACCTGTTCGTGGAACGGCCGAGCCAGAAGGCCATCGTCATCGGCGCCAAGGGATCCAGGCTGCGAGATGTGGGCACCCATGCCCGCAAGCAGATCGAGGCGCTGCTCGGGACCAAGGTGTTCCTGGACCTGCGGGTCAAGGTCGCCAAGGACTGGCAGCGGGACCCGAAGCAGCTCCGCCGCCTCGGCTTCGACGACTGACGGAACGGCGTTTTCGGCCGAACGGCTTCGTCGCGGCTTCGTTCTCCCATGTGGCCCCGGCCTGCCGGACGTGGCCGGTCGTCGAACCCCGTATCCGAACGCCCGTGCCCGAACGCCCGTGCCCGAACGCCCGTGTCCGAGCGTCCGTGTCCGAGCGTCCAGCCCGAGCGTCCAGCCCGAACGCCGGTGTGCGAACGTTCGGCCGAGGCGCGTGGTCTGAGGAGGACCCGTTGTTGCTCGTCTTCGGCTTGTCGGTGTTCTTCCGGACGGTCGGCCAGGGGGTCTTTCACTGCCCGCACTGCGGCGGCGACCGGCCGTACCGGCGGCGGATCGGACGGCGGTGGGTCACGCTGTTCTTCCTGCCCGTGGTGCCGCTCCGGCGGGTGGGCGAGGCCGTGGAGTGCCGCACCTGCCACACCCGGTTCGGTGTTCCGGTGCTGAAGCTCCCGACCGTCCGGCAGATGACCGCGGCACTACCGATCGGTATGCGCGCGGCCGTCGCCCTGGTGCTGAGCGCCGGGGACCCGGTCGATGACGGCTCGCGGCGCCGCGCGCTCGAGATCGTCCGGGGCTATGGCAAGGAGGACTACGGCCCACAGGCCCTCGACAGCGACCTGAGATCGGCGGCCGAGGATCTGGCGGCCGAGGATCTGCGCGACAAGGTCGGCCGGGCCGGCTCGCAGCTGCGGGTGGAGGCCAAGGAGTGGTTCCTCGCGCAGGTCGTCCGCGTCGCCCTGGCCGACGGACCGCTGAGCGAGGGGGAGCGGCAGGCCGTCCATCGGGTCGCCGGTCTGCTCGGCATGACGGCGGCGCATGCTCTCGGTGTCATCCTGACGGCGGAGGGCGCCGCGAATCCATGACCGGGGCCGCCTCGTCGTGCTCGTCGCCGGCGGGGAGATGTGGTCCTGGCCACTTCCGCGGCCCGTACGGGCGGGCGACCGAGAGCCGGCGGTTACGGTGTGACCACCGCCGGCATCGGCGAGTCCGAGGGAGTGCGAGGCCCTCGGAGGCGGCGCGACCTGCTTTGCCGTGCTCTTCAGGGCTCCTGTAGAGGTTCCCGTGGCGGCTCCTGTGGAGCCGCCTGGGAGGCCCCGTCACCGTGCCGTGCCTCCGTTCGGCGGTGTCATCGGCCGGCGGTCAGGTCACGGCGTCTGTTAGCTTGGGGACGTGCTGCGTGAGCTGCTCCTCCTTAGCGGCCGCGACGGGGACCTGTAAACCGGTCGGCCCCCTCGTCGCGGGGCTTTGACGTGACCGTCGGCCGCAGGATCTCGAGCATCGGAGCCCGTCGTACATGAACGTCCAGCAGCAACCCAGCGGCATGCCCTTCCAGCGCTACCCGTCCTTTCCCCCGGTGGATCTCCCGGACCGCACCTGGCCGACCAAGACGATCACCAAGGCGCCGCGCTGGTTGTCCACCGACCTGCGTGACGGCAACCAGGCGCTGATCGACCCCATGAGCCCGGCCCGCAAGCTCAAGATGTTCGAGCTCCTGGTCGGAATGGGCTACAAGGAGATCGAGGTCGGCTTTCCCGCGGCGAGCCAGACCGACTTCGACTTCGTCCGGGCCCTGATCGAAGAGGACCGGATCCCCTCGGACGTGCGCATCTCGGTGCTGACCCAGTCCCGCGAGGAGCTCATCGAGCGGACCGTGCAGTCCCTCGAAGGCGCCGCCCAGGCGACGGTTCACCTCTACAACGCGACCGCGCCGCTGTTCCGCGAGGTCGTCTTCGGGATCGACCGCGACGACTGCAGGGCCCTGGCGATCAGCGGGACGCAACACGTCATGAAGTTCGCCGAGCAGTACCTCGAGGACTGCGACTTCGGTCTGGAGTATTCGCCAGAGATCTTCGTCGACACCGAGCTGGACTTCGCGCTCGAGGTCTGCGAGGCGGTCATGGACGTGTGGGAGCCCGGGCCGGGTCGTGAGATCGTCCTCAACCTTCCCTCGACGGTGGAGCGGTCCACCCCCAACGTCTACGCCGACCAGATCGAGTGGATGAGCCGCAACCTGTCGCGGCGCGAGCACGTGTGCCTGTCGGTTCACCCGCACAACGACAGGGGCACCGCGGTCGCCTCCGCCGAGCTGGGGGTCATGGCCGGCGCCGACCGGGTCGAGGGCTGCCTGTTCGGCAACGGCGAGCGCACCGGCAACGTGTGCCTGGTCACCCTCGGCATGAACCTGTTCTCCCAGGGCGTCGACCCGCAGATCGACTTCTCCGACATCGACGAGATCCGGCGTACGGTCGAGTACTGCAACCAGATCCCGGTGCACGAGCGCCACCCCTATGCCGGTGACCTGGTCTACACCTCCTTCTCCGGCTCGCACCAGGATGCGATCAAGAAGGGTTTCGCGGCCCTGGAGCACGCGGCCGCCGAGGCCGGGGTTCCCGTGGAGGAGCACCGCTGGGGGCTGCCCTACCTCCCGATCGATCCGCGTGACGTCGGCCGTACCTATGAGGCGGTCATCCGCGTCAACAGCCAGTCCGGCAAGGGCGGCGTGTCCTACATCATGCAGGCCGAGCACTCCATGGACCTGCCGCGGCGGCTGCAGATCGAGTTCTCCCGGGTCGTGCAGGGGCACACCGACAGCGAAGGCGGCGAGGTGACCGCCGAGCGCATGTGGGACATCTTCGCGGCCGAATACCTCGCTTCCGGACCCCGCATCGGCCTGCTGGCCCACCGTACGACCTCGCGTACCGACCAGCAGGACCGGCTCGACTGTGACGTCCGGCTGGACGGCGAGATCCGTGAGATCGAGGGCATCGGCAACGGCCCCATCTCGGCGTTCGTCGCGGCGCTCGCTCCCATCGGGGTCGAGGTCCGGGTTCTGGACTACCACGAGCACGCGCTGAGCTCCGGTGGCGACGCCAAGGCGGCCGCCTACGTGGAGGCCCAGGTGGGCGGCAGGGTCTTCTGGGGCGTGGGCGTCGACGCCAACATCGTCACCGCCTCGCTCAAGGCCGTGCTGTCCACGGTCAACCGCGCCGCCCGGCACTGACCCGCCTCCCCTTCCACGTGTGATCTTGCAGTCGTGGGGGGGGGGGGGGGGGG
>DASYNF010000013.1:0-1812 GCA_036008685.1 Actinomadura sp. | reverse complement strand
CTGATCGACGCGGCCCGGGTGCCGGAATTCCTGCTGGACGGCCAGTTCCGGGCGGGAGGCAGCCGGGCCTATGAGGAATGGGTCCTGCGACTGCTCGGCCTGGATGATGGCGGTCCGCAGCGTTGGATCGGTGATGAGCGTTTCGAGGTCATGTCGGCGGAATCCCCGTACGAACTGGAGACGCTGCTGCGCTCGTGGCTCGAAGCCGGCTCTTCGGCGCGGATGACGGCCGGGTTCTGCTGGCCGTGGAGCAATCCGCGCAAGGACGACACGCTCGTCCCGGACGTCGTGGTGGGCGGCTGGTCCCGGCCATGGAACGTCAAGGGCGAACGTGCCGTGGGCGACTCCCCCGCCAGCGCGCTGTGGGCCACCGCCGATGGCGGCTTCGGCCAGGTCGGCTGCGTCTACACCGCGCAGGGGTTCGAGTACGACTGGAACGGCGTGATCATCGGGCCTGACCTCGTCTGGCGGAACGGACGGCTGATCACCGTCCGCTCCGCCAGCAAGGACCCGGGACTCAAGAAGAAGGGGGTCACAGACGAAGAGGCCGATCAGCTGATCCGCAACACCTACAAGGTCCTGCTGACCCGAGGCATGCTCGGCACGGTGCTCTACTCCGTGGACGAGGAGACCCAGGAGTTCCTCACCGGCCTCGTCCACTGAGGAGGACCCCAACGTCTCTCCCCCACGTCAGAACTCCACGCTCGCCCACGCGTTCCTGACCGCCGTTACCGTGACCGAATTAGAGCACCGGCGTGGCAGTGGATGCGGTCGAGGGCTTCCTGGAGGTCATCGGGTAGGGGTCGGCGGTGGTGATGGTGTGGGCGCCGACCTGGATCTCGATGGTCCGGTAGCGCTGCGCAGTCCCGAAGGACTTCTCGATCCTCGCGGAAACACCGACAGGGGGTTGTCGCCGCCGCCCTCGAGGGTGGGACGAGCCGGGACACGCCTGGCGCGACACGAGAGGGATGACATGCCTGGATTCAACGGCATCGGCTGGTTCGAGATCGGCACCGACGACCCGGCGGCCGCGGAACGGTTCTACGGTGACGTGTTCGGCTGGACGGTCTCGCATGACGACACGAAGAGCACGGACCCGGCGTACCAGATCCTCACCACGGGCGACGCGGAGGGACTGCACGGCGGACTCTTCGCGACAAAGGGAAAGATGCCCAGCTATGCGGTCTTCACCATGCTCGTCGAGGACGTCGAGGCTACGTGCCGGCGGGCCGAAGAGGCGGGTGGCCAGGTCCAGCGTGCGCCGGAGGTCAACCCGGCCGGGGTGACTTTCGCGCACCTGCTCGACCCGGCCGGTAACCACTTCGCGGTATTCAAGCCGCCGTTCGTCCAGGCCTGAGCCGTCGTGCCGCCGGGCCGGCCCTTCGGCGGGACCGGCCCGGCGGCACAGGGCTCGGCCGTCAACTCAAGGTGAGCTGATAGACGATCCCCTGTGGGATGTCGAGATCCTCGCTGCGCAGCGCGCGTGGCGCGGGCACTTCGGCGGTGACCGAGACCGAGGTGATCCGGTCGATGCGGAAGGCACGCAGGGCGTCGCGCAGCCGGCACCAGGCCACCAAATACCAGTGGGTCTCCTTGCCCACGTAGCCGAGTGGCTCGATCTCGCGCATCGTGGCGGCACCCTCGCGATCGCCATAGCCGATGCGCAAGACTCGGCGGGTGGACAGCGCGTCGGCCACCATGCGCGGCACCGACGGCGTGGTGCCCGCGTCGCCGAGCAGGTGGATGCGGCCGGCCAGGTCGCGGGCCGCGGCCGCGTCATCAGCCTGCATCGCAGCGACCAGCTTGCGCAGC
>DASYNF010000012.1:0-4380 GCA_036008685.1 Actinomadura sp. | reverse complement strand
TTTTTGAGGCCGGGGACGCGGTTATAGAAGGTGCCGGGGCTGACGCCGAGGAGCCTGGTGACCGCGGTGATGCCGTTGCCCGGGTCGGCGGCATGTCGTGGGAGCGCCGGGACCCACCGCTGAAATCCGTCCGGGTTCACTCGACCGCAAACGATGGTTCCCGAAGAGTGGGAACGTGCGGGCTTGACCTCGGGGTGCGGTGCGAGGGTCAGGACACCGACGGGCTGCGGCGTTCGATGAGGACGACGTCGCGCCACAGGCCGCGGTGGCGGCCGATGCGCTCGCGGGTGCCGATCACGCGGAACCCGGCACGCTGGTGGAGGGCGAGGCTCGCGGTGTTCTCAGGGAAGATCCCGGACTGGATCGTCCAGATGCCGGCCGTCTCGGTCGAGGCGATCAGGGCCCGCAGGAGGGCGGTGCCGACGCCCCGGCCGCGGGCGCCGGGGTGGACGTAGACGGAGTGCTCGACCACGCCCGCGTAAGCGCACCGGTCCGAGACGGCGACCGCCGCGGTCCAGCCGAGGACCCGCCCGCCGGCGTCGAGGGCGACGTGCCGGTGGCCGGGGAGCTTCGCCGCGTCGAACTCCTGGCAGGTGGGAGCGGCGGTCTCGAAGGTGGCCTGGCCCTCCTCGATGCCGAGCCGGTAGATCGCCAGGACCTGCCCGGAATGCTCGGGCAGCATCGCGGTGATGCGGAGCCCGGCGGTGGCCGTCATCCCCGGCCGTCCGCGGGGGCGAGCTCGGCGATCAGGACCTCGATCCGGGTCCTGATCTCGTCGCGGATGGGGCGGACGGCCTCGAGGCCCTGGCCGGCCGGGTCCTCCAGCGTCCAGTCCAGGTAGCGCTTGCCGGGGAACACCGGGCAGACGTCGCCGCAGCCCATGGTGATGCACACGTCGGAGGCCTGGACGGCTTCGACGGTCAGCACCTTGGGAATCTCGGCGGTGATGTCGATGCCGGCCTCTTTCATGGCCTCGACGACGGCCGGGTTGACCTCCTCGGCCGGGGCGGAGCCCGCGGAGCGTACCTCGACGCGGTCGCCGGCCAGGTGGGTCAGCCAGGCGGCGGCCATCTGGGAGCGGCCGGCGTTGTGGACGCAGACGAAGAGCACGGAAGGCTTGTCGGGCATCGGGATCTCTCCTGCGTCGCGGAAGAAGGGGACGGCGCTGGCATCAGTGCCCGCTGATATGTGACAGTATCAGTGCATGCTGACGTCAGGCGAGACTGATCTGATCCGGGTGCTGGCAGACCCGCTCAGGCTCCAGATCGTGGCCCTGCTCGCTCGCGAGACGCTGTGCACGACCCATCTGGTGGAGGAGACCGGCGCGAGGCAGACCAACCTGTCCAACCATCTGCGGGTGCTGCGCGAGGCGGGGATCGTCGATACCGAGCCGTGTGGCCGCTTCACCTACTACAAGCTCCGTCCCGACGTCATCGCCTCGCTGGCCGGCTCCTTCGCCGAGCTGGCCGAGACCGCCCGTACCACCGCGGCCGCCGACCGGAAGAGGCCCTGCCCGTGACCACGACCGAACCCCCCACCCGCGAGCACACGGCCGAGACCGGGATCGTCGGGAAACTCTCCACTCTGGACCGCTTCCTGGCGGTGTGGATCCTCATCGCCATGGCCCTCGGCCTCGGTCTCGGCCGCCTGATCCCGGGCCTGGACGATGTGCTGAGCAAGGTCGAGATCGGCGGGGTCTCGCTGCCGATCGCACTCGGCCTGCTGATCATGATGTATCCGGTGCTGGCCAAGGTCCGCTACGACAAGCTGGACGCGGTCGCCGGCGACAAGAAGCTCATGATCTCCTCGCTGGTCATCAACTGGCTCATCGGGCCCGCGGTGATGTTCGCGCTGGCCTGGATCTTCCTGCCGGACCTGCCCGCCTACCGCACCGGGCTGATCATCGTCGGGCTGGCCCGCTGCATCGCGATGGTCATCATCTGGAACGACCTGGCCTGCGGCGACCGCGAGGCCGCGGCCGTGCTCGTGGCACTGAACTCGGTCTTCCAGGTGCTGGCCTTCGGATTGCTCGGCTGGTTCTACCTCGACCTCCTGCCGGCCTGGCTGGGCCTCGGAGACGGACAGCACCTCGACATCTCGATGTGGAAGATCGCACTCAACGTCGTCATCTTCCTGGGCGTCCCGCTGGCCGCCGGGTTCCTCACCCGCCGCTTCGGCGAGAAATCCCTGGGCCGCGATCGCTATGAGTCCGGCTTCCTGCCCAAGATCGGCCCGTTCGCCCTCTACGGCCTGCTGTTCACCATCGTGATCCTCTTCGCCCTGCAGGGAAAGACGATCACCAGCCGGCCCCTGGACGTCGTCCGCATCGCGCTGCCGCTGCTGGCCTACTTCGCGATCATGTGGTTCGGCACCTTCGCGCTCGGCAAGGCCATCGGTCTCGCCTACGACCGCACCGCGACGCTGGCGTTCACCGCGGCGGGCAACAACTTCGAGCTGGCCATCGCGGTCGCCATCGCGACCTTCGGCGTGACCTCCGGCCAGGCCCTGTCGGGCGTCGTCGGCCCGCTCATCGAGGTCCCGGTGCTGATCGCCCTGGTCTACGTGTCCCTGGCCTGGCGGCGGAAGTTCACCGCCCCAGCCCTGCGATAACGGCGAACAGCACTGAAGGGCCGCGCGGCAGACGCCGCGCGGCCCTTGCTGTCTCCGGAAGCCTCACCGGGTGGTGAGCATCTGCCCCATGGCGGCCAGTACGGACGGCTCGACCCGGTAATAGACCCATGTGCCCCGCCGCTCGGAGGCCAGGAGTCCGGCCTCGCGCAGCTTTTTCAGGTGATGACTGACCGTCGGCTGTGAGACCCCCACGTCGGCGATGTCGCACACGCACGCCTCCCCGCCCGGGTGCGAGGCCACCTTGGAGAACAGCCGCAGCCGCACCGGATCCGACAGCGCCTTGAACATCGCCGCCATCCTGACCGCGTCCGCCTGGGACAGCTCCGCCGAGGTCAACGGCGGGCAGCACGGCACCGCCTCCTCCTGAAGGACCGGCAGCTCCAACGCCTTCGAATTCGACATACGTCTATGTTGACACTCATCGATGTCCTGTGCCAAGCTCCAGAATATAGACGAACGTCGAAACAAGGGATTCGCCGTGAGCCCGTCATCTCCGGCGTGCTCGTACGCAGGCCGTCCTCATGGGGTACGGCCTGCCCCGCCGACCATCTCCGACCGTCATCACCTGGAGGAACCCATGTCCCGTGTCCAGCTGGCCCTGCGGGTCGCCGACCTCGAAGGCTCCATCGCCTTCTATTCGAAGCTCTTCGGCACCGCGCCGACCAAGCGCCGCGAAGGCTACGCCAACTTCGCCATCACCACCCCCCCGCTCAAGCTCGTACTCCTCGAGGGCAAGGAGGGTGAGGACACCCGCCTGGACCACCTCGGCGTCGAGGTCGACTCGACCGAGGAGGTCACCGCGGCCACCGCCCGGCTCAAGGACGCGGGGCTGGCCGCCTTCGAGGAGAACGACACCTCCTGCTGCTACGCCCTGCAGGACAAGGTCTGGGTGCACGGCCCGGGCAAGGAGCCGTGGGAGGTCTACGTCGTCAAGGCCGACGCCGACACCTTGGGCAAGAGCGCGACCACCCCCGCCGGGGCGGACGCCTGCTGCGACTGAGCCCGCATGGCGGGCCGGGTGGACGCCGCGTCCGCCGGGCTCCGCCGCGCTCGCTCCTGGCCGCCGCCTTCCTCGGCCGCGGCCGGGTCGCGCGGCGGGCGCGGGCCCGGCGCCTGGGGACGGGAGCAGGTTCGCCGGCCGAGGAAGCCGAGGTGATCCCATCGCAGCGGGAGAACAGGTCCCCGGTGACCGGAAAGCCGCCGGAGGCCGGCTGCTCGACGGCCGCGTCGATGGACAGGTTGTCGAGGGCGTTGAGCGTCAGGTCGAACGCGCCGAGCCGGTCCCCGGGTCAACTCCCGGGCTCACTCCCGGGACTGGCGGACCCGGGCGGGCCGGGTCGTCTCATGGGGCCCTCTCCTGGCGGGTGCGGTCGCGGTTCGTACAGGCGGCTGAGCGCATGGCCGAGTTGCTCGGGGCTCTGGGCCTCTGTCAACCGGCCGTCGATGAGGGCCCACCAATGGCCCGTGTAGACGCCGTACCAGACAGGGACGCCGGGAAATCGGCGTCGGAGCAGGTGGAGGGCTAACCCCTGCTCGGAGGTGGGCGGGCCGGGTCGGGCGTTCACTCCGGGGTCCTTCGTCGCTGAGCCGCTGGGGCCACGATGTGCGTACGGCCCATGTCCTGCGCGTGGCGGCCTGCGGTGGGGGAGCACAGTCCGTACGGCCACAGCCGGATAGATCCGAGGAGCCGACATGCGGCCGACCCGATGCGGCCTCCGGATCCCGTGGACCCCGGCGGTGGCGCGGCCG
>DASYNF010000011.1:0-3216 GCA_036008685.1 Actinomadura sp. | reverse complement strand
GAGCAGGGCCGCGACCTCGTCGAGCGGGAAGCCGAGCTCCCGGTAGAACAGGATCTGCTGCAGCCGGTCGAGGTCGGCGTCGTCATAACGCCGATGACCCGCATGGCTGCGGGCGCTCGGGGAGAGCAGCCCGATCTCGTCGTAGTGATGCAGCGTGCGCACCGTGATCCCGGCGTAGCCGGCGACCCGTCCCACCGAATGGCTCATCGCCTTCCCCCCTTCTCGGTACGCACCTCACGATGAGTCCTCACGTCACGTGAGGTGCAAGTCCATATCCCGCGAAGCGGAGCCCGGCGTCGGCAGAGGCGTTCGCCGTCCCGATGGATCTGGAGCTCCCCATGGCCGCGGTCGTCGCCGAGATGGCGATGTCGTCGGACGGCTTCGCAGCCGATCCCTCCGACGGGGTAGAGCAACTCTTCGGGTGGTACGGCAACCCGGCAAGCTCCTGCTCATACACGAAAGCCCCGCCAGGAAGTTTCCTGGCGGGGCTTTCGATGCTTGCGTACCGGTGTGCAGGTCGCCTCTCGGCGAAAGGCTCAACGCGGCTCCAGCCGAACGGTAATCCGCGAAGGCAATAGATGAGGCCCGGGGACACTGGGCACACCGGCCACGAGATATATAACCATCGACGGACGGCCGTTGTTCCCTGCCTGGTCCCTGCTCCGGGTTCGTCCAGTTTTGCTAGGAGACTGCTCTGCTCGCCAGGTCTGAGGGATGCGGCGCGTCAGGATCGCCTGCCGATCGACCCTCAGGACGACCTGACGATCGGTCTCCTCCATTGAGCTCGAGTACGGCGCCGCCCGCACCAGATCCTCGTCATGGGGATCCGGTGTACGGGCGTGGCCGCTTTGACCAGCCTGGAGGTAGTGCCATGTCAGGGCGCCTACCCCGGCCCGGAATCCAGTGCCCGTCGCCTCGAAACCTTGGAGAGAACTGTTCGTACGAGCTATGAAGGACCGTGCGGTGCGGCACCTGAGCTCTCAAGGGCATCCCTAGAGGTCGAAGGATCCCTCTCTGACCTGGTCGAGGAAAGCCCGCCAGGCAGCACCGCCGAACATGAGCACTCCGCCGTGGGGATCCTTTGAGTCGCGCACGGCATGTCCAGGGTTCACTGCCGCGATTTCGACACACGCGTCTTCGCCGCCGTTGCTCCGACTGCTCTTGCGCCAGACGGCGCGGGAAAGATCATGCCTGCCGTCCATTGCGGCCACCCCGCACCTCCTCTGCCCTGGAGGGCTACCGAAGCTCCTCGGCCACCTGGGAGATGAGCGCGATGGATCGGTTCATCCCGTGCGCCTCAGCACGAAGGTGGTCAAATACCACTGTATAGCGGCGAATCTCTTCTGCACGTTCGAGGAAGAGGCTTCCCGTCAGGTGTTCGAGGTGGACGACCGTCGGATCCAGAGTCGCGGGCAGCTCCAGAATGGTGAACGGGCTGACCGGGTTCACGTGCGCAGCCGTGCTGAACGGCAGCACCTGCAGAGTGATGTTCGGACGCTCTGCCATCTCAATGAGGTACTGAAGCTGCCCTCGCATGACATCAGGTGAACCCACCTGAACACGAAGGGCCGTCTCACTGAGGATGACCCAGAAGTCGACCGGCCTGGTCCGAGTCAGGATCGCCTGCCGCTCCATCCGCAGAGCCACTTGACGATCTACCTCATCGGCGGCACTGGCGTCCGGCGCCGCATGGAGCACGGCCCGCGCATACCCCTCGTTCTGGAGGAGACCCGGGATCACGAGTGGCTTGAAGGCGGAGATCCGGGCGGCCTCGGCCTCGAAGCCCAGGTACGCCTCGAACCACTTGGGCAGGACGTCACCGTACGTGTGCCACCACCCCTTCTTACGAGCGTCCCGAGCAAGCTGCACAAGAGCGTCGGCCTCCTCGCCCTTGATGCCGTAGACCTCGAGGAGTTCACGGACATCACCGGGCTTGACGCTGATGACACCGGTCTCCACACGGCTGACCCGAGTGCCGGAGCAGTCCAGCCGCTTACCGACCTCTTCACAGGTCAGCCCCGATTGCTCACGTAGGCGGCGCAGTTCGATGCCGAGTCGTTTGCGGCGCACGGTAGGGCTGGGACGCACGGCCATTTTGTCCTCCTTCATCCCGGAACTGGCGCTTCTGACCAAGGCCAGAGCATGTGAGGCTCCATCGATTTCGCGCATGATGCGCCGAAGTATGTTGCGCGGTTTCTTACGGTCAGTGCATGCTTAGCAGCGTACGGTCACGCATAATGCGTACGAGTACGAACTCAGAAATCCAGCGGCCAACGAACGACTTGGCGTCCGACACCTCTGCGTTGAGGGAGGACTACGTGTCCAAACAGGACGAAATAGCCCGGTTAGTGATGCTCAACTTCCCTGGCTGGAGATGTTGGTTCGGCTCCATGACCGAGGCGTGGTGGAGCTTGCCCCCGCCTGGACATGACTACAAGTCACTCATCGAGGCACCGACGCCGCACGAACTCGTCATACGGATGCGTGACATACAGACGCCATCGGACGAGAGCGGCACATCCGCCGAGACCACCCCGGCGACGACAGAGCGTTCCTGAGGACTCCCGCAGCTATCAACTCAACCGAACACTGGATCTCCGGCCGGGCGGCTTCCCCCCTCCTTCCGCCCCGCCGGCAGGCACACCGCGGCCCCGGGCATGGTCATGACCCGGGGAAGAAGGAAAGGCCACCCGAGGCCGCGGTATGTGCCCGCACTCGAGGAGCACACGATGACGACGCTCACCACCGCCACATACGGCCCGGTCCCATCGGATGCGATGTGCTGGCGCCGGTCGTTTCCCGGCCGGGCCGATGAGGGACACGCCGTACGGCAGTTCGCGACGGTTCTACTCGGCAGTTGCGAGCTCACGGACGACCTCATGCAGGTGCTCGCCGAGCTTTTCGGCAACGCTGTCCGGCACACCCACTCGGGCCGTCCCGGCGGACTGGTCCTGGTGGAGATACGACGCTGGACCGGCGGCGCCGCGATCTCGGTCACCGACCAAGGAGGACCGAACCATCCCAGGCCAGGCCTCCCCGACCCACTGGCCGAAAGCGGTCGCGGGCTCTACACGGTCAGCGCCTACGCCACCAGCTGGGGCTGGCATGGGAGCACGCACAGCCGTACGGTCACCGCGGTCTTCACCGCATGACCGACGAGCCCGAGCTGCTCACAACGTCAGAGGTCGCCCGTATCTTCAAGGTCGCCCGCTCCAC
>DASYNF010000010.1:0-11057 GCA_036008685.1 Actinomadura sp. | reverse complement strand
CGTGATCTTGCGGACGTCCGCGCGAACGTCCGCAAGATCACGGCTGTGAACGGGCCCCTCTGAACGGGCCCCTCTGAACGGGCCGGTGTGGATAAGCCGGTGTGGATCGGCCGGTGCCGCCGGGCGCGCGCTCAGAGCAGGCCGGCGCCCGCGCCGAGCCGGCCGAGGCGGATCGCGATGAGCACCAGGAACACGGCCGCGATCACGATCGTGGCGCCCAGCTGGATCACCGCCTGACGCTGCCGAGGGGCGTACGCGTAGGCACCGGCCAGCACCGCACCGGTGATCAGGCCGCCTATGTGGCCCTGCCAGCTGATACCCGGCAACGTGAAAGTGATCAGCAGGTTCAGAGAGATCACCAATATGATCCCTCTGGCCTCGAACCTCATCCGCTTGGCCACTATGAACATCGCCGCGAACAACCCGAACACGGCACCGGACGCCCCGAGCGTGATGGCGTTCGGTGGTGAGAACAGCAGCACGAGGACCGAGCCGCCGAGAGCGCTCATGAGATAGAGCGCCGCGAAGCGGACCCGGCCGAGCCACAGCTCCAGCGGTTGCCCGATGACGTACAACGCCCACATGTTGAACAGCAGGTGCATCGGGCCGTAGTGCAGGAAGGCTGAGGTCAGCAGCCGTTCGTACTGCCCATGGGCGACGGCGGGCGGCCACAGCCCGTAACGCTCCCTGACGCCCGCGGTGGCGTACTCGGCGAAGAACGCCAGAACGTTGACCGCTATGAGGCCGTAGGTCACGACCGGACGCGAGGCCACCCGCCCGCCGAAGACCGTCCGCGGCTCACGCACGGTCTTGCTGCCCTCTTCGACACATTCCACGCACTGATGGCCGACGGCCGCCGCCCGCATGCAATCAGGGCAGATGTAGCGGTCACAGCGGGTGCACCGGACATAGGTCTCGCGCCCGGGGTGGCGATAGCACGTGGGCGCCTCCGCCTCGTGTCCAGGAGGCGTCTGCGCGTCCGCACTCATTCGCTCGCTCCACTCGCCGGCCCGCGGACGGCTCGACGCCCGCGCGCACTCCTCTGCCGGCACCGCTTCACAGCCGCACCAGTGCTCATACTGTTACGACGTCTGGCGGCGGTCGATCGTCACCGATTCGATCGCGACATCGTTGACGGGCCGGTCCATACGCCCGGTCTTGGCCTTCCCGATCCTGTCCACGACGTCAGAGCCCTCGATGACCTCACCGAAAATCGTGTGGCGGTTGTTGAGGTGCGGCGTCGGGGCCAAGGTGATGAAGAACTGCGAACCGTTGGTGTTCGGGCCGGCGTTGGCCATGGCGAGCAGATACGGCCGGTCGAAGCGCAGGCCGGATTCGAACTCGTCGGCGAAGTCGTAGCCGGGGCCGCCGGTGCCGGTCCCGAGCGGGTCGCCACCTTGAAGCATGAACTGGTCGATGACCCGGTGGAAGATCGTGCCGTTGTAGAGCGGCTCGGTGGATCTCTGCCCGGTACGCGGGTCGGTCCACTCCCGCGTCCCCTCGGCGAGGCCGACGAAGTTCTCGACAGTCTGCGGCGCCTGGTCCGGGAACAACCGAATGACGATCGGCCCGAGCGTCGTGCGCAGTGTCGCCACGAGCCCCTCGGAGCTTCCCGTTCCCCCGTACCCTCGATTGGTTTGTTCAGCCACGGAAGGCTGCCTCCTCCTCGGTTCGGACATGTCACGCGTGTAAACAGCGCGTGACCGCATACTCCCACGTGCGGGGTTTACCCTGCGCGCTCGGGGAAGGCTGACAGACAGGACCTCGCAGATCCGGGAGGCTGGCGTGTTCCCCACAGAGAAAGAGAGCCCGATGTCGCGGATCGGTATGAACCCCGAGCGGCTCTACCGCATGCAGGCCCGAGGCCGTCAGGGAGCGTTCCAGGCCAAGGAACGCATGGGCCCCTTCTCCAAACAGGCCCGGGAGAGGGCGGAGATCAGCCTTCACAACGCCCGAATGTGGGGCGCACCGCGGTTGGAGAAGACGGGGAAGTACATCGAGAGTGAGCTGGGACCGCGTATCGGTCACTTCCTCTCGAGGACCGCGAAGAAGATCGAGCCGGCCGAGTCCAAGGGCCGGAACAGGACCACAGCGCTCATGATGCTCGCCGCCAGCGGGGTCATCGGTGCCGCCGGGGTGATGGCGAGCCGTCGCAACGTGATCAACCCCTATGGGACCCGTTCGCACGACGAGGTCGACCGGGACCGTCTCGGTTCCGAGCCTTCGACCGACGGACAGTCCCGCATGCCCTAGAAGGCCATTGGCGGGGGCCCGGTGATGTGGTGACCGGGCCCTCCGTCATGTCCGGGCGGAAGATAAGGCTCGTCTGTCCAACATGTACCCTCAGCGCCATGTCGCTCAGGGACCTCGTCGCGTCACGTACCCGCCGTATGCTCAACGCGGCCGTGCATCGCGGCTGGGAATGGCTGGCCCGCCAAGGTGAGATCACCCCGAGCACGCCGGGGCGGCTCAGGTTCGCCCGGCTCGGCCAGGGAGTCTCCATCGGCTTCCCGGTCAGCACGATCTACGGTGAGCGCTGGATCTCCGTAGGCGACCACACACTGATCGGCCCGCATGTCACCCTGTCCGCGGGATTCGTACCCGGGGTGGATCTCGGTCCGAACCTGATCGTGAAGATCGGCCACAGCTGCTCGCTCGGCCGCGGCAATCAGATCATCGGGCACCAGTCCATCGAGATCGGGAACGACGTCTTCACCGGTCCGAACGTCTACATCACCGACCAGAACCACAGCTACGGCGACCTCGACATGCCGATCGGACGGCAGTGGCCCGAGAACAATCCGGTCGTCATCGGCGACGGGTGCTGGCTCGGCACCGGAGCCATCATTCTCCCCGGGACCCGGCTGGGCAGGAACGTCGCGGTGGCCGGGGGCGCGGTGGTCCGGGGGGAGTTTCCCGACCACTGCGTCGTGGCCGGTGTGCCGGCGAAGATCGTACGGCACTATGACGACGAGAAGGGCTGGCAACCGCCCCTGCGCGGCAGTTCGCCGCTCGTCGCGCTGGACGAGCTCGCCGCGCTGTCGGTGGCCGAACTCGAAGGCCTCGAACTCCTGCAGGAGAAGCTCCGGGAAGACGCCGGCTGACCCGGCGGTCCGACTCCGCGATCCAACCCCGCGGTCCGACTCCGGGCGGGGTCGATCCGGAACGTACGGCCAAAGCCGTCGGGGGCCCGGACAGCGAAAAGCGCGAACAACCGCGAGATCACGCCGAGGTGGCCGTGATCTCGCGGTTGTTCGCGCTCGAATCGCTTCGGATCAGCGCCGGTCGAACCGGAACAGCGATACCGGCCGGGGTCGCCATGGGCGGCCCCGGGGCGGTAGCAGCTGACGGGCCGGCCTGTCTGAGCCGGTTGGGCCTGGGAGCCGGTCAGCTCTGGTGGGACGGGCTCGGACGGCGACGGTCGCCGCCACCGGCGGAGCGCTGGTCCTGACCACGCTGGCCGGTGCGGGGCTTGAAGGAGGAGTGGCGCTCGCCGTCCGAGGAGCCCTCGCCGGACCAGCCACCGGGACGCTCGCCGCTGCGGCCGCGGTTGCCGCGACGCTCACCGCCGCTCCAGCCCTGGCCGCGGCCGCCACGCCGCTCGCCGCCAAGCCGGCCTCGGCCGGAACCGGAACGTCCGGCCGAGGCCCGGACGACCGGCTCGGGGATCGGCTCACCGCTCGGTGTGCGGGCGCCGGTCAGCTCGGCGAGCTTCTCGTCGCCCACCGTGACCTTCGTACGTGTCGGCTCGACGCCGGCCCGGCGGGTCATCGCGGCCATGGAGCGCACCTGGTGGGGCAGCACCAGGGTCACGACGGTTCCGCTCTCACCCGCACGGGCCGTACGGCCGGCGCGGTGCATGTAGTCCTTGTGATCGGCCGGCGGGTCGATGTGCATCACCAGGCTGACGTCGTCGACGTGGATGCCGCGGGCGGCGACGTCGGTGGCGACCAGCACGCTGATGCTGCCCTCGCGGAACTCCGCCAGGGTCCGGGTGCGCAGGTTCTGGCTCTTGCCGCCGTGCAGTGCACCTGCGCGCACGCCGACCTGGGCGAGCTGCTTGGCCAGCCGGTCGACACCGTGCTTGGTGCGGGCGAACAGGATCGTACGGCCCTCGCGGTTGGCGATCTCGGCCGTGACGGCGTTCTTGTCCCGGGGGGCGACCAGGAGCAGGTGGTGGTCCATGGTCACGACGGACTCGTCCACCGGGCCGATCGCGTGGGTCACCGGGTCCTTGAGGTATCGCCTGACCAGAACGTCGACGTCCTTGTCCAGGGTCGCCGAGAACAGCAGGCGCTGGCCGTCGGCCCGAACACAGTCCAGGATGTCGGTGACATCGGGCAGGAAGCCCATGTCGGCCATGTGGTCGGCCTCGTCGAGGACCGTGATGGAGATGTCGCTGAGGTCACACGCACCCTGGCGGATGAGGTCCTTCAGCCGTCCGGGAGTGGCGACGAGGACTTCGACACCGCGGCGCAGGGCGTCGATCTGCCGTGGCATCGAGGTCTGGCCGATGACGGTCTTGAAGCGCAGGCCGAGGCTGCGGCCGAGCGGCTCCAGGTTGGCCTGGACCTGCATCGCGAGCTCACGGGTGGGTACGAGGATCAACGCGCGCGGGCGCTTCGGCGATGCCTTCTGCCCACCGATGAGGGTGAGCAGCGGCAGCCCGAAGGCGAGCGTCTTACCGGATCCGGTCTTGCCTCGGCCGAGTACGTCACGGCCGGCGAGAACGTCCGGGATGCAGGCGGTCTGAATGGGGAACGGCGACTCGATGCCCTGGCGGACGAGTGCGGAGACCAGGGGGGTGGGCAGGCCAAGCTGGGCGAACGTGGGCGTGTCTGACACGTAAAACCTTCCGAGAGGGGGCACGTCTCGGGAGGCACCACGTTTCGGGAGTGGGCTGCAAGGACGAGCCAGGCGCGACGGCGCCATAGGGGTGAGTTCCTTAGTCTAACGGCCTGGAGGGTCGAGATTATGCCCGGACAGCGGAAAAAGATCTTCGGGGGTGGCCAGGTCGCGTGCCATGGACCCCCAATCCGGCCGTGACAGCAGCTGGTTAGCGGGCTGTCCGCAACTCCGAGTACGGCCTCATGGGAGACCAGCCTCACACTCGTCCGGCACGAAGGCCCTCAGGAGCTCGGACACAGGCTCCAGACCCGCAGGCTCCAGACACAGGCTCCAGACCCGGATCGGCGGCTCGGCACTGCGACGGCAGGCCCGCCCTCCGCCGTGATCTTGCAGTTGTTCGCGCGGCACAAGATCGGCAATATGCGGGTGGGCGGGTTTGGTGAAGGTCCACGGGGCCGATGACTCCGGTGACGGCTTCACCTTCTGAGCTTCGCCTTCTGAGCTAGACCTTCTGAGCTTCACCTTATGAACGGAGCGCTGCTGATGGCCCTGTCCGACCACCCTCGTACGCAGCTGCTGTTCGGCCCCTCACCGATCCACCCGCTCGAACGGCTGACCGCCCACCTCGGTGGCGCCCGGCTGTGGGCCAAGCGCGAGGACTGCAACTCCGGCCTGGCCTTCGGCGGCAACAAGGTCCGCAAGCTCGAATACCTTGCGGCCGACGCCCTCGCACAGGGCTGCGACACCCTGGTCTCCATCGGCGGAGTGCAGTCCAATCACACCCGCGCCGTGGCGGCCGTGGCCGCGCGGCTCGGGCTCACATGCGTGCTGGTCCAGGAGTCGTGGGTCGACTGGCCGGACCCGATGTACGACAAGGTCGGCAACATCCTGCTCAGCCGGCTCATGGGCGCCGACGTCCGGCTCGTCGAGGCCGGGTTCGGCATCGGCTTCAAAGAGAGCTGGGAGAAGGCGCTCGCCGACGTGGAGGCCGCCGGAGGCCGGCCGTACGCCATCCCGGCCGGCGCGTCCGACCACCCCTTGGGGGGACTCGGGTTCGCCCGCTGGGCCCAAGAGGTCGAGGAGCAGGAGCGGGAGCTCGGCGTCTTCTTCGACACCGTGATCGTGTGCTCGGTGACCGGCAGCTCCCAGGCCGGCATGGTCGCCGGATTCGCCGGCGCGCCGCAGGCCCGCAGGGTCATCGGGATCGATGGGTCGGCCAAGCCGGAGGAGACGCGCGCGCAGATCACCCGCATCGCCCAGCGCACGGCGAAGCTCCTCGACGCCGGCCAGGAGCTCACCATCGAGGACATCGAGCTGGACGAGCGATTCCACGCCGGGACCTATGGCATCCCCGATGAGGGCACCCTGGAGGCGATGCGCCTGAGCGCCCGGCTCGAGGGCATGATCACCGATCCGGTCTACGAGGGCAAGTCGATGGCCGGTATGGTCGGCCTTGTCGCAAACCGCGACATCGACAGGTCTTCGAACGTGTTGTATGTCCACCTCGGTGGACAGCCCGCCCTCAACGGATACAGCACCCTGTTCGGCTGACTCCCATTCGGCTGATCACCCCTCACCGAAACCGGGACGGCCTCCGGAACACCCCTCCAGGCGGCCTTCCACGTACGCCCCTGGAGATCGCGCGTGACCGATCACGACGAGGCCCGCCCGGCCACCGCCGCCCCCGTAGCCGACCTCGAGGTGCTGGACGAGATCCAGCGCCGGGTGCGGTGGCTCGCCACCCGGATCGTGGACGCCGCCAACCATGACCGGGAGACCGGGGACGGGGTGAAGGTCGGAGGTCACCAGGCCTCGAGCGCGTCCCTGGTGACGGCCATGACCGCGCTGTGGTTCGCCTACCTGAACGAGGCCGACCGGGTCGCCGTCAAACCGCACGCCTCTCCGGTCTTCCACGCGATCCAGTACCTCCTGGGCGACCTCGACCGCTCGTACCTGTCCCGGTTGCGTGCCCGCGGGGGGCTCCAGTCCTATCCGTCACGGACCAAGGACCCCGACGAGGTGGACTTCTCCACCGGCTCGGTCGGGCTCGGCGTGGCCGCGCCGCTCTTCGCCGCGGTGACCCGCCGCTATGTCGACGCGCACTTCGGCCAGCGCCCCGGCTCGCGCTTCATCGCCATCCTCGGCGACGCCGAGCTGGACGAGGGCAACATCTGGGAGGCGGTCGCCGACCCCGCCACGACCGGGCTGGGCAACGTCATGTGGCTGGTGGACTTCAACCGCCAGTCTCTGGACCGGGTCGTCCCCGGTGTCCGCATCGACCAGTGGCGCGGGCAGTTCGCGGCGGCCGGCTGGCACGTGGTCGAGGTCAAGTACGGCCGGCGACTGCACGCGGCGTACGAGCGTCCGGGCGGCGAGCACCTGCGCGCCTGGATCGACGCCATGCCCAACGAGCAGTACCAGTCGCTCTTCGCACCCCTCGGCGACGGCCTCCGCAAACGGTTCCTGGACGGCGCCCCGGCGGAGGTCGAGGCGTTCGTCGCCGACATCCCGGACACGGAGCTGGGGCCGCTCGTGACCGACCTCGGCGGCCATGACCTCGACGCCATGCTCGACGCCTACGCCCAGTGTGACGCCGTGACCGACCGCCCGAGCGTGGTGTTCGCCTACACGGTCAAGGGGTGGGGACTGCCGATCGCGGGCAACCCGCGCAACCACTCCGCGCTCCTCACGACCGAGCAGATCGGCACTTTGCGAGCCGAGCACGGGCTCGACCTCGACACCGAGTGGGACCGTTTCGACCCGGCCTCGGCCGCCGGCATCTGGGTGGGATCCCGCCGTGAGGCGCTGGCCCGTACACCCCGGGCGCAGGGGCTCCCGATCAGGGTCCCCGAGAGCACGAAGGTGCGCACCAGCAAGCCGATCTCCACCCAGGAGGTCTTCGGGCGCGTGCTCGTGGACCTGGCCCGCGACGACCAGGTCGCGCCCTACCTCGTGACGACCGCGCCGGACGTGGCGACCTCGACCAACCTGGCCGGGTTCATCAACAAGACCGGGGTCTTCACCCCGGACCAGCGCCGGTCATGGAACGAGGACCCGATGCTCCGCTGGGCCGAGGGGCCCTCGGGCCAGCACATCGAACTGGGCATCTCCGAGATGAACCTGTTCCTCCTGCTCGGCCAGCTCGGCCTGTCCTGGGACCTGTCGGCACAGCCGCTGCTGCCGATCGGGACGGTGTACGACCCGTTCGTGCTCCGCGGTCTGGACGCGTTCCTCTACGGGACCTACTCCGGCTCCAGGTTCGTCGTGGCCGGCACGCCGTCGGGCATCACCCTGGCCCCCGAGGGCGGCGCGCACCAGTCCACCATCACCGCCTCGGTAGGCCTCGAGCTCCCCGGCGTGACCTTCCTCGAGCCGGCCTACGCCACAGCCCTTGACTGGCTACTGTGCGACGCACTGTCCAACATCGCCGCGGGCCCGAGCTCCACGACCACCGCGACCCCGGCCGAAGACGGCGCCTACTATTTCCGGCTCACCACCCGCCCTGTCGACCAGGCCCCCTTCGCGGCGGCCCGGGCACGCATCGGGGACGCGGTCCTACGCCGCCAGGTGCTCGCGGGCGCCTACCGGCTCGTCGATGCCCACCACGCCCACCCCGAGCTGCGGGAGGCGGGCGCGCCGGTCGTGCACCTCGCGGCCTCCGGCGCCGTGCTCCCCGAGGTCCTGACCGCCGCGTCCGAACTGGCGGAGGAGGGCATCGCGGCCCACGTCGTCGACATCACCTCACTGGACCGGCTCTACAGTGCCTGGCAGCGGACCTTGCGCCAGGGCGTACGGACGGCGACCGCGCCGAGCGTCCCCGGAGCCCTGCGGACGGTGTTCGGTGACCGGGCTCCCGTGGTCACGGTCCACGACGCGGCGTCCCACACGATGGCGTGGCTCGGCTCCGCCCTCGGCACACCCTGCGTGCCGCTGGGTGTGGACGAGTTCGGGCAGTCCGGAACCGTGCAGGAGCTCTACGAGCTCCACGACCTGCTCCCCGGCAGCATCGTCAACGCCGCACTGGCCGCCCTGTCCCTGTGGTGACGCCGGCTTGGGAGCCCGGCCTGGACGGAGACGCTGGAGACGGCGGAGCCGACGGAGACGGTGGAGCCGACCGAGACGGTGGAGTCAAGAGCGGCTGCGGAGTCAGGGGAGGCTGCGGAGTCAGCCGCCCGCCGACAGTCGGTCAAGGAGCTCCATCGCGGCCTTCCGCACCTCGTCGGGCGTGACGCCGTCGAGGACCGTCCGGGCCTCGGCGATGTCCCGGGTGGTCGCGCAGGTCACCGCCACGGAGCCGGCGGCCGCCAGCTCGAGTGATCCGGCGGGTGCGCCGTCGGCGATCTGTCGTGCGTTGGCCGCGACATCGAGGATGTCTCTCGTTCCTGGGGCGGTCAATGGATCTCCTTGAGGTGATGGTGGCTGGCCACCATTGTCCGCCTGTCCGAATTGGCTCAGGTCGGGAGGGGCCAAACCATTGGGATCGGAGCCCTTTCCTTGGAGTAGACCCGCGGGACCAGTTCACCATGCGAAGGCGCCCAGGCCGTACGAACCCCGAGTTCAGCCCCATGTGTCAGTGGAATCCGGACGTCAACGCGGGGTTGCTTTTACGGTCCTGGGGGTGGTCGTCGCCGTCTTCGTCGGCTCCCAGTCCATCACTGGTACCGCTCTCCGGCGGCTCGGGTCACTCCGACGGCTGGTGGGCTTCTGTTCGCGGCTGTCAGGGCCAACGACCCGGGCCGTGGACCGGCGTGAAGTTCGTGTTCGTGAATGCTGCCGCCATGGTCCTGGGTGGTGGGCCTGGGAGGCAGAGTCTCAGGTCCTGTTCGCAGCTGCTGGGGCGAGGGCCCCGGGCGTAGACCTGGGGACAGGGCTGGAGCCTTTACTCGTGGCTGCCGGACCATGGGGATGAGCGTGGCGGGGTCGGAGGTCATGTTCACGGACGCCAAGGCCACGGCCCCGGGCGTAAGTCAGAGGCAGCGCCGAGGTCGTGTTCTCGAAGCTTGTGTCCGTGGGCCCCAGGGCCCCAGGGCCGCGGGCATCGGCCCGCAGCCTGTCAGGGCCCTTGGGCCTGGATACCGTCGTCGTGCCGGCCCCCTGGGCCGTGCTGCTCCCCTGGGCCGTGGTGGCCTTTGTTGCGGCCGGGACCGTGGCCGTGGCCCGGGGGCTTGGGGGGCGCTGTCCGGTCGGATGGCTCATCGCCTGGGTGAGGTTCCCATGGGGGCAGGCATCTGATGACGTACCGGCCCTGGCCGTCTGTGGTCTCCTGGACCCGGCGGGGGTGGTCTTCGACCCATTGGTTGTGGAAGCCGCACAGGGGCGCCAGGCGGTCGATGTCGGTGGGGACTCCTGCTTTCCAACCGCCGCCGGTGTGGTGGATCTCGCACAGCCGGGCCGGGATCTCGCATCCCTCGGCCGCACAGTGCGCATAGCGGGTCAGCAGGGTTTGGCGTTGTCCGTGGGTGGCGAAGCGGGATCGGCGGCCCAGATACAGCGGCCGTCCGCCCGGTCCCAGGATCAGCGCCGATACTCCGGCGGTGAGCGCGAGTTCGCGGGCCCGCTTGGCGGCCAGGCGTCCGCCGCCCAGTAGCCGGGCCGGCGCGGTTTCGCCATAGGCCGGTGTGGTCCCGCCATAGAGGGTGTCCAGGTCGATGATCACCGTGACCGTGGCTCGGTGATGTCCTTGCGTCAACAGACAGAACAGGGCGTCGGCGGTGCGTTCGGCGTGGTCGCGATCGTCTGCGGCGCCGGTCGGCTTGGCCAAAGGGTCGACCAGCTCATCGAACACCGCGGTGTGCTCGGGTGACAGCCAGCCCTTGAACCAGGAGCCGCCACCCAAAGACCTCGAGCGTTGGATCCAGGACCGTTTGAAACCGCGGCGAGCGTCCTGGGGTTCGGGTTCGCGGCCGTCGCGTTCGGCGATCACCTCACTGATCCGACACCCCGCCTTGGCCACCTGATTGGCCGACCCGCCCCCATCGGCCAGCCCCAGCAGGATCTGCTCACCGGCGAGCGCATCGGCGTCATCCAGACGGGAGACCGCCTCGGAGATCGTGGCGGCATAGCCATACGACAGGTCGCCGGCCCGCAGCCGCTTGGCCGTCAAGGACAGCCGCCCCAACTGCCGAGCCAACGTGACCCGTTCACCGGCGCGGCCGGTGCGCATCCCCAGCCGATTGCGCAACCAGGCCGAGGTGGAGGAAAACCCCCAT
>DASYNF010000009.1:0-20891 GCA_036008685.1 Actinomadura sp. | reverse complement strand
ACCGGTGAGACGTCGAGCCCGGCCACGTGGGCCGCGTTCGCGTCGATGCGGTACATCTCCGCGGTGCGTCCCGTCGTGCCCTCTTTGACCCCGTCCCGCATCACCAGGCCGGCCTGCTCGAGACGGGCCAGGAGCTGCGAGGCGGTCGGCTTGGACAGCCCGGTGAGCTCACCCAGCCGCGGCCGGGTCAGCGATCCGTGCTCCAGCAGCATCTCCAGCGCCGCCCGGTCGTTGATGGCCCGCAGGAGGCTCGGTGTGCCCGGGGTGGGTGTGGCCACGTCGGCCTCCTTCCGGCTCGCGGCCGTGGTCTCGCGCTCTCGATCCGGCCGCCGCTGTCCGTACCGATGCGCCAGGGGGCACGGCAGGCGTTCCACCAGTACTTCCCGTCGTTCGGGCTCTCCAGCACCTCACCGGGCGCGGGCCTGGCCGTCGTGTCGGTGTCGACCACGAAGTCGGCCGGCAGGCCGGTCTTCGGGGCGTACTTCGACTGCTGCGAGGTGATGAGGTTCTGGTGCGCGGCCCTGATCGTGTCCCAGGCCGGGAGCGCATGCCGGTGTTCTGTCTGCGGACCGCGCACCGTGACGTCCCCCGCTCCGGCCGCCGGGCCGGCCCTCTTCTACTACATACACGGACTGGCGGTTAGGAAAGTTGCCTGACTAAGAGGAGATGGGACCACCGGCGGCACGCCTCCGTCAAGAGGCCGCCGGGGCCGAATCGGTACGGCCCGGCAGCCTCGGTGACGCGTCCCTGGTCAGCCCTTGGTGGCGCCCTGTGTGAGGCCCTTGATGAAGTGCTTCTGCAGCGCCAGATAGAAGATCAGCACCGGGAGCGTGGCGAGGAACATCAGCGCGAACACGGAGCCGAGATCGGCCTGGTACTGCCCGATCGAGCGGTAGATCCCGGTGGTGACCGTGGTGCCCTGGCTGGGTCCGAGGATGACCAGCGGGTCGATGAAGTCGTTCCAGATCCAGACCCCGAGGAAGATCAGGACACTGGCGGTGGCCGGTCGCAGCAGCGGGAAGACGATGCGCCAGAACACCTGGAACCTGCCCGCGCCGTCCATCGCCGCGGCCTCCTCCAGCTCCACCGGGATCGACCTGATGAAGCCGGTGAAGACGAACACCCCGAACGGGATGTAGTAGCCGACGTTGAACAGCACCAGCCCCTGCAGGGTCGTCATCAGGTGAGTGAGCCGCAGGACCTCGGTCACCGGGATGAGGATGACCTGGGGCGGGACCATCAGCCCGCACAGCAGGAGCATGGTCAGCCCCTGCGACCACCGGCTCCGTGTACGGGCGAGGTAGTGGCCGAGCATCGACGACAGCACGGTCAGGATGACGATCGACAGCGCGGTGACGAGGATGCTGTTGAACAGGCTGACCCAGAAGAGCCCGTCCGGCCGGGTCATCACGGCGGTGAGGTTGCCCAGCGTCGGCGGGATCGGCAGGGAGGCCGGGGAGCCCGAGATCTGGTCGCCGTGCTTGATGACGTTGACGGCCAGGACGTACAGCGGAACGAAGAACACCGCCGAGACCACGAGGGCCACCAAGGGGCGCAGCGGGCCCCGCGCGCTCGCGTTCACAGGTCGACCTCCCTGGACTGCAGCAGCCTCAGCGCGATCGTGGAGGCGACGGCGACGATGACGAGCATGATGACGGCCATCGCCGAGGCATAGCCGAGGCGGTTGGCGGTGAAGCCGGTCTGCAGCACGTTGAACGCGACCGTGGCGGTGGTGCCGGCTCCCGGGCCGCCATTGGTGATCACCTGCACATGGTCGAAGACCTTGAATCCCGTGATCAGCATGACGATGGTGTTGATGGTCAGCGCCGGGGCCAGCAGCGGCCAGGTGATCTTGCGGAAGCGAAGAACCGGGCCGGCGCCGTCGATGGCCGCCGCCTCGTGCAGGTCGGCCGGCACGCCCTGGAGCCCGGCGAGATAGACGACGACGCAGAAACCGAGCATCTGCCAGGACAGGATGAGCCCGAGCGAGTAGACCGCGTAGCCGGGGTCGGACAGCCACCCCGGCGGATCGCCGACGCCGATCCCGCGCAGGGCCTGGTTGACGAGCCCGTTGTCGGCGAGCAGCCGGGTCCAGATGATGCTGACCACCACCGAGCTGAGCACGATCGGCGTGAAATAGACGCCGCGCAGCGCGCTGTAGAACCACCCGGGGCGGTCGAGCATCACCGCGATGGCGAGCCCGAGGACGTTCGGGACCACCACCAGGATCACCGTGAGGATCGTGGTGACCCGCAGTGAGAGCAGGAACTCCGGATCCTGCAGCAGCAGGCGGTAGTTCCGCAGTCCCACGTAGCGAGTCGGCGGATTGAACGGGTTGTGGTTGGTGAGGCTGTAGACCACGCTGATCAGGATCGGTGCCAGCACGAAACAGACATAGATCGCGACGCCGGGCCCGCCGAAGCTCGCGAAGTGCCACAGCCGGGGCCCGAGCGGGGTGCCGCGAGGCCGTTTCGCCGGGGGCCTGTCGCTCTGCGCGGGCGGTGCGATGGTGTCGGCGACCATCCATGGGCTCCTTTGACTGGGGGAGGGCGGCCGCGCCCGGGCTGCCGGCTAGGAGTTCTTCTGCCACTCGCCGTCGAGATAGCGGCCCGCCTGGGCAGGGGACTTCCGTCCCGTGATCAGGTCGGTCATGGTGGCGTCCCACTTGGGCACCACGCCGGGCAGCATGCCGTCGTCCCCGGCCTCGAAGCCGAACGCCGGCACGATGGCGTTCTGGGCCTCGGCCTGCTCGACCATGTCGTAGCCCGCCTTGTAGACCGGGCCGACGTCGGCGGGGGGAGAGTAGCCCTTGATGGCCGGGACCAGGCCGTCGGCCTTGCTCGTGAAGTCGAGGTTGGCCTTGTCGAGCTGGTAGCCCAGGGCGAACCGCTTGGCGGCGTCCAGGTCCTTGGCCTTGGAGCTCACCAGCAGGCCGCCGCCGATGAAGGCGGGGACGACGGGTTTTCCGTCGTCGGAGGGCCAGAAGAACTGCCCGAGCTCGAACGCCGGCTTGGTCTCGGGCTTGTCGGCGGCCGCGGCGAACCAGTTGCCCATCGCGTACATCGCGCCCTCGCCCTTGAGGAAGGCGGACTGGGTGGCCTCGTAGTCGCGCGACACCTGACGCTTGTCGACATAGCCCTTGGCCGCCAGGTCGGCGAGCTTCTGCGCGGCCCTGGTGTAGTCCGGGCCGGCGAACGTGGTCTTGCCGACCCGGCGGTCGTGCATCCACCGGGGGTTCTTGGCATAGACCTCGGTGCCGAGCAGACCGGCGAACGTCGGGCCGAGCGCGTCATGGCCGCCACCGATGGTGAACGGCGTGATCCCCTTGGCCTTGAGCCTGGCCGCGTCGTCGAGAAGCTCGGCGTAGGTCTTCGGCGGCCCCGCGATGCCCGCCTTGGCGAACAGGCCCTTGTTGTAGTAGACGACGGGGATCGTCTGCGTGTTGGCCGGGAGCTGGTAGATCCTGCCCTTCACCGCGCCGTTGCCGGGGTGGGAGAAGTCCTTCAGCTCATCGGGCCGCCAGGCGTAGAGGTTGCCGGACTCGGCGAAACCGGCCGGTGAGACGGCGATCATCACGTCCGGGAACTGCCCTGAGGTGAGCAGCTGCTTGGCATAGGCCGTACGGTCCTGCGTCGGTGAGACGATCTTCTTCACCGTGATGTCGGGGTTCTTGTCGGTGACCCGCTTGATCGCCGCGTCCCAGACCGTGGGGGTCATGTTGGGCGTCTCGAAGACCAGGAACGTGACCTCCTTCTTCCCCGATCCGCCGGCCGCGGAGTCTCCGACAGAGCACGCGCCGAGTCCCAGGCACACGGCGAGCGACGCGACCCCCGCCACCAGGCTTGTCTTCATGACGATGCACCTCTCGCTTTGTCCGTTTTGGGGAACGTCACGCCAGTACGTTCGGTTATTAGATCCGATGTCTTGGGGGGCGTCAATCGATCTGGACGCTCGAACGGCGCGAAGTGGCGGATATAGATGGGATGAATTTCGGACGTCATACTTGCTGTACAAGAAGACATTCGATCTTCGGGAGGCGTGAGGCGATGGCGGTCACCGACGAGGCGATCGAGAAGATCAAGGAGATGATCATCTCTGGGAGGCTGCGGCCGGGCCAGCGGCTTCCCCGGGAGGTCGACCTCGCGGCCCAGCTCGGCCTGTCCCGCAACTCCCTCCGGGAGGCGGTCAAGGCGCTGTCCCTCATCCGGGTCCTCGACGTGCGTCAGGGCGACGGGACCTATGTCACGAGCCTGGAGCCGAGCCTGCTGCTCGACGCGCTGAGCTTCGTCGTGGACGTGCACCACGACGCCACCGTTCTGGAGTTCTTCGAGGTGCGCAGGTTCCTCGAGCCGCAGGCGGTCGCCCTCGCGGCCACCCGGATCGGCGCCGCCGAGGTGACCGCCCTGCGGGAGCACCTCGGGCTGGTCTCGGCCGCCTCCACCTCCGACGAGCTCGTGGCCAACGACCTGGAGTTCCATCGCCGGATCGTGGTGGCCTCCGGCAACTCGGTGCTGTGCTCCCTGCTGGAGAGCCTCGCGGGCCCGACGATGCGGGGACGGATCTGGCGGGGACTGACCCAGGAGGGCGCCTGGGAGCGGACGCACGCGGAGCACCACGCGATCCTCGACGCCATCGCCGATGGGCAACCCGATGTGGCCCGGGCCTGGGCCGAGGTCCACGTGGCCGGCGTGGAGCAGT
This sequence comes from Actinomadura sp., assembly GCA_036008685.1. Lineage (GTDB taxonomy): Bacteria > Actinomycetota > Actinomycetes > Streptosporangiales > Streptosporangiaceae > Actinomadura_C. The sequence continues at coordinate 16,193 of DASYNF010000009.1, read as the reverse complement.
GGCTCAGGAAGGCCCTCTGAGCGACCGGGCCCGACCTGCCGGGACCTGCCGGGACCTGCCGATACCTGCCGGGACCTGCAGAGATAGGACCTCTGGATGGTCCTCTGTGGACGCGTATGGGGAAGGTCTCCGGCCGGACGGTGCGATCCGACCGGCCATGCCGGAGAGTCATCGGATGAATCCCTTGACATCTTCCACAAACGTTTTCATTCTTGACGGCGATGGACGGAACACCTGAAGCCACTGCGGATCGTGCGAGCGTCACCGGGCACGGGACGGTCGTCCGCGCGGTGACGATCCGCGCCGTGGCCAGTGTGGCCGGGGTGTCCCCGTCCACGGTGTCCCGGGCGCTCAACACTCCTGAGCTGGTCAACGCCGAAACCCGGCGTCGCGTGCTCGACAGCGCCGGCCGGCTGGGCTACCGGCCGAACCGGTCGGCCCGTTCCCTCGTGCTCGGGCGGACGGCCAACCTCGGGCTCATCGTGCCCGATATCGCCAACCCGTTCTTCGCACCGTTCATCAAGGCGGTCCAGGCCCGGGTGCGCGACTCCGACTACGCGCTCTTCCTCGCCGACACCGACGAGGATCCGGTCACGGAGTCCACGCTGGCGCAGGCCATGGCCCAGCAGGTCGACGGCCTGATCCTGTGCTCGCCGCGGATGCCCGCCGCCCGGCTGCGCGCGGTCGGGGACCGGACGGCGGTGGTCGTCGCCAACCGGCTGAGCCGCACCGTCCCGTCCATCGCCATGGATCACGGGCCGGGCATCGAGCAGGCGGTCACGCACGTCCGGGCGCTCGGCCACCGGCGGTGCGCTTACCTCGCCGGGCCCCGCGGCTCCTGGTCCAACCGGCAGAAGCTCCGGCACTTCACGGCCGCCTGCGCCGCACAGGGCATCCGGCTGAGCGTGCTCGGGCCCTTCGAACCCCGTTTCAGCGGTGGCTACCGTGCCGCCGATGAGGTGCTGTCCGCCGGCGTCACGGCGGTCTTCGCCTATAACGATCTCCTCGCCCTCGGCGTCATGTCCCGGCTCGCAGACCGTGACGTCGCGGTTCCGGGCGACCTCAGTGTCATCGGCATCGACGACATCCCGATGGCGGCGATGATCTCCCCGCCACTCACCACGGTGTCCGTCCCCATTTCGCGCGTGGCCCAGGCGTCCGCGGCCATGCTCCTGTCCCTGCTCACGGCGGCGGTGCCGCAGCGTCCCGGGACGGCGGAACTGGAGACACGCCTCGTCATTCGGAACACGACCGCGCCGGTGTGAGGCGACGTCGTGCCAAAGGAGGACCTGATCCCATGAGACCCCCACGCACGTTCGTCACCGGCGTCTTCGCGACCTGCCTGCTCGCCGGCCTGGTGTCCTGCGGCTCGCCCGGCGCCGGTACGAAGGGCGCGGCGGAGCCCGCGGCCGCCGACGTGAAGCTCCCGGACAAGCCGGTGACGCTCAACATCGTCGATGTCGCCGGCAACCTGCAGCTCACCCAGCAGATCTTCGAGAACTACAAGGCCCAGCATCCCAAGCTGGTGAGCAAGGTGACCTACACCAAGGTCACCGCACCGGAGCTGGCCGGCAAGGTCAAGGCCCAGCAGGACGCGGGCCGGCTCGACATCGACCTGGTGCTGACCGGTACGGACGGACTCTCGGCCGGGCTGGAGCAGAACCTCTGGGTTGACCTGCTGGGCAGATACGCCGACAAGCTGCCCGACCTCAAGGCCGTCTACCAGGAGCCGGCCGCCAAGATGCAGGAGCTCGCGCGGGGCAAGGGCGTCGTGGTGACCTACTACCCCTCCGGGCCGCTGATCGAGTACAACCCGAGAACGGTTCCCGACCCGCCCACGACCGCGCAGGAGCTGCTGGCCTGGGCGAAGGCCCATCCCAAGAAGGTGATGTACGCGCGGCCGGCCAACTCCGGTCCCGGCCGCACCTGGCTCATGGGCCTGCCCTACATCCTCGGCGACAGCGACCCGAAGGACCCGGCCGGCGGGTGGTCGAAGTCCTGGGCCTACCTCAAGGAGCTGGGGCAGTACGTGGAGTACTACCCGACCGGAACCGCCCAGGTCATGAAGGAGCTGGGGGAGGGCAGCCGCGACATCGTCATGACGACCACCGGCTGGGACATCAACCCCAGGGCGCTCGGCCAGGTGCCCAAGGAGTTCAAGACGGGGTCGCTGGCGAACTTCACCTGGGTGACGGACGCGCACTACATGGTCGTGCCGAAGGGCGTCTCCGGTGCGAAGCTCGCCGTGCTCGCCGACGTCATGAAGTTCGCCCTCACGCCGCAGCAGCAGGCGGTGACCTACGACAGGGGCTACTTCTACCCCGGTCCGGCGGTCAACGGCGTGACGCCCGCCATGGCGCCCCCGGAGAGCCAGAAGGTCATCACCGACTTCGGCCGCCCGGAGTATGACAAGCTCATCGCCGACCACCCGAAGGCCCCACCGCTGGAGGCCAGGGAACTCGTCGCGGCGTTCGACCGCTGGGACCGCGAGGTCGGCGGTGCGAAGGTGAAGAAGTCGTGACGCACCAGTCCATGACACACGGGGCCCTCACCCCGGGGGAGACGCACCGGCCCTTCCAGAGGCTCCGCCTGGAGGGGGTGACCCGCAGGTTCGGGTCGGCGGTGGCGCTCAGCGAGCTCGACCTCACCATCGAGGGCGGCGAGTTCATCGCCCTCCTCGGCCCCTCCGGCTGTGGCAAGTCCACGGCCCTCAACTGCCTGGCCGGGCTGCTCCCGCTCTCTGGAGGCGGCATCTGGCTCGATGACGAGCGCATCGACGGGCTCCCGCCCGAACGGCGCGGGTTCGGCATGGTGTTCCAGAACTACGCGCTCTTCCCCCACCTGTCGGTCCGGCGCAACGTCGGGTTCGGCCTCGCCGTCCGGCGCGTCGGCAAGGCCGAGACGGCGCGCCGGGTCGACGAGGCCCTGGCACTGGTGGAGCTCACCGACCACGCCGACAAGCTCCCCGGGCAGCTGTCGGGGGGTCAGCAGCAGCGGGTCGCCATCGCACGCGCGATCGTGCTGAGACCGCGTCTCGTGCTCATGGACGAGCCGCTGTCGAACCTGGACGCCAAGCTCCGGCTGCAGATGCGCACCGAGATCAGGAAGATGCACCAGGCCCTCGGCCTGACGACCGTCTACGTGACCCATGACCAGGAGGAGGCGCTCGCCCTCGCCGACCGGCTCGTGGTCCTGCGAGACGGCCGCGTCGAGCAGATCGGCACGCCGGAGGAGGTCTACACCTACCCGGCGAGCGTCTACATCGCCGGGTTCATGGGCTATCGCAACCTCCTGGAGCTGCCGGTCGTCGAACCGGCCGGACCCGGGGACACGCGAGTGGTCCTCGGCGAGCCCGGCCTGCGGCTGACCGGCGTGGCCCAGGGCGCCGTCCCGGGGCCGAGGGCCGTCGCCGCGGTGCGCCCCGAGGACTTCCGGCCGGCGGGCGACTCTGCGGGCGACTCTGCGGGCAACTCCGTGCGCGTGCGGGTCGAGGTCGTGGAGTTCCACGGCCGGGAGGTGGCCGCCGAGGGGATCACCGAGTCCGGCCAGGTCGTGCACTTCCGGCTGCCGGACCGGGTGCGGCCCGGTGAGGAGATCGAGCTGACCGTACCGGCCGAGCGGGTGCTGGTGTTCGATCCCGAGACGGGCTCCGGCGCCACGACCGCCGCCACGACCGGCGCCACGACCGGCGACGGGGCCGTCGCCGGTCCCGAGGTCCTCCCCGGTTCCGAGGCCCCCGCCGGTGCTCCTCGTGGCGTCGGCGCCGGCGCCGGCGCCGACGGCGGGACGGCGTGATGGCGACGCGCACCCTCGGCCGTTCGCCGGTCGTACGGGCCGGGCTGCGGCACCGGCTCGCCGAGCGTGGGATCGACCGGGTCCTGCTGCTCCTGGTCCCGGCCGTGGTCACGATCCTGGTGCTGTTCCTCTATCCGATGCTCTACGGGGTCGGCCTGTCGGTGCGGCCGCAGAGCGGCGGGGGCGCGTTCGCCAACTACACGGCCTTCTTCGGCGACCCCTACCAGAGCGGCACGATCTGGAAGACGCTGAAGCTCGCCCTCCCCGCGGCGCTCCTGAACGTGGTGGCCTCGGTCCCCATCGCCTACCGGTTGCGCGGCCGGTTCCGGGGCAAGCGCCCGCTGACCGCGATCCTCGTGCTCCCGGTGACGCTCGGCACGGTGCTCGTCGCCGACGGCCTCCTGCGTTATCTCGGGCCGAGGGGATGGTTCAACCGGGTGCTGATCGACCTGGGCGTCGTGGACCACCCGGTGCGACTGATCTACAACTACTGGGGCGTGCTCCTGTCGCTCATCGTCACCGGATTCCCCTTCGCGTTCTTGCTGGTCCTGTCGTACATGTCCGGGATCGATCCGACCCTCGAGCGGGCGGCGGCGACGCTCGGCGCGGGCCCGTGGCAGCGGGTCCGCCGCGTCACCCTGCCGCTGCTGGCGCCCGGCCTCGCGACCACCTTCGTGCTGGCGTTCGTACTCGCCTTCTCGGTGTTCCCGTCCGCCAACCTCGTGGGCGAGCCCGCGAACGAGACCCGGGTCATGGCGATCGCGGCCTACCAGTCGGCCTTCGAGAAATACGACTACTCGATGGCCTCGACGATCGCCGTGCTCATGGGCGTGTTCGAGCTCCTGGTGATCGCCATCGCGCTGGTATGGCGCGGCCGTTTCTACACCGGTCCGGCCACGGGAGGGAAGGGCTCATGAACCTGCGAGCGACATGTCCGCGCGTCCGCGGTGCGGGTGGCCTGGTCGTCTGGGCCGTGGTGGCGTTCTTCCTGCTCCACCTGGCAGCCCTCATCCTGTCGGTGGTCGTCAACTCGTTCGGCCGCAACTGGTTCGCCGGATGGGCGCCGAAGGGCTTCACCACGAGCTGGTACTCCGAGGCGTGGCGGGAGTTCGGGCTCGGCCAGGTGCTCCTCGTCACCCTGGAGGTGGCCGTCGCCGTCGTCGCGCTGGCCCTTCTGCTCGGCGTGCCCGCCGCCTACGCGCTGGCCCGCAGGGACTTTCCCGGCCGGCGGCTGGTGATGCTCCTGCTGTTCCTGCCGGTCGTGCTGCCCCCGATCACCTACGGCATCCCGCTGGCGACGGTGCTCTACAAGTTCCATCTCGCGGGCACGATGACCGGTGTGATCGCGGCCAACCTCGTGCCGGCGCTGCCCTTCGTCGTCCTGGTCATGACGCCCTTCGTGGAGCAGATCGACACCAATGTCGAATCGGCCGCGCGCATGTGCGGAGCCGGGACGAGGCAGGTCTTCACGCGGGTCCTCGTACCCCTGCTGGTCCCCGGGATCCTGGCCGCGGGGATCCTGGTCCTCGTCCGGACCGTCGCCATGTTCGAGCTCACGTTCCTGGTGGCCGGCCCGGACAGCCAGACCCTGGTCGTGGCGCTCTACAGTGCCGCGTTCACACCGGGCATCCGGGCGGCGCAGGCCATCGACGCGATGGCGGTGCTCTACATGGCGCTGTCCTCGCTGCTGCTGATCATCGCTCTGATATTCGTGAACCCGACACAGATCGTCGCGCAGGTCAAGGAGGCCACCGCGGAATGAGCAACGTACGTTTCGACTACTGGGGCGACCGGGTCGTGGTGACGGGCGCGGCCGGGCTGATCGGCCGCGCGCTGGTGGGCCGCTTCGCCACCGCCGGAGCCGACGTGCTCGCGGTCGACCGCGACCCGGAGGGGCTGAAGGCCTTCAAAGGCGTGCCGCGCGTCACCACGGTCGCCGGGGACCTGGCCGAGGAGGCCTTCGCCGACGAGATCTTCGCCCGGATCGAGCGGGCCGGGGGCCTGGACGTCCTGGTCAACAACGCCGCGATCACCGAGCATCGCACGCCTCTCATCGACATCGACGCGTGGCTGTGGGACGAGGTCATCGCGGCGAACCTGCGCTCGGTCTACCTGCTGTCCGTACGGGCCGCCCGCTACTGGCGGGACGCCGGGCGGGGTGGCGCGATCGTGAACCTGTCCTCTCCCGGGGCCTCGCGGGCGCACGAGAACCAGAGCGCCTACGACGTCGCCAAGGCCGGCATGGAGGCCCTCACCCGGTCCATCGCCGTCGAGCTCGGCGGCGCGGGTGTGCGGGCCGTCTGCATCGCCCCCGCCAGCGTGGTCCCGGACGTACGGGCGACCGCCGACCTCCCGGCCGGGCGCACCACCGCCGCCGAGGAGGTCGCCGACGCGGCGTTGTACCTGGCCTCGCCCGCGGCCGCGCAGGTCAACGGCAGCACGCTCTTCGTGGACGGGGGGCTGCTGGCCCGGCTCCGGACCGATCCGTCCCAGGAACAGCAGACCCACCAGGCCAAGGCCGGGTGATCCGGCGGGACCAGGGCCCCGGAAGAGGGTGCAGGACGCGTGATCCGGGGACCAAGGTCCCGCCGGGCACGGCCCGGCGCCTCTGGCCGGCCGGGCGGGCGGGCGCGAGGCTCGCCTGGAAGGGGTCCCGCCCTGTCGTCCACCACTCGGGAGCTCACATGCCGATGCTCGTCGGCACCTCCGGGTGGCAGTACGCCGACTGGCGCGGCGTGCTGTACCCGCCCGGCCTGCCGCAGCGGCTGTGGCTCGAGCGTTATGCCGAGTGCTTCGAGACGGTCGAGGTCAACAACGCCTTCTACCGGCTGCCTTCCTATGAGATCTTCGAGAGCTGGCGTGATCGCACCCCTCCGTCGTTCGTCATGGCGGTCAAGGCGAGCCGCTTCCTCACCCACATCAAACGGCTCAAAGAGCCCGAGGAGCCGGTCGAGCGGCTGATGCGCGCGGCCGCGGGCCTCGGCTCCAGGCTCGGCCCGATCCTGCTGCAGCTCCCGCCGACCCTGCAGGTGGAGGTCGAACGGCTGGACAGGTGCCTGGGATGTTTCCCGGCGGAGACCCGGGTCGCGGTCGAGCCGCGGCACATCTCCTGGTGGACCGACGAGGTCCGTGAGGTGCTCACCCGGCACGCGGCCGCGCTGTGCTGGGCGGACCGCCGCAGCCGTCCCCTCAGCCCGCTCTGGCGTACGGCCGGCTGGGGTTATCTGCGGCTCCACGAGGGCACCGCGCGTCCCTGGCCCAACTACGGTGACCAGGCGCTGCGCACCTGGGTGCGGCGCCTGAGCGAGACCTGGGACGACGACCGGGACGTCTTCGTCTACTTCAACAACGACCCGGGCGGCGCCGCCGTCCGCAACGCCGTCCGGTTCGCCGAGCTCGCCCGGGCCGCCGGCCGTACGGTCAGCCGTACCCCCGCCGATCTCCCCGGCGAGACCCTCGTGCCCGGGTGAGCCTGACCGGCCGTGCGGGCCGTCAGGGCCCTCAGGACGGTGCCGGACGGTCCTCCACCGGGTGGTCCTTTACCGGGCGGTCGCTTACCGCGCGGTCCTTCCCTGGGCCGTCCGCTCGGGAGGTCCCGTCCTCGGCCGCTCGCAGGACCATCTCCCCGTCCACGGTCTCGTGTTCGAGCAGGGTCGCGGTGAGCCGGTCCAGTGCGCCGCGGTGACGGCGCAACATGGCGGTGGCCCGTCGCTCCGCGGATCGGAGCAGCGCCGCCACCTCGGCGTCGATGAGCTCCTGGGTGTGCTCGGAGTAGGGGAGCCGGAACGGCGTGTCCGGCGGCGGCTCACCGAGGTCGCCCGAGGCGGCGGAGCCGTAGCCCACCGGCCCGAGCGCGGGCGACAGCCCGAACTCGCGGACCATGCGGCCGGCGATCTGGGTGGCTCCGGTGAGGTCGCCCGCCGCGCCGGTCGAGCCCTCACCGAACACCACCAGCTCCGCGGCGCGGCCGCCGAGCCGTACGGTCAGCAGGTCGGTCAGATAGGCCTCGCTGTAGAGGTGCCGTTCGGCCTCGGGCAGCTGTTCCGTCACGCCGAGGGCCACGCCGGCGGGCAGGATCGTCACCTTGGCGACTGGGTCGGCGTGCTCGCACAGCGCGGCCAGCAGGGCGTGCCCGGACTCGTGCACGGCGACCGCGTGCCGTTCGTCCGGCAGCAGCGCGTTGGAGGCGTCCCGGGGGCCCAGCAGCACCCGGTCGCGCGCGGCGCCGAGGTCGCCCGGCGCGATGATCGTGCGGCCCGCGCGTACCGCGTTGATGGCGGCCTCGTTCACGAGGTTGGCCAGGTCGGCACCGGAGAAGCCGGGGGTTCCCCGGGAGACCGCGTCCAGATCGACGGCCGGGGCCAGGCGCTTGCTCACCGCGTGCACGGCGAGGATCGCGGCGCGTTCGGCCTGGTTGGGGAGCGGCACGGTGACCTGCCGGTCGAAGCGCCCGGGACGTAGCAGCGCGGAGTCCAGCGTCTCGGGACGGTTGGTCGCGCCGAGGACGACGATCCCGCTGCTCTGGTCGAAGCCGTCCATCTCCGCGAGGAGCTGGTTGAGGGTCTGCTCGCGTTCCTCGTGGCCGCCCAGCCCGACGCCGCCGCGCTTGCCGCCGATCGCGTCGATCTCGTCGATGAAGACGATCGCCGGGGCCCGCTTGCGCGCGTCCTCGAACATGTCCCGGACCCGGGAGGCCCCGACGCCGACGAACATCTCGACGAACGCCGAGCCGGTCACGGACAGGAACGCCACCTCGGCCTCACCCGCGACGGCCCGGGCCATCAGTGTCTTGCCGGTCCCCGGCGGGCCCACCATGAGCACGCCCCGGGGCGGCTTGGCCCCGGCGGCGGCGTAGCGGCCGGGATGCCGCAGGAAGTCGACCATCTCGCTGATCTCCTGCTTGACGCCGTCGTACCCGGCGACGTCGTGGAACCGCGTACTCGGCCGCTCGGTCTCGACGATCTTTGCCTTGGACCGGCCGAAGCCGCCCATGCCCCCCGCCAGCGACTGCTGCGCCTGCCGGCCCGCCCACAGGAACAGGCCGAAGACCAGGAGCAGCGGCAGCAGGCTCGCCAGGACGGGAACCCAGGATCCGCCGCCACGCGTGGCGGTGATCTCCACGTGCCGGGCCTGCAACCGGCGCTCCAGCTCGGCGCTGCCGAGCGCGGTCGGGAGCCGGCTCCTGAAGGTCCTGCCGTCGGTGAGGGTGCCGCGGACTCCGCCGTCCTTGTCGATGATCACCGATCTCACCTGGCCGGCGTTCACCTTCGTCACCAGGTCGCTGTAGGAGGATCGGGGCACGGCCGGCGGCGACAACAGCGCGGGCCCGACCAGCAGCAGGAAGAAGGACAGGATGACCAGGGGCAGCATCCAGCGCCCCCAGGGCGACACCGGCGGCTCCGGCGGCGGTGGCCGCGGACGGTGCCGCGGACCCGGGCCGGTCGACCGCGCGGCGTGCGGCCCCGGCAGGCGGACTCGGATGATCATTGGTATCCGGGCCGTACGTCGATGGCGGCTGCTCCTCCCATGGCCTCCCCCGAGGGGCGAGAGCGCGCGTGGCCCATGAGGAAGACCTGCGAGGCGATCTCCCTACGCCGGCATGATCCGGATCAGGTCATGGGGGTCGCCGTGCCGCTTGATAACTTCACGGCCTCTCAGTCGTTCCGTCGGGCTCCTCCGTCGGAGTCAGTCCTCGGGAGGTTGTCCGCTCGGACTCCCTCGCTCGTCTCGCAGGCCTAGGCACACGGTCCCTCCAGGGGCGGCCCCGCTCCAGGGCCTAAGGTCCCTGACGGTGAGGTCGACGGTCATCACAGGCTCGTCACCGCCCGGGTACGGTCACGCCGCCGGGCATATCCGGAAAAGGGCTCGCATAGTAGCTCGCATACTGACTCGCATACTGATGGGAACGGGAGCGTTCATGGCCGATCTCCGCGTGGCCGAGGTCCGCGTCACCCCTGTCCTGGTGGCCGATCCGCCGTTGCTCAATCTCCAGGGCGTCCACCAGCCCCACACCCCGCGGGTCATCGTGGAGGTGGAGACCGAGGACGGTGTGGTGGGCCTCGGTGAGACCTATGGCGACGACGACTACGTGGAGCCGCTGCGCAAGGTGGCCGAGCTCCTGCCCGGCCGCTCGGTGGCGTCTCCGAACGAGCTCGAACGCCTGGTGGCCGAGGTCGTCGACGGCGACGCGGTCGACGAGGCACTGGCCGATGACCTGCAGGCCCGCCGGCTGTTCGGCCGGCAGAGCCTGGCCAAGCTGCGGGCCATCGTGGTCTCCGCGCTGGAGGTGGCCTTCCTCGACGCGATGGGGCGGGCGCTGGACCTCCCGGTGCATCGGCTGCTCGGCGGCAAGGTGCGGGACCGGGTCGACTTCGCGGGATATCTCTTCTACAGGTGGGACCGCCACCCGGCCGGCGCTCCGTCCGGTGGCGCGTCCGCCGGCCTGCCCGCCGACGACTGGGGACCCGCACTGGACCCGGCCGGCGTGGTCGCGCAGGCGGGCCGGATGATCGAGGAGTACGGCTTCGCCTCGCTGAAGCTCAAGGGCGGTGTCTTCCCACCGGACCAGGAGATCGCGGCGATCCGGGAGCTGCGGGCCGTGTTCGCGGGCGTGCCGCTGCGGTTGGACCCCAACGGCGCCTGGTCGGTGGAGACGGGGGTACGGGTGGCCGAGGCCCTGCGTGATGACGTCGAATACCTCGAGGACCCCTGTACGGGCGTCGAGGCGATGGCCGAGGTCCACCGGCGCACCGGCGTGCCGCTGGCGACCAACATGTGCGTGACCTCGATGGAAGAGATCTCCGCGGCCTTCCGTTCCGACGCCGTCCAGGTCGTCCTGAGCGACCACCACTTCTGGGGCGGGCTCCGCGCGACCCAGGCGCTCGCGAGCGTCTGCCGGGCCTTCGGGGTCGGCCTGTCGATGCACTCCAACACCCATCTGGGCATCAGCCTGGCCGCGATGACGCATGCCGCCGCCTGCGTGCCCGGGCCTCTGCGCGCCTGCGACACCCACCGGCCGTGGCAGGCCGAGGACGTCATCACCGAGCCGCACGTCTTCACCGGCGGCGCGCTCACCGTGCCGGACACGCCCGGCCTCGGGGTCGAGCTGGACCGCGCGGCGCTGGCCCGCCTCCACGACCGCTGGCTCGCCGCCGGAGTGCGGTCCCGTGACGACGTCGCCGCGATGCGGGTCGTCGATCCCGGCTGGACCGCCCCGTCCGTACCCCGCTGGTAGTCCCGTTCATGGCCGCGCTCCGCGCGGCGGCTCTCGCCACATCAGCCACACCGGCGGGCAGCCCCCGGGCATCGCGAGCTCCTCCGTCACCCGGAAGCCGAACCTTTCGTAGTACGGCACATTGCCGTCCTTGGAGGACTCCAGATAGGCGGGCATCCCCTCCCGGTCGCACCGGTCGAGCCGCGATCTCAGCAGTGCCGCGCCCAGCCCGTTGCCCTGGGCCGGCGGGTTGGTGCCGAGGAGGGCGAGATACCAGTGCGGCTCCTCGGGGTGCTGCCGCTCGATCGTGGCGAGCGCGCGGAGCGCGGTAGGGGTCCGGCGGCCGAATCCGCGCAGCACCGGAAGGATCTGCCGGGCCTGAGCGGCCGGTGAGACCCGCCATCGGCCCGGCGGGGTCCACAGCGCCCCGGCCTCGACCGGGCCCTCGCGCCCCGCGACCTCGGTGGCCGCGTGCGGGAGATGGACCTGCCGGAGCAGGGCGCCGAAGACGCGCGTCATCCTGGTCACGCGCGACCCTGGGTCCGGGATGAGCCACCCCCACACCGGATCGTCTGCGAACGCCCGCCCGAGCACGGCCGCCAGCGAATCCGCATCCGTCGCCACGGCCGTACGAATGGGGATCGGGGACCGGCCAGGTGAGACCTCCATGCGCGTGTCCTCTCGTCCGTGCATGACGATGCCACGAGGTTCGCGGACACCGTAAGAGGTCCCTCGGAGAGCGGGCGGACAACTGCAAGATCACGGGGGGAAGAGGTCCCTCGGGGCTCCGGCTCGGTGGTGCTGCCGGTGTGCCCCTGGGAATGGATGACAAGCGTGCGGGCTCAGGCCCGCTTCAGCTCATCGGCGAAGGCGCGGAAAGCGCCGCGGGGGAACACGAGTGCGCCACCTTCGGGGTTCTTGCTGTCGCGCACGGCGACGATGCCGGACAGCGAGGCCAGCTCGACGCACTGGCCGCCGTTGTCCCCGCTGTGGCTGGATTTGCGCCAGCGTGCACCGCTCAGGTCCATTGCTCATCCGCCGTTCTCACGATGAGGTCGAGCGACTGGTCGACGGGCAGAGCCTGCGACCGGATCGCCTCGAACCGCTCGGTCAGGGTCCTCAGGTCCGTCGGCTCGGCCGTGGTGATCCCTCGGGCCGCCGACTCTATGTACGCTACCTCGGCGCGATCCTCCAGTGTCGCGAGCACAAAGGACCCGTTCACTCCACGGTGCCGGCGAGCCGGGGCGACGTGGATGCTCATCCTTTCGGAAGCCGAGTGGACCAGGTGATGGAGCTGTTCGCGCATCACCTTCGGACCGCCGACCTCACGGCGCAGGACCGTTTCGTCAAGGACACAGACCAGCAATGGCGGCGCGGGATCCTGCCGGGTGAGGATGCTCTGCCGGGCCAGCCGTGCCTCCACTGCGACCTCGTCGCCGTACAACAGGTCGCGGGCGTAGTCCTCCGTCTGCAGTAGGCCATCGACGACTGAGAGCTGGAAGGAGCGTAGAACGGTCGCCTCGGCTTCATGGATCGGCCAGTTGAACCACGGGGGATAGACGCTCTTCTGGAGCAGCCCGTCCCAGAGGCGGGTCAGAGCGCCGGCCGTGTCGAGCGCGAGATCCGCCGCCACGGCGAACCGCCGTTTGGGCATCTCTCCAGCGCGCTCGACCGCGCCGACGTACGAGCCGGTGTAGTTGGTCTTGCCGCCCAGCTGTTCCTGTGAAAGGCCCGCGCGCTCGCGGTAGGTCCGCAACTCGGAGCCGAAGAGCGCGAGGGGTGAGGAGGAGGGGTCGAGGGGGTTCGGGCGTCTTGGCATGGGGCCACGCTCCGTTGGCAAGGACTGGCAAATCCTGCGACTGGGTGGGCAAGTGTCTCACAGAGCGTTAATAAATGCTGACCCAACGTACGAATTCTCGGCCAGGCTGGCACCTGATCTCGTGAATGTTCGGTGATGAGGTGATGGTGATGGCCACGGCTGCGGGAGTCGGCGGCGAACCAGGGGACGTGCGCTGTGGCGGCTTCCCCGCGTGGCCGTTGCCCTTGGACGCGACGGGGGCCGCGGTCGCGCGGTCTCTGGTCAGGTCGGTGTTCAAAGCCCTCGGGATGCCCGCGGAGATGACCTGTGACGTGGCCGTGGCGATCTCCGAGCTGGCCACGAACGTCCACCTGCACGCGCTCCGCGGCGCCGCGTCGGTGGACTCGCGGGCGACCGGCGCTCCGGAGATGTGGGCCTACCTCCGCTGGCGTACGCGGCCCGAGGTCGTCCTGAAGGTGTTCGACACCACGCCATGGCACGGGCCCGTGCTGAAGGGGTCCGTGGTCAAGGGGGCAGGCGCCCAGGGACCGCCGAGGCCTGCGCCGGAGGCGGAGGGGGGACGTGGGCTCGAGGTCGTGCACGCCCTGACCTCCGCGTACGGCGGCCATTGGGGCGTGCACCGGACCCGTTCGCGACTCGGCGCGGAAGCCGTACCGGGAAAGGCGGTCTTCGTGGTCGTGCCCGTTCCGCGGGGGTGCGGGGCCGCGGCCTTCCGGCCCGTCCGGAGGCATCCGCAGGAGGTCCGGAGCCAGGTCCACGCGCTGCTCGCGGCTCGCGGGCTCGGCCGCCTGGAATGGTCCGCCGGCCACGGCCTGGCCGTCATGTGCGTACGGGCGGGAGTGCACGTGTGGGTCTTCTCGGATTCGCTGGCCTGCTGGTCCTCGCGGCACGGTCGCATGCGACATCCGCTGTGCGACGCGGTGGAGGTCGTCGAGCAGGTGGTGGCCCACTGCGCGGACCTCGACGCCGAAGGCCGCTGACCGGCTGTGCGGCGTCTCGCCGGTCGGGCGTCGCCGTGATCCCGGCCGCCCTGATCCTGTCGGTCTCGGGGCCGGGGTGTTCAGAGGGGGATGAACTCGAGTCCGCGGTCCTTGAGCCGCGGGATCACGGTCCGCAGTGAGCTCAGGGTCTGTGATCTGTCGCCCCCGCCGTCGTGACAGAGCAATATGTCGCCGGCCTTGCCGCGAAGCATCGCGTGGGTGATGTGGTCGACACCGGGACGAGACCAGTCGCGGGGGTCGATGTCCCAGTCGATCGGCAGCATGCCGAGCCGGGCCACCGACTTGAGCACGGAGCGGGACCAGTTGCCGCCGGGCGCCCGGAACAGCGTCGGAGTGGTCCCGGTGATGTCCTGGATGTGCCGGTGGGCGTCCTTGATCTCCGCCTCGATGCCACGGGCCGAGAGCCTGGGGAGGGAGAGGGGATGGTGCATGGTGTGGTTGGCGATCTGATGCCCCGCCGCCGCGATTTCGCGGACGATATCCGGATATTGGCGCACCTCGATACCGATGAGGCAGAACGTCGCCTTCACGTTGTGCTTGTCCAGGAGCTGAAGGACTTTCGGGGTCCATTCCGGGTTCGGACCGTCATCGATGGTCAGTGCGATCCCGTGGTCGAGGGCGTCCGGGCGGATGTCCTTGATCTTGTACGCCGGTTTACGGCGCGCGGCCACGGCCGTCGGCGTGGGCGTCGGCGTCGGGGTCGGGGTCGGGGTGAGGGTCGGCTGGGCCATGGGTGAGACGGCCCTGTGAGTGGGTCTGACCCCGGAGCCCGCCAGTGCCGAGGGCCGCTGACCGGCACCTTGCGCCGCGTCGCCGCGCAGGATGGCCGAGCCGGTGACGCCCGCACCCACCACGCTCAGGGCCCCGAGTCCGAGGGCCTTGCGGCGGCTCATCGCGGTGTCAAGATCCATAGTGCTCAGCCTACGAGCCGAAGCCCCCCCGCGCGGGGTGGTGGCCGGGCCGAGGGGCGCTAGTTTTTGGCAGCCGATGGTCCCATCGAAAGCCGCACCGGGAACGCGGGGGCACGCGCGGGCACACGAGGGGACGGATATCCCTCGCCACCTCGAGGTGGCGCGGATCGTCGCCGCCTCACCCCGACCAGTGGGTACGGACCTCGGGGGTACGGCCATGCGCCGGGGGCAACTCGCACCGCACCGATGGACGCGGCCGTCTCCGTCGTACGGTGTTGTGGTGACGACGCCGCGAGACGACCTCGGACAGCCCGTTCCACTCCCGGCCGAGGTCCGCCGCGTGGTGTCCCTCGTGCCGTCGCTCACGGAGTCGGTCGCGGCCACCGCGCCCGGACTGCTCGCCGGAGCGACCGACTGGTGCACTCACCCGGCGGGCCTGGAGGTCCCTCGCGTCGGCGGCACGAAGAACCCGGACGTCCCGCGGATCGTACGGCTGCGTCCCGACGTCGTGCTCGCCAACGAGGAGGAGAACCGTCCCGCGGATCTGGAGGCTCTGCGCGCGGCGGGCGTGGCCGTCTGGGTCACCGTGATCCGCGATCTCGACCAGGCGCTGGTCTCTCTCGGCCGGATGCTGCAGGCGGTCTGCGGCCAGGCGCGCCCGACGTGGCTCTCCGACGCCGAGCGGGCCTGGGCCGGCGGGACGGCCATCGCCTCGCGGCGGCGCGCCGTGGTGCCGATCTGGCGCCGCCCCTGGATGGTGCTCGGGAGCGACACCTTCGCGGGGGACGTGCTGGCCAGGCTGGGCGTGGACAACGTCTTCGGGGTCCGGGCCGAGCGCTATCCGAAGATCCCGCTCGCCGACCTCCACACGGCCGGAGCCGACATGGTCGTCCTGCCGGACGAGCCCTACCGGTTCAGCCCCGGGGACGGCCCCGAGTGCTTTCCCGGCCTCGACATCGCGCTGGTGAGCGGACGTCACCTCACGTGGTACGGGCCCTCGCTCGCGGAGGCGCCGGCCGTCCTGTCCCGCGCGTTGAGGACGGCACGGCCCGGAACCGCCGATGACGGACCCGCCGGTGACGGGCCCGGCCGGTGACGGGCTCTCAGTGGCGTTTCGCCTCGCAGCCGGGTTCGGGCGTCCGCTCTCCCCGGTGCGCGGGGGAGCCTGTGGTCAGTATCCCCGGGCACCGGTCCGGCGGCGGGGTCTCCTGCCCCGGGACAGGGCACGTGCGCCGGCCGCGGCTCCCGCGATGAGGACGAAGGCGGCGGCGACCCACCAGATCCCGATCCGGTCGAGCCAGCCCGTCACGGTGGCCTGCAGCGCGCTCACGCCCGCGATCACCGGATCGTCCGCGGGTCCCTTGCCGACGCGCCACTCGTACCAGCCGTAGTAGGCGACATAGCCGCCGGCGAGCACGACGAGCGCCCCGCTGGCCCGGGAGACGTGGGGCAAC
>DASYNF010000008.1:0-17658 GCA_036008685.1 Actinomadura sp. | reverse complement strand
GCTCGGTGTCGGGACGGGCGTGGCGCTGGGCGAGGGCGTCGACGGCGTCGGAGTGCCGCTGGCGGGCTGATTCTGTGACGGAGCGCTGTGGATCCCCAGCGCCACCTCTCGGGCGTGCTCTTCGGCCGCCTTCTTGTGGTTATACGAAATCACCGCGCCGACGCCGAACACGGCCCCGGCGACGACGACCAGCGCGGCACCGCCCGCGAGCACTCGCGGGGCGAGTTGTCGCTGCTCGCTCGGCTGCCACGCACGCCGGTCGAAGGCGCTGACGAGCTTCGCACGTTGCTGGCGCTGCCGTTCACTTTCACTCGGGTCGCTCACTTGCTCTTCTTCCATGTGAGTGGGGGGTGCGAAGCCGCACCTTCGTCCCTCTGATCTGGTCACGGTCGGCGTCCGCTCGCGATGGCCGCTCAATCGCGTGCGAAGGGGTCGACGCCGAGATTCGTCCTCGGCGGCCGGTTCTCGGGCACCGGGGAATCGGTGTTCCGCGCCGGGGTTCCCGGAGGCGGCACCGGCCATGCGCCCGGCGGCGGCGCCTGGAGCGACGAGGACAACGAGGACGCGGTGTCCGCGACCGGCTCGGTCGCTCCCCACGAACCGCTGTACGGGCCCGGCGCCGCGAGCCGTACCAGCACCACCGGCCGGCCTGACGGGGGTCCGAACCGGACGGGCACGCCGTCCGGCGGCACGACGGTCACGCGCAACCCCAGGACGACGGCCGCCGCGGCGAGCGTCAGGTCGTCCGCTCCGGTCGTACGGTCCGGTGCGGTGATCGTGGCCGCCAGGGCACGGCGCCGGTCATCGGTCAGCCGGTCGCCGCCTTCGGCGGGTCCCGCCGAAGGCGGCTCGTGGGGGACCGCAAGGTGCTCGTCCAGAAGGGGCCAGAACCGCCGTTCCCGCGGGTCACGGCGCAGGTCGGTGGTCAGCGCGTCCGCCAGGTAGGCCCGCAACTCCGCCGGGGTCGCCGGCCTGCCACCACCGATCGCGGAGGTCTCCGCGGCCGCCACGGCCCCCAGCGCGTGGACCAGCCCGTCACCGGTCGCGGGTACGGAGATCATGCTCAGGGCCAACTGCGCGAGCGCCGCCGCCTGCGGGCCGCTCAACTCCCCACCCGCCTGGGACGCGAGAACAGGATGCGCCGACGGCCCCGGACGCGGCGGGACGTCATCCGGTCGACCCGCCATCACCCGCGTCCACGAGGTGCCGGTCTCCGATGTGGGGCTTGCCGCCGGCGCCGATGTTTCAGGGACCGTCAGGGGGTGGCCGCCCAGGACCGCGGTTGTGTTGACCACAGACTCGATGATCCGCAGGTAGCGCTCGGGCATGGGATGGGACGAGTCAAATGCACCGCCGGCCATGATCCCATCACCCCTGACCGCGGACGAACCGGTCCGCTGCCGCAACAACGACCGCGAATCCCAGTATTCATCAGGCAGACCGACATAATGCAGCACTTCGTGCACCAAGGTGTAAATCCAGTCGTCCAGCCCCCAGTGCCGACCGTCCGGGCCGTCCAGGCCGAGGTCGGAGGCGTCCTGGGTCCGGCCCGGCCGCAGCTCGATGGCCCTCGGATCCTCCGGATCGACGACCAGTTGCACCTCCAGGTTCAGCTGGTCTTTGGAAACCGGTAGCTCGTAGCCACGATTGACGTGAGCGTCCAGCGCCTCGTTCAGCTCCGACTCCAGCCTCTCGACCACCTCCGGCGTAATCTCGGGCGCCATCGGCTTGACCGGGAGCACGACCTCCTGGTGGCGGATCCACTGGCCATTGCCCGCCTGGATCCGCCGGACGTCCACCCGGATGTCCGTCCCCCACCCGTCCTCCTGCGGGCCCGTACCCGTGGTGAAGGTGATCTTGGGATCGAAACGCTCCGTCCAGACCGGAACCACCGGCGCGTCCGCCCGCCGGTGGAACCATTGATCCTTGCTCGCCGGCGCGGCCACCAGTCTGCCCGGCTCCGCCACCGCAACCGGGGCGTCACCCGGCCCGGCCGGCCGCAGCCCCACCGGCGCCGACGGGGCGGCATGGACGGCGGGGTCATCGGCTCCATGCGGCCGCCGGTGTCCGCGCGGCAGCGTGTCCGCCTGCCGGCGCAGGCCCCTGATCACCTGGTCGGCATCCTGCAGCAGGTCCTCCACATTCCCGCGCCCGGACCGCATCGAACCCGCGTTGTCATAGCGGGCGACGGCCTGCCGGATCGCCTCGATCGCGTGCCGTAGGGCCCGGGCGGTGGAGCGGTCGGCGCGCCCTATGAAGTCGCTGAGCGCGATGACGGCGTCCGCCTGCAGGTTCGTGGTCACATCTTCCCGGAAGATCGGGGCACTGACCGCCTCCGGGATCTCCCGCGCGACCGCGTTGAGGAGGTCACGGACCTCGGTCACCATGTCACCGCGGCCGGACGGCCGGTGAGTGCTGACCGTATGCACCGCCTGGCCCAACGCCCTGACGTGGCGGCGACCGGCGGCCGCGGTGGCGTTACCTTCCGCCCGTTGTCTCACGGCATACGCATACCGCGCCCTGTCGGCGAACCATACGACCTTGTCCTCCACCTCCTCAAGGCGCTGCCAGCCGAAGCCGATCTCGCGCATCTCCAGCCGGATCAGCTTGAATTCCAGCTCGCCGTCGTTGTCGTCGAGTTCATCGAAGTTGGTCCGGATGTTGACCGCGTCGTCCTCGTCGACCTCGACCCGTACCCGCTCCGGGGGGAGCAGCATATTGTCGACGTAGTCGCCCAGGGTCATCTCGTCGTTGTTCAACGGGTAGTCGAACAGCCGGAGCGGTCGTCTTCCGGCCCTGCGCTCCCCGCGCTGGTAGGCCTCGATGCGGCTGCCGAGCCGGTCCCGGATGGCGGCCTTGAGCATCTGCCGGATCCGGTCTCTGTTCTCCTCAAGGAACGCCTGGGCGTCATCGGTCAGTGACTCCCGGACGGCGGCGAACGAGTCGCGCATGGCGCCGTGCAGATTCCACTTCGCCAGATCCTCGTCGTACACCTCCTTGTGGGCCACGGCGACCGCGTGTGTGTACAGGAGCGTCATCGCGTACCGCAGGTCGGCGACCCCGGGCACGTACTCCGCCGCCGGAACGGCGAACCGGCCGACACGCCGGTTCAGCCGTTCCTTCAGGTACATCCGCGTCATGTCGGCACCAAACCTCAGCCCGGCCCGGAAGTACATTTTCTTGGACGGGCTCCCCACGTACTGCACGGCGGGCAGCAGGACGATCGGCATGGTTCCCAGCGGGACGCCGACGGTGACCTGTGGGTACACCCGGCTGTGGGATCCGGGCGGGCGGAGGATCGTCAGGTCGTCGGCCAGCGAACCGAACTTGTAGTCGGGATCGTCCTGGAACAGCTCCTTCAGCGGGGTACCCCGGAAACCCGGTCCTGCGGCGCCATTGGTCAGTTGCACCGCCCGGTTCAACCGCTCGAACACGTCCCGGATCCCGGCCCGGACCACCTCAGGGGCGTATCGATCGTCCTCTCCGGAGCGTAGGACCCGCTCCGGAAGGCTGACGATCTCGATGATGTTCACCGAGATCTCTTTCGGCCTCCGACCCGACAGCCAGGCCGCCCTCATCGAGTCGTAGTAACGACCGCCCGCGACGATGAACCGGCGACTGTCGGTCATCACCTTGATGCCGGTTCGCTCGTTGCCGACGAGCGTCACGTCCCATCCGTCGACTTCGGCGAGCGCCCTGCCGCCGTGGGCGTGCACGATGAAGCCGACGGCCTCCAGCTCAGTGCCCAGCGCCCCACCCAGCAGGCCGGGCAGCGGCCGGTCCATCGCCAGATCGGCGATCCCCTCGGCCCGGTCCCTCAGCAAACGCGGCACTGGACCACGCCAGTGCGCCGGCAGCCGGCTGTGCCAGTGCGCCACCGTCGCCGCGTCCACCGGACCATCGGTCCAGCCCGGGCGCCGCGCCAGGACACGGTTCACCGCCGAGACGAGCTCCGGATCCCAGCCCAGGCCATCACCCGCCACAACCTCACCCTGACCGAGGGCGACACCGGCCGCATCGACCACCTCGATCACATCCTCGGGCACCCTCGGCATGCCCGACCGGGCGATGACGGGGCGCACCGGGGTGGTGGCCACCTTGTCAGCGGGCTTGTCAGCGGGCGTCTCCGGGACGACGACGACCTCAGCGGGCGGCTCCACCTCGGCGACACCGCCGACCGTCTCCGCCACGGCGGAGTCCAGCACGGTCGCCGGGCCGGGACCAGCCGGAGCGGTCGTGGAACCGGGATCAGCCGGCGCAACCGCCGCATCGGGCGGCGCCTCGGCCGCCGCCACAGCCGACGGACCAGGATCAGCCGGGGCATCGGCCGTCGGGCCAGAATGAAGGGGGACGTCATCCGGCCGGCCCACCACCGGATACAGCCCCGACGAGGCGTCGGGCGCCGGATCGTCCCCTTGGACCGAAGGCCGCGTCGGCGAAGCGGTCCGGGGGTGATCGCGTACGACCACGGTCACGTCGACCACCGACTCGATGATCTCCAGATGACGCTTCGGAATCTCCTGAGAGAGGTCGAACCGACCCGCCATGATTCCGTCCGGATGGACTACGGAAGATTTACCCGAACGCCGGAACAACGACAACTCGTCCAGGTACTCATCCGGCAGGCCGAGGTAGTGCAAGGCCTCATGCAATAGTTTGTAGATGGGGTCTCCCAGACCCCAGTGGCGGCTGTCCGGAGCGTTCTCCGTCCGACCGAGCCGGATCTCGACGGCCTCTTCATGCTTCGGGTCGATGATCAGCTTCAATTCGACGTGCAGTTGATCCTTCGACTTCGGCAGCTCATATCCACGATTGACGTACTGATCGATGACATCGTTCAGTTCGGCTTCCAGGTTCGCCACTTCCGCCCGGGTCACCCCGGACAACGGTGTCACTGGAAGCACGACGGCGTGGTTGCGCACCCACCGGCCGTTCGCGGCCTGGATCCGCTGTACGTTCTCCCGGACCTGGATCTCCCACCCGGACGCCTTGGGAGTTCCGGCCACCGAGAAATCGACCTTCGGATCGAAACGCTCCGTCGCGACCCTCGCCACGGGCGCTTTGGACCGTCGGTCACGCCAGTCATCACTCGCCGGCCGGTCGACTTTTCTGCCTGGCGCCAGGACCACACCGGCCTTCGGAACCTGCGCTGGAGCGGTGCCGGGAACCTGCTGCACCGCCGCCCGGTCATCCGGCGACATCTCCGCAAGCTCGGCCGCATCGGCATTCCCCTGCGCGGCCGGTGGCCCGGATGGACCGGAGTGCGACGGCGTGTCATCCCGCCCACCCACCACCGAGTACAACGCGTACGGATTGTCGTATCCCGCGTGTACGTCACCGGGGGCACCGGTCACCTCACCCATCTGGGAATCGGAGACGGCGGCAGCGAGGGGGCCACCGACCGGCGGCAATCCGTACAGTTCCCGAGCCTGATTGAGCAGTTGAACGGAGACGCCCGCCAAAGTGTCGAAGTCCTCGCGAAGGGTCGCCGCATTCGAGTGAGCGGAGGCATACGGCCGTGTCTCCAGCCGGACGACGTGTGGGACGATCCGCGGCTCCCCATTCACAGGGTTGGCATCCAGCTCCCACCAGCTGGTGCGGACCGCCAGTGCCTCGTGTTGGCCGATCACGCGCTCCGGTGTTTGATGGAGCAGGTTGTCCAGGTACTGGCCGATCGTCGCCCTCGGTCCCCCCCAGGCGTGCGGAAGTGACCAGGACAACAGCGTCGGGTTCCCGACTCCCGCATGGCTGGTGAAAGTCTGGACGAAGTCGTGGTGAAGCGTCTCCGCCATGTGCTCCAGAAACGCCTGGGGAGCCGCCCCGAGGCCGGACCGCACCGCGCCCAGCCATTCCCGTGAGGTCACCGCCGAATAGTCCTTCGGCAGCGCCATCCGGGAAAGCACTCCTCGCACGGTGGCGGCGACCTGAGTGAACCCCAGGGCGAGGGCACCCTCCAGGTCGTGGCGGTCCGCCGGCCGGGCCAGCGCCACGTACGCCGGGTTCGCGGCCAGCCACGCGTCATAGCGGGAGGCTCCCAACGCACCGTAGTCGATCCCGGCGAACAGGTCCTGGTAGGCGGCCTGGACGGGGGGCGACTCCCGGCGCATGCGCTCGGCCACGTGCCCCATGAATCCGACCAGCCCGCTCAAGGGGGCGGTCGCCGTGTGATGGACGAGCATGATGCCGGTCATGTAGCGCCGGACCGGCAGATCGGCCGCCAAAGGATCGACCTCGTACCCATCCTTCTTGGTGAAGATCCTGGAAAGCAGCCTGCCGTCCGGAGCCTCCTCCAGTCTCCGCACCACGTCCTCGAACGCGGCCATCACCTCGGGCCGCTCCGCCCGGCCATCGTCCCGGGCTCCGACCAGAGCACGGGCCGGCTCGACCACGACCTCCAGGATGGGCACGCCACCGACCTTGTCCAGGACGATCTTCAACAGACCGGGCCTGGTCACGATGGTCTCGTACTCTTCCGGGTCATCGCCGGCAGGCAGAACGACGCGGTACCCGTGTAGTTCCGCCTCGAACCCTCCGGCCCCCGCATAGCCCTCCACCGTGACCACACGCCACTGCCCCGCGAAGGCCGGGTTCTGACCGTGCGTCACACCGGGCGCGGATACCGACGGCAGACCGTAGGTCGAATACGACGGCGCACCGGCCGGATCGGCGGTGGAGGAAGACGGCGCGTTGGGATCCAGCAGTCCGCGGACCGCGCTCTCCAACTGGACGACCGCGTCCCAGCGGCTTCTCTGCGAGGACTTGCCGACCTTCCACGCCGACACCGCTTCCAGCACCTGACGCAGACCACGCTCGCTCGGCTCCTGCGGCAACGCCCTTACCGCACGATCGATGGCGCGCAGATCGGACGAACGCAGCCGACCGGGTACCGAGGACAGCTCCAGCCAGTCCCCGATGGGATCGACGGTTCTATGGCGCCCGGACGACGGCGCGGACGGGCCGGAGTGCATCGGCGTGTCATCCCGCCGGCCGACCACTGAATACAGGCCCGAAGCCCCGGCGTCCGTCGGCTGAACCTGCCCGCTCGACTCGGCCTCCTCGACCGGGCCCTCCATCGTCCCGGCGTCTCGGTCCGTGGCGGTTTCATGCCGGGTCAGTTGCTGATCGAGGGGTTGGACTCCTTGGGCGGGCAGGTTCCGCCGGCCTGCGCCCATCGTCTGGTAGTGGTTGCCGCCGTTGTAGTGCACATAAAGGGTCCCACCGGTGGCCTGCGGATTGGTGTGCCGCTGGACGCCGTCGTCCGTCACGACGACGATGTCGATCCCGAGGGCACGGGCCGTGGCCTGTGGCGCGAAATCGTAGAAGACGGTCTGCCACAATCCCCGCGTGCGTACGCTGCGCACCGTCAGCCCCCGTACGCCGAGGTGGCGGGCCCTGGCGGGGGTCGGCGCGACGTCGAGCAGCCCCGCACTGCGAGTCCCCTGCAGCAGACGCCGCCAAAGGCTCTCGGCCCGCCGGTCAGTGCCGCGGAGGGCCTTATGGAGCATGTCCATCAGGGCGGCACGTTGTCGTACGCGTGTTGCCCTGGCCCGTACGGCCGCATCTGCCGGCGACGGAGCGGGCACGTGGCCGGGGAACTGGTCTCTGACCGCCTCGACCGACAGGTCGGTCATGATCGCGGCCTCTTCTGGCGGCATGCTCGCGGCGATTTCGCTGCGGAAGCGCCTCCAACGCTGGTCGTCCACCTGCTGTTCGACCCGACGGGCCTGTTCGCCGGTCAGTGCCGGGAGGGCTCTCAGGTCGAGCAGGGCCATCAGTGCCTGTACGTCCATGCCGGCGGCGATGTCGTCGGCGACCATGTCGACCGGGTCGCGGCCGTGGCCGTAGTCCGCCGTGTCGTTTTCTATAGCGGCGGCGACGTGCTCGCGCAGCGTGGTGATGTCGCCGATCACGGGGTTGCGGCCGATCACGGGGTTGCGCAGGCCTTGTAGCCGCGCGCTCTGGATGACGGCGGTGGGGAAGCAGTCACCGTTCCCGGAGACCGGGTACACGGGATAGGTCAGACCACCGCTCGTGACGGCCGCGGTCGGATTCCCCGGAGGCGGGATCGGGGTGATCCGCCGTGCAGACGAGCCCGCGGTGGACATGGATCCGGGAGTGCCCTTGGACGAACCAGCCTGAGAGGCCGACGCGTTCTGCGGGCCGACGGGCCGTGCCGCCTGCTCCTGCGCCGTCACTTCGGATCCACGACCGGGGCCCGTGTCGTCGGACGACCCGTGCGGGCTGCCGGTTTCGTCTTCTTCGAGGATGGTCGACAGCGCCGGTCCCGCCTCGGACGAGAAGGGTTGCGGTTCCTCGCCGGTGCGTTGGGTGGCGGGGGTGCGGTGCCATGTGGTCAGGGCGATCGCCGACGCGCGCGTGGCGCGGAAATTCTTTGCGGCTTTCTCCGCCGCGCTTCGTGCGGTGTCCATGGCCTCCTCGGCCATGGCCGCTCTCCCCCCGGCTTCGGCGAGGGCGTCGTGCGCGTCCGTGGCCGCGGCGAGCGCGGCGACATCGTCGGGGTGCTCTGCCCGCGCGGCTTCGGCCTCGGCGACGTTCTGCCGCGCCGCCTCGACGGCGTCGAGGGCCGCGCGTGTGTCGTCGCGACTGCCGCGGAACTTCTTGTCCGCGTCCGTCCAGGCGTCGCGGGCGGCGGCGACCTTGTCCCACTCCTTGGACACGATCGAGGGGAAGTTCTCATCGGTGATCAGCCCGAGCTCACGTGCGTCGGCCTCGGTCAGCCGGATCCACACCCCCTTCTCGACCTGCAGTTCCTTCGTCTGCGGAGACAACGGCCCCTTCCCGAAGAGGCCGGCCGCCGCGCGGCTCCAGGTCCCGCGGGTCCCGGTCGTGGTGAACCGCCAGTCGACCGGGAACCGGAAGACGAAGGTGCGCTCATTCAGGTTCTTCAGCAGCGATCGCTGGGTCTGATTGATCCCCGTCTGCTGCCCGGCGGCCTCGGTCTCGCCTAGGGCGCGGTCGCCAGGGGTCATTCCCCCCAGATAGCCCGGTGCGCTGTCCCCGGAGGGTCCGGTATCGGCCAGGCCCGGCCCGGCGCCTATCGAGGCGGTCCGGGTCTCACCGCGGGTGCTCCCCACCGTGGAGCTGCGGCCGTCCTTTTGGGCGGTGTCCCATCGATGGTCGTCGCTGACCGAGACGAGCACGCCACCGCCGAGATCGACCTCGGCGTGCGCTGTGGGCCGTGCCGTGGCCCCGCCGGTGATGAAGTTCTCGACCAGCTCCGGCAGCTCCAGTCCACCGGGAGTGACCAGCTGCGGGAAGAACGTGCGCAGCACCGGCTGGCTCACCGCGTTGGCCAGTACCTCTCCCGCGACGTTTCCGCCCTGGGTCAGTGGCGTACGTCCCGCACGGTGGGCGGGCTCGCCCTCTACGGCCGTAACCGAGGCCTCGGCCGTATGACGGATCGCGGCGACGCCGCCCACGTTGACGATGGCGGCGGTGCCGGGAAGGACCATCGGCCGGTCCAGCCCCGGCGCGTCCGGCCGCAGCGACCGCAACGGCGCACCCATCTCCGCGCTGGTGCTCGCCGTGGGCACGGTCAGGCTCCACGGCACCTGCGCCACCACCGGGCCGCCGGACGCCGAGACCGAATGGACGACCTCGCCCCCTTCCTCGAGCGCAAGGATGACGGTCGTGGGGAAGGACAGCTTGGCGGTCGGCCGGGTGTAGGCCAGCGTGGCGTTGTAGTTGGTGGACTGGCGCGCCTGCGTACGGGCGTCGGTCTGGGTGAGCATGCCGGCGTCCGCGAACGAGGTGTCCACGCGGTGCGCCGTCGAGGAATCGTTGAAGTACGGGGACTCGGTGATGGCCAGTCCGCCGCCGCGGGAACGGCTGATCGACTCAGAGCTCTGCTTGCCCTGCTGACTGTTGGGATACTCGTCGATCTCGTAGTTGTGGCGGGCCTCGAGGAACTCCGGCTCGCCGAGTTCGACGCGGATCCAGAGCCGGGACGAGTTGGTCCAGGGAAGGTAGCTCCTCCCCTGCAGGAGGCGTACGGGCACGCCGTCGGCGACCATCTGACTCAGCAGGCCCGCCATCCCCAGCGTCGACGTCGCCGACATCACATGCCGCAGGTTGTGGTTCAGATCCTCCAGTTCCTCCGTGGGGAGCAGACCCGAATACTTGCTGGGCAGCAGGCCGGAGGCCTGGTCGGCGAACCATCTGCGCATCAGGTCGACGGCCAGGCTCGCATCGGGAGTGTTATCCGGCGCCCACCCCAACGGCGCCGACAGGAACTCACGCGGCACCGTCACGCTGCCGTAGTCCGGATCGGGCCCGGGTGGCTCGGGTAGCAGCCCCATGTCCACGGCGTCGTCTTCCCCGATGAGCATGGACACGCCCTCGGGGACGGTGACCTCCGTGCTCGAGGTCCTGGTGGTGACCAGCTTCTTCGGCGCCACCCGGCCGGTACGGCGGCCCTGCGCCTCGACCGTGTAAGTGACGTCGCCGGTCACCAGCACGAACCGCCCGGACGGCACCGGGTCGATGTTATTGACGCCGGTCAGGGACGACGACGCCCCCTGGCCTCGCATGCGTTGATAGACGGTCCAGGTCAGGCCGTAGCCGCCAAGGACCGAGGTGTGACCGAAGGTCGGCTTCCCGCCGAAGGTGCCCGACATGCTGAGGCCATGGCCTTGTGCCCCGCTTCCCCCCTGACCCGTACGCATCTCACCTTGGCGGTCGAGCTCGAGCGACATGCTCATCACGCCGCTGACCGCGCGGAGGTTGCCGACCTTCGCGGTGACTCCGACGGTGCCGATCCGGTCTTGAACCGGACGTTTGGCCAGCAGCGGCCCGATCCGCCACTCACCGGTCGTCATCCGCGAGAAGTTGGCGTTGTGCGCGTCGGAGATCAGCCCGTCCTCGACGATCTCATGGGCCGTCGTGCCGGGCTGGGTGAACAGCCAGGAGTTCTCCTGGGTCTCGGCGATCTGCTGCTGTACCGCTTCGTCGAGTTTCTCCGTGCCGGTCACCGCGACGATCGCGTGGCCGCGTTGCCGCCAGTCCCGGGTGTCGGATCCCCGACCGGTGGTACCCGCGTCCGGCCGCGTCGGGGCAGGGGCGGGCTTGCTCAAGGCCGAGGTCAGCACATTCGGGACACGTATGGTCAGCGTCCCGGTGGCCGGCTCGTCATCGAGCACGGGTCGCCACGGTGTCCTACGGACGAAGTGTTCCGTGGCGAGCAGGTGCAGCGTGCCGGCGCGGTAGGCGTTACGCGGACGGGAATGACCCACCTCATCCAGGTGGAACTCCACGTCGTAGGCGAATGAGTCCGACGCGCCGGTCGCCACGATCTGGTCGCTTCCGGAGACGGCCTGGCCGAATGCGCTCATCTTGCCGCGCTGCCAGGTGTAACGCCACCCGCCCGCCCAGGTGAATCCCAAGGCCGCCGTGGGATCCTGTACCCTCGCGCTCCCGCCGAACCCCAGGCTCGCGGAGTAAAAAATCCCTCGTGACCGGTCCATACGGTCGGCCAGGTCGCTGTAGACACGCATCCCGATGGCGGACTCGGAGCCGGCGTA
Organism: Actinomadura sp.; assembly: GCA_036008685.1. Lineage (GTDB taxonomy): Bacteria > Actinomycetota > Actinomycetes > Streptosporangiales > Streptosporangiaceae > Actinomadura_C. Next base: position 6,118 of record DASYNF010000008.1, on the reverse strand, counting down.
CCTGCGATGGCGCAGGTCGGCCTTGAGCCGGAGCGTGACGTATTCCTTGCGGAAGGCGTCGTACCTGGGCAACCGCAGCCGCATCCCCGATGCGATCACCGTGTCCATGTTGGCCGCGAACGACGTCGCGGACAGGAACCGGCTGAGCTGGATGGTGTTGCGCAGCGCCACGGCGTATCGGTCACGTTTGCCCTCCCAGCGCGGATGCGCGGGGTCCAGTTCGCTCCAGGGAGCGACCAGGCCAGGATGCCGTCGCGCCAGCGCGGCGATGGCTCGCTCCTGCAGAGACGCGATCCCGGTGAGAGACCGTACGGTGTGCAGGCCGAGCGTCGCCGGCCGGTCCGTGGTCAGGTACGGCGGCACGGCCGGCTGCGCGGCCTCATCCGCGGCCGGCTCCGTACCCGCACCGGCGGCCAGCCGCCTGGCCTCCGACTCGGGCAGCCGAAGAAGGACCTGGCCCGGTACCCGCACCTCCTGGCCACCCGTGCGCTGCAGCACGTACTCGACCGTGACCCTGTACAGACCACTGGTCCCCGAGGTCACCGCCAGCCGCTTACGAGTGGCGGTGCCCCCCGACATCGCCGACTCCTGCCAGTTCCACGCGACCTGCCCGGTCAGGCCCGCCTGGATACGTCCGCGTGCCACCGCACCCCGAAGGTTGCCCATCGGACCGGCCAGGCCCGACACCTGGAAGGCGTTCGTCATGCTCGCGGTGACCTCGGCACGCGACCCGCCGGCCCGGCCGACGCGCATCTCGTGTCCGCCCGCGGCCACCAACAGCTCGGCGGAGATCAGCCGGGTATGGACGCGAAGCCCCCCCGCGGGCCCCGGCGAACCGTCACCCGGCACCTCCTGCAGAACCCCCCAGTCATCGATCATCTCGCCGAAGCCACCCGTCAGCCCGCTGGGGCCGGTCGCCTGCCGGAGCACCTGGTAGGCGGGCGAGCCGATCGTCGATCCGGGGAACATCCCCAGCGCCGCGTCGAAGACCCGCGGGACCGAGCCCACCTGCTCGACGTGATAGGTGTCCGGGACGCCACCGTTGAAGTCGAACCGACGCGGCAGGTCCGTGTCGGCCGCCAGGGTCAGTGGGTCCGGCACGCGCACGTGCAGTCCTCCGCGGACGGTGAACTCCAGCGGCGTGCCCACCTGCCGACGCGGGCCCGTGTCCATGCGGTAGGTCCGCACGGTGAAGTTCAGGTCGTCGACGTGCACGTGCGAGCCGCTGAGGACGCGCATCTCCCGCTGGTCGACGCCCGTCGTTCCGTAGGTGTACTTGTAGGTCCGCTCGTTGCCGACCATGTCCAAGGTCAGCTGGCCGAACCCCGTACCCGGGCCCGGGGTCGGGCCGAGCGGCACCATGAACGAAACGTGCCGAGAGGTGCCCGTCGTCTTGTCCGTGACGACATTGCCCGTCTGCAGCCTCCGCTTGTCGACCCTGATCGTCGCGTGGTTCACGTCACGGAAGCGATCGGAGTCACCGTGCGGCTCCGCCTGGACGACGATCTCGTACGGCTCGCCTTCCTGCGGGGTCACCGTGAAGGGCCGGCCGTCGCCGAGAAAGGACGCCGGCTCTTCGGCCAGCGCGGCCTTGATCTCATCCCACGTGGCCTTCGGCAGCTTCAGCGGCTGCAGCCCGGCGAGGATCTCGGCATGTCCACGGAAACGGGTCTGAGCATGAGCCAATCCCGCACCGTCGAAGAAGTAGGACGGCAGCCGCGCGTCGTCCTCCCACACGATGTCCGGTCGGGGAGCCGCGGGTGTGATCCGCTCCAGGCTGACGGGACGACGCTCATCGATCTCCGGCATCGGGTAGACCGGCCGCCGTCCCGGCGCATCCAGCGTGACCGTCGTCGATGGCGGGGCAGGCGGAGGCGTGGCCGGGGTGGCCGGGGTGGCCGCCGGAGCCGGAGCGGGGATCGCCGCGGGCCCATCGGAGGGCGCCGGCGCGATCGGCAGCCAGTCAAGGTCCGGGTGCTCGGCGAGGTCGCCGAGCTCGGACATCAAAGCGCCGTGGCCCTCACCCCAGGCCGTGATCTGTGCAGGCACCTGCGCAGGCGGCCTCAGCTGCATCCCGAGCAGATCGAGTGCCGCGCCCAGCTCACGGGCCACCGACGTGATCCGGCCATCCGGCTCATAAAGGTTCCACGCATCCGCCGGGGTCCCCGCCAGGGCCAACCCGCCATCCGGCGTACGGACGGCCGTGCCCGCCATCAAACGCCCATCGGGCGACCCGACGAACCCACCCCTAGGCGCGAGCACCGGCCTGCCCAACGCGGCCGCGACCTCCTGGGCGAAAGGCGCCGCATCCGAGAACAACAACACCACAGGCCGGCCCTCGGCACTCTTGCCGAACGCCCGGTGCGCAGCGATCCACGGAGCCAGCTGCTCAGGCCTCATCTCCTGACCGTCAACGGCTACCCGGCCATCGGGCAGCGTGTGCCCCCACATCACATAGGCATCAGGACCGGTCCCCGGGAGCAGCTGCTCCACCACGCCATCCGGCAGCCCCGCCGCCGAAACGAACTGAGGCGCCCCACCAGGTGACGGGGAAGGATCCTGCTCGGCAGAAGCCGGTACAGGTGCCGTGGAAGCAGAGGACGCCTCTTCGGTCGCAGGTCCCGGGGACTCGGCGGCCGGCCCATGCGTGCTCGGGTTCGAAGCCGGCATCTCCCGCTTCTCCGCGGGCATCGACTGCAGCTCCGACATCACCTCACTCGGCGGCAGACTCGCCGGCCGCACCGCCTCATCCACGGGCGAAACCTGCCCCGCCGACAACGGCCGCACGGACTGGTCCGGCGTGGACGGGCCGGAATGGGCCGGCGGGTCGCTCGCCGGCGGCCCATCCGTATGGCGACTGGTGTCCAGCCGGTCCGCGAGCATGGCGGAAATCGCCGCAGCGGCGCCCTCCTTGTCGTCCGACTCGAGATCCACGAACAGCTGCACGGCAACCGTGTCGACCACACTTTGCTGGAGCGCCCGCTGGTCGTCGCTGACGGAGGTCGTGTCCACCGCCAGCGGCCCGTGATCAACCGCAGCGATCACGGCGGCGCGTTGCCGCAGCGAGTCGCGAAGGTCCTCCGGCAGCGTCTCGATGAAGGGCGTCGCCTCCGGCAGCAGCGCCAAAACGTCGAAGTCCGCCTCCTGGGCCGCGGCGTCGGGGGGCGCCTCCCCACTCGGAGCCTCACCCTGCACTGCGCCGAAACCGTCTTCCGCGGAAATCTCGCCCGTGACCACGTCCGCGCCGGACTGTGCCTCGGCAGCGTCGATCGGAGCGGTCAGGTCGTCGTTCTGGCTCTCCAGCAACGCGTCCGCGATCTGGCCGCTGGAGAATGCGCCCTGGAACAGCTTGGCCATGTCCGGCCGCACCACCGGCTTGAAACCCTGTTCCAGCAGCAGCTTCGGCAGCAGCAGATGGACGTTCAACCGGCGGTTGTAGTCCCCGAACGGATGGACCAGCTGCAGGTTCCGTACGACGCGGCCGATCGCGCGCAAGCGGTCATGATCCGTACGGGCGGCGCCGATCTCCGCGTAATAGTGGTCGAAGACCGTATCCACCAGACCCGGCGCCTCGGACTCCGTGTAGCTGGTCGCTATGACCGTTTCCCCGTTGAGCCCGATCTCGATGATCGCCACCGGCGGCGGCTTCGGGCCGTCGACGACCGCCTTGATGTAGTCGAGCGGGTATACCAGCAACGGCCGGCCACCCACCTTCTCAGTGAGCACCTCCGGATGCGGGCGTGTCTCCCGCAGCGGGAAGTACGTCGGCGGCGCCGCCCCTCCCGCCCTCGACTTGCCGGTCCAGTTGAACTTCTCATCCATGGACGCGGAGACCAACTCGTGCATGCGCTCGTACGCGGCCGCGTTCAGCCGCTCATGCACCGGCGCGTCGAGCACCGCCCGGTAGGCGTCGACCATGCTCTGCTGGAACCCGGGCGACCCGTTGGTGTCATAGAGGAAACCCGGATTCTCAGGCAGGCGCTGCACCGCCCACGCGTGATGCCGCGGGTCCAGATACAGCCGCCACCAGAGCCCTTCGGGGAGAACCCCCGACAGCGGCACCGCCGCAGGCGGGTCCCCTTCCAGTCCCTGCGCGGCGGGAGGAACGGTACCGGCCTTCTCACTGGGCGGTACCTCGGTACCCGGCCTCGGCGGAGGCTCTTCATCCCGATCGCGCAGGTCGGCTCGAATGGCCTCGGCGGTGTAGACCGGGCCGGTCCACCCGTGGTCGGCGAGATGCAGAGCGATCATCCCCGCCATGACGGGGACGTCCCCTTCGTCCACATACGGCAGAACATCGTCGGTGACGGTGCTCATCAGGTCGTCGTACTGCTGCTCTACGTCACCGGGTCCGCCGACGAGGTCCGACAGGAGCTGGCGCAAGGAAGGCGCCCACACGGGATCTTCGGTCTGCTGCGGTGCCCAGTCGCGCCCCTGGAGCCGCACGTGGAGCGTCTCGTACCCGCTCCAGCGCGTGTCCTCGATTCCGAGCCGCTCGGTAACGTCGTCGAAGCCGCCGGGGAGCGTGCCGTCCTCCGAGGTGGGCACCTCCAGGCCGCCGATCCAGTGGCCTCCTCGCTCGACCAGCGAGGCGACGGCTTCGGTTACCGCACCGCGGTCCTGGTCCTTCCAGCCGGGAAGCCAGGAGTCCTTGTCGAGCACGACATCGTAACGGCGGTCACCGTTCCGGTCGGCGAACTCGTCGTAGGTGAGCGCGTGGTACTCAAGGTCGTACACGGACCGGCCGTCCGGGCCGACGACGGACAGATGGAAGAAGTCGTTGGTCTCCGACTCCACGCGTACCTCGTAGCCGTCCCCCGCGTACTCACCCAGCTTCCGGCTCATCCCGTTCCGCACCTCCACGAGATGCGCGTTCCGCAGTGCCCCACCGTCAGGGCTGTCGACAACGACGGGGTCCACCCCCACGAAGACGTGGCTACGGGCAGACGTGGTCAGCAGCGCGTGCTCGATGTCGTCATTCGCACCCAGATACAGCAGCGACCGGCCCGGAATCTGGGCACGGTTCAGCCCCACCAGGGTCAGTCTCTTCTCGTCGAGTCGCAGCGCCGTCAGCCACTGGGACAGCCGATCGGAACGCACCCACTCGGGAAGGACGAGCGGCGCACTGCCCGGCGTTACCGTCACCGGGCTCAGCGGTGAGGTTCGCGGGTCACCATTGCCGTCCGTCGGCGACGAAGGCGCCACGACCGGCCCGCCGAGATGAGCGGCGACGAGATCCGCGAAGGAGGATCCGCCCCCCGGCCCCGGCATCCCCACCCCGGGGATAGCCAGAATGACCTGATCACCTGGCTCATACGCCGTGTTGCGGACAATCCACCGCGCCGTCTGCTCCGGGTCCCGGTCGCGACCCCCGACATGCACGCTGAATGATTCGGGGTCGTATTCACCCGACACCACCGGAATCTCCGGCGAACCCTGGAAGGCCCCGCCGCCGGTCCCGGTCGGCGGACCGCCGCCGTGGTTCTCGGCCGCCCACATCGCCGCCCGAACGGCCTCCTCCGCACGCCGCACCCGCACCTTGGCGGTCGTGACCCGAGCCGCACCCGCGGATGTCCCCTCACCCGCATTCGCCCACGGCGCGCGCGTGGCCTTCAAAGCCGTCTCCGCGTCGCGCAACTCACCAAGAGCCGCACCGATATCGTCCGCAGACGAATCCGACACCGCCGAGTCCGCAGGCGCGCCGACGTCCGACGAAGCGAGACCAGGGTTCACGGCGGCGGGACGTTCGCCGGTGTTCTCCGAACCAGCCGCCGATCGCCAAATGCCCGGATGGCCACTCGCCTTCGCGGCGGCCACTCCGTCGCTCAAGAGGGATTGGGCGTCAGGCAGGACCCGGCCCACCGTGGTGACGCCACCGCCCGGCGCATAGATATGCCAGCCGTCGTACGGAGCACCGACGATCTGCGGTCCGCCGTCCGGACCACGCTGCAGCGTCCCGGCCACCAGATCACCGGACGGCATTGGGAAGAAATCGCCCCATGGCGCGGTCACCGGCGCACCGAGAAGCCCCGCGACAGCAGGCGCGAACGAATGCGCGTCATTGGCCAGCAGGACAAGAGGCACGCCCGGCGCATACTCCGGCCGGCCTTGAATCCAC
>DASYNF010000007.1:0-14461 GCA_036008685.1 Actinomadura sp. | reverse complement strand
CCTCGTGAGGGCCGCCGAAACCGACGATCACATGAGGTCTCGCTCTCAGGCCTCTCCCGCGCGCAGCCTTTCCACGAAGCGTCTGTTGTATTCGGTCATGGAGGCCATGAACTCCCCGAAGTCCGCATAGCGATCGATTTCCTCGGCGTCGATCCACGAGACCTGGCCGGCACCCGGCCAGCCCTCACGGATGAGCAAGAACAGATCCCTCATTCCCTCGCCCGCGGCGACCGGGATGACTCCCCGAGGGTCCAGCCCGAGATCATCAAGGAGCCCGTCGTCCTCGTAGACCTGAAGCAGCCGGTTGGCCACGCCCCAGTTGCCCTCGCCCCGCAACTCGGGAAGTCCGAACAGATCGACTCGGAAGTAGAAGTGCGGCCATCCGTTCGCGTGCAACAAGAATCGGCGATAGCCCTCCGGAAGCCGCTCGCCAATACTACGTTCGAAAGTTTCGAGCTCTGACGGCGATAGTTTCGGCCTCGGTACGGTATATGGCTCGAGATTCTCTTCGTCGAGTTCCGCGATCTCGTTCTTCGTGAGGAGCATCTCCCCGAGGAGTGCCGGCCAATCCACCTCTTCGGGCATTATCACCATCGACCTTTCTGTCGCGCCACGCCATTGTCGTCCATGTCGCCCATCTGCGCTGGACGGTCCTGGGGGTCCCGGTCACATCAGCGAACCGAGAGGACTCCAGCGTAGGGCATGCCCGGCGCCATCACTCAACTAAGGATCCTCAATCCTGAAGTCCGTTGGAATGTACCCTTCCGGATATCTGCCGGATTGAGAGCCCAATATAGAGTTCACTCGGTCGGTGTGCCTGCCCCATCCCGGCGGCTCCGCTTGTCCCACCCAAGTGGTGTCGGGCAGATGAGCGGCAACATCGCTGCCATAAGGCTGTCCGGCCCGCTCGCCTCTCTGTCGCTCTCTTTCGGCGGCTCTCTCCTTGGCGCGCTTGAGGTCGCCTTCGACCTTGACGCGCCCGGTCGGCGAGAGATTGCCTTCCCGGCGTGCTCTGTTTGCGGCGTCGATGTACTCCTGGGCCTGTTTTCTTTCGTCCGAAGTCAGATTCTTCGGCAACCGGAATTCCACCGGTCCGCGTTCGATCCCATGTCTGCGCATGACGGTTCCGTGCACTACTGGTCGCTTCGAATGCCTCTTGGACCAGCGCAGGAAGCTCTGAGCCGCTTTGAATACGCCCTTCGCCCCGCCGCTATTCGCCCCGCGGGGTGGGGACCACCTGACCCTAGCCATTGAGGATGGCTTGGAGTGTGCGGCCGATACATCGGTGACTGATTGAGGACGTGCCGCTTTTGGATATCGGGATCCCCGAAAGCGGTGCGCCCAGGAGCGTCATGAGGGCCGGAACGGATGGGGTGGCCCAGGTCTGCGGTGTCGCCGCTCGGGCCGGTCCGGGTCCGGCCATTGCCCGGGAGGTCAGGGGGCTTTTTGCTGTCACGAAAGACCCGTTTCCCGTAAAAGCACGAAAAGTCAGCAATCAACGTAGCATGCAGCGGAACGACGGCATAGCACTTACGGGATGAAGATCATAAGGAACATCCCGGCCGCGGCCGGGCCTGACTATGCACAGAGAAACCCCTGGCCCTCAGCGAGAGACAGGGGTTTCTCTGTGAAGTTCTGGAGTGCCGATTCGCCGGCTTTGACGCGGGCGCCCAGCCGACCGTTCAGGACATGCTGGGAAAGATCTTGTCTACCACGCGCGCGGCGGCCTTGCCGTCGTCGAGGGGGCAGAACCGCTGCACGAACGCGTCATAGCTCGCCCGGTAGCCGTCCGCGACCTCACCCGCGGAGCGGACCGCCTCGATCAGCGCGTCCGAGGTCTCGACGAGGGGCCCCGGCGCCTCCTTCTCGAAGTCGAAGTAGAAGCCGCGCAGCCGGTCCCGGTAGTCCGGGAGGTCGTAGGTGAAGAACAGCATGGGCCGGCGGGTGTTGGCGTAGTCGAACATCACCGAGGAGTAGTCGGTGATCATCAGGTCGGCGATCAGGTAGAGCTCGCTGATCTCCGGATAGAGCGACACGTCGTAGACGAAGCCGTCCCCGTCACCCGGCGCGCCGTCGACGATGTTGGAGTGCAGGCGGACCAGCAGCACATGGTCGTCGCCGAGCTCCGCGCGGGCCCGCTCGAGGTCGATCCGCATGTCGAACTTGTAGCGGCCACGGCTGTAGTACTGGTCGTCACGCCAGGTGGGGGCGTACAGCACGACCTTCTTGCCGTCGGGGATGCCGATGCGCGAGCGCACCTGGGCCGCGATGGCGTCCACCTGCGGGCTGTAGAGCAGGTCGTTGCGCGGATAGCCGGCTTCGATGATCTCGCCCTTGAAGGCGAACGCCCGCCGCATGATCTCGGTGCTGAACGGGCTGGGCGACAGCAGGTGCGTCCACTCCGGCAGCGAGGGCGTCTTGGGCCCGCTCGACTGCAGCGCCTTCTTCATCCCCGGCGCGTAGGCGAAGTGCACCTCCTTGACGTCCCGGCCGATCTTCTTCAGCGGGGTGCCGTGCCAGGTCTGCAGGACGATCTGGTCGGGGTGGCGCTGGAACCAGTCGCCGAGCCGGTGATTGGTGACGATGTAGCGGGACGACGCGACCGCCTCGTGCCACTCCTTGCCGTTGAGGCGCACCGGCCGCAGGGTGCCGGGGACCTCGACCATCGCGTCGTTGACCACCCACAGCTGCTCGAGGTCGGTGCCCCGGCGGATCAGCTCCTCGTGGATCGCCCGGGGGCTGTCGGAGTATTGCCGCCCGTTGAAGCAGGAGAACAGCACCGTGTCCCGGAGGCCCTCGCGGGCCACCCGGCGGCGGGCCTCCTCGCGCATTTTGGTGCCCGCTCCCTGCTCCTCCGGCTTGAGGTCGCCGGTCACCGAGACGACGAGCCGTCCGTCGTGGTTCTCGAGCGTGTAGCCGCGCAGCGCCACCTCCCGCTCCGAGGGCAGGGTCTTGGCCACCGCCGGCTCCAGCCGTACGGCCAGCGCGGCCCCGCCGGGCGGCCGGAACAGCACGTCCCAGCGCCCGGGCCGGAGCGGCAGCACCCCGGCCAGCGTCGTCACGGCGGCGGCCGGGATCTCGGCGCGCAGGGCGTCCCCGTCCGGCACCATGCCGAACGCGAACTCCTTGCGGCGGCCGCGGCTGCGCACGACGATGTCGCCTCGCAGGTCGGTCCCCTGGTAGGCCGGGTGGGTCGCGGTCAGCCGGAAGGTCCCGTCGTCGGCCCACGAGCACGAGGTGACGACCAGGCGGGCCGTACGGGTCTGGACGCGGACATAACCGGCGGCGTCGCGCCCGGCTACGAGCTCCTGCGCGCCGACCAGCCGGCGGGCGTCCTCCACGCCCTCGGCGAGGACCAGCCGCTCCCCGCCGAGCGCGATGTTCCACTCGCGGGTGTCGTCGATCGCCTCGGGGTCGGCCGGATCGGCGTCCAGCGACGCCAGCTCCAGCCGGGCGGAGAAGGTGCCGTCGTGCAGGGTGACCGGGATCGGCACCGGCGCGCTCCGGTGGGACAGCGTGAGCTCGACCGGGACGCCGTCCGCGACGGTCCCGTGGATCTCCAGTGCCTCGTCGGTCCAGCGGAGCGCGGTGACCTTGGCCCGTACGGTCTCGACCCGGATCCGCAGCTCGCCGTCGACGACGAGCGGCACCACCCGTACGCCGTCGGCCACGTAGTGGTAGGGCGGGTGCGCCCCGGAGCCGGAGCCGCCGCCGCGGACCGGACCCCGGCGGAAGACGCCGGAGTTGAACACCGAGGCCTCGACGCTCCAGGTCCCGTCGGTCCAGCCGCCGCGGCGCCGCAGCTTCCGCGGGTCCAGGACGACCTCGAACCCGGTCCAGGCGCCGGAGGTCTTGCCGGGCCTCGGGGTCTGCCTGGCGTGCAGGACGATCCGGTCGCCCCTCTCGGAGCGGAGGGTGAGTCCCTTCACCGAGGTCCAGCGCCGCCGCATGCTCACCGAGTTGATGTAGGCCTCACCGATGAGACGCAGCCTGCCGTCCACCCACGAGACCTCGTGGACCCGGCTGCGCACCCCGACCTCGTCGCGGGCGCGGTAGACCTCGCGCGGGACGGCCAGCTTGTCGTCCTTCCAGTACGGATAGACGACGAAGCGGTGGAGCGGGTCGCGGACGATGGAGGGCGAGGTCTTGCCCCGCTCGAACCTGACGACCTTGACCAGCTCGGTGATGAGCCGGCGGCCGGCGAGATGCCACTTCAGCCTGGTGAGCGCGGGGAGCTCGGCGAAGACGCGGTCGTCGATACCCGCGGCGTAGGCGGCCGCCTGCTCGACGATCTGCACGCGCTCGTCCTCGCCGGCGTCCGGCATCGAGTCCAGGAACGCCTTGAGCTCCCGGTTGAGGACCGAGACCTGGCAGCGCGCCAGCTCCTTCTTGTCGCAGACGCCCTCGAGACCGGTGAACAGGGCGGCCACGGCGGCGAAACCGTCGGCGAGGTCGCGCGGCTCCGTCGTGAGCTCCGGCTTGACGTCCTCGCGCCGTACCACCACGGGCCTGTTCAGGAGGTCCACCGCGGTGGCCGTGTAGTGCGCGCCGATCGCGACCGGGAGGTCGTCATAGCGGCTCACGTCCGGGAACGACAGCCGCCGCTCGTCCCAGAAGCCCTTGCGGAACAGCTTGTTGCCGACATAGCGGTCCTGCAGCAGTTCCGGATGCGCGGAGATGTGCGTGCGCTGCATCGAGCGGGCGAACGCCTTCTTGTGCAACCAGGAGGGCGCGCTGACGCGTTCCCTGCGCACGTCGACGTTGCCGGCCGCGACGTCGGATCCGGTCTCCGCGAGGGTCTCCGAGAGGGCCCGCAGGGCGCCCTCGGGCAGCACGTCCCCCCCGTCGACGAAGGCGAGGTAGTCGCCGGCCGCCTCGGCGGCACCCAGGTTGCGGGCGGCGCCACGGCTGGGCGCACCGGCCCGGATCAACCGGAACCGTTCGTCCGGCAGGCTCACGGTGGCCCCGGCCCCGGCCCCGTCGTCCATGACGAGCACCTCGAGCTCGCAGTGGGCCTGCGACGCGATCGACTCGAGGGTTTCGGCCAGGTTCCCCCCGGCCGCGTGGGTCAAAACGATGACACTGATCCGAGCGGTCATGAGTCTGTTCTCCTCGAGGGGCACCCCGCCGCCTGCGACGATGTCGCGGCCGGACGGGCTACGTCCGGCCGCGACATCACGCTCAACGGTAGGTGAGGGTCAGCGTTGCGGGGCGGGCAACGTCTCACCGAGGATCACGCGCCGTACGGCGCGCTCGGCGGCGTTTCCGTCGTCGTATGCGGCGAACTTGCGGCGGAACTCACCGCGGGCCTTGGCGGCGACGTCGCCCCACACGGCGCCGGACCGGAACGCCTCGACCAGCCCGTGCTCGGTGGTGGCCACGATGCCGGGGGACTCCGCCATCAGGTCGAAGTTGACGCCGCGGGTGCGGACGTAGGTGTCCCAGTCGTTGCCGTAGATCACGATAGGGCGGTCGTCCAGGTTGGCGTAGTCGAACATGATCGACGAATAGTCCGTCAGCAGCACGTCGGAGGCCAGGCACAGGTCCTCGACGGTCGGGTACGTCGAGACGTCGATGACCCGGTCCTGCGGCCAGCCCTGCCGGGTGGCGAGGTCGCGCGTCCGGTAGAAGTAGTGCGCGCGCAGCAGGACGACGTAGTCGTCGCCGAGCTCCCGCACCAGCCGCCCGATGTGCACCATGGGCTCGAACTTGCTCATGTAGTCGCGGTGGGTCGGGGCGTACAGGATCGCCTTCTTGCCCTCCGGGATGCCGATCTCGGCGCGCAGCCGGGCGACCTCCTGGTCGGTGGCGTGGAAGAAGCGGTCGTTGCGCGGGTAGCCGATCTCCAGCATCTCGTACTTGCCGGGGTAGGAGCGGTCCCACACCTCGGTGGTGAGCGGGTTGGCCGAGACCAGGTAGTCCCAGCGGTCCACGCGCTCGAGCAGCTTCTCGAAGTCCAGGTCACCGGTGCCGAGCGGGAAGTTGATCTGCTCGATGCCCATGACCTTCAGCGGAGTGCCGTGCTGGGTCTGCAGGTACACCTGGCCGCGGCGCTTGACCATGTCGTCGGGGAAGTTGACGTTGTTGACGAAGTATTTCGCCCGCGCCATCAGCCGCAGATAGGCCCGCGAGCCGGCGATGACGTGGTCGACGCCCGGGGGCAGCCCCTGTGCCTGCTTGCGGTTGCGCACGACCCAGACGCCACGGACCTTGGGGGCCAGCTCTTTGGACTTCTCGTAGATGGCCGCCGGGTTGCAGGCGTAGCCGCGGTACCAGTACGCCGCGTAGACGGCGAGGTCCTGGTTCATCGGCATCCGCAGCTGCATGCGGTAGTAGAGCCGCTTGACCCGCCCGCGCAGGAAACGGGCCGTCGCGCGACTGGCCTTGCGCGTCCGGCGGAAGCGGCCGTGCACCAGGAGCCGGCCGACGTTGAGGACCTTCAGCAGGGTGAACAGGGTGAAGGCGTCGCGCTCGACGAGGCGGTATTTCACGCCCTGAAGACCGCCCGGAGGGGTGTAGCCCGTCTTCGGCTGGTAGGCGTTGTAGAGCTTGGACATCTCGTGGAAGAACTTCGGCCGCAGGTCGCGCGGCACGCGGTCATTCTTGGCGAGGACGACGAGCAGGTGCCACATCATCCGGTCGAACATGATCGCCCGGAACTCGTCGCCCTTGGTGCTCAGCCGGGCGATGAAGCCGAAGATGGAGCGGTACTGCCCGAAGACGTCCAGGTGCTTGGCGCTGACCGTCTTGGTGATCGAGGCTCCCTGCCGGCGCTGCCGATAGCAGACGGTCAGCCGGTCGAGCATGCTGATGCGCTCGGCCGCGAACAGCACCGGGTAGGCCACCGGTGAGTCCTCGTAGTAGCCCTTGGTGAAGCGCAGGTCATAGTCCAGCATGAACTTGCGGCGGATGATCCGGTTCCAGGCGAACGGCAGGATCTCCAGCAGTTCCAGCCGGTCCTTGAGCTTGAAGACCTCGGGCGCCTCGGGGTCGGAGAACAGGTGCCGCTGGACGCTGCGGTGCACGCGGCCGTCCCAGTAGACACGTGCGTAGTCCAGCAGCAGGACGTCGGGGAGCGTCTCGGCCAGCCGCCGGAACACCAGCGGCATGGTGTCGTCGGTGACGTAGTCGTCACTGTCGATGAACCAGACGTAATCGCCGGTCGCCATGGACAGGCCGATGTTGCGGGCCTCGCCGAGGCCGACGTTCTTCTCGAGATGCCGCACCCGGACCCGGGGGTCGCGTTCGGCGAACTCGTCGAGAATCTTCCCGCAGCCATCTGGTGAGCAATCGTTCACCGCGATGACTTCCAGATTTTGACATTCCGGGTCCAGAATTGAGTCCAGACATTGCCGGAGATATCCCTGCACTTTATGTACGGGGACAATGACGCTCAGAGAGATTGTGGAATCAGCGCTCATCAACTAACCGTTCGGGCTGCTGGATTGGTTCGCGAGTATACCGGGCATATGCCGCCCGGCGTGGTTACGTGGTCATTTCATCGCCTGGCGAGCAGCCGGTCCACGGGCGGCTCCACCGCCCATCGGGCGGCGCGCTTCACCGGCTCGGTGCTCAGAAGGACGCCGAGCCCGACGGCCCCGAGGGTGCACAGGACGACCCCGAGGCGGGACTGGACGGCCGGTTCGTCGATCAGTCCGGTGTAGTCGAACACCTTGATGACCAGGCCGTGCAGAAGGAAGACGTACATCGTCCGGGTGCCCATGTCGGTGAACCAGGTGCGGCGTTTCGGCACGATGGTGAGGAAGGCGCAGCCGAGCACGATCGCCAGGCTCATGGCCGCCAGCCGGCCTGCCATTCCCTCGAGGGTGGACAGGTGCATCTTGTCGTAGTTGACGTTCCAGTACAGCTGGCGTGCCACCGCGCCGCCCACGGAGCCCTCGGCCCACAGGTAGGCGGCGGCGAACGCGCCGAGCAGCACGGGGACGCCCATCCACCACGTGGTCCGGCGGCGCACCTCCTCGAACCGCTCGGGGCTGAGGGTGAGGCCGAGAACGAAGAAGGGCAGCAGCCCGACCATGCGGCTGACGGTGCCGTCCGAGGTCATGCTCCAGCCGCCCATGACCAGCGCGATGACGACCGACGCCGCCACGGGGTGGCGCAGGTGCTGCCAGAGCGGGGCGGTCAGGCGCCAGCAGACCAGGGCCGCGAGGAACCACATGACGTACTGCGGGGACAGCCAGTCCGCCAGGGGGAAGTGGTGCTCCTTCACGAAGTAGAGCTCGGCGCGGTAGAGCAGGTTGAAGACGACGTACGGGGCGATCACTGTCGGGATCAGGCCGCGGAACTTCGCGATGGACTTCGTGTAACCGCGTGAGAAGTAGCCGGTCATGAACACGAAGAGCGGCATGTGGAAGCCGTACACCACGAGGTAGGTGGCGTGCTCGACGTTGCTGCCGCTCAACTGGGCCCAGGTGTGACCGACGACCACCAGGATGATCGTCAGGAACTTGGCGTTGTCGAAGAACGGATCCCGCTCCTTGGCCGGCTGCGGGGGGGCCGGCTGCGTCGGAGCGGCCGCGGGGGCCTGTGACCCGGGGAGCATGTCTGTCATAGGTCCGTGGGGTTGCGGAGGGGGACGCAGAGAATGTAGGGCCGTACGGGGCCCGTTATGTGACCATATCGACTCACCGAGATCCGCAAGGTCGGATCCCGTCAGATCACCGGAATCCAGATCACCGGGATTCAGTCGCCTCTGCCGCCGGGGGGCGCTTGCTCCGCGGCCGGCGCAGCGGGGTGAAGGCCCACGACATCCGCGGTTCGAGCGCCCAGTGCATGGTCCGTACGACCGGCCGCGTGCACAGCAGGGTCCCGACCACCGCCCCTCCGGCCGCGACGGCGATGACGCCGGGCACGGTGTTCATCCAGGCGAGGTCGTACCACCCGACGAACTTCATCAGCCGGGTGCCGAACCCGTGCAGCAGATAGGCGTACAGCGTGGTGGTGCCGAGGGAGGTGAACCAGGTGTGGCGGCTCGGGACCACGGCGAGGAAGGCCGAGACCAGGATCATGGCCGTGCCGAGCATTCCCAGCCGCATGAGGGTGCCGGTGACGAGGTCGACGCCGAGGACCGCGTGACCGCTGCGCCAGTAGACCCACTCCGTCGCCATGTGCCGGTCCACGACGAAGGACAGCGCGAACCCGCCGGCCAGGATCACGGCGCCGAGCACCCGTGCCATCGGCTTTTTGACCAGCTCGAAGTGCTCCGGGCGCAGCAGCAGCCCGAGCACGTAGAAGGGCACGAGCCCGAAGACCCGGTGCATGTCGAGCTGGTTGGACAGCGTGCCCATGTAGGACAGCAGTGAGATCGCCACCGCCACGCCGAGCGGCCAGCGGATCTGCTGCCAGACCGGCGTCGACAGCCGCCACATGAACAGCGCCATGAGGAACCAGGTCAGGAAGTAGGGATCCAGCAGCGTGATCCGCAGGGGGTGCTGCCCCACCACGCAGTCCCACGTCGAGTAGGCGACCTCGAAGACGACGTAGGGCACGCCGAGGTTGGTGATCAGCTTGCGCGCCTTGCCCCCGGAGAACGTGAAGTTCCGGGAGAAGTAGCCCGTGATCACGATGAACACCGGCATGTGGAACATGTAGATGAACATGTACGCCGCGTGCGCGAGGTGCACGGTCCGCAGGTCCTCGATGGCGTGGCCCGCCACGACCAGCAGGATCGCCAGGAACTTGGCGTTGTCGAAGAACGGGTCCCGCGTCCGGCCGCGGGAAGGGGCGGCCGCGGCCTCCGGTCCGGGCTCGTCCGGTCTCGGCTCGTCACCGGGCCCGGGCGCGCCGGTGCCGCCCTGGGCGTCCGGGGGGACGGTCGCCGTCCGCGTCATGTGACCGCCTCGCTGACCACGCCTGCCTGCCTCACGTCAGGTCGCCTTGCAGATGTTCCCGTCGGCACGGATCTCCCCCTGGAGCTTGGAGGGGATCGATGCGCTCTTGCCCTTCACCGGACCCGCGTCCGGACCGATGACCAGGTCCACCACGCCCGGCGTGCCACCCTGCCGGGGCACCGCCTTGACGCCGCTGAGGACGCCGGTCAGCGTGGCCGCCTGCTGGTCGGCTCCGGTCCCGTACAGCACCCGGGTGGTGGGCTGCGGCGTCGTCGTGCCGACCTGGATCACCTTGAAGCCCTGGGCGGTGAGCTGGTCGGCGTAGCGCTGGGCCTTGCCCGGCACGCCGGTCCCGTTCAGGACCCGGACCCGCACCTGGTCGGCCGGGACCTTCGGGGCGGTGCCGGGCTTGGGCTGCTCCTGGACCGCCTTGTCGTTGCGGATCGAGGCGAAGAACTGGGTGGCGGCGGGCTGGGCGAGCGCGACCCGGTTGGGGTCCGGCGCATACGCCGTCCACGGCACGGTCACGAAGCGCAGCTTGCCGGCCGTCATGCCCTGCATGCTCTGGGCGATCTGCATCATCACGCCGGGGGACAGGCCCTTGTCGGTCGTCAGTGACTTGGTGCCGGCGTTGAGCAGGCCGGCCAGCTTGGCCGGATTGCCCAGCACACCACCGCTCATCGCCTTGCTGGCGACCGAGCCGAGGAACTGCTGCTGCCGCTTGATCCGCCCGAGATCGGACCCGTCGCCGAGTCCGTGCCGGCTCCGGACATAGCCGAGCGCCTCTTCGCCCTTGACGATCTGCCGGCCCCTCTTCAGGTCCAGGTGGGCCTGGCGGTCGTGGACGTCCTTGGGAAGGCAGACCTCCACCCCGCCCATCGCGTTGACGATGCCCTTGAAGCCGGCGAAGTCGACCTGCGCGAAGTGATCGATCTTGACGTTGGTCATCGCCTCGATGGTGGCGATCGTGCACGTGGCCCCGGCGATGCTGAACGCCGAGTTGATCATCGCGGCGCTCTGCGGAGCCGACTGCGTCCCGTTCTTGTGGCGGCAGGCCGGGATCGGGACCATGAGGTCGCGCGGGAAGCTGATGCCGATGGCCTGGCTCCCGCCCGGCGACAGGTGCAGCAGGATCGTGGTGTCGGCGCGTGCCGGTTCGTTGCGCATCCCGCGGCCGTACGACGCGTTGGCGCCGGCCCTGGTGTCCGAGCCCAGCATGAGGATGTTCAGCGACTTGTTCAGTTTCTTCGGCCGGTTGGGGCCGATCGCCGCGTCCACGTCCTCGTGGGTGATGTTCCCGTTGAGCTTCCGGTACGCGGCGTAGGCGGTCAGGCTGGTGGCGACCATGACGACCGAGAGCCCGATGGACACCCACCCGAGGATGCGCCAACTACGCCGACGCGCCGGCTCGGGCTCGTCCCCGTAATCGGCGTCGTCGACGTACTCCATGTACATCGGATTGCTGCTCATGAGCCCCACAGGCTAGATCAGAGGAGGCGGCGTACGGACCCGGTTCGCTCAACCTGGCCAGGCACACCTGCCACTGCGGTCACATGTTCCAAAGAGAGTCGTCGATCGAGCATTGCTTTGTCGAGGTTTCGTTGAATTATGACGGAACCGTTAGCACTGAGAGGCGCGAGAAGCGCTGCCAAAAGATCATCGACCGTGATAAGCGGGAGGTCGACGAGAACCCGGCTCCGGGCGTCGAGCTGCCAATTCTCGGCCGCCTCGCGTGCCCGTCGCATCAGCTCGGCGCCGGTGAATGTGGCCTTCGTCACATCAAGTGCCGGTTTATCCGGGTCGACCGGGTCGTACGGCACGAAGTCGTCGCCGTACGAACGGACCTCGGAGGCGTAGTCGACGACGCCCGGCGGGCAGTCCTTGAGCGGTGCGCCGAACGCGTGCAGCGAGAGCCCCACGATCTCGCGCGCGTCCGTCTCCGCCGGGAGCCGCGGGAGCAGCTCCTCCCCGACCACGAGGATGTCGGCCCGCACCCCCGCGAGGTCGACGCCGCCCCGGCCCTCCGGCTCCGGTGAGCCCGCGGGTGTGCGAGGCACGGGGACCACCACGAGACCGGTGGACCAGCAGGCGAACAGCCACACCGCGGTCTGCCAGTGCGGGGGCAGCGCCAGGGCGACGCGTTCGCCGGGCTGGGCGTCCAGCCCGTCGACGAGCAGATTCGCGGTCTTGGCGACCCAGTTGCCGAAGGTCTTGGCCGAGAGCTCGATCCGCTCGCCGGTCGCGTCGTCGTAGAACGTCACCAGCGGCCGTGCGGGATCGGCCGTGAGAGTGGTCTTGAGCAGGTCCGCCGGGGTCTGGTCAGGCATAGCCGAGAGGCTAGGCCAAAGAGGCCCTCCGCGACGCGCCGGGGGAGCGCGCCCGGGGCCCGGCCGGAGCGGGTGCGGCCGACCGTTAGGGTCGGCTTGGACGGTGACGCTACGCTCCGCTGCGATGGTCATGCACAAACGTCATGCGCAGAGTCCGGCCGGTGAGCGCCTCGCACAGGGGCCGGCGGGGGAGCCGAGAGGGCAGAGGCGGGACATGAGCGCGAGCACGGCTCTGGCGCGTCTCACGGTCGCCCCGGCGCTGCTGCTCGTCGCCTGGCTGGCCGGGTCGCTGCCGCTGCTCATGGCCGGCGTGTTCACCATCGGCCCGGCGCTCGTGCTGTTCGCGCTCATCGCGACGGTGACGCTGACCCTCGGGTTCCGAGGGCTGAAGCGGCGCGAGGGCCCTCCCGTCCCCTGGTGGGTCGTCGGCGGCGTGGTCGCCGTGACGCTCGCCTTCCTGGCCCTGCAGCTCGCGATGTGCTCGGAGCAGATCGTCGTCCGGCGGGATCCGGCGTCCTACGTCCAGTTCGCCACCTGGCTCACCGGTCACGGCTCCCTGCCCATCCCGCAGCTGCGGTGGGCGTTCGGCGGCGGCGACCCCGTGCTGACCTACCAGAGTCCCGCCTTCTACCAGCGCGGCACCGAGCTCTACCCCCAGTTCATGGCCGGGCTCCCGTTGGTCCTGGCCCTGGGCGGCTGGATCGGCGGGGCCAACGTCATGGTGATGATGGCCCCGCTGCTCGGCGCGTGCGCCGTACTGTCGTTCGCCGGCCTCGTCGCCCGGCTCGTCGGTCCCCGATGGGCGCCGGTGGGGGCGCTCGCCCTCGCGCTGACGCTGCCGATGCAATGGGTCTCCCGGTCCACCTACAGCGAGCTGCCCGCGCTGGTGCTGCTGCTCGGCGGGCTGGTGCTGCTGCACGACGTCCGTGAGCTCCGCTCGGGGGCCGCCCGGATCGGGACCTTCCTGGCCGGGCTGGCACTCGGGCTGACCGTGCTGGTCCGCATCGACGGGCTACGGGACGTACTGCCGGTGGTGGTGTTCGCCGGGCTGCTCGTCGCGCGCCGCCGTCCCACCGGGCCGTTCCTGTTCGGGGGGCTGGCGGTGGGCGCCGGCGCGGGCCTGCTCGAGGGCTTCCTGCTGTCGGGCCCGTACCTCGAATACCTGCACGCGTCACTGAGCCCGCTGCTGATGGTCAGCGCCGCGGTCGTGGCAGCGACAGGGGGCATGGTGGCGCTGATGCGAGGGCGCCGGACCCGGATCGTGCTGCGCAGGATCGCCATCCGGCTGTGCTCGGGCCGCGTGCCGGACGTGGCGGCCGTCCTCACGGTGCTCGTGTTCATCGGCTTCGCGGTCCGCCCGTACCTCCAGACCGTGATCCGGATCCCCGGCAACCCCGACGACCGGGTCAACGCCTCCTTCGTCACGTTCGCCCAGAAGGCCAACGGGCTGCCGCTGGAGTTCGGCCGTCAATACTCCGAGCAGTCCCTGTACTGGGTGGCCTGGTACATCGGGGTGCCCGCGCTGCTGCTCGCCGCCGCTGGCGCGGCGCTGCTGGCGCGCCGGCTGCTGCGCCGCCGCTCCGCCGAGTGGCTGCTGCCGTACGCGGTCATCGCGTGGACCACGGTGACCACGCTCTGGCGCCCGGGCATCACCCCGGACCACCCGTGGGCCTCCCGCCGGCTCATCTCGATCGTCATCCCCGGGCTGCTGCTGCTGGCGCTGTGGGCGCTCGCGTGGACGGTACGGCGGATCCGGCGGCTCGGGTACGGGGGGCGTGCGACCGGCCTGATCGCCGTGGCGGGCGTGCTGATCACGCTCCTGCCCATCGCGGCCACGTCCGGCGGGCTGATGTTCAGCCGGACCGAGCAGGGCGAGATCAGGGCGGTCCGCTCACTGTGCACCCGGCTCGGCCAGGGCGCCTCGGTGGTCATCGTGGAGAACGTCACCGCCGACCGCTTCAGCCAGGTGGTCCGCGGGATGTGCAGCGTCCCGACCGCGCGCACCCGTCCCGGCACCAAGGAACAGGACGTACGGCGGGTCATCGCCAAGATCTACGCCGCGGGCCGGCGGCCCGTGATCCTCGGCGGCGTCCCGTCCGCCGTCGCGCCGTACGGCGAGGCACGCCAGGTCCTGCACATCAAGACCCGCCAGGACGAGCACACCCTCGTCAGCCCGCCCAACGGCACCTGGGGCCTCACCATGGACATCTGGATGAGCGAACCCCTCAGGCTCTGAACCGGCCCACCCCCTCCCGCCGGGAGGCCCGCGTCACTTCGGGCGGG
>DASYNF010000006.1:0-18577 GCA_036008685.1 Actinomadura sp. | reverse complement strand
CCGGGGCCGGCGGGCCGGTCCGCGCGACTCATCCCTTGATCTCCGTCCAGGCGCGCGTCCACGCCGTGTAGTCAACGCACTTGACGTCCGTCCGGCCGTCAAGGCACTGCGGAATCGGGGTCTTCCAGAAGTGGACCTTGGTCCAGTAGTCCTTGTCCGTGGCGTGGTAGGTCTCGCAGAACTTCTTGTCCGAGGTCTCCTCGCAGGCCTTCTGGTTCGAGGGGGCCTCGCCGAACCACTCCGCGACCTGCGCGTTGACCTTCGGAGAGATGATCCAGTCCATCCACTTGTACGCGCAGTTGGGGTGCTTCGCCTTGGCGGCGAGCATCCAGGTGTCGGACCAGCCGCTGGCGCCTTCCTTCGGCAGGACCGTCTCGACCGGGACCTTCGCGTCCTTCACCTGGTTGGCGATGACCTGCCAGGTCGTGCCCATCACCGTGTCGCCGGTCTTGTACGACTGCACGGCCTTGGTGTAGTCCGACCACAGCTCGCCGAGGATGCCGCGCTGCTGCTTGAGCAGGGCCACCGACGCGTCGAACTGCTTCTGGTCGAGCGCGTAGGGGTCCTTGATGCCGAGCTCCGGCTTCGTGGCCATGAGGTAGAGGGCCGCGTCCGCGATGTAGGTCGGCGAGTCGTAGGCCGTGACCTTGCCCTTGTGCGGGGAGTTGGGGTCGAAGACGACGCCCCACGAGTCGGGGGTCTCCTTGACCTCCTTGGTGTTCCACATCAGCATGTTGGCGCCGCGGCCGTGGGGGACGCCGTACATCTGGCCCTTGACGGAGTTGAACCCCTGCATCTTCAGGTCCGGGACGACGTCGGCGTAGTTCGGGATCAGGTCCGTGTTGACCGGAGCCACCGTGCCGCCGGCGATGAGCCGCAGCGACGCGTCGCCGGAGGCGGAGACGGTGTCGTACTCGCCGCTCTTCATCAGCGTCACCATCTCGTCGGACGTGCCGGCGACCTTGGTGTTGACCTTGCAGCCGGTGGCCTGGGTGAACGGCGTGACCCAGTCGACCTTCTTGTCGGTCGAGCCGTCCTCGGCATAACCGGCCCAGGCCACGAGGTTGACCTGGCCTTCACCCTGGCCGAGGGACTTGGTCATGGGGATCTTGGGGGCGGTGAAGCCGCCGGTCCCGGCGGTACCGCCGCCGGTCGATTCCTTCCCACCGCAGCCGGCGGCGAGAAGGCCCACGGCCGCCAAGAAGGCAAGCCCGAAGCGCGCTGAGCGCATCGTGTGTCTCCGATCGATAGGGGGTTGGGCAGGACGCGTGCCGTGGTGCCGTCAGACACCGGCCGGCGAAGGCACGTCCTTTGCCGATCCGGGGGCCGCGGCCCCCTGGATGGCGAACTCGTGCTCCCGCCGCCACGCGAGGCGGACTCGCGCGTCGCGGAGCTTGAGCACATCCATGGATGAGGCCTGCAGGTTCTGCTGCAGTGCCACAAGCCGGCCACCGGCGTCCAGGTCGACGACGAACCGGGTGGCCGCTCCCGCGTAGATCACTTCGGCGACGGTTCCCGTCGCCCCGTGCTCACCCGCGGGGATCTCCGCGCCGAGATCGAGGTCGACGCGGATCTTCTCGGGACGGACGCTGTAGACGCCATCGCGCCCGAGAATCGATTGGGCGGAGTCGCCTTCGATGAGGTTGGAGGTGCCGACGAATCCGGCCACGAACGCCGTGGCGGGCCGTTCGTACACCTCCGACGGGGTGCCGACCTGCTCGATGCGGCCGGCGTTGAAGACCGCGATGCGGTCGCTCATCGTCAGCGCCTCCTCCTGGTCGTGCGTGACGAACAGGAAGGTGATGCCGACCTGGCGCTGGATCTCCTTGAGCTCGACCTGCATCTCCTCGCGGAGTTTGAGGTCGAGGGCGCCGAGCGGCTCGTCGAGGAGAAGCACCTTGGGCCGGTTCACCAGTGCCCGTGCCAGAGCCACCCGCTGCCGTTGTCCCCCCGACAGCTGGCCCGGCTTGCGCTTTTCGAAACCCTCCAGCCGTACGGTGCGCAGCGCCTCGCGGGCGCGTCGCTCACGTTCGGCCCGGGGGACCTTTTTCACCTTCAGGCCGTACTCGACGTTCGTCAGCACGCTCATGTGGGGGAAGAGCGCGTAGTCCTGGAAGACGGTGTTGACGTCCCGTTCGAACGGGGGGCGGCGAGTGACCTCCTCGCCGCCGAGGTGAACCGTGCCCGCGGTCGGGGTCTCGAACCCGGCGATCATCCTCAGCACGGTGGTCTTGCCCGAGCCGGACGGCCCCAGCATCGCGAAGAACTCCCCGTGCCCGATGTCGAGGTCGACCCCCTCCACCGCGGTGACCTCGCCGAACGACTTACGCAGTCCCCGCAGGCTCACCGCGGTCTGCTCCACCGGAGCACTCACTGCCGGACTCCTCAGTATGAATCGATCGGGCCGGGACCACGAGGTCTCGGCCCGGCTGTTCCAGTACGAGCGGTCAGCCTTTCATCCCTTGATCCGTGTCCAGGCCTCGGACCAACGGGAGTAGTCGACGCAGACCGCTCCGCGGGAGTCACCGCAGTCCGCGACCGGAGTCTTCCAGAAGGCGATGCGCTGGTAGAAGTTGGCATCCCCCACGTGGTAGCCGGAGCAGAACTCCTTGGGCGCGAAGCGGCACGCCTTCGGGTTGGCGGGCGCCTCACCGAACCACTGACCGACCAGGGCCTGGACCCGCGGCGTGATCATCCAGTTCATCCATTTGTACATGCAGTTCGGGTGCTGCGCCCGGGAGGAGATCATCCAGGTGTCGGACCAGCCGGTCGCGCCCTCGTCGGGAAGGGTCGTGTTGACCGGGGCCTTCTCGTCCAAGGCCAGGTTGGCGGTGACCTGCCAGGCGGTTCCCGCGTAGTTGGACCCGGACTTGAACGCCTGCAGCTCGTCGAGGTAGTTGGCCCAGTACTGGTTGACGTTGGGCCGCTGCTGCTTGAGCAGGTCCACGGAGGCGTTGAACTGCTTCTCGTCCAGCTCGTAGACGTCGGTGATCTTCAGATCCGGGCGGTGGGCCTTCAGGTACAGGGCGGCGTCCGCGATGTAGGTGGGGGAGTCGTAGGCCACGACGTGCCCGGCCGCGGGGGAGTTCTTGTCCCACACGACGCTCCACGACGTGGGTCGCTGCGGGAGCTTGTCCGTCCGGTACATCAGCATGTTCGCGCCGTAACCGTGGGGGACGCCGTACATCTGGCCCTTGACGGAGTTGTACGGCTGGTTCTTGAGATATCCGGCGATGTCGCCGTAGTTGCCGATCAGGGCGGTGTTGACCGGGGCGACCGTGCCACCGTAGATCATCCGGAGGCTGGAGTCGCCGGAGGCGGACACGCCGTCGTACTCGCCCGTCTTCATGAGGGCCACCATGGAGTCGGACGTGTCGGTCACCTTTGCGTTGACCTTGCAGCCGGTGGCTCTGGTGAACGGGGTGGCCCAGTCGAAGTTCTTGTCGCTTGTGCCGTCCTCGGCATATCCGGCCCAGATGACGAGGTCGACCTGGCCTTCGGATGGGCCGATCTCTCGTTGCATCGGAATGTTCGGCGCGACCGCCTGCCGGCCCGCCGGTTCCGAGCCGCCGCAGGCGCTCACGAGTGTGAGGAGGGCCACGCCGACCATGCCGGCGACCCTACGTCGGCGCCCCTGGCTCCGGCCGATGGCAGGCAGTGGGCGTGCGTTTACCTGCGGCGTCTTGTCGAGCGGGCTTTCGTAGATCACGTTCGCGGATTGTACGGGTTGTCGTGTCCGCCATGGAGTCGAATCTCCCTACTTAAGGAGATCTATCGACATTGCATCCAACACAGGCCGTTACTAGTACGCTCGCCACCGTCCAGCGGTAGCCATGCGTCTAACCGAAAGCCTTAGTGGTGCATTCAAGGGGCCGTCGAGTGGGTTCAGCTGTCGGTCGTGTGAGGCCAAGACCCAGGGTCGGGAACCTCAGATCCGTCCGGTTCAAGATTATTTTGTTGCTTCTGGTCTCAGTTGTGTCATTGAGCACACTGTGGGCATTCGCCGCGAGCACTGCGCTCGGTGACGGCCTGGAGCTGCAGAGCGTCCAGAAGGTCCATGACAACTATGGCTATCCGGCCGGCGCGCTCGGCAGCGCGCTACAGGCGGAGCGCCGTATGTCCATGGTCTACCTCGGAAGCAAGGCGGCCGGGGACCAGGCCACGGTGGAGTCCGTCCGCCTGGTCACGGACCGGCAGGCGGATCTGTTCCGCAGGCTGGCGATGGACCCGGGTGCGCGCGACGCCGCGCCACCTCAGGCCAAGGAGCTCGCCGGCCAGATCATCACGTCTTTGGACGCGCTCGCGGGTGACCGGGCCGCCATCGACCTCGGCCGGTTCAGGCGTGCGCAGGTGTTCAGCCTCTACACCGGCATCCTCGGTCACATCGGGAGCCTGCAGGGGTCCCTGTCCACGCTGAGGAACTCCGAGGTCGCCAAGGACGCGCGCAACCAGGTCGCCATGACCCGGGCCCGGGAGGCGCTGTCCCAGGAGGACGCGCTCATCGCGGGAGCGATCGCCGCCCGTCGCATGACGGCTTTCGAGCACGCCGAGTTCACCAAGCTCGTGGGCGCCCAGCACTCCCTGTACAGCCTCTCTGTCACCGACCTGCGCGACACCGAGCGTGAGTACTTCCAGCGGGTGACCGCGATGCCGGAGTACGCGACGTTGCGGCGGATGGAACAGGGGCTCATCGGCTCCGTCCGCTCCCTCAGGACCAACCCCAACCTCGGGGTCGAGTGGAAGACCACGGCCGACTCCAACCTCACCCGGCTGCGCGGCATGGAGCTGGCCTCGGCGGCGGCCGCGGAATTGCGCGCCCAGCCGATCGCCTCCAGTATCATCCTGCGCGTGATCCTCGCGGGCGTGCTGGGACTCGTCGCGGTTCTCGCCTCGCTCATCCTGGCGATCTGGCTCGGTCGTTCCGTCATCCGTGACCTCACAGGCCTGCGGCGCGAGGCTCTCGACCTCGCCAACACGAAGCTTCCCGGAGTCGTCAAACGACTGCGCAATGGTGAGAAGGTCGACGTCGGCGCGGAGGCGCCTCCGCTGTCCTTCTCCACCGAGGAGATCAACCAGGTCGGCCAGGCCTTCAACGCCGCCCGGCGAACAGCCATCCAGGGCGCCGTCGAAGAGGCCGCGCTGCGCCAGAGCATCAGCGACGTCTTCGTGAACCTGGCCCGCCGGAGCCAGTCGCTGCTGCACCGCCAGCTCAAGCTCCTCGACACCATGGAGCGCAGGAACGCCGACCCGGAGGAGCTCGAGGATCTGTTCCGCCTCGACCACCTGGCGACTCGCATGCGCCGGCACTCCGAAGGTCTGATCATCCTGTCCGGGCAGGCGCCCGGGCGAGGCTGGCGCAACCCGGTCGGCGTGCTCGACGTGGCGCGTGCGGCCGCCTCGGAGGTGGAGGACTACAAGCGGGTCACCGTGTCGCCGATGCCCGAGGCCGCCATTTCCGGCAAGGCCGTCGCCGACGTGATCCACCTCCTCGCGGAGCTCATCGAGAACGCGACCATGTTCTCTCCGACCGAGACCTCGGTGCAGGTGACGGGTCAGGTCGCCGCGCACGGCTTCAGCCTGGAGATCGAGGACCGCGGCCTGAGCATGGACGAGGAGAGCCTCGTACGGGCCAACGAGCGGTTGTCCGCCCCGCCGGAGTTCGACCTGTCCGACAGCGCCCAGCTCGGCCTCTTCGTCGTGGGTCGCCTGGCGAAGCGACACAAGATCAAGGTCACCCTGCGGACGTCGCCGTTCGGAGGGATGACCGCGATCGTCCTGTTCCCCGAAGAGCTCGTGGTCCGGCTCGGCGACAACCAGCCGGAGAGCAAGCCACTGGCGCTGACCCGGCGTTCCGAGGACGCGCTCGTTCCCCTGGGCGCGGTCCGGCCCGACCGGGACGCCGATGCGAACGGCTCGCAGATCCCTCGGACTCCGGGACAGCATCGGGCCGCCCCCCGTCCCCTGCATGAGGTCGGCCAGGGCGAACGCAAGCTTCACGAGGTCGGCTCGCGTGAGGTCCCGACGAGCGGTCCGGCGCGATCCGATGGTCCCCGGACGGCTCCGCAGCCTTTCCAGCTGGTACGTCCGGCGTCGGGGGCACAGCCGCCACCGGGACGCCCCAAGCCGGCGGCCCCGCAGGCTCCCGCGGCAGAGGCCCGGCCGGCATCGCCGGCGGAGGGGTCTCAGCGGAGGACGCCGCCCCCGGTGTCCCGCCGTGGGTCGGAAGGCGGCGCAGGGCGCCCGCCCGGTGCGCGTGGGGGGCGGCCGCCGTTGCCCCAGCGTGTCAAGCAGACCAGCCTGGCCCCGCAGTTGTACGACGAGTCGGCATCGGCACCGCCGCCCGTGGACGAGCCGGTCGCCGCACGGACACCCGAACAGATGCGATCGATGCTGTCGTCGATCCAGCAGGGAACGCGGCGCGGACGTTCACGGGCCGCAGAAGGCGACGAGGAGTCATAAGAGGATGACGGGATCTGGGAGCGAATGGCTCGATGAGGAGGCGGGACCGCTCGTCCGCGCCTATGCGCTGACGGGCGGCCGTACCCGGCCGGGCACGCGCGAGGGCTTCGAGCTGATCGCGATCATCGCGACCGCGGCCACACCGGCGTACTCGGCACCCGGCCTCGGCCCAGAACACCGGGCCATCCTGGAGCTGTGTGTCCGCCCGTTGTCCGTCGCGGAGGTATCGGCCGGACTCCATCTCCCCTTGGTGGTCACCCGCGTACTGCTCGGTGACCTGCTCGACCACGGATTCATTGTCGTCCGGCGCCCCGAGCAGGAGCGCCACGCCTTTAACGAACACTTGCTGAGGGAAGTACTCCATGGACTCGAAGCGCTCTGACGCTGCGGACGACCCCGCCGTGATGCCCGTGGCGGTAAAGATCCTGGTCGCCGGCGGCTTCGGCGTCGGCAAGACCACGCTCGTCGGTTCCGTCAGTGAGATCAAGCCACTGCGGACCGAGGAGGTGCTCACCGAACGGAGCATCGGCGTCGACGACATCTCGGGCGTCGAGAGCAAGACGACGACCACGGTGGCGATGGACTTCGGCCGCATCACCATCCGGGACGGCCTGGTCCTCTACCTGTTCGGCACTCCGGGCCAGGATCGCTTCTGGTTCATGTGGGACGAGCTCTCACTCGGCGCACTCGGCGCCGTCGTTCTGGCGGACACCCGCCGGCTCGCGGACTGCTTCGCCTCCGTGGACTATTTCGAACGCAGGGGCCTGCCGTTCATCGTCGGCGTGAACTGCTTCGACGACGGCTACGACTACACGCCCGAGGAGGTCCGCGAAGCTCTGGACATCGAGGATCAAATCCCGGTGGTCCTGTGCGACGTACGGGAGCGCGGGTCCGGGAAGGAACTGCTCACCAAGTTGGTGAGTCAGGTCCTCAAAGTCCATGGCCAGCGGCAGGAGGCGGAGGTCTCGGCCTACTGATCTCGGCCTACTGATCTCCGGCCGACCTCCGGCCGCGAAGGCGAAAGACCAATGGGCACCCCCGGTCCACCGGGGGTGCCCATTCGCGTCGGCGGTCACCCCGGCGGGGCGGCCGAGAGGTTCGTCAGTCCCGGCGCATCGTCGCCCGGCGATACTGCGCGTGGACCTCCGCCGGGCTCATGACCCGGTTGAGGAACATCAACCCGTCCATCCGGCAGTTGCAGGGGTTCGCCTCCCGGGTGTTCTGGGGGAAACTCCCACCGATCTTGATGCCCCGAGGGTCGGTGGCGGAGGCGAAGTCCGGTTCGGGAGCCCCGGAGACCTCCCAGGGGTCCCCGGGGAGGGTGTAGGAACCGGGAAGCGGGCGACCGTTCTTGTACAAGGACATGGTGCCCGTGTCGTAGTCGAAGGTCGCCGCCAGGAAGACCCAGGTGTTCGGCGGCAGCACGCTCTGCCAGTCCTCGTCGGCGGCGAACGTCTGTGAGCTGCCACCGTCCAGGCGCCGTCCGAGGGCCACCACCCGGAGCCGGCCGGACACGTTGATGACCTCGAGCAGAGCCCGGACGTCGTGTCCTTCGGAATTGCCGCTGAGCACTCCCGCCAGCCCGACGGCGTTGTAGCGGTCGTCCGGGTCCGGCGTGTTGGAGTTGAGGTTCGGATTCGGGCCGGTCATCTTGAACCAGCCCATGATCGACACCTGCCGCACGCCGTTGAAGGCGTGCATGGTGGGCACACCGGTCGCCGAGTAGGTGCCGGCCTTCCAGTCGTCGTTGCCGGCGATCGTCGGCTCGACCTGCTTGGTCTGGATCGAAAAAGCGCTGCCCGGGTAGGCGCCGTCGCGTACGCGCATCGACGACCCGCCGTTGACCAGGTCGATGTTCGTACGGGAGAAGCCGAGATCACGCTCCTCCGCCGGGTTGCCGCGCACCGGGTGCTCGAAGTCGTAGTAGGACACGAGGTTGCGGGACAGGCTCGGATGTACGGCCGGGCCGTACGGCGCGTGGCCCGTACCGCTCCCGGAGCCGTCCCCGGCGGCGGGAACGTCGGCCCGAGCCGAGGTCACCGCAAGGGACCCGCACAGCAGCACGGCCAGAGGGGCCGCCAGCAGATGACGTGACAGGCTTGCTCGGCGCCGTCGTCCGGCCGGTGCCGCTCCCTCGGCCGCGCCGCCGTGGTGGGCGCCCAAGTGGTGATCTCTCATCGTTCCTCCAGGTCTACCGTGATCGGTGGTGTGGCCTGCTTCGTGACCGAGCGCGTTCTTGACCGAGCGCGCCGGTCACCTTCCAGATCTTGCTGCCGGCCTTGGCCCGGTCGGCGGGAGAGCCGGGGACGACTGCGGGAACGTGACGACCTCTTCGACATCCCACCCGCCGGGGGTCGTAGGTCATGAAAGCGCTTTCCAGGCGCTCGGCCGACGGTACAGAGATGATCGTGGAGCCGTCAAGCAATGGGCGATCTGGCCGACGCACGGGCTCGGGTGCGGCCGGCCCTTGTCGCCGGCCTGCTGATCGCGGCCGCCGGGCTGTTGCCGGCCGGCGCCATCATCGGATTCGCCGGGCGGCTGCGGGGGATGGCGCGAGAGGAGCCGGAGCCGTCTCCGTCGCCGGCTCTCCCCACCGATGGCCTCGGGGACCCCGGTGTCCTGGGCCGGGACAGACCGGCGACACCCCATCGGTCGTGATCCGAGCCCGGGTTCCGGAGGGCCCGGGCCGGTTCAACGTGGGCCCATCGGGTAGGCCTTCCCCCAGGTCATCGTTGATTACGGGGGTGAGGAAGCGATGGCTTCTCAAGGACGTGATGTGATCACCGTGCTCACGGAGGATCACCGTAGGGTGCAGGAATTAATGGGCCGGGTCAAGGCTGCGACCGATCCCGCCATGCGGCGCGAGCTCGCAGATGAAATGACCATCGAGCTGGTCCGGCACTCGGTGGCCGAGGAGATGCACGTCTACCCCGCGATCCGCGACAACATCCCGGACGGGGAGAGGCGTGTCCAGAAAGAACTCGCCGACCACGAGAGGATCGAAAAGATCCTCAAGGAGATGGAGAGGGCCGAGGCCACGGAACCAGAGTTCGTCAACCTCCTGTCGAAGCTCGACACCGAGTTCCGGCAGCACATCCAGGACGAGGAGAGCAACCTCTTCCCGGAGCTCGCCCAGCACGTCAGCACCGAAGATCTCATCGCCCTGGGGCAAAGGGTCGAGGATGCCAAGGACACGGCACCAACCCGGCCGCATCCCGCGAAGCCCGACAGCCCGGCGCTCCTCAAGGTGCTGGCACCAGGGGTGGGGTTCGTCGACCGGATCCGCGATCGCCTGACCGGCCGCGGTCGGGACGCCGGCCGTGACCGGGACACGGGCCCGGACGCCGGTGGTGGCCGAGCCGTCGGTGGCCATCCGGCCTGACGAATCCGCGTCTGACGAATCCGCGCCTGCCGAATCCGCGGTGGACCGCACCCTCCCGGTCGGGTCATGGCGCTCGACCGGTCCGCGCGGGGGGTGCTGCTCACCCGGGTGGCAGCAGGGGCCCGAGCGGACCGAGATCGATGTTGAGATCCCGGGCGTCGATGTCGAATCGCTCCTGGAGCTCTGTCATCGCCTCTTCCAGCCGCATGAGCGCGAGCCCGAGCTCTTCGACCTGCTCGTCGGAGAGATCGCCGGCATCGACCCGCCGCAGGGCCTGACGCTCCATGAGCTGGCGCACCAGCTCGATGATGGTCAGGACGAGCTGTACGAGATCACGCTGGACCTCGTCGGCGTCGGTTTCCAGACGGCGGGGAAGCCGCCGGACCCTGCCCCCGGCCAGGTCGTCCGCAGGGTGGGGGACGGCGGCGTCGCGACGTGCCCGGGGAGTGCTCATCGTGCCGGGCCGTCCCGTGACGCCGGGGATCGCAGGGGCCGATCCAGCGGCGGCGGGGCCTCGTCGACGCCTGCCGCACGTACCAGCTCGGGACGGATCGAGGTGATGAGGGCGCGCAGTGAGATCCGCACGAGATCCACATTGGCGATCGAAATCGTGATGTCGCCGGTGATGACGACACCGCCGGCCAGTAAGCGGTCCAGCAGATCGACCAGAGCGATGCGCTGATTTCGCACGGGCGACACCGGTCCGGACGCCGGCACCGCAACTCCGTTCAGGACCCGGTCCACGATTCCTCCTCGGTGGCGAATGAGTAAGGCGCCCACGGCCCGGTCAGTTGTAGCCGGATGCCGGGACGCAGATCGGCCAGGCTCGCCACGGCCGCGCGAAAGTCTTCGGCCCGCGTGTCGTCCACAAGGTAGGCGGCGTTCAGGATCATCCAGCCCTGGTGCCCGGACAGCTGCGGGTCCTGTGGAGGGTGCAGACACCGGGCCGCGGCGAGGTCGCGGAGCGCGGTGTCGATCCGCTCCGCACAGTCGGTCGCCTCGGATCGGGCCTCCTCCTCGCTGTGCCGCTCCGCGCGACGGCGCAGCAGGTAGCTGGTCCCGGGGCGGCCCCCCGCCGTATCCCCGGCGGTCGCGTCACTCCTCATGAGCTCCTGTGGATCGGCGTAGCCCTTCACACCCCACTCCGTACGTCCGGTGATCCGGTCGAGGGCCCGGGCGAACTCCTCGTTCCGCTCCCGCAGCACGTCCCGCACCCGCTGGTCGTCGCGGTAGATCGTGACCAGCCGCAGCGGAAGGATGACGGCGGAGGCGGCGGCGTCGTCGATGACGGCATGGTGGGCGCGGGCCGTCGACTCCAGCCATCCGAGATCCTCGAGATTGTGCCGGAGCGCCTCTTCCCCGAACTCCGCCAGGCTCACGGTGCTGACCACCGCCGCCAGTCCGCACTCCTCGAGGACCCGCACGGGTGCTCCGCCGACGCCGCGTGCCCGTGCCGGCGGGTGGTGGGGCAGACCGCGGCTGACGGCGTAAACGTAGATCCCGGCCTCAGTCACGCTCCTCCTCCTCGGCGCGCTCCCGGGAACGCGTGGCCGGCCGCTCGCGCCGCTCCGGCCGATCGCGCCGCTCCGGCCGCTCGCGCCGATCGATGGGCGGCCGCTCGCGATCCCGGCCGGCTTCCAGGGCGGCGACCCGTTCACGCAGCAGGCGGTTCTCCTCGGCCATGCCCGAGCCTCGCGAGGAGAGTGTGGGATCGTGCTCCCACCAGTCGATGCCCATCTCCTTGGCCCGGTCGACCGAGGCGACGATCAGCCGTATCTTGATCGTCAGGAGTTCGATGTCCAGCAGGTTGATCTGGATGTCACCGGCGATGACGATCCCCTTGTCGAGCACACGTTCCAGGATGTCCGCGAGGTTCGCGGACTCCGGGCGCTGTGTCGCGGGGGGCTGACCGAAGCTCCTGCCCCTCATGGGCTCGGTCATGTCATGTCCCTCCATACCTGGCCGCGGGTGCGGCCAGGGATGCGCCGGTAGGACAGGAGCTCCCCGGCCGTACGCCTGCCGGCCCTGTCCCACCGGTCCTCTCGCTCGCCGGCTCGGCCGGCCCGCATGTCACATCCCCGGTCCGCGGGAGCGCGCCGTCATCAGGCGGCTCAGCAGTTCGTCCTCGAGTTCCGCGGCCTCGTCGTCGGAGAGCTCGCCCGCGGCTCGTGCCCGGTCGACCTCGGCCAGTTGCCGGCGGACCGCGGCGGGGTCGTACATCTGCTGCTCCGCCTGCTCACGGATCTGTTCCGCCAGCCATACGACGCCGCGCATCGGCGCGAGGGGCAGAGTGAGCAATCCGGTGAACAACCCCATGTCTCAGCCCTCTTCCGGGGGTGCCGATTCGGGGGCTTCCGGGACGAAGTCATAGGGCGCCAGCGGTCCGATCATGCGCAGCCGGATCCGGCCGGCCCATTCGTGCCCCAGTTGGTCCAGGGCCTCCTCGAACGCGGGCTGCTCGTCCTCGGCGACGAGGAAGGCGACGTCCGCGGCCGTGTCCTCGCCGGCCGCGTGACGCGGAGCCACCGCGACGGCGTGCGGCGCGAGGGCATCCGCCAAGGCCGCGTTGTCGACCTCGCGTTTGGCCTCCAGCGCCTTCACGATGAGCTCGCCGAGCCGGACGCGGTCGTAGTACCCCGCCTCTTCCGGCAGGTCGCGCAGGCTCTCCCGCAGCCGCATCGCCTCGGGGTCCTCCATGAGCACCTCGCGGAGCACCGTGTCCCGGACGTAGGTGCCCAGGACGGTGAACTCCGTCAGGCCGTCCAGTTCGGCCAGGACATCGGCGAACCAGTCGTGGTGCGGTGCCAGCATCTCCTCGACCACGGCGGCGGGCGTGGTGACAACGGCCCCGAACCGCAGCGGCACCATCGTGGTGTCCGCGGCCACCGACTCGACCACGCGTTCATGTGCGAGGAGGTCGTCCCGGGTGCCGAGCGGCCGGTCGGCGCGGATCTCGCTCACCACGGCGGCCAGGTCACCGTGCTCGACCAGCGAGACCTCGCGCCCCTCGGTCCCGGTCAGCCCCTCGGGCAGGGAGGTCTCCGCAGGAATGATGCCGTACACGTAACAGCAGACCGGGGCCCGGTTTCCCATCGTCTCGGCCTCTGGCTGTGCCGTCATGACTCACGTTCCCTTCGCGGCCTGGCCCGGTGCGTCTCCCGGGCTTGCTCCCGACGCTCGGCCAAGGCCTCTTCGATCGTCTCTTTCGCCGCCTCGAGCACTCCCTTGGTCTTGCCCTTGGCCCCGCCCTGGTTGAGGCTCTGGATCAGGTCGGGAATGTCCTTCCCGCCTTTCTCGTAGAGGTCGAGGCGCTGGGTCGCCTGGGCGAAGCGGAGATAGGTGTCCACGCTCGCCACGACCACACGCGCATCGATGGTGATCACCTCGATGCCGACCAGGGAAACGCGGACGAAAGCGTCGATGACAAGGCCCTTGTCGAGGATCAGGCCGACGACGTCCGCAAGTCCACCACCTGACGGACGATCGACCGGAGATCCTTGGGCTGAGGAAATGGTCATTGCAACGTAACCTCCTGCGACGTGGTGGTTTGCTCGGTTCTCCGGCTAAGGTCTCGTCGGGCTCTCCCTCGCCTTCTCACTCTTCGTCCCCGCGGCGCCGTGGGCGCGCTCGGCCCTCCGGCGGACGCCGCCTGCGGCGCCGCTCCCTGTCCTCGCGCTCTTCCGTCGGCGGCTCCTCGGGCTCCTCGGCGCGTGCCTCTTCGGGCTCCTCCTCGGGCTCCTCTTCGGCCTCCGTGGGCTCAGGCGCCGGCTCCTCCTCCTCGGCCTCCTCGGCCTCCTCGGCCTCCGGCGCCGGCTCCTCCTCTTCGGCCTCCGGTGCTCGCTCCTCTTCGGCCTCTTCGGCCTCCGGCGCTCCCTCCTCCTCCGGTTCGGCTCCCTCTTCCTCTTCGCGAGCGCGCTCCTCCTCCTCGACGGCGTCCTCGTGGGTCTTCACGATCTCGCCCTCGCGGATCTCACCGCGCCATCCTGTGATCTCGTCGGGGTTGAGGATCGCGTGGACCATGACGTGCCGCCGGAAGTGCTTGAAGTCCAGCCGGATGCGCCGTCCCACGGCCCGCCAGATGTTCCCGATGCGCTCGATGAACCCCATCGGGTGGTATTCGACGACGAGCAGGACCCGGGTGGCGTTCGGCGCCACCTCGGAGAAGCTCACCGCGCCGTCGACGCTGCCCTTCTGGGAGGTGGCCGTGCGCCAGATGATGCGGTTGTCCGGTATGTGTTCGAGGATGGACGAGTCCCATGAACGGCGGAACCACCAGATCTTGGCCTTCCAGCTCACCTTCTGGCCCTCGTCGTGCCGTTCGGCGTGCTCGACGCCCTTCGTGAAGTTGGGGAAGTCCTCGAACTGCGACCACTGGTTGAAGGTCAGGCGGAGCGGGGCACCCACGTCCAGCGACTCGACGATGTTGGTGACCTTCGCCCTCTTCCCGCGACGACGGCGGAAGAGCCCCTTGACCTTCTCCTTCAGCCCGGTCGCGCCGGCCTTGAGCGCCGCGCGGACCGGTGACTTGCCCTCTATGAGTGCCGTCGCTCCGGATAAGGCCGCCTTGACCCCGGGACCGCCGCCCTCCAGCCGCTCGACCACCCGCTCGGTCGTCCCGCTGATCTTCTCGCTGACTTTTTTTAACGCCTTCTCCGCGAGGGCGTTGAGGAAGTTCTGTGTCTCCTTGGACAACCGGTGTGTCTGCAGGCTCTCCAAGAGGTCCCCCAGGAGGCCGCCACCGCCGACGCCCTTGTCACCGCCGCGCTCCCGCTCGTCAGCCGTCATCGCCGTCCCCCATCGCTATCCCCCTGTCCCCTGGGCCGGCTCACCTCTGGGGAGCCTCATCACCGCTCTTCGTCCCCCCTCGAGCCTCGGTTCGCGGTCGGCGGGGCCGGGGGGCCGGCTCCTCTCGTTCTTTGGGTCGTTCTTCGGGCTCCTCCGGTTCGTACTCGTCCTCGTCCTCGTACTCCTCGTCGTACTCCTCGTCGTACTCGTCCTCGTCCCGCGGCTTCTCGGTCCCGCGACGTTTCCCGTCCTTCTCGGTGGGCGGTTGCCGCAGTGTCGTGGCACGCTCCTGCAGCTTGTCGCTGAGTGATTCGATGCGCTTGCTCGCGGCCGCCATGGCCACGGACTTGGCCGCGTCGAGCACCTGCCCGCGGAGATCGCCGGAGATCTTCTCCAGCGGGCTTCCCGCACCGCCCAAAGGGATACGGCGCAGCAGTTCCTCCGGATTGATGGGGATCTTCCCTCCGGCCGCCAGGAGCGCCATGAGCACAGCCAGATGCTTCTTATTGGCCCGCCCCAAGAGGTAACCCCCGAGGACTCCGATCGCCATCTGAGTTCCGCATTTCATGGCCTCTCCCCCTTGAGTGACCCAGGGCCGTAGGAACCTGTGCGCGGTCGGGCGAACGTGTGCGCTCCGCGCCGTTGCGGCACATCGCGACCGCCTGGGACGAGCTCAGCGAGTGCCGGAACGGTGGGACGGCGCGGCTCCTGCCCAAGGCTCGGCCCGCCTGGGCGTCGGACGAGCCGATCATGAACAGCGCCGCGGGTCGCGAGATGTTCGACCCGACGAGAATCCCTATACCCTGGGTAAATAGCACCAAACGGGGCCATTCTCGTACAAATATAGATCTTTACCTGTCGGTAGGAGACCTTTACCTGTCGGTAGGAGACACAGCCGCCCATCGGCACCGCGCCGTTCACCGGTTACAGAAGCAAGGCCTGGACGAAGTATGTGTGGAACGTTTACGCGATGTCCGGATCTAATTGAGTAGCCGAGTGTGAGCCCGGTCGGCTGGAGGGAGAGGCCATGTCACGCCGCCAGTACGGCTTCCTCGTCGGGATCCTGATCGCCTGGCTCTGGGCGTCGGAGGGCCTTCTCGCCGCCGTGGCCGCGGTGGTGGCCGGCCTCATCGGTTACGGGGTGGGTTGCGTCCTCGAAGGCGATGTGGACCTTCACGAATTGATCGACAGGTTCTCGGCATCACGCCGCTGACCGCTGGGCGGCACACCCGTCCAGGGGTGATGACGCAAGGAGCACTCGCTATGTCCGACATCACACCTGAGAGCAGTACCCCGGCCGGGGCCGGGGCCCGCGGCGGGCCCGGTCAGGTCGACACGCCCTCGGCACAGCCGGTGCAGCGCCCTGGAGGCGCGGCCGGCCGCTCGTACGCCTCACTGTCCACCGATATGGGCACGACCCACATCTCCGAGGCGGTCGTAGCCAAGATCGCGGGTATGGCCACGCGGGAGATTCCGGGAGTGCATTCGATGGGACGCGGGCTCGCCCGGCGCCTCGGGCGCATCCGTGCCATAGTGCCAGGCCAGGAGGACATCACCCAGGGTGTCGGAGTCGAGGTCGGCGAGAGAGAGGCCGCGATCGACCTGGACATCGTCACGTGTTACGGGCAGAGCATCATCGAGATCAGTGAGGCCGTCCGCCGCAACGTGATCGACCGGGTCGAGAGCATGACCGGCTTGAAGGTCGTCGAGGTCAACATCAACGTCGACGACATCTACATCGAGGAACTCGATGAGAGGCCGGCTCCGGAACCGCGCGTCCGGTGACCGGCACCGACCGCCTCGAGCTCGCGCGCGCCGTGGCCCGTGCCGCCGCCACGGTGCCGGGGGTCACCCGTGTCGTCGGCGACGCCGGTCCGGTCGAAGTGGCGACGCTGGGCCCGAAGACCAAGGTCCCCGGGGTCAGGATCACGGACCGGTCGGTGGAGGTCCACATCGCCGTCGACGCCCTTCCCGTGCACGAGGTCGCGGCCGCGGTCGCTCGAGCCGTACGGGGGGTGCTGACCACGGCCGGGGACGATCGCGACGTCGTCGTCGTGGTCGAAGATCTCGACGGCGTCGACGCTCTGCCCGAGCCGGGCTCCGCTCGAGGGACGAGCCGCTGATGCGCGTCCTGAATCGGATCGTCACGCTCCTCCTCAGCCTGGTGCTGATCGTGGGGGGCCTGCTCGTCGCCGTGGAGGCGGTGCTGGCGGCGTTCCACCGAGCACCTTGGCTGCTGCCGGTGAGACGCTGGCACGACATCCTGGCCGGCACCCGGCTCGCCGATCCGTCCACCGTCACCGTGGCCGCGACGCTGGGAGCGGTGGGGCTGGTGCTACTCATCGCCGAGTTGTGGCCATGGCGGCCGTACCGGCTCCCGGCGCGTCCCGCGACCGCGGATGACAGGACCCGGTGGTGGGTGCTCCGCAGGCCGGCCGAGCGCCGTCTGGCCGACGCCGCCGCGAACGTCCCCGGAGTGAACACCGCCCGGGTCCGGCTGCGCGGAAGGCGTCGATGGAAGGTCCACGTGCGCGCCGAGGCCCGCGACGACAGCCGCGCCGGCATCGAAGAGGCCGTCAACGCCGAACTCGCCCGGCTCGCCGCGCCCGCACCCGCCCGGGTCCGGCTGCGGCTCCGCAGGCCGAGGAGGGTCACCTGATGGAGCGCGTCTATCGCCTGTTGTGGACGCTCATCGCCGTGCTGCTCACAGCCACGGGCGCGTTGGGCGTGGCCGCCGGCCGGGGCTATCTCCATGGCATCGACCCTCGCAGCACGCTGCTCCCGCGACCGTTGCTCGACCAGTGGCGGGCGTGGGGGACCTGGGCGTGGGTGGGCCTCGCCGTGGCGGGCCTGGTCCTGTCCTGGCTCGGATGGCGCCTGCTGCGGGCCTCACTGCGTCCTGGCGGACCCCGTGCGCTGCCCAAGCGGCTGATCCTCCGATCCCACGACGAGCCGGAGACGGCGGGGACCATCCGGCTGCACAGTCCCGCCCTGGCCAACGCCACCGAGCTCGCCCTGACACGGCACCCGGCCGTCGAACGAGCGCGGGTCGGCCTTTTCGGCGACGCCCGCCGGCCCGAGCTGCGTATCCGTATGGATACGGGCGACGACACCGACCTGCGAGCCGTGGCCGAACGTCTTCCCCGGGTCATCGAGGAGCTGACGACCACCAGCGGCCTGCGACCCGATCCCGTACAGGTCACGGTACGGCCCGGCGGCGCGACCGGACCCCGCGTGCGCTGACGGACGGTATTCGCCCCGATGGCCGGGCCGGACACCCGTGAAGCGCTGCGCCGCTTCCTGCGCGCCACGGTCGACGAGCGTCCACCAATCCCCTGTGGCGCAGGCTCATGACCCATCCGGAGGAGATGCGGGCGGTGGCCCGCAAACTCGATCCGGAGCGCGTCACCGCCACCGCCGACAACCACGTCACCGCACTGGCCGGCTTCGTCGCCCACAATCGGCAGGACGGTGAGCTGATCGACGCCGCTCCCGCCGTGATCATCGGTGTCCTGCAGACCGTACTGCTCGTGCCGATGAACGCCAACGGCTCGGCGACCCCGCCCTCCATCCCAAGATCCTCGATCTGCTGATCGACATCGTCGCCGAAGGTCTCACGACTCAGCGGGAATGACCGGAATGAGGACTGGGCGAGCCGTCATCTCACAGCCGTGACCACCCTGGCGATGTGGCCGCCCGGGGATTGGCGAGCGACGATCAGCCGGTATGACGGTGCAGGGGAATCAGCGCCTACGGTCGTCGTCGGGATGCGGCGATCCGGCCTTGGCCAATCCGCGGCTCAGCATATAACCGATGGTCAAAAGGACGATGTACCACCAAGCGCGGTCGGCGCGGAAGTAGTCGCTGTGGCCGTCACCGGTGCCGATCAACTGCGAAGCGATCGCCACGCCGATGACCGTGGCGAGATATGCGTAGAATTCCGTTGTCTTC
>DASYNF010000005.1:0-54347 GCA_036008685.1 Actinomadura sp. | reverse complement strand
GACCGCCCTGCACATCACGGCCGAACGGACCATGCTCCACATGCTCCGGGGGCACTGCAACAGCCCCATCGCCGGGCACGCGCACACCACCCCGGACCGGCAGCTGAGCCTGTTCGGGATGGTGTTCAACCGGGACGGCTCCCAATGGGTCCGCTCGCACGGGTGGGGGCCCACCGACGACCCGGCCTCGCTCGGCGCGTGGGTCGCCGGGGACCTGCTGCGCCAGGGCGCGCGGCGTCTGATCATCGCCACCAGGAAGTGAGCCGGACCCCGGGCGCCCGCGCGGGGAGGAGCGCCTACGTGGTGGCCACGCGGTCGGCGACCGAGAAGGTCTCGCCGCATGCCGTGCAGGTCGCCGCTCCGAACAGATGGGTGAGCCCGGCCGAGACCTTGTCCTGGCCCGCCTCGTCGGCGATGGCGTGGAGCCGCTTGGCGACCCCCTCGAGCCGGTCCGGGTCCGAGGGGACCAGCGGGGTACGAGGCGCGTCCTCGTCGGTGGCGTAGTCGCCGGCCGAGGCGAAGAAGCCGTAC
This sequence comes from Actinomadura sp., assembly GCA_036008685.1. Classification (GTDB taxonomy): domain Bacteria; phylum Actinomycetota; class Actinomycetes; order Streptosporangiales; family Streptosporangiaceae; genus Actinomadura_C. The sequence continues at coordinate 53,816 of DASYNF010000005.1, read as the reverse complement.
TCGCCGATCGCGATGAACAGGCTCACGCCGCAGTCCGGACAGTCGACCTCGTACTCCTCGTCGGCCAGGCCCTCCAGACGCTGGTCCCAGACCGGGACGCCCTCGAAGGCCAGCATCGCCTGCAGCAGGATGAGGAAGGTGTGCGGGTCGCCGGCGAGCTCCGGCGAGCGCAGGCTCTCCTCGGTGAGCCGGAGCAGGGTGGAGACGTCCCCGGCGTGGCGCCGCGGCATGTCGCCGAACTCGGATGACCTCCGGGTCCCGGCCATGATGGCACCCGCCAGAGCCATGATCATGCCGCGGTCCTCCGGCGGCCACTCGCCGGCCACCGCCGCGAGCCGAGGCAGTGCCGCGAGACTCGCCGGATGGACCGTACCCTCAGGGCAGAGCTGTGCCCAGAGCTCCTCCCAGCACTCGGCGGCCGGGTCGGGCTCGAGCTGGTCGAGCAGAGGGGGGATGTTCTCGGCCGATCCGTGGGCGTGGCTGAGTTGCGACCAGTCCGTCATGCCAAGATCCAACCAGATTCGCGGTCCGGTGCGGCCGCCCGGACCGGACCCCGGCGAAAACCCGATGCGCCGTCCACGCCGCGCTGAAAGGGTCCCGGGATGGATCGTCAGCTCATCAGTCTCCTGGCCCATGCCGACCACCCCATAGCGGCGCCCCTGGAGGACACATCTGTCGGGGCACTGCTGGACAGAGCGCTCACCGGCGCCGAACGGGTCCTTGATCTGGGGTGTGGCATGGGCGAATGGCTCCTGCGCGCCCTCGTCGCCCGGCCGGGGCTCTTTGCTGAGGGGGTCGACATCTCCGCGCCCGCGCTGGCCCGTGCCCGCGAGGGCGCCGAGCGGCTGGGCCTGCGGGATCGTCTCCGCCTGCATCACCAGAGTGCCGAGGACTTCACCTCCCCGGACCGCTTCGACCTCGTGCTCAACATAGGCGCGACCCATGCCCAAGGCGGCCTGCCGCCCACGCTCGCGGCGGCCCGCCGGCACCTGCGCCCCCAGGGCATGGTCCTCGTCGGCGAGGGCTTCTGGGAGCGCGAGCCCGACCAGGCCGCCCTCGGCGCGCTGGGCGCCGCCCGGGAGGACTACGACGACCTGGCGACCACGGTCGACCGGGTCGTCGCCGACGGCTGGACCCCGGTGTACGCGCACACCAGCACATCGCGGGAGTGGGACGACTACGAGTGGTCCTGGACCGGCTCGCTGTCGCGCTGGGCGCTGGACCACCCCGGGGATCCGGACGCGGGCAAGGCGATGAAGGCCGCGGACGCGCACCGGTCCGGCTGGCTGCGCGGCTACCGCGGAACGCTCGGCTTCGTCTGCCTGCTGTTGCGCCGTACCTCCGGCTGACCGGGACCCCGCTCGTACGGTCTCGGGAGCGCCGAGGTCAGTCGCCGTGGCCGGGCACGCCGAAGACCTTGCCGGGATTGAAGATCCCGGCCGGGTCGAGCGCGTTCTTCACCGCGCCGTGCATCGCCACGACCGCGGGCTGGAGCTCGGCGTGCAGGCCGCGGCGTTTGAGCAGCCCGACCCCGTGCTCCCCGGTCACCGTGCCGCCGAGCGCGATCGCGTCGTCGATGATCTGGTCGAAGGCGCGCTTGGCCCGGTTGCGCGAGGCGTCGTCCTCCGGAGCGATGATCAGCGGGTGCAGGTTGCCGTCACCGGCGTGGGCAACGTTGGCGATGTGGACCCCGTGCGCCTTGGCGGCCCGCTCGATCCGGGCGAGCATCTCGGGCACCAGCGCGCGCGGGACGCACACGTCCTCGGTGAGGACCGGCCCGAGGCGTTCCAGGGCGGGGTAGGCGAGCCTGCGCGCCGCGAACAGCGCCTCGGCCTCCTCCGGGTCGGTCGAGCGTGTGGTCCAGGTCGCACCGGCCCGCTCGAAGCAGCGCAGCATCGTGTCGGCCTCCGCCTCCCCGGTGTCACCCGGGGTGTCGGTGCGGCCGAGCAGCAGCACGTTCCCCTCGGCGGCCAGCCCCATGTGCTTCCACTCGTCCACGGCGAGCAGGCAGTAACGGTCGATGAGCTCCAGGGCGCTCGGCACGACCCCCGCGTCGGTCACGGCGCTCACCGCCTCACCCGCGTCGGTCAGTGAGGAGAAATAACCCACGACGGTGCGCTCCGGCGGGCGCGTGCCACGCAGCCGCAGCGTGATCTCGGTGACGATGCCGAGGGTGCCCTCCGAGCCGACCATGAGCCCGCACAGGTCATAGCCCACCACTCCCTTGGCGGTCCGCCGCCCCAGCCGTACGACCTCGCCCCGGCCGACCACGGCCTCCATGCCGAGCACGTAGTCACGGGTCACGCCGTACTTCACGCAGCACAGGCCGCCCGCGTTGGTGGCGACGTTGCCGCCGATCGTGGACCACGGCGCGCTGGCCGGGTCCGGCGGATACCAGAGGCCCCGGTCGGCGCAGGCTCGCCGCAGATCGTCATTGACCACGCCGGCCTGCACGACCGCGAGCCGTTCGCGCTCGTCGATCTGAAGGATCGAGTCCATCGCCTCGAGCGAGACGACCACGCAGCCGTCCAGCGCGTTGGCCCCGCCGGACAGGCCGGTCCCCGCGCCGCGGGGCACGACCGCCACGCCGAGCCTGGCGCACAGCTCCACCGTCGCCTGGACCTCGGCGGTGTCCCGAGGGCGGACCACCGCCAGCGGCTTCCCGTGCGGCGCCCAGGCCGCCTGGTCGTGGGCGTAGGACGCGACGATATCGGGGTCGGTGATGACCCGGCCGGGAGCGAGCCTGCTCTCCAGCGCGGGGACGAGTTCCTGCGACGTCATGGGCGCGACCTCTCTCTCGTGGTTCACCCGCGTTCTTACCGTTCCGCCCGGCTCACGTCGAGGCGACCCGGGAGCGGACGGCGGCGATGTCGGCGGGTCCGACGCGGCAGCAGCCGCCGATCAGCCGTGCGCCCGCCGAGACCCACGCGGTGAGCGGCGCCCGGTCCAGTCCCGGGCGCCCGGTCCAGGCGCGTGCGGCGGCGTCCCAGCGTTCCCCGCTGTTGGGATAGACGACCACGGGTTTGCCGGTGACCGCGCGTGCCGTCCGTACCGCGTCCGTCACGTCGGCCGGGTCACTGCAGTTCACGCCGACCGCCATGACCGCGTCGACACCCCTGACCACGGAGAACGCCTCGGTGAGGGCCTGACCGGCCCGCGTCCGGTCACCCTCGATGGTGTAGGAGAGCCAGGCCGGCGGGCCGAGTCCCTCGATCGCGGCCAGGAGGGCCGTGGCCTCGTCGACGTCGGGGACCGTCTCCAGCGCGAGCACGTCCGCGCCCGCGTCCGCGAGGACCTCCAGGCGGGGCCGGTGGAACCGGGTCAGCTCGGCCACCGGCACTCCATAACGGCCGCGATATTCCGATCCGTCGGCGAGCATCGCGCCATAGGGGCCGGCGGACGCGGCTATCCAGAGTGGGGGAGCGTCCGTCTCGGCGAGGTGGCGGTCGCGCGCCCGCGCGGCGAGCGTAACGCTCCGGCGCAGGAGCCCGGCGGTCTCGCGGGGACCGAACCCGCGCGCGGCGAAGCCCTCGAAGGAGGCCTGGTAGCTCGCCGTCGTGGCCACTCGTGCCCCCGCCCGGAAGTAGGCCAGGTGCGCGCCGACGATCGCCTCGGGCGCGTCGGTGAGCAGCCGGGCCGACCAGAGCCCGCCGGACAGGTCGTGGCCCTGGGACTCCAGCCGGGTGGCGAGCCCGCCGTCGAGCACGACGACACCCTCCTCGACGGCCGCGCGCAGCGATGTCCCGCTCACCTGACGATCCTACGAGCGGGCCGTGCCCCCCGGATGGCCCGAGCCGTGAGCGCGGCGGGATCATAGGTTGATCGGACCCGAACGACCCGACCACCGCCCGAGGTACGCAATGATCGCTCGCTCCGACGTGGAGATGGCCGCCGCCCGCATCGCGGGTCATGTCCGGATCACCCCTGTGATGGAGGCCGCGCCAGGGCTCCTGCTGAAGCTCGAGCAGACCCAGCACACCGGCTCGTTCAAGGCGCGCGGGGCCTTCAACCGGATCCTGTCGGCGAAGGAGGCCGGCGGCATCCCCGACGCCGGGATCGTGGCGGCCTCCGGTGGCAACGCCGGACTGGCCGCGGCCTACGCCGCCGCCGCGCTCGGGGTGCGCGCCGAGGTCTTCGTGCCGACGACCGCGCCGGAGGTGAAGGTCCGCAGGCTCGTGGCGCTCGGCGCGACGGTGCGCCAGGTCGGCGAGATCTACGGTGACGCCTACGAGGCGGCGCTGGAGTGCGTCTCCGGCACCGGCGCGCTGTTGTGCCACGCCTATGACCAGCCGGAGGTCTGCGCCGGGCAGGGCACGCTCGGGCTGGAGCTGCTCGCCCAGACGGGCGGCGTGGACACCCTCCTGATCGCGGTCGGCGGCGGCGGGCTGATGGCCGGTGTCGCGGCCGCCGTCGAGGGCCACGCCAAGGTGGTCGCGGTCGAGCCCGAGCGGATCCCGACACTCCACGAGGCCCTCCGGGCGGGCGAGCCGGTGGACGTCGAGGTGAGCGGGATCGCGGCCGACTCGCTCGGCGCCACGAGGATCGGGGACATCGCCCTGGACGTCGCGGTCCGTACCGGTGTGGAGTCGGTGCTCGTCAGCGACGAGGACATCGCGGGGGCCCGGCGGGCCCTGTGGGAGCGGTATCGCCTCGTGGTGGAGCACGGCACCGCGGCCGCGCTCGCCGCGCTGGAGACCGGTGCCTACCGGCCTGCGGAGGGCGAGCGCGTCGCGGTGGTGCTCTGCGGCGCCAACACCGGCCTCGGTGACCTGGTGGTCTAGTGGCCCCGCGCCGGTCCTCTGACACCCGCGCCGGCCGCGGGCGCTCACTCGATGACGAGGTCCACGGGGATGTTGCCGCGGGTCGCGTTGGAGTAGGGGCACACCTGGTGGGTGGCGTCGAGCAGCTCCCGGCCCGTTTCGACGGCGATGTGGTCGGGGAGTTCGACGCGCAGGGTCACCGCGAGCGAGAAGCCGCCGGAACCGTCCGGGCCGATGCCCACCTCCGCGGTCACGGCGGCGTCCGCCACGTCCAGCTTCATGCGTCCGGCGACCAGGTTGAGGGCGCTCGCGAAACAGGCGGCGTATCCGGCGGCGAAGAGCTGCTCGGGGTTGGTGCCCGTCCCTTGTCCGCCGAGCTCCGCGGGCGGGTCCAGCTTGACGTCGAGCTTGCCGTCGGAGGAGACGGCCCGGCCCTCACGGCCGGAGGCGGTGGCGATCGCGGTGTACAAGGCTGCCATGCGAATGTCCTCTCTGCGCAGGCGAGTGGTGTGTTACGCACCAGATGCTAGATATGTCCGCCCATGGTGGCGCATCGAAGCTGTGCGGACGGACAGCCCCGGGGCGAACGTCTGCAAGATCACGGCTATGAAGGCGATCCGCGTCCAAGCGCCCGCTCGCCGCCGCGCGGAGCGCGGCGATGAGCAGGGTCAGGGGAGGAGACCGGCACGGCGCGCGGAGGCGACGGTCTCCAGGCGCGTGTGGGTGCCGAGCTTGCGCATCGCCGAGCGCAGATAGCTCTTGACCGTCTCGGGGAGCAGCCCCAGGCGGTCCCCCGCGTCCGCGTTGGTGCAGCCGATCGCGACGCAGGACAGAACGTCGAGCTCGCGCGGCGACAGCGATGGCGCCTCGCCAGGACGGGTCGTCCCGCGCGGATCCGCGGCCGTCGCCAGCCGGGCGGAGGCGGCGAGCAGCCGGGTCCTCAGTTCCGCGTCGGTGACCTGACCGGCTATCCCCCGCAGCTCGGCGTGGAGCGCGCGGACCTCCTCCCAGCGGGCGGCCTCCGTCCGCCCGGGCTCCGGTGTGCTCCCGGCTCTCTGGAGCCGGGCCAGGCGGTCCTCCGCCTCGTCCCGCACGGCGAGTTCCTGTTCGAGGTCCCGGGCCGTGGCGACGGCCGCGGCCACGACCCGGTCCGCGAGCGACAGCGGCTCCCGCAGCGCCCCGTACAACACGGCCCGGACCCGGCGCCGCACCACGATGGGCACGGCGACCACGGACAGCAGGCCCTCGACCGTGACGGGCCCGTCGTAGTCGTGGCTGATCGCGCCGGACCTCGGATAGTCGCTGACCCAGATGGGCCGGCTCAGCGCCATGGCCTTACCGCCGAGACCGGATCCCTGGGTGATCACCAGGCCGCTCAGCGCGTCCGTCACGGTCCCGACGAGCTCACTGATCCGATACCGCTCCCGGCCGGCCAGTGCCCCGCCGAACACGACCGGGAGCCCGGTCACCCGGTGCAGGTTCAGAACCGCGGTACGGACCGAGCCGACGTCGTCACCCATGAGGTCAGCATCCCGGTCATTTCGGATCCCGGCCAGACCCTGGCGGTGGGGCCGGGCGGCCGAGGATGTCCAGGGCCTCGGCTCGCATCCGGACCTTGCGGATCTTGCCGGTGACCGTCATCGGGAACTCGTCGACCAGGTGCACGTAACGCGGGATCTTGTAATGGGCGAGCCGCCCGGTGCAGAACTCCCGCAGGGACGCGGCGGTCAGCGGTCCGGCCCCCGGCCGCAGCCGGATCCAGGCCATGAGCTCCTCCCCGTACGCCGGGTCCGGGACCCCGACCACCGACGCGTCCAGGATGTCGGGGTGGCTGTAGAGGAACTCCTCGATCTCACGGGGATAGACGTTCTCGCCGCCGCGGATCACCATGTCCTTGATCCGGCCGGTGATGTCGGCGTAGCCCTCGTCGTCCATGACCGCGAGGTCGCCGGTGTGCATCCAGCGCGCCCGGTCGATCACCTCGGCGGTCTGCTCGGGCTGCTCCCAGTAACCCAGCATCACCGAGTAACCGCGCGTGCAGAGCTCCCCGGGCCTGCCACGCGGCACGGTGATCCCCGAGTCCGGGTCGACGACCTTGATCTCGAGATGCGGGTGCACGCGCCCGACGGTCGATACCCGCCGCTCGAGCGAATCGTCCGTACGGGTCTGCGTGGACACCGGTGAGGTCTCGGTCATGCCGTAGCAGATCGATACCTCCGCCATCCCCATCCGCTCGATGACCTGCTTCATCACCTCCACCGGGCATGGCGACCCGGCCATGATCCCGGTGCGCAGGGAGCCCAGATCCCGGGTGCCGAACGAGGGCTCGTTGAGCATGGCGATGAACATCGTCGGCACCCCGTACAGCGAGGTGCACCGCTCCGCCGCGACCGCCTCGAGCGTGGCCCCGGGGTCGAACCCGGGGGCCGGGATCACCACGCAGGCGCCATGGCTCGTGGCGGCGAGGTTGCCCATCACCATGCCGAAGCAGTGGTAGAAGGGCACCGGAACGCAGATGCGCTCGTGCTCGGTGTAGCCGCACAGCTCGCCGACGAAGTAGCCGTTGTTCAGGATGTTGTGGTGCGACAGCGTCGCGCCCTTCGGGAACCCGGTCGTACCGCTGGTGTACTGGATGTTGATCGGATCGTCCGTGCTCAGGCCCGCGGCGATGCCGGCCAGACGCCCGGCGTCGGCCGCCCGGCCCGCCGCGAGCAGCTCCGACCACTCAGGACGCCCGATCAGCAGGACGTCCCGCAGCCGCGGGCAGTTCGGCCGGACCTCGGCGATCATCCCCGCGTAGTCCGAGGTCTTGAAGGCGGGCGCGGCGACCAGCGTGCGGATGCCGGCCTGGTTGAGCACGTACTCCAGCTCGTGCACCCGGTAGGCCGGGTTGATGTTCACCAGGATGGCGCCGATCTTGGCCGTGGCGTACTGGACGAAGACCCATTCGGCGCAGTTGGGGGCCCAGATGCCCACCCGGTCGCCGGTGCCGACCCCGAGCTCGAGCAGTCCGAGGGCGACCGCGTCGACCTCGGCGGCCAGCTCCCGGTAGGTCCAGCGGCGGCCGTCCGGCCCTGTCGTGTCCAGCCAGGGCAGGGGGGCGGTGGCCCGGTCCACCAGCGCGTCCCGGTCGCCGTGCGCGGCGACCGTACGGTCGAAGTCCGCGCCGATCGTGTGGCCGAGCAGCGGCGTCGGCGACGGTCCGGAGGCGTAGGAGAGCTCGGTCATGGCCGGAGCTCCTCCTCGCGGAACTCGCCGGCCGGCCGGGCGTCCGGATCGGGGTGCTTGTCCCGCTCGTATCCGCGGAGTTCGACCCGCCGGATCTTGCCGGAGATGGTCTTGGGCAGGTCGGCGAACTCGAGCCGGCGGATCCGTTTGTACGGCGCGAGTTGCTCCCGGCAGTAGCCGAAGATCGCCGCCGCGGTCTCCCGTGTGGGCTCCCAGCCGGCCGCGAGCGCGACATAGGCCTTGGGGACCGCCAGCCGCACCGGGTCGGGTGAGGGGACGACGGCCGCCTCGGCCACGGCCTCGTGCTCGATGAGCACGCTTTCCAGCTCGAACGGCGAGATGCGGTAGTCCGAGGCCTTGAACACGTCGTCGGTCCGGCCGACATAGGTGATGTAGCCGTCGGCGTCGCGGGAGCCGATGTCCCCGGTCCGGTAGAAGCCCCCCGCCATGGCCTCGGAGCTGAGCTCCGCGTCGCCGTGGTAGCCCCGCATCAGGCCGAGCGGCCGTGCGGACAGGTCCAGGCAGATCTCCCCCTCTTCGGCGGGGACCCCGCTGATCGGGTCGAGCAGGACCACCTCATAGCCCGGGACCGGTCGTCCCATCGATCCGGGCCGGACCTTCTGTCCCGGGGTGTTGCCGACCTGAACCGTCGTCTCGGTCTGGCCGAACCCGTCCCGGATCGTCAGTCCCCAGGCGCGGCGGACCTGCTCGATGACCTCGGCGTTGAGCGGCTCACCCGCGCCCACGACCTCCCGTGGCGGGGTGCGGAGCCGGCCGAGGTCGGTCTGGATGAGCATCCGCCACACCGTCGGCGGCGCGCAGAAGCTGGTCACCCCGCAGCGGTCCATCTCGTCGAGCAGCCGCTCCGGGTCGAAGCGGGTGTAGTTGACGATGAACACGCAGGCCTCCGCGTTCCACGGGGCGAAGACGTTGCTCCAGGCGTGCTTGGCCCATCCGGGCGAGGAGATGTTGAGGTGGACGTCCCCGGGCTTGAGGCCGATCCAGTACATCGTCGACAGGTGCCCGGCCGGATAGCTGGCGTGGGTGTGTTCCACCAGCTTGGGCCGTGCGGTGGTCCCGGATGTGAAGTAGAGCAGCAGTGTGTCGTCCGCCCGCGTCGCCGCGTCCGGGCTGAACCCCGGCGCGGATTCGTAGGCCTGCCCGTACGGCAGCCAGCCGTCGGCCGTCGGGCCGACCGCGATCCGGGTGTAGTCCCCGGCGACCCCGTCGAACTTCCCGGCATCGGCCGACCGCGCCACCACATGGCGCGCGTCACCGCGCTCCAGCCGGTCGCGCAGGTCGGCCGGGCCGAGCAGAGGAGTGGCCGGGATGATCACCGCGCCGAGTTTCATCGCGGCGAGGATGGTCTCCCACAGCTCGACCTGGTTGCCCAGCATGAGGATGAGCCGGTCACCACGCCCTACCCCCTGGGCGCGCAGCCAGTTGGCGACCTGGCCGGAGCGGCGCGACAGTTCGGCGAAGGACCAGCGACGCTCGGAGCCGTCCTCTTCCACCACCCACAGTGCGGGGGAGTCGTTGTCCTCGGCGATCCGGTCGAACCAGTCCAGCGCCCAGTTGAACTCGGTCAGCGCCGGCCATCGGAAGTCCTCCCGCGCGGTGGCGTAGTCCTCACGATGGGCCAGAAGGAAGTCGCGAGCCGCCTGGAACTCCGCCATGGACATGTGTGTCCTCCCAACGACGCTGTTTTGACCGCATCGTTGGACCGGTGTCTCCCAGGCGCTACCCCCGGACGAGGGTGCTCCGGCTCAGCGGTCAGGTGTCATGGGGACGGCTCCGGCTCCGGCGACGGCGCGGGCCGCAGGACCGCTGCCCGGAACCGCGCCACGAGGCGATCGCGGTGGAGGGAGCCTCCGATCATCGCGGCGTACATCTCGTCGACCTCCAGGAAGCCGAGGTCCCTCGCGATGGACAGCGAGTCGCCCTGAGCCTCCGCCGCGAGCAGATCTATGCCCCGCGCAGCCAGGGCCAGCGCCAGCTCGCGTCGCCCGGCGTCGGCGGCCTCGTCCGCGCGGAAGCGGGCGAGCCGTTGCTGGACGTGCACCCGGGCCTGCGCGGTCGTCGCGAAATCGAGCCAGCCTTCCGACGGGCCGGCGTCCGGAGCGGTGAGGACCTCCACCACGTTGCCGCTGCGGACCTCTGCGGACAGGGCGGCGAGCCGCCCGTTGATCACAGCGCCGATGCAGCGGTCGCCGGTCTCCGGGCCCAGCGCATAGGCGAAGTCGATCGCGGTCGCGCCGGCCGGCAGGGCCACGATGTCCCCGGCCGGGGTGAAGACGGCGACGTGCCCGGTCGCCAGCTCGGTCCGCAGGCCGTCCAGGAAATCGGCCGAAGGGGCGTTGGACTGCCAGGTCAGCAACTGGCGCAGCCAGCCGAGCTCGCGATGCCCGGTCACCGTGTCCACGGTGGCCGCGTCGCCTCCGGCCGCCCGGATGTGCGCCACGATGCCGAGCTCGGCCACGGGATGCATCGCGCGGCTGCGAATGATCACATCCAGGAAGTCGCCCTCCGGGCCGATCACCACCGTGTGCAGCGACTGGTACAGGTTGAACTTGGGGAGGGCGATGAAATCCTTGACCCGGCCCGGGATGGGATGGAGCACGGAGTGAACGGCGCCCAGCGCGATGTAGCACTCCTGCTCGTCACCGTCGACCAGGACCAGGATGCGGGCGGCCTCGCTCGGCCGGATCGCGCACGGCGCCGGCACCAAGCGCTGGTGGATCGCGTAGAGATGCCGGAGCCGTAAGGAGACCTCGGCCTCGATCCGGTGGTGCGACAGTGCCTCCCGCAGCGCCCCGAGGACGGCGCCGAACGTGCGGTCGGCCGCGCGGATCGCGGTGGCGACGGCGGCCCGTGTGGCCTCGTGCGCCCGCGGGTCGCGGGCGGCGAACGCCAGGTCGTCCATCTCGCGCTTGAGGGCATAGATGCCCAGGCGTTCGGCGAAGGGCACCAGCAGTTCGAGAGAGGCCTTGGCGATCCGCTCGCGTTTCGCCGGCGGCTGGAACCCGAGCGTGCGGAGATTGTGCAGCCGGTCGGCCAGCTTGATCACGAGTACGCGGAGGTCCGCGGCGGCGGCGAGCACGATCTTGCGAAAGGTCTCGGCCTCCGCCCGGTGGCCCCACCGCTCTCCGTCCAGCTTGGTCACGCCGTCCACGAGGACGGCGACCTCATCGCCGAAGTCCGCGCGCACCTCACCGAGCGTGTAGGGAGTGTCCTCCACCGTGTCGTGCAGGAGGGCCGCCACGAGCGTCACGGTGTCCATGCCCATGGCGGCCAGGATGATGGCGACGGCCAAGGGGTGGGTGATGTAGGGGGCGCCGGACTTGCGCGGCTGGCCCCGGTGCATGCGTTCGGCGATCGCGTAGGCACGCCGCAGCTCGTGCACCTCCGCACGCGGGTAGATCCCCCGGTGGGCGGCTATGAGGGGTCCGAGCGCGGCCTGCGCCGGATCGTCACGGGCCGTCCGCGGCAGCCGGATCGCCCGCGGGACCCTGGCCCCGCGCGGCTGGGCGGGGCGATGCGCGGGTGCGCCCGAACCGGCCGAGTCGATGGTGGTCATGGCGCATACCGCCTGTCCCGGAGCGTGGCTCTGCTACAGCGTGTAACTGGCATTATGCGCGACGTGGCCACGGGAGGGGGAGGTCTTTTCCCTCTCGTCACCGGTATCTGGTCAATTCCTGCCAAGGGCCCACGGCGAGGAGCCTCCGGGCCGGTGGGGACGGAGCTTTTCCTGGATTCCCTGGATTTCCCGAATTCTCTCGGCTTCGAGGTCTCCCCGGATGGCCTAGAGCCGCGGGGTGAAACTCCGCCGGAACTCGGGCGAGGACGGCCCGCGCAGCGCGGCCTCGACGAGCTCCGCGGCGGTGGAGACGGCCACGAGCCGCGTTCCCTCCCGGCGGTAGGTCTCCAGGATGGACTCGATGCCGTGCAGGGGCACGACCCCGCCCAGGTCGGTACGGGTCGTACGGAAGCCCTGCCTGGCGGCCTCCACGCACGCGTCCACATGCCGGCGCGCCATCGTGGCCAGGGCGAGCGGATAGCGGCGGAGGACGCCGTAGCCGCGGTATTCGGCGGGCACGAGGTCGAGCAGCCAGGCCACGGCGGTCTCCTCGAAACGTTCCGTGCCCGGGGGGTGGACCTCTGCGGGCCAGCCGGGCGGGACGTACGCGCTCACAGCCCTACGGTAACCGAATTGTCGAAAATATGTTCGACCGATTGCGGTCAGAGGACGGTGTTCACGGGCCCTGCCGAGGCCCTGGGCGCCGGATGCGGATCACCCGGGGTCCAGGTCCGCACGCGGCGGCGGAAGGGGAGCGCTCCCGGCGACGTGCTCGGAGGTGGGGCGCCGGGGCGGTAGCCTGCGAAACGTGCGTCTTTCCCATGTCCTCGAGGTTCTCGAAGACTTGTATCCGCCCTCCTGGGCGGAGCCCTGGGACGCCGTCGGCCTCGCGTGCGGAGATCCGGACCAGGACGTCGGCAGGGTGATGTTCGCCGTCGACCCGGTCACCGCCGTGGTGCAAGAGGCGGTCGAGTGGGGCGCCGACCTGCTGATCACGCACCATCCCCTGCTCCTCAGGCCGGTGCACGGCGTCGCCGCCACGACGCCGAAGGGCCGGCTGATCCACCGGCTCATCACCCGGGGAGTCGCCCTCTACACCGCGCATACCAACGCCGACGTCGCCGATCCCGGCGTGTCCGACGCGCTCGCCCGCGCCGTCGGGCTCACCGGACCGCTGCGTCCGCTCACACCGTCCGCGGACGCCCCGCAGCGCGGTCTCGGCCGGATCGGATCCCTCGACGTGCCGCTGAGCCTGCGCGAGTTCGCCTCACGTGCCGCCACCGGACTGCCCCGCACCGCCTGGGGCCTGCGGGTCGCGGGCGACCCCGACCGCCCGGTCCGTACGGTCGCGGTCTGCGGGGGAGCGGGGGACTCACTGCTCGACCGGGTCCGCGACGCCGGCGTCGACGTCTTCCTGACCGCCGACCTGCGCCACCACCCCGCCTCGGAGTTCGGGGAGCAAGGGGGGGCGGCGCTGATCGACGCCGCGCACTGGGCGACGGAGTGGCCGTGGCTGCCCGAGGCAGAGCGGCGGCTGACCGCCGCCCTTGACGTGAAGACCCGGGTCTCGACGCACGTCACAGACGCGTGGACCTTGTCATGTACATCTGAAGGAGTCGAGAAAATCCCGTGAAAGCCGCACCAGAAGCCCAGCAGCGCCTGCTCGATCTGCAGGAGCTCGACACCGCGCTGGATCGGCTGGCCCGCCGCCGCCGTATGCTGCCCGAACTCGCCGACATCGAGCGTGTCGAGGGACGTCTCGGTGAGCTCAACGACGTCATCGTGACCGCCCAGACGGAGGTCAGCGACCTGGACCGGGAGCAGAAGAAGGCCGAACAGGACGTCGACCAGGTCCGGCAGCGGGCGGACCGGGACCAGAAGCGCCTCGACTCCGGGCAGGTGTCGTCCGCTCGGGACCTCGGCAGTCTCCAGTCGGAGATCGTCTCCCTGCAGCGCCGGCAGTCCGACCTCGAGGAGGTCGCACTCGAGATCATGGAGCGGCGCGAGGCCGCGGAATCCCAGGTCGAGGGGCTGCTGTCCGAACGGTCCAGGGCGCAGCAGGAGCTGACCGACCTGGCCGTCAGCCGCACCGGCTCGGAGCGTGAGATCGACGAGGAGGCGGGCAGCACCAGCCTCGCGCGGACCGCGGTCGCCAAGGACATCCCCAGTGACCTGCTGGCGCTGTACGAGAAGCTGAGGGACCAGTTCGGCGGCGTCGGCGCCGCGGCCCTGCACCGCGGCCAGTGCCAGGGGTGTCACCTGGCCCTCAACACCGTCGACCTGAATCGCATCCGCGCCGCGGCGGCCGACGAGGTCCTGCGTTGTGAGGAGTGCCGCCGCGTGCTCGTACGCACCCGGGAGTCGGGCCTGTGACCGCGGCCAGGCGGACGTGCGAGCCCGGAGGAGCGGCCGGATGACCCGGCGGCTCATCATCGAGGCCGATGGCGGGTCACGCGGCAACCCCGGCCCCGCCGGATACGGCGCGGTGGTCCGCGATGCCGACACCGGGGAGGTCCTCGCCGAGGTCGCGGAGGCCATCGGCCGGGCGACCAACAACGTGGCCGAGTATCGCGGGCTGATCGCGGGCCTCCGGGCGGCCGAGGATCTCTCGGACGCCCCGGCCGCCACCAGTGTCGAGGCCCGGATGGACTCCAAGCTCGTCGTCGAACAGATGTCGGGTCGCTGGAAGATCAAGCACCCCGACATGATCCCCCTGGCGAGGGAGGCCCGGGAGGTGGCCTCCCGGCTCGGTGGTCTCAGGTTCACCTGGATCCCGCGCGCCCGTAACGCCCACGCCGACCGGCTGGCCAACGAGGCCATGGACGCGGCCGCGAAGGGCCGTACGTGGCGCCGCGGCGCGACGGACGCGGACGAGGCCGACGCGGAGCCCGAGCCGGTCATGAACACCGAGCCGGCCGCACGAGCCGGCTCCGCGGCTCCTGTCCGGCCGGCGGCCTCACCCGCCTGGTCGCCTCCGACGTCCGCGCCCACCACCACACTGCTGCTGCGCCACGGTGAGACGCCGCTGTCGGGGGAGAGGCGCTTCGCGGGCACCGGTGACTTCCCGTTGACGGAGACCGGGATGGCCCAGGCCAAGGCCGCCGCCCACGCCCTCGGCCAACGTGGCATCGATGCCATCGTCACCTCGCCGCTGGCCCGCTGCCGGGACACCGCCGCCGAGATCGCCGCGGCCGTCGGGGCAGAGGTCAGGGTCGAGGAGGGGTTCCGCGAGACCGACTTCGGTGAGTGGGAGGGACACACCTTCGGCGAGGTGCGGGACCGCTGGCCCGCGGAGATGAGCGCGTGGCTCGCCGATCCCTCCGTGGCGCCCCCCGGAGGCGAGAGCTTCACCGACACCGCCCGGCGCGTGATCACGGCGCGGGACAAGCTCATGGTGCGTTACCGGCACCGGACCGTCCTCGTGGTGTCCCACGTCAGCCCGATCAAGATGCTGCTGAAGGACGCGTTGCTGGCGCCGATGACGGCGTTGTACCGCATGCACCTCGATGTCGCGTCGCTGTCGGTCATCGACTGGTACGACGACGGCCCGGCCGTCGTACGCGCCCTCAACGACACCCATCACCTGGGATCGTGACGATGCTCCGCCGCCGTGCCGGCGGCGGAGCATCCGCTCCCAGGGCGCCGGGTCTATCCGGGGGCGGCACCGGCAGGGTTACCGGTCGTGGTCGCAGGGCGAGGCCGGTGACGGTGACGAGGCGTTGATGCGACCGTTAGGGCAACCGGCGACTACGGAAAGTGACAGTATGGGCGCGTTGTCCGGCCGTGGTGGTACCTGGTACCGTCGCCGTGCACGTGACCGACCCGAGGAGGTGAGACCCATAAACGCTGTATCAGACTGGGTGCTCCCCTCTCTCACGGCTGTGCGGTTCATCTGACATAGGTGGCCATGGGAGCGCCCGCAGGCATCCCGAAAGGCAACGAACCTATGCGCTTCACCTCGGAGACGACCTCGAACGGTGTCTCGGAACGTCTCTTCACCCTCGCCGACGTCCCCGGCGTGCTCTGGTCGCCCGCCGATGCCGCCGGTAGCCGCCCCCTGGTCCTGCTGGGCCATGGCGGCGGCCAGCACAAGAAGGCCCAGGGCCTGGTGGCCCGCGCCCACCGCTACGTGACGACCTGCGGCTTCGCGGTGGCGGCCATCGATGCGCCCGGGCACGGCGACCGGCCCAGAACTGAGCAGGACGAGCGGTTCACAGCAGGCATCAGGGAGCGGATGGCGGCAGGCGAGCCCATCGGCCCGGAGATCGCCCGCGACAACGCCGGACGCGCGGCGCGGGCCGTTCCCGAGTGGCAGGTCACCCTGGACGCCCTCCAGGAACTCGACTACGTCGGCGCGGGCGGGCCGGTGGGGTTCTGGGGCGTGTCACTGGGCAGCGCGATCGGCGTGCCGTTCGCCGCAGCGGAACCGAGGATCACCGCCGCCGTCTTCGGCCTCGCGGGCCACGAAACCCTGGCCGAGGCGGCCGCCCGGGTCACCGCCCCGGTCGAGTTCCTGCTGCAGTGGGACGACGAGCTGGTGCCGCGCGACTCGGGCCTCGCCCTGTTCGGCGCCTTCGCCTCCCGCGAGAAGACACTGCACGCCAACCCCGGCCGCCACGCGGGCGTACCCGCGTTCGAGCTGGAGAGCTCGGAGCGCTTCTTCACCCGTCACCTCGCCGAAGACGGCACTTCCGCGGCGGCCGGGTAGCCCCGGCCTCGGGCGGATGCGGCGCCGGGCGACCTGTGGGCGCAGGTACATGCTCGACATCGGCGCTCAGGGCTGTGGCCTGGGCCGCCCCCGATCAGCGCAGGATGGAACGCGCGATGCGGAATCCTACGTCGTCGATCTGGAAGGTCGGGTGGCTGCGGCGCCGCACCGAGGCCCGGCAGCTCCAGCGCTCGTCGAACCACCCACCGCCACGTAGCACCCGATAGGTGTCGTAGACCTCGGCATCGTAGATGTCCCAGCACCACTCCCAGACGTTGCCCAGCATGTCGTACAGGCCCCACGCGTTGGGCTGCTTGCCACCCACGTCGTGAATCCGCTCGTGCGAGTTGCCGCGATGCCAAGCGATCTCGTCGAGCCGCCCGTACCGCGCGCCGGTCGTACCGGCACGACACGCGTGCTCCCACTCGGCCTCGGTCGGTAGCCGGTACCCGTCAGCGGATGCGTCCCACTCGATACCTCCGACGCCGGCATGGAGGCGGTAGGCGGGCGCCAACCCCTCGCGTCGGGACAGGGCGTTGCAGAACCGGACCGCGTCCGACCACGAAACGCCCTCGACGGGCAACTGGTCGTCTTGCGCGGTGCTCGGCCACTGGCCGGCGACCTGTGCGTACCGCGCCTGGGTGATCGGGAACGCCGCGAGCCGATATGGCGCGAGCTCGACCGGCCAGCTGCGCTGCGTCCGCCGGTCCGACAGCGTCACCTGCCCCGGCGGGATGGCGATCATCTCGTTTCCTGCGCTCGCGTCCATGGGCAGGCGATCCTACCGACACCTGTCCTCGATGATCCGCGGCCGGTCGTCCACGGCTCCTGCCAAGCGGCTCTATGCCATCTACAAGTACGTCCCGGAACTCGAGACCAGCCCCATCGCCACCGCCGCACCCCTATCCGAGCATCTCGTGCACGGCCGCCCGGGCCACGGCGCGCTCCTCGTCGGTCAGTCCGTCCCAGAAGTCGCGTTCGGCGGCGTACCAGAGCTCGGTCACGGGGTCACGGAGCGCCCGCCCGGTGTCGGTGAGCCACACCCGCACCAGCCGCGCGTCCGAGGGGTCGCGTTCGCGTCGTACGAGCCCCGATCGCTCCAAGCCGGTGACGACCTTTGTCACGGCCGGCGGGGACACGCCGCTGCGGGAGGCGAGTTCGGCGGAGGTCAGGCCGTTCTCACGCCACAGCTGGGCCAGATAGAGCTCCTGGCCCAGATGGAGCCCGTGCCGGTCCAGCTCGGCGGCCACCAGGACCTTGTGTCTTCCCATGACCCGGAGCAGGCGGTAGGTCGGGGTATCGAGCAGCGATCTGGCCACACGGCCAGCGTACGACCGGCGATTTTCCCGATCTTCGTGAGATCCCTGCTGATGTATCGGTAGATCGCCGTTTTGAGGAAGCTTTGCCGTCCGCAGGGCGTTCTATATAGCCGTACGCTTAGTCGTACGGCGGACGAGCCGGCCGGGCGGCCGCGTCGGAGGTCCCAGACCTCCGCCGAGGAAGGTCCGGGCTCCACAGGGCAAGGTGGTCGGTAACACCGACCCGGGGTGACCCGCGGGACAGTGCCACAGAGAACAGACCGCCCCGGCCTCTGGCCGGGGTAAGGGTGAAACGGTGAGGTAAGAGCTCACCAGCGCCCGAGGTGACTCGGGCGGCTAGGTAAACCCCACCTGGAGCAAGGTCAAGAAGGGCGGCCGAGAGGCCGCCCGCGCAGGCGTTCGAGGGCTGCCCGCCCGAGTCTGCGGGTAGACCGCTGGAGGCCGCCGGCAACGGCGGCCCGAGATGGATGGTCGCCGGTCCACTACACGTGGATCACAAAACCCGGCCTACAGGCCGGCTCGTCCGCCCCTATGCCAGGCATCCGCGGCACAGCCGCGATCATGGCTGATGAGGGCCCGGCCTTCCCGACCGGGTCCTCGATATCTCGCCAAAGATGTCGAAGGTGTCATACGACATAGCGTTGTGATCCCAGACGCCGCACGCTCAAAGCACAAGCGAAGTGTGAGGAGGGCGTCATGGTCGCTCTGACCGCGGGAATCGGTGGCCTGGTCTTCGCCGGGTTTCTGCTCAACCTCTGGATCTTCCAACGGGCCACCCGGCATGACACGTTGACCCCGTCCGCCCCGAGCTCCCAGTGCCGGTTGGCCCGGCGATACGCCGGTGTCTACGTCCAGCGGCCCTGAAGCCCGGTCCGCTCGACCTGCCGGGGCGAGACTCCAGGTGTGCCCTCTGACGGCGGTGACCACGCGGCGACGCCTGCTCCAGCATCGTCGGCCGGTGCTGACGCGGCCGCGAGGCCACGGAGCCCACATCCGGGTCTTGGGCGTGGGCGTACGGAAGGCCGGCGGTTCTCTGTTCTCACAGAGAAGTCGACCCGCCGGTCAGCGGCGGAAGTCGCCGCGGTAGTTGTCCCAGTCCTCAGGGCCTTGCTTGTCCTCAGAGCCCTGCTTCGACCGGTCGGGGTCGTAGGCCGGCCCCGGCCTCGAGTCGCCGTAGGAGCCGGTCGGCTCACCCTGCTGGCCCTGCTGGCCCTGCTGGTCGCCGTAGCCCTGCTCCGACCCGTAGTAGCCGGATCCGGTCGTGCCGGGACCGCCGGTGCCGTAGCCGCCACCGGAGGGTTGCTGGGACTGCTGACCGTAGTCGCTCGTGCCCAGCGGGTCCGAACCGCTGAAGCTGTTGCCGGTGAAGTCGGAGTAACGACTCGGCTCGCTCGGGGAGGACCCCGAGAGAGGAGAGGTCGAGGACGACTGGCTCTGCCCGCCGAAGGACCCATAGGAGTCCGGACGGTTGGAGCCCGTGTCATAACCGCTCAGCGGGTCGTCGTAGCGAGGACTCTCGCCGTAGGAGCCCGACGGGTAGTCACCGGTGGAGTAGCCCTGTCCGGAGCCACTCTGGCCTTGAGAGCTCGAGTCGTAGCCACCCTGGCCTGGAGAGGAGCCGCCGTAGCCGCCGCTCCCGTAGCCGTCACCGCTCGCGCCGTAGCCGCCGGCACCGTTTCCGTAACCCTCGCCGCCGGTGCCGCTTCCGTAACGGTCGCCGCCGGGGCTGGTCCGGTAGCCCTCGCCGCCAGTGCCGCCAGTGCCGCCAGTGCCGGTTCCGTAGCCGTCACCGGTGGAGTGGCCACCGGTCGAGTGGCCACCGGTCGAGTAGTCGCCGACCGGGTAGTCACCGGTCGAGTAGCCGCTTCCCGATGGGCTCAGAGGGCCGGAACCATAGTTGGACCCGGTCGATGAGGAGCCGGTCGAGGACGTCGAGGACCACGAGGACGAGCCGTACGGCGAGTCCGAGAGGGTGCTCAGGGGGTCGTTGAGCGGGTCCGGCTGCGAGCCGCCGTAGGACGAGGGCCCGGGCGACTGTGAACCGGACGTGAGCGGGTCCGGCGATGACGGGCCGGACTGCTGTGCCGCCGAGGACGACGAGGTCGACCGCTGCCGCCCCGACTGGATGCGCTGAAGGAGTTCGTCCACACTCGGCAGCCGCTGGGAGTCGGTGTCTCCTCCGGAGCCTGCCGTGCTGCCCGAGTCGGGAGTGCCGCCGGATCCGGGAGCGCCGGAGGCCTCGGAGGAGCCGGCCGCCCCCGACCGGCCTGGCGCGCCGAAGGATCCAGGGGTGCCGGAAGAGTGGCCCGCCGGGTTGTCGCCGAAGCCACCGGGAGGGTTGGCCGCGTATGGGCGGAAGGCCTGTGTGGCCTCCATACCCGGGCTGTCCGGCCGTGGGGCCGGGGTGCCGAAGGGGTCGGGCGTGTGCGCCGCCGGCGCGGAGGGCATGCCGAGCGGGTCCGGGGCCTGCGGCGGTGGGACCTGCTGTGTGCCCAGCGGGTCCGGGGCCTGCGCGGGCGGGTTCTGGGGAAGACCGAGGGGATCCGGCGTGTGCGCGGGCGGGTTCTGTCCCAGGCCCAGGGGGTCCGGAGCCTGCGGTGGCGGGACCTGCTGTGTGCCGAGCGGGTCCTGGAAATGCTGCGGTGAGATCTTCTGTGTGCCGAGGGCGTCCTGGTGATGAGCCGAGGTCGGGAGCGGCATGCTCAGCGGGTCCGAAGCCTGCGAAGACGGCGAAGCGGCCGGCAGGTGAAGGGGATCCGGCTCGAACCCCGGCGCGGGCTGGTCCTGACCGGCCGGGCCCCGGTCACCGTCGGCCGGCTGGTCGTAGCCGGCCTCGGCCGGGCCGAGCGGGTCGGCCACGCGGCCGGCACCGGGCTGCTCCGGATCCTGGTCTTGCTGCCAGGGGAACTTCGGCTTGTCAAAGGTGATGGTGGCCCAGTAGTCGTCGTCGGCCATCTCGTTATGGGATCGGCCACGGCGCGCAGCGGGCTGCGCCTCCGAGGACTGCGTGGACACCGGCGCGGCCAGCGGGCCGGCCCCACGGTCGTCGTGACCGGAGGCGTAACCGTCGTCCCTCTGGTCCTCGATGGCGTCGTGCCTGCCCTGCGGCTCCTCGTCGGCCATCCAGTCGTCGTCGTCACGGGCTTGCCTGCTCGCCCGCATCCCTAGGGCCACGAGGACCACTACGAGTATGACGACCACAATGAGGCCGAAGACGACGATGTAAGTCATTGCACCACCCAATGCCATGGCCCAGCGAGTGGAGCCAGCGTTGTACTCGGGATGCTCCCGTGATCGCTGACGTCCAGGTCTCCTGGGACCTCAACCGATTCTGGCTGACCGCTATGACCGTTGCCACACTCTTTGCGGATATCTACCTTCACACGGGTCAGTTCGCTTGGCCACTTCGGCCCTCTCCGTACGGCCCTCCTCATGGACCTCAGGGTCCAACGGATTCAAGCCCCGCCGAAGTTCCCCGTGATCCTGCCCCTGCCGATCGTCGACTTGGCGATGTCGTTCAGCGAGTCCTTCAGCGGTGCCCCGTAGGGCATCTGGACTCTCTCACCCAAGGCATAGATCGTAAACCTGTACCGCTGACGTTCCCGCTTCGTCGGGCACGGGGGGGTGTAGCCGATCTTTCCGGTCGTGTTGCGGCCCTCGACGGCCTTGTCGGCCCGTCCGCCCTCCACCAGTTCCGTGGTGGTCCCGTCGATATTGGCGATCACCCAGAGAACCGCCGCCCCGTCCGGGGCATCGGGCGCGTCCGTCACGATGGCGAACGCCTTGGTGGTGGTAGGGGCACCGGACCACCGTAGTGGAGGCGTCCTCCCCCGTCCGCCGGCATAGGTGGGGCAGCCGAACCGGTCCGGGATCTGTCCGCCATCGCGAAACGCCGGGCTGGTCACGGTGAACCAGTCCGAGAGTTCGGCGCTCTGTGTGGCGGCCGGCCCGGTGATGCCGCAGCCGCTCAGCAGCGCCACCCCGATAGCGGCGACCACAGCGGGCCGCCAGTGTCTTTTCGTCATCGATTAATGCTCCCGCAGGACACCCTAGCCGTGCTTCGGGTGGTCTCGGCGCGTTTTGGGTCACCCGGGCACATGGCAAGGGCCTGCCACCTGATCCACCGTCCTGGTGTGACGCGCATCATCATAATCGAGGGAATTTATCAATACGTGCTCCACTTCACATGGAAAGTGGGGGTCCACGTTGCGTATCTGTGAATTTTTCCTCTTCTTCCCCCTCTGTCGATTCGGAAGCACTCCGTAGTATCGGATAGCTTGTGAACGCCTTCACAAGCTGGTCGCAGAGGAGCAACCGACATGGCCAGGAGCCCCAAGGACATCCCCCACATTCTCATTGTCGGCGGCGGCTACGTCGGCATGTACACAGCGCTGCGCCTCCACAAGAAGCTGCGCAGCGAACTGCGGCACGGCGAGGTGGAGATCACCGTCGTCGATCCGCAGTCGTACATGACCTACCAGCCGTTCCTGCCGGAGGCGGCGGCCGGAAACCTGTCGCCCCGGCACGTCGTCGCACCGTTGCGCCGGGTACTGCCCAAGGCGACGGTGCTCAACGCGCGGCTGACCGAACTCGACCACGCCGGCCGCTCGGCCGTCGTCCAGCCGATCGTCGGCCCGCCGAAGCGCCTTTCCTACGACTACCTCGTCATGGCGGCGGGCTCGGTGTCGCGCACGCTGCCCATCCCCGGCCTGGCCGAGAACGGCATCGGCTTCAAGACCATCGGTGAGGCGATCCACCTGCGCAACCGCGTGCTCGCGCAGCTCGACATCGCCGCGAGCACCGACGACGAGGAACTGCGCCGCCGCGCTCTCACCTTCGTGTTCGTCGGCGGCGGTTTCGCCGGCGTCGAGGCGCTCGCCGAGCTCGAGGACATGGCCCGCAACGCCTGCCGTTACTACTCCAACGTGAGCATCGAGGACATGCGGTGGGTCCTCGTCGAGGGATCCGACCGCATCCTCCCCGAGGTCGGCCCGGACATGGGCCGCTGGACCGCCGAGCAGCTGCGCGGGCGCGGCATCGACGTCCGGATGAAGACCTTCCTCAACTCGGCGGTGGACGGGAAGATCGAGCTGTCCGACGGGACGAGCTTCGTGACCGACACGCTCGTGTGGACCGCCGGTGTGAAGGCCGCCCCCGTGCTGCGCTCCACCGACCTGCCGCTGGACGAGCGGGGCCGGCTCAAGGCGACCGAGTTCCTCACCGTCGACGGTGTCGTGCGGGCCTTCACCGCCGGCGACAACGCCGCCGTGCCCGACCTGAGCGTGGGGGAGGGGCAGTTCTGCGCCCCCAACGCCCAGCACGCCGTGCGGCAGGCGAAGGTGCTCGCCGACAACCTCGTACGGGCCCTGCGCGGCAAGACGCTCAAGCCGTATGTCCACTCCTCGGTGGGATCCGTGGCGGGTCTCGGCCTCTACAAGGGTGTGGCGCACGTCTACGGCGTGAAGCTCAAGGGCATCGCGGCGTGGTTCATGCACCGGAGCTACCACCTGTCCCGGGTGCCGACCTTCAACCGGAAGGTCCGGGTCCTCGCGGACTGGACCCTGGCGTTGATCTTCCGGCGCGAGACGGTGTCCCTGGGCAGCATCGAACAGCCGCGGGCCGAGTTCGAGCTCGCCAGCCGGGACGACATCCGCAGGGCCGCCTGATCGGAACGTTCCAATGACGCGCGGCCCCCGCCAGGCCTTCACTCCTGGCGGGGGCCGCGCGTCATGGGCCCGTACCGGCCGGTCGCACCCCTTCACCGAACACGCCGGAGGCGGGGGAGAATCGACGGGTGCGGATCCGGATGCTCGGCCCTTTGGAGGTACGTGCGGCCGGCCGGCCGGTGGAGGTCGGCGGCCTCCGGCTGCGTGCTCTGCTGACTCTCCTCGCCCTCGAACCCGGCCGGATATCTCCTCGCGGTCGCCCGTGACGATGTGGACGCCCACGACTTCGAGATGAGGGTCGGCCGGGCCCGCCGGGCCGATGACCCGGCCGAGATCGCGGCCGGACTCCGCTCACCGCCGTGGATCCGCTCCGTGAGCCGTTGCGCGGGCAGCTCATGCGAGCGTTGTACGGCGACGGGCGCCAGGCCGATTCCCTCGCCGTCTATGCCGATGTCAAGAGGCGCTGGCGCAGACCCTGGGAGTGGATCCCTCATCCGGCCTGGAGCGGGTCTATCTCGCCGTGCTCAGGCGTGACCCCGAGCTGGACCGGCCGGACCGTCCCCGAGACCGCGTCCCCGCGGTGCGGCGTCCCGGCGGGTCCGGCGGGGACCCCGGGCGGGAGGATCACCGTCGTACGAATATCCGCGCGCAGCTGACCAGCTTCATCGGCCGCGACCGGGATCTGACGATGGTCGGCAGGCTGATCGGTGAAGGCCGGCTCGTGACGCTGTCGGGCCCGGGCGGTGCGGGCAAGACCCGCCTGTCGATGGAAGCGGCCGCCCGATGCGCCGGCCGGATGCCGAGGGGGTCTGGTTCGTGGGCCTCGCCTCGGTCAGCGATCCCGCGGAAGTGCCGCAGGCCGTGCTGTCGGTCCTGGCCCTCCTCGGTGTCGAGCGGCCCGGGCCGGAGGACAGGTGACGCGCCGGGGTACGGAGACGCGAACGCGCGCCTCCCCGGCAGGGAGGCGCGCGTCGGCGGCGCTGCGGTGGCCCGCTCCGGGCCGGTGACACGGCGGGTCAGACCCGGCGTTTGAAGGCGCGCAGTGACAGCGGGATGAACACCGCCGCGATCACCAGACCCCAGAGCAGGGCGTTGACGGCCGGGCCGATGACGGGCTGGCCATGTCCGGCCAGGTCGTGCCCGACCAGGAGCCCACGCGTCGCCGACACCATCTGGGACACCGGGTTGTAATACATCACGTTGTAGAGCCAGTGCGGATACCGGTCGGACAGCGGGATGAACGCGTTGCTCAGGAACGTCAAGGGAAAGATGATCATGAACCCGAAGATCTGCACCTTCTCCGGTTCGCCGACCGTCAACCCGATGAAGACCGATGCCCAGGAGAGCAGCAGCGCGAAGGCGAGCAACAACCCGAAGGCCGGAATGATCGCGAGGGGGGAGGTCCCGATCCGGAATCCCATCACCATGCCGACGGCCAGCACGATCGCCATCGACCACGCCTGCTTGACCACATCGGCCAGGATCCGCCCCGCCAGCGGCGCCGTGCGGGCGATCGGCAGGCTGCGGAGCCGGTCGAACACGCCCTTGGTGATATCGACGTTGAGCCCGAAGCCCGTGCTCATCGTCGCGAACATCGCGTTCTGCACGATGATCCCGGGGATCAGGATCGGAAGGTATCGCTCGACGCTGCCGCTCATCGCCGGTCCGAAGACGTAGGCGAACAGCATCACGAACATGATCGGCTGAATGCTGAGATCCAGCAGCTCCATCGGGTTGTGCTTGATCTGCACGAGACTGCGCCAGGCCAGGGTCAGCGTGTTGCGGACCGTGATGACCGGGGAGACCCGCCGGTCGAGCGGGACCACCGCCGGTGCGACCTCGGAGACGGCGGTCATGCCGGGGATCCTTCCGTGACGAGTTCCTCGGTGGGCTGCTGTCCCTCATCGGTGCGGTGACCGGTCAGCACGAAGAACACCTCGTCGAGACTCGACTTGCGCAGTGAGAGCTCGCCCACGGCCACCCCGGCGTCGTCGAGCCGCCGGACCACGGCGGGCATGACCGCCGGGTCGGTGAGGGGAGCGGTGACCAGGCCGTCGACGACCTGTGGTGTGCTGCCGACGATCTCCGACAGCACCCGCGCCACCGTGACCTGGTCGTCCTGGGCGACCGGCCGTACCTCCAGGATCTGTCCGCCGGCCTGGGTCTTGAGCTCGTCCGGAGTGCCCTGCGCGATCACCCGGCCGTGATCGATGACCACGATGTCGTCGGCCAGCCGATCGGCCTCCTCCAGGTATTGCGTCGTGAGGAGCACGGTCACGCCGTCGTCCACCAGCCCTCGGACGATGTCCCACAGCCCGCCGCGGCTACGCGGGTCCAGACCCGTGGTCGGCTCGTCGAGATACAGGATGTGCGGCCGTCCGACCAGGCTGGCGGCCAGGTCGAGCCTGCGCCGCATGCCGCCGGAGTAGGTCTTGGCCGGCCTGTCCCGGGCGTCCCAGAGATCGAACCGCTCCAGCAGCTCGGCGGCCCGGCTTTTGGCCTCGCGGCGGGGCATGCCGAGGAGCCGGCCGATCAGGACCAGGTTCTCGGTGCCGGTGAGCATCTCGTCGACGCCGGCGTATTGCCCGGTGAGGCCGATGAGCTGCCGCACCCGGTGAGCGTCGCGTACGACGTCGTAGCCGCCCACCTGTGCGCTGCCCTCGTCGGGCCGGATCAGAGTGGCGAGCACCCGTACGGCGGTCGTCTTGCCGGCCCCGTTGGGTCCGAGCAGGCCGAGGACCGTCCCCGTGCGCACGGTGAGATCGACGCCGTCCAGCGCCCGCGTCTCACCGAAGCGCTTCACCAGGCCTTCGGCCTGGATCGCATTGGTCATTTCACTTCCCCTCGGGATGGTGGACGCCGTGTGTCCACAGTCGGCCGACGTTGCGCCACGCGAAAGTAACCGGCGTCCCCGTTGATATGCGGACAGTTTCGCCCGTGCCGCTGGCAGCGGACTGCCAAGCCGCTGACACCATCGCACGGGGGTCCGACAGAACGCAGGCAGAGCATGGACAGAGCCGCCGCCCGAGTCTCACGAGTGAGACCTAGACTCCTGAGCGTGACGTCGGCGATGAGGCTGCGGCCTCCGGACAACCGCGTGTCACCACGGGCGATGGCGCAGTGGGGGCTCGACTACCTGCTCGGCTGGGCCGTCGTGACCGGGATGGCGGCCGGTGCGGCGGCCTGGATCCACGGATCCGGATGGCAGGGGATCCCCCATGCGCTCCTCACCCGGATCTGGTGGCTTCCCCCCGCCGTCGGCCTCCTCGGCGCCGTGGCCTCGCTGGTCGCGCCGGTGTGGCGCTATCGCGTGCACCGGTGGGAGGTCAGCTCCGACGTCGTCTACACCCGCGCCGGCTGGTTCAACCGGCACTGGCTGCTGGTGCCGGTCAGCCGCATCCAGACTGTCGACACCGAGCAGGGGTGGAGCGAGCGGTTGCTGGGACTCGCCACCCTCAAGATCAGCACTGCCTCCCATCAGGGCTCCTCCAAGGTGGCCGGCCTCCCGGTCGAGGTCGCGGTCCGGCTGGCCGAGGACCTGGCCGCCCGGGCCCATGACCTCCGGGACGACGCCACATGACCACCGCCGCGCCGGCCCGGCGCCGCCGCCTGCACGCGCTGACCTTCGTGGTCGGCGCGCTGCGGGACCTCTTCGCCCTCCTCATGGCCGGGGCCGCGGGCCTCGCGGTCGGCGGGTTGAGGACCGGCCTGTCCTTCACTCTCGCCGGGCTGGCGATCGGGCTGACCCACCACCTCGTGCGGTGGTGGACCTTCACCTACACCGTCTACGAGGACCGCGTCGAACTCCGCAGGACCCTGATGGGGCGATCGGTGAAGAACATCCCGCTGGAGCGGATCCGGAGTGTGGACATCAGCGCCACGCTCACCCACCGGGTGCTCGGGCTGGCCGTCGTGCGCATCGACGCGGCGGCCGGTGGTGAGGGCGGCGAGGAGGGGATGCTCAACGCGGTGGGACGGCGAGAGGCCGAGCGGCTCCGCCATGTCCTGATCGGCGCCGCGACCCCCGCGGACTCCCGGCGGGCGCGGACGCCGCGACCGGCGGTCTATGCCCGCGCCCGGCCGCGGTGGTGTCTCTACGCTCCCCTCAGCGGCGCCTTCCTCCTCACGCCCTTCGCGGTCGCCGGAAGCCTCCTCGGCACCCTTTACAACCTCGGCGACGACTTCGGCCTCATCACCCAGCGACGTCTCGAGCGCCTGGGCGACGGCCTGCTCGGCCTCACCCTCGTCCCCGCGGTCATGGGGGCGGCACTCCTCGTCCTGGCCATGCCGGCGATGTCCGTGATCGCCTTCGCGCTGTTCAACTGGGACTTCACGCTCCGGGAGGCGGACGGCGTGCTCGTGGCCGAGCGCGGGCTCATCACCCGCCGTAGCGTGTCGCTCGAGCGCCGCCGGGTCCGCGGTGCGGAGCTGCGGGACAACCCCCTCGAGCGACTGGCGGGCGTGGTCAGGCTCCGTGCGCTAGTGACCGGGCTCGGTGACGCGGCCCACCGGGCCGAGCTCTTGCCGCCTTCACCCCGGGAAGTGGCCGCCGACGTGACGGCGCGGCTGCTCGGTGGGATCCCCACGCCTCTGGTCGCCCACCCGCCCGCGGCACGTACCCGCAGGGTCGTACGGGCGGTCGCGGCGCCACTCGCGGTGGCCGGCATGGCCTTGGCGGCAGGCCGGCCATGGGTGGTGTACGGGTGCGCGGTCCTCGCGGTCCTCGCGGTTCCGCTGGGGCTCGACCGCTACCGGCAGCTGGCGCATGCCGACGACGAGGTGCGGCTCACCGTGCGGTCGGGCTCGCTCCGGCGCCGCCAGGCGGTGGTCGAGCATCGTGCCGTCGTCGGCTGGCGGGTGCGGCAGACCCTGCTGCAGCGGAGGCTCGGGCTGTCGACGCTGGTCGCCGCGGTGGGCGCCGGGGATGGCGGCTGCGCGGCGATCGACCTGGCCGAGACCGACGCCATCGCGCTGGCGCATCGGATCACGCCCGAATGGGTCGATCCCTTCGTGTACGGGGGGCGGCCGAGCACCCCTGCCTGGAGGGGGGTCCCGGCTCCGGTCCCGGTCCCCGCCCGGGCCGAGGTCAGTCGGGCCGGCGAGAGCCGAACATGATCTCGTCCCAGGACGGGACGGATGCGCGCTTGCCACGGGAGGACTTGCGCCGTGGCCGGGTGGGCTGACCCGCCGGTGCCGTGACCGGTGACTCTCCGGTGTTGACGGCGGCCGGCTCCTTGACCTTCGCGGCCGGCTCCGCGCCCACCTGCTCGGGCCCCGGTTCGGAGGGCTCCTGACGGTGGATGCGATCCGGTCCGGCGGCCCGCCGTGGCCGATCCCGGTCCGCCGCGGCGGCGCTCTCGTCCGGTGCTTCGGCCGTGCGCCCGGCGTCGGCGGGCTCGCTCTCACGCGGCTCGGCCGCGCCGGCTCCGTCGCCGCGGGCCTGCGCGGCCTGGCGGTACGGCTGAGCCGGCCGTATGCGGGTCTTGGGCTCGGTGATCTTCGCTTCCCCGGTGAACGACCGGACGGCCGGAGCCCGCTCCGGTGCCTCTTCGGCCGTCTCCTCAGAAGTCACGGTCGCCACCGTGTCCGCGCGTTCCGGCGCCCGCGGTTCGACGGGCTCCTGCTCCTCCTCCGGCTCTGGCGGGCCGGACGCCTGTGGGTCCCGCGCCACCGGCTCCCGGCCGGGCCGCGGCTCGACGTCCGCAGGCCCCTCCCCGTAGTGGTCGTGGTAGGACTCGTCCTGGTAGGGCTCGTCGTGATGGGGGCCCGGGCCGGCGGGCCCGGCGCCCGCCGGCGCGGGCTCCTCGTCCTGGCCCAGGTCGTCTTCGCGAGCCGGCGGAGCCGCGGGCTCGCGCGGCGCCACGATCCGTCCGCGCTCCACGATGTATTCACGGCGGGTGCGGTCGGACCGCTGCTCCGGCTGGAGAGCACGTGGGTCTCCGACGATCTTCATCGCGGGCCGGCGCGGCAACAGGGGGGTGACCGTGTCGACCACCGGCTCCTCGACCACCAGCCCGGACAGCCGTGCGGCCTCCTCGTCCAGTGGTGTCACATGCCGTCGCCTGGGGTCGAAACCCCATTCGGCGGTGGTGGGGCGGCCATTGTCGAAGAAGGACAGGCGCACGCGCCACGTGCTGTCTTCGCACTTCCAGGAATCCCACTCGACGTCTTCGGCGTCGACGCCGCGCCGGCCGAGCCGCTCCCCGACCATCTCCCCGAGGGGCGGGGCCGGGCTGGACTCACCGGGCCGCCGCACGGCGACCCGCTGGGCCTGCTGTGCCATGTATTCACGTTCCTGCAGGACCGGACCCTCGAACCAGCGGACGCGTTCGACCGGTATGCCCGCCGACTCCGCGATCTCTTCCGCGGTCTCGCCCGCACGGATGCGAACCTGAATCTCCTTGGGCCGCAAGGGACTCTCCACTTCGATCTCGAACTGGCCGAGGCGGGAGAAGTGCCCACGGACCGCGGCACGGACCCGGTCGTCGACGGGCAAGGTGAACCGGGTGCCTCGACCCGCGGTGGCGAGCACAAGGTACGAACCGTCCTCGCTGACCGCGACGAGGCGCAGTTCCTGCATGCGTGTCCTTCCTGCCCTGTCCTACGACGGCACTGGGGATCGCCCAGCGGCCCGGCGCGCTCCCGAGTCCGCCTAGGCGGTCCTCGCGGCTGCCAGTGTCGCTCGACCATCCTCCAGGGCGCATGCGTGTCCTTTCCCCGGACTCTCGAGTGTCTCTTCCGGGCGCGCCTGCTGCCAGCACCGTACCCGGCATGTCCGAACATCGCCGCCCTCGAAGCCCGCCTGACTTCCGAGAGCGCTCACTTCATGGACAGCTTGCCGCTCTCGAGGCCGTGGTGGGGCGTCCCTGCCCGATTCTTGTGGATCCTTTTCCCCAGCATGTCGCGGACCGTGCCGTCCGCCGTGGCCGGGCACCGGCGGCGGGCCGTCAGTCCCGGGCGGGGTCGAGTGGCGCCAGGAGGTCGTGGAGATCCTCGAACAGTCCCGGCGCGGCCGCGATCGTGAGCTCGGGTCCGGCCGGCGTGCCGTGGAGTCCCCCGACGCGGCCGCCCGCCTCTTCGACGATGAGGGCCCCGGCGGCGGTGTCCCACGGCTGGACTCCGCGTTCGTAGTAGGCGTCGAGCCGCCCGGCCGCGAGCGAGCACAGGTCCACGCAGCAGGATCCGGAGCGCCGGATGTCGCGGACCCTCGGCAGCACACCGGTCAGCACCTGGGCCTGCCGGGCCCGGCGCTCGGCGGCGTAGCCGAATCCGGTCCCGACCAGGGCCTGGCCCAGCGGAACACCGGTGTTGACGTGGAGCTTCTCCGGAGCCGGGGCGGGAGATCCGGGGGACCCCTGAGCGGTGTGCAGGTGTGCGCCGCCCCCGCGCACGGCGGTGTAGGTCTCGCCCCGGCGCGGTATCTCGACCGCTCCGGCGACCGTCCGCCCGTCGATCTGGGCGGCGATGCTGACGGCCCAGTCCGGCAGGTCGTACAGGTAGTTCACCGTGCCGTCGATCGGGTCGATGACCCAGCGCACGCCCGTGGTGCCCTCGTGGGCGGCGCCTTCTTCGCCGAGGAGGCCGTCATCGGGGCGTACGGCCCGGATCCGCTCGACGATGAGCCGCTCCGCCGCCTGGTCCATCTGCGTGACGACGTCGGTCGGGCTCGACTTGGTCTGGACGACCTCCGGGCCGTGCACGGGCCTTTTCTCGACGAGCATCCGGCCGGCCGCGCGGGCCGTGGTCACGGCGAGCTCGCCTAGCGCACCGGTGTCGATCATCGATGTCCCCCGTTTCGTCCGAGCGAGGCCACCAGCCTAGGGGGAGGCGGGACACGCTCACCCGCCGGCATCGGCTCCCGTCGTGAGGAGCTCGCGGGCGAGGGCCACGAACCGAGGGTGCACCCCCGGTGTGGCCGCACGCTCGAACGGGAGGCCGAGCTCGGCCGCACGGTCCGCCGCCTCCACGTCCAGGTCGAACTTGACCTCCATGTGGTCGGAGACGAAGCCGATGGGGACCACGACGACCCCCGGGGCCCCCTCGCCGTGGATCTTCTCCAGGTGGTCGCAGACGTCGGGCTCGAGCCACGGCTGACCCGGCGGACCGCTGCGGCTCTGGTACACCAGCGCCCAGGGGGCGTCCGGGGCGACCCGCTCCCGCACGGCCGCGGCCACCTGCTCCAGTTCGGCGACGTAATCCACCCGGCCCGGCTGTGCGAGGGGGACGCTGTGGGCGGTGAAGACCAGGTGGGATCCGGCGGGCACTCGCCGGAGCGCGCTGCGGGCGCTCTCGACGAACGGGTCGACGAACCCCGGGCGCAGGCAGTAGACCGGCAGTTTGTCGATCTCGGGAGCGCCCGGCACCTCCGTGCGGGCGCGTTCGATGTCCTCGAGGTATTGATCACAACACGAGTAGCCGCTGTAGGCCGAGGTCACGAACGCCGCGGCCCTCCGCACTCCGTCGGCCTTCATCCGGCGCATCGTGTCGGCCAGGTGGGGGTCCCAGTTCCGGTTGCCCCAGTAGACCGGCATGTCCGTCCCGTGGGAGGCCAGGTCCTCCTGGATCGCGGCACGGAGCTCACGGCAGTGCCCGTTGATCGGGCTCACTCCGCCGAAGAGGTGATAGTGCTCGGCGACCTGTTCGAGCCGGTGCCGCGGGACGTTGCGGCCGCGGGTCACGTTCTCCAGGAACGGGATCACGTCCTCGGGGCCCTCCGGCCCCCCGAAGGACACGAGGAGCAGGGCGTCGTAGGAGGTCATGTTCTCATCCAACCAGCAGGCCGAGAGGCTATGAGTACTGCCTGGCGTAGGCCTGGGCCAGGCCCAGCACGTTGCGGACGTACCAATGGGCGTGGTTGTAGCGGAAGACCGAGTTGTAGAGGGACCGGCCGCCGCGGCCGGCGCCGTTGGCGCACAGGTACCTGGCCGCTCCGGGCACCGCGTCGTAGGGATTCATGATGTCGGCCTTGCGGTCGCCGTCGCCGTCGACGCCGTAGGCCCGCCAGGTCGCGGGCATGAACTGCATGGGACCGAGGGCTCCGGCGCTGGACCGGCCGGCGTTCTTCCCGTGGCCGCTCTCGATCTGGCCGATGGCCGCGAGCACGGTCCAGGACAGGCCGGGGCAGGTCGCGGCCGCCTGGCGGTACAGGTCCAGGTAGCTGCCCGCCCGTCCGGTGTCGCCGGTGGCCTTGCTCTTGTCGTGCAGGTCCAGGACCTGGGCCCCGGGTCCGAGGATCCTCCGCAGGCCCTTGGACAGCGCGGGACGACTGGTGCCCGGGGCGTTGACCAGGACGGCGAGGTTCTGCACCAGCCCGAGCTGCAGGCCCATCTTGTGGCCGACCAGCATGTCGATGCCGGGGAGCCCGAGCGGACCGGCGCCCCCCATGTTGACCATCGGCATCGTCCGGGCCACGATGGGATAGTCCAGGCCCTCACGGATCCCGAGCGTCTGCGCGGCCGTCTCGGAGGCGACGAACTGGTTCGCCGCCAGGGCGGTCCACAGGTTCTCGTTCCTGGCGGTCCCAGGCGGGGTCCAGGACCGGAACCGCGCCGGATCGACGGCGAGGGTGTTGACCTTGCGGCCCTGCAGCTGCACGGCCCCGCCGCCGACGACCATGATGTCGCGCACCCCCTTGAGCTTGGAGATCCGCTGTGCCGTCATCGCATTGATCGGCCGGGACCCCACCGCCAGCAGATCGGGCGGCACCACGCGGTCGAACCCGCCGTCCCGGCCACCGGCCACGTTCGTCACGGGACCCGAGGGCGGGAGGGACGCTCCGGGTGTCGCTCCCGGGGCCCCGCCCCGGCCGGAGGCATGATCGCCCGTGAGGACCACGGCCACGCCGCCGGCCAACGTCAGTCCCGAGGCCAGCGCGACTCCCGTCACGGCCAGTACCGTCCTGCGCCGGATCCGCGAAGTGCCGGAGGGGCGCGATGAGGGACTCAAGACCATCTCCAAGGACTCGGGTCACCGGGGCCGGCCGCAGGGGCACCGACCAGAGCGGGCCGGCTGTCCGGTCCCGGTAACGTGATCAAGGGGAAAGGGCGACAGGGGGAACCTTGGCGAATCCATACCGGGAGTTGTTCGCCGTCCCCGGAGCCCGGATCTTCGTGGCGGCGGCGTTCGTCGGCCGTATGCCGATGTCCATGGTCGGCATCGGCATCGTCCTTCTCGTTTCGGCGGTCACCGGATCGTACGGTACCGCCGGAGCGGTCTCGGCCGCCTACGCTCTGGCCTTCGCCGCCGCCTCGACCATCGTCGGGAGGCTCGCCGACAGGCTCGGGCAGGGGCGCGTGCTGGTCCCCCTGGTCCTGGCGAACTGCGTCGGCATGGCGGCGCTCATCCTCTGTGCGCAGCTCCACGCGCCCACCTGGGCGCTGTTCCCCGCCGCGGCCATGAGCGGCATGACCTCGCCCTCGCTGGGCGCGATGGTGCGGGCCCGGTGGTCCTATCTCCTGCGCTCCGCCGGCGTGACACCCGGGCGGCTGCACGCCGCCTTCTCCTTCGAGTCGGTCGTCGACGAAGTCATCTTCGTGGCGGGCCCGATGATCGTGACCCTCCTCGCCACGGGCGTGCATCCCGCGGCCGGGGTCGCCGTCGCCTCGCTGCTGACCCTCATCGGATGCCTCGCACTGGTCGTACAGCGTCGTACCGAGCCGCCGCCGCGGCCCCGCGGCCCGGGAGAGCGGGGCAGCGCCATCGCCGTTCCGGGGGTGCGGGCGGTCGCGGTCGTCTTCCTGATGCTCGGCGCCGTCTTCGGATCCATCGAGGTGTGCGTCCTGGCCTTCACCGAGGAGCAGGGACACCAGGCGCTCGCCGGGCCGATCCTGGGCCTGCTGGCGCTCGGCAGTGGCACGACGGCGTTCTGGTACGGCGCACGGCACTGGGAGACGCCCCTGCACCGCCGGTTGCGGATCGGCCTGCTGCTCCTCGTGATCGGCCTGATCCCGCCGGCTCTGATCACCAACCTGCACCTGCTGATGGCGCTGATCTTCTTTTCCGGGTTCGCCATCTCGCCCACCATCATCCCCGCCTACGGCCTCGTGGAGAGGCTGGTGCCCGCCCACCAGCTCACCGAGGGGCTCACCTGGATGTCCACGGCGGTCGGGATCGGCATCGCGGCCGGCGCGTTCGCCGCGGGCCACCTCGTCGACATCTGCGGATCACGGACAGCCTTCCTGTTCCCCCTCGGCGCCGGGCTGCTGGCGGCCGTCGCCGGGTGGACGGCCCGCTTGGACGAATCCGAATCCACTTCTTGATCATGCCGAGTACAGTTTCGGCATGTCTCCCGTAGGTGGCCCAACCTGGCGCAACTGGGCCGGGAATCAGCAGGCGACGGCCCGGCGCGTGGTCCAGCCGCGCTCCACCGAGGAGGTCGCCGCCGCGGTCCGGTCGGCGGCGGAGGACGGGCTGACGGTACGGATGACCGGCGCGGGCCATTCCTTCACCGGAGCCGCGGTCGCCGAGGGCGTGCGGCTGAGCCCGGAAGGGCTGACGGCGGTGCGTTCGGTGGACACCGTCAGCGGTCTCGTGACGGTCGAGGCCGGCATGAGACTGCGCGAGCTCAACCGGATCCTGGCCCAGCACCGGCGCGCCCTCGCCAATATGGGGGACATCCAGGAGCAGACCGTGGCGGGCGCGGTCCAGACCGGCACGCATGGTACGGGAAGGGACACCGCCGGGCTGGCCTCCCAGGTCGCCGGGCTGGAGCTCGTGCTGGCCGACGGCAGCGTGGTGACCTGCTCGGCCGACCGCCGGCCGGAGCTCTTCGAGGCCGCCCTGGTCGGCCTCGGCGCGCTCGGCGTGATCACCGCGATCACCTGGCGGACCGCTCCCGCGTTCCTCCTGCGCGCCCGCGAGGAGCCGATGCGGTGGGAGGAGGTGCTGGCCCGGGTCGATGACCTGGACGCCGGCAACGAGCACTTCGAGTTCTACTGGTTCCCGCACACCGAGGGCTGTCTCACCAAGCGGAACAACCGGGTGAGCGCCCCCGGTGCGCCGGCCG
Source organism: Actinomadura sp. (assembly GCA_036008685.1). Classification (GTDB taxonomy): domain Bacteria; phylum Actinomycetota; class Actinomycetes; order Streptosporangiales; family Streptosporangiaceae; genus Actinomadura_C. The sequence goes on along the minus strand of DASYNF010000005.1, from coordinate 18,554 downwards.
CGTCCCGGCCGCTGCCGCGGCTGCGACGCTGGGTGGACGACGAGGTTCTGTCCAACGCCGTCTTCGGCGGCGTCACCCGGCTCGGCCGCCGGGTGCCCGGTGCCGTTCCGGCCCTCAACGGCGTGTCGGCGCGGGCCCTCGGCGCGCGGACCTACAGCGACGTGTCCTACAAGGTCTTCACCAGCCCGCGCCGGGTCCGCTTCAAGGAGCAGGAGTACGCCATCCCGCGGGACGAGCTCCTGCCGGTGCTGCGCGAGCTGCGGGCGCTGTTCGCCCGGAGGGACTGGCGGATCGGCTTTCCGATCGAGGTGCGCCTGCTACCCGCCGAGGACGCGTGGTTGTCCATGGCCTATGGCCGGCCGACGGCCTTCATCGCCGTGCACGTCTACCACCGGAACCCGCACGCGGAGTATTTCGGCGCCGTGGAGGAGCTCATGACCGCGGTCGGGGGCCGGCCGCACTGGGGCAAACTGCACACGCGTGATGCCGCCTACCTGCGTACGGTCTATCCGAGGTTCGACGACTTCCTGGCGTTGCGCGCGGAGCTGGACCCCGGCCGTACGTTCGATAACCCCTATATCAAGCAGGTCCTCGAGGACCGGGGAGTGTCCGCGTGATCATGCCGCCGGTGTGGTCTGAATCACCCGGCGGCATGATGGCGCAGAGGTCCATGGGTCAGTCGCAGCGGGACGGCTGGATGCCGTGGTCGGCCGCGATGCGGTAAAGATCCTCGATCTCGGCCTGTCGTGCGTCGGCCAGGGACAGGTCGCCGTCGGCGTTGGCGGTGCGCAACGACTCGTACGCGTCGTTCAACCGCTGTTCGATCATGTGGGAGAGCTCGCCCATGGCCATCCTTCCTCGTGCAGCGCTCCCTACCCACAAGTCCAGTGACGGTAAACCTGGAACTGACCCTCTCTACCCATAAGTCCGGTGATGGTAAACCTGAACGGACATCGCGCGGCCGGTGGCTCCGTCCTCCCCGTGACCGGGGGAGACACACCGGCGGCCGCGTTTACGGGGGTCTTACGCGTCTCCTGGCATAACTTGTGATGCCGCTCCGGCGCGCCGGAGCCGGAGACCCCGGGGGAGGGAGACCCAGTGCGAGTTCTCGTCGTGGAGGACGAGCGTGTGCTCGCCGACGCGATCGCGACCGGCCTGCGCCGGGAGGCGCTCGCCGTGGACGTCGCCTACGACGGCGGCGGCGCGCTCGAGCGGACCGGCGTCAACGAGTACGACGTCATAGTGCTCGACCGTGACCTGCCCAAGGTGCACGGCGACGACGTCTGCAGGCAGCTCGTGGCCGAGCGTTATCCCGCCCGGATCCTCATGCTGACCGCCGCGGGCGAGCTGACCGACAAGGTCGAGGGCCTGTCGATCGGTGCCGACGACTACCTGGCCAAGCCGTTCGCCTTCGCCGAGCTCACCGCCCGGGTGCGGGCGCTCGGCCGCCGGGCGGCCACCCCGCTGCCTCCGGTGCTGGAGCGGACCGGTGTTTCGCTCGACCCCGGGCGCCGGGAGGTCCACCGCGACGGGCGGCAGGTGGAGCTCACCCGCAAGGAGTTCGCCGTGCTGGAGGTCCTGCTCCGCGCGGAGGGTGCCGTGGTCAGCTCCGAGCAACTGCTGGAAAAGGCGTGGGACGAGCACATCGACCCCTTCACCAACGTGGTCCGCGTGACGATGATGACCCTCCGCAAGAAGCTGGGCGACCCACCTGTGATCGAGACGGTGTCCGGAGTGGGGTATCGCCTTTGAGCCGCGAATCGATGATCAGCTCCCCGCCGCCCGGCCTCGGAGCCGGGCCGGAGCGCGGTGCCGCGTCCCCGGAGACGCCTCAGGACGGGGTCCGCAAGCCGCCGGAGCCGCGGCGTTCCCGTGGTTCCTTCCTGTCCGACCTGCGGGCCCTGCCCGGCCGGGTGAGCGTGCGGCTGCGCCTGACGCTGCTGTACGGTCTGCTGTTCTTCCTCGCCGGAGGACTGCTCCTCTTCGTCACCTATCTGCTGGTCGCCGACATCCTCAGCAACATCCGGGTGTACAGCTTCGCGACACCGGAGCAGCTCGAGGCGATGCGGCGGCAGTTCATCGAGGCCACGATGCGGCAGCTCATCGGCAGGTCGCTGCTGGCCCTCGCGGGCGTCGGGATCATCGCGCTGGTGCTCGGCTACTTCGTGGCCGACCGCGCCCTCGCACCGCTGCAGAAGATGACGACGACCGCGCGGCGGCTCTCCGAGAGCACGTTGCACGAGCGGATCGCCCTCGAGGGGCCCGACGACGAGCTCAAGGAGCTGGCCGACACCTTCGACGCGATGCTCGAACGCCTGGGCCACGCCTTCGACTCCCAGCGCCGGTTCGTCGCCAACGCCTCCCATGAACTGCGCACCCCGCTGGCCATCAACCGGACGCTGCTCGAGGTCGCGCTCGGCGATCCGGAGGTCTCCGACGACCTCCAGGCGGTCGGCCGCACGCTGCTCGCGACCAACGCGCGGCACGAGCGGCTGATCGAGGGACTGCTGCTGCTGGCCCAGAGCGAACGGGAGCTGACGACCCGGGTGCCCGTGGACCTCGCGGAGGTCGGCGCGAGGGTCCTCGAGACCGTCCGCAAGCGCGGCGAAGGGCCCGAGGTCGCCATCCACACCGAGCTCACCGAGGGACGCACGGTCGGCGATCCGGTGCTGCTGGAGCATCTCGCGTCCAACCTCGTGGAGAACGCGATCAAGCACAACACCGAGAACGGCGAGGTGTTCGTGCGGACCGGTGTGCTGGACGGATTCGCGGCCTGCCAGGTGGAGAACACCGGGCCGGTCGTCCCGGCCTATGAGGTGGAGCGGCTGTTCGAGCCCTTCCGGCGGTTGCACACCGACCGGATCGAGTCGGCCAAGGGAGCCGGCCTCGGCCTGTCGATCGTCCGGTCCGTCGTCCGGGCCCACCGCGGCACCGTCTACGCGACGCCGCGGTCCGGCGGTGGCCTCATCGTCACCGCGCGGCTTCCGCTGGCACCCTGACCGGCTCCGGAGGCCGGAGCCGGTCCCCGCAGCGGATCCATCTGCTCAGGGCCCGGGCTCACTGCCTGCGGAGCGTTCCGGTCGCCCAGGCCGTGCCGTCCGAGCCGTACCTGCGCCACTCGAACCTGAGCATGGTGCTGGTGATGTAGGTGAGCGTCACGTAGCCGCTGGTGTAGCAGTGCCCATCGGTTCTCGTGATCGTGTCACTGAGCACGGTCTTGGAGGAGTTCGTCGACCGCACCAGCATGAGGCCGGAGCACTTGGCGTATTCGATCCTCCCCGTCACCAGCCCGGACGTGAGGCTGATCGACACGTCGTAGTCGTTGATCCCGCCCGTGGTCTGGTAGGCGTGCCCTTTCCAGGTGCCGCCGAAGTTGGAGTTCAGCGCACGGCTCGCGAAGGGGGTGGAGCTGTGACCCGGCGAGGGAGCGGAGGGGCTGTACGGGCTGTGGGTGTAGCGCGGTGTCGCGTGATTCCTGCTCGCCGCGATCCCGACGGCCACGACCAGGACGACCAGAAGCGCCACGACGACGCACCCGACCCCGGCGATGACCGGTCCGGACGAGCCGGACCGGCGCGGCGGCGGCCCGTACGGGGGTGCGGGCGGCCGCTGCGCCCGCGGATGGTGCATGGGCCCCTGGTGCATGGGCATGGGGGGCGGCGTGGAGGGACCCCGGTACATCGGCATGGGGGGCGGCGTGGCCGGCCCTTGGTACATCGGCATGGGGGGCGGCGTGGCCGGCCCCGGGATCGCCATCGGCGGGACGGGGGTGATGGGCGGCGGCGCCGGCATCTGGGCGGCGATCCGGGTGCCCTGGTCGAGCAGTTCCTCGCGATCGGGCGCCGGGCCCGGCGCGGCCCCCGCGTGGCCGAGGAGCTGCAGCAGGAGCTGGTGGGCCGGCGGCCGCCCGGCGGGGTCCTTGGACAGGCAGCGCCGGACCACATCGCGGAGCGGGTCTTGGAGGGCCGACAGATCCGGGTCCTCGTGGAGGATCCGGTTGATGATCACTGGGAGGGTGTCGGCCTCGAACGGCGACCGCCCGGTGGCGGCGAACACCATCGTGGCCGCCCAGGCGAAGATGTCGACGGAGGGCATGAGAGGGACGCCGGTCAGTTGTTCGGGCGCGAGGTAGCCGGGTGTGCCGACCACCATGCCGGTCGCCGTGACCGCGCTCTCCTGGGAGTTGATGGTGCGGGCGATGCCGAAGTCGACCACGCGCGGGCCGTCGGCGGCGAGCAGCACGTTGTTGGGCTTGAAGTCCCGGTGCACGATGCCGGCCTCGTGGATCGCGGCCAGCGCGGTCACGGTGCCGATGGCGAGCCGCTCGAGGTCCTGCCCGGCGAACGGTCCCTTCCGGACGACGACGTCGTGCAGTGACGGGCCATCGATGAACTCGCTGACGATGTACGGCCGGTCGCCCTGCACATCCGACTCGAGCACCCGCGCGGTGCAGAACGGCGCCACACGCTGCGCGGCGGAGACCTCCCGGATGAACCGTGCCCGCGCGGCGGGGTCCGCCGACATCTGGGCGTGCAGCAGTTTGATGGCGACGTGGTCGCCACTGGGATTCCGGCCCAGGTAAACGGCGCCCTGCCCGCCCGCACCGAGTCGTCCGACGACCTCGAAGTCCCCCAGCGACGTCGGATCGCCCGGCTCCAAGAGACCGGCATCCGGCATGTGACCCCTCCATCGACCCGCAGTGTGTGCCCGGCTGTTCGGCGGGCACATTATCGCGTTAGTTCAGACGTTCTACCGGAGCGCCAGGTTCAATGAGCGCTCACTCTCTTTCCCGCCCGCCCGGCCGTCGTGCGGGCGGGTCGGCCCAGGGGAGGGTATGATCCCGCCGCTGCGGCACCCAACGGACGGGTGATCGAAGCGGACAGATGATCGACTCCACAGTTATCGATGTGGGTATGTGAGGTGCGGCACACAAGGTGGACGGCTCTGGACCAACCGTGTCACCGGTGAGGCGCGTTGCGCCTCGTGTGCCGGACGTCACGACCCGTGACAAAAATTCCCGCCCGGATCGGGCACAAGAAAGGCACCTCGCGCGTTAGATCCGCGCGACGGGGCGCATAAACGACCGAGGGGGATGGAGATAGAAGATGGCTACCGATTACGACAGCCCACGCAAGACCGACGATGACCTGAGTGAGGACAGCCTGCAGGAACTGCAGGCGCGGCGTGCCGACAAGGCCGCGAGCATCATCGACGAGGACCTGGACGCCGGTGAGGTCGCCGAGCTGCCGGGAGCCGATCTGTCGAACGAGGAGCTCACGTTCCGCGTGGTGCCGAGGCAGGCCGACGAGTTCACCTGCTCGCGGTGCTTCCTGGTGCACCACCGCAGTCAGCTTGCCGAAGAACGCAAGGGGCAGCCGATCTGCCGCGAATGCGCAGCCTGACCGGGACGTCCCGTGTCAGGTGAGGTCGAACGCCAGGACGGCTACGACGCCGGCCTGGACGCCGAGATCGGAGAGCTGGTCGGCCGGCTGTCCGCCGACGAGGATATGGACCGCGAGACCCGCGGGCGCCTGCTCGGGAGGCTCGCGCGGCTGCTCAGCACGAGCGCGCGCCGGGCCGGGGTCACGGGGCTCGCGGGCGGTCGCTGGCTGAGCGAGGTGTTCGCCTACGTCGCACCGCGCATCCCGGTTCGCGACCTCGAGACGCTGCGGCGCCATCACCGCGGCCGTCTCGGGGAGGAGCTCGCCGACGCCCTCGTCCGAGGCGCGATGCGGGGCACGGCCGCCGTCGGGGCGGCGGGCGGGGCCCTCGCCGCGGTCGAGTTCGTGGCGCCCCCGTTGCTGCTGTCCGTCCCCGCCCAGCTCGTGGCCGAGACCCTCGTGGTGGCGGCGATCGAGGTGAAGCTGATCGCCGAACTGCACGAGGTCTACGGAGTGCAGGTTCCCGGCGCCGGCGTCTCCCGGGCGGGGGTCTTCCTCACGTCGTGGGTCAAGCAGCGGGGGATCGACCCGGGGACCAGTGGCACCCTGACCGTGGCCCTGGGGTCCGCCGCGAAGCAGGCGCTGCGCAGGCGGCTGATGCGGATGCTCGGGCGGCATCTCACCACCCTGGGCCCCTTCCTCACCGGTGCGGTGGCCGGGGGCGCGCTCAACCGCACGTTCACCAGGCGGCTGTCCGAGGCCATCCGGGCCGATCTGCGCCGTCACGTCGGTCGTCCCCCTGAGCGCCCCCGGCTGCGAGCGGCCGAGCGGCCCCCGTCCGAATGATCGGCGGCCGGTCACGACCGGCCGCCTGATCAGCCCTCGGAGCGGAACGGCGCGGGGAGCCGGCCGGTACCGCGGTGCCAGCGCCGTGCCGCCGCGCGAGTGGCCAGCAGCCGCGCGACCTCCGTGCCGACACCTGTGACGACCGCCCAGCCCAGCGCCTCCGTCAGTGCCACCTCGGGCGACTCGGGGTTGATCGGCGGCTCCTTGCCGGTGGTCTTCTTCCAGGCCGCGGTGATCGCCTTGCGGGCCAACCATCCGCCCCCGAACGCCGCCGCGCCGGCCATGACCCGCCAGCCGATGTCACCCTTGTCCGCCATCGTCGTCCTCCGCTCTCGTCCGGCACACGCCCTCGCCGTCGAGGGGCATGCGCTCCGAGCACGACGGTACCGAAAGGGTTCGAGCGCCGACGACCTTCGTGCCTAGCGTGGCCCGGCCGGAAAATTCGTTCGGGAGGGTGCCACCGTCAATACCATTGACGCATGACAGAACAGCCGCGTACTCCCTCCGTGCCCCAGAAACCCTCGCTGGACGGTCTGGAGGACAAGTGGGTACGCGTCTGGGAGGACAGCGGCGTCTATCGGTTCGACCGCTCCAAGCCGCGCGCGGAGGTCTACTCGATCGACACCCCGCCTCCCACGGTGAGCGGTTCACTCCACGTGGGCCACGTCTTCTCCTATACCCAGACCGACACGCTGGCGCGGTTTCAGCGGATGCGCGGCCGGGCCGTCTTCTATCCGATGGGCTGGGACGACAACGGCCTGCCGACCGAACGCCGGGCCCAGAACTACTTCGGGGTGCGCTGCGATCCCTCGCTCCCCTACGACCCGGCGTTCGAGCCCCCCGAGCGCCCGGACCCGAAGCGGCAGATCCCGGTGAGCCGCAGGAACTTCGTCGAGTTGTGCCACCGGCTGACCGCGATCGACGAGGAGGCCTTCGAGGACGTCTGGCGCCGGGTCGGGCTCTCGGTCGACTGGGACCTGCTCTACACGACGATCGGCGACCACGCGCGTGCGACCTCCCAGCGGGCCTTCCTCCGCAACCTGGCGCGGGACGAGGCCTACGTCTCCGAGGCCCCGACGCTCTGGGACGTCACCTTCCGTACGGCCGTGGCGCAGGCGGAGCTGGAGGATCGCGACCATCCGGGCGCGTTCCACCGTCTCGCCTTCCACGGACCGGCGGGACCGGTCCACATCGAGACGACCCGGCCCGAGCTGCTCCCGGCCTGTGTCGCGCTGGTCGCGCATCCCGACGACGAGCGCTACCGGGATCTCGTCGGCTCGAGCGTTCGCACGCCGCTGTTCGGTGTGGAGGTCCCGGTCGTGGCGCACCGTCTCGCCGAGCCGGACAAGGGCTCCGGCATCGCCATGATCTGCACGTTCGGCGACATCACCGATGTGACATGGTGGCGGGAACTGGATCTGCCCACCCGGCCCGTCATCGACCGGGACGGCCGGATCGCCGTCACGCCACCGCCGGGCCTCGATTCCGCCGCGGCGCGTGAGGCCTTCGCGGAGATCGCCGGCAAGACCGTGCACTCGGCGCGGGAGCGGATCGTCGAGTTGCTCCGCGCCTCCGGCGACCTCGAGGGTGAGCCCCGCGAGGTGACCCGCCCGGTCAAGTTCTACGAGCGGGGCAGCAGGCCACTGGAGATCGTCACGACCCGGCAGTGGTACATCCGCAACGGCGGCAGGGACGCCGGTCTTCGCGACCGGCTGCTGGGCCGGGGCCGCGAAGTGGCGTGGCACCCGTCCTACATGCGCGCCCGTTACGAGAACTGGGTGGAGGGCCTGGCGGGGGACTGGCTCATCTCCAGGCAGCGGTTCTTCGGCATCCCGATCCCGGTCTGGTATCGGCTGGACCCCGACGGAGAGCCGATCCACGACGAGCCGATCGTCCCCGACGAGGCCATGCTCCCCGTCGACCCGTCCTCGGACACGCCCCCCGGCCACACCGAGGACCAGCGCGGTAAGGCGGGCGGATTCATCGGGGACCCCGACGTCATGGACACCTGGGCCACGTCGTCGCTGACCCCGCAGATCGCCGGCAGGTGGGAGCGGGACCCTGACCTTTTCGCTCGGGTGTTCCCCTACGACCTCCGGCCGCAGGCACACGACATCATCCGCACCTGGCTCTTCTCCACGGTCGTGCGGGCGGAGCAGGAGCACGGATCACTGCCCTGGGCCCACACCGCCCTGTCGGGATGGATCCTCGACCCCGACCGCAAGAAGATGTCCAAGTCCAAGGGCAACGTCGTCACCCCGATGGCGCTGCTCCGGCAGTACGGCACCGACGGCTTCCGTTACTGGGCGGCCAGCGGGCGTCTCGGCACGGACACCGCCTTCGACACCGGCCAGATCAAGGTGGGCCGCCGGCTCGCCATCAAGATCTTGAATGCCTCCAAGTTCGTCCTGGGCCTCGGCGCCCCGGCCGCTGAGGGCCCCGGCACGGTCACCGAGCCGGTGGACCTCGCGATGCTCGCCGCCCTCGCCGGCGTCGTCGAGGACGTGACCGCCGCCTTCGAGGCCTGCGATCACACCCGCGCGCTCGAGCGGGCCGAGCGGTTCTTCTGGGACTTCTGCGACGACTACCTCGAGCTCGTCAAGACCCGGGCCTATGGAAGCGACGCCGGGGAGCACGCCGGCACGCCGGCCGAGGCCGACTCCGCGCGGGCGGCGCTGCGCCTCGCACTATCGGTGATCTTGCGGTTGTTCGCGCCCTTCCTGCCGTTCGTCACCGAAGAGGCATGGTCCTGGTGGCGCGACGGGTCGATCCACATCGCCGCCTGGCCCACCCCCGGCGAGCTGCCGGCCGGCGGAGACCCGGCGGTGCTGACGGCCGGCGCCGGGGTGCTCCGGCAGATCCGCAAGGCCAAGTCCGAGGCCAAGGTCTCGATGCGGGCCGAGGTCTCCCGGGCGGAGGTCACGGGCCGGGCGGTGGCGCAGGTCGCGCTCGTGGAGGCGGATCTGCGGGCCGCCGGGCGGATCGCCGACCTGGACCTTCGGCCGACGGCCGACCCCGGCCTCGGCGTGGAGGTCACGCTGGCCTCGGAGTGAGACGGCGCGGATCCTGGTCACCGTCGCGGGGTAGGCCCAGACTGTGTGTGAGATGTCTGTGAGATCCACGTGACCGAAAGGCGGCGACGAGCGATGGACCGACCGCGGCCCGCCCGGCCAGCCCGGGACCTTGCCACGATGAGCCGCCGGTGTGGCGCCCTGGCGGTCGCCGCGACCGCGCTGCTCGCCTCCGCCTGCTCGGGCGGCACCGGGCCGGTCGCGGGAGCGGGCTCACAGGCCTCCCGGGCGGCACCGGCGTCGGACGTCTCACCGGCCCCGAGCGGTTCAGTGACGCCCGGGGCCACAGCCCCTCCGGGGCCGACCGGGTCACCGCGACCCGCGGATCCACACGGACTCGGCCGCTATCAGCCGCTGTGGCCCTTCGGGTCCGCCGCGGAGGCAGGGTCCTGGCAGGCGAGTTACCGGTCGGGCGGTCACCAGCCGTGGCATCTCAGCCCTGACGACACCGCGCTGGCCTTCTCCCGTTTTCTGGGCTTCACGGGGATCGACCGGGTCACGAGCCGGACCGTGGGTTCCGAGGGGGCGCACATCGGCGTCGGACCCCGGGGTACGGAGGGCCCCCGCACCGCCGCCGTGCTCCACCTCATCCGGCTCGGCAACGGCGCGGACGCCCCGTGGGAGGTCGTCGGGACCGACGACACGCAGCTCTCCATCACCACCCCCGCCTACGGCGCCACGATCTCCTCGCCCGTGACCGTCGGCGGTGCGGTGACCGGTGTGGACGAGAGCCTGCGGGTGGCGGTCCACCAGAGGTCCTCCGGCTCGCCCGCCGGCGTGTTCTGCTGCGTGTCCGCCGGAGGCTTTCCCGGACGGTGGTCGGCCAGGGTGCCCTTCCGGGCCGGCGCCGACCCGGTCCTGACCATCGTGGTGTCGGCGGGCGGCCATGTCGCCGACGTGGAGCGGTTCGCCGTCACGGGGGTCCGCAAGGGCTGAACGGTGCTCGCCCCGGTCGCAGGCGGCGGGTACGGGATCCGCCGGTGTACGGGGGACCGCTCTGGTGGATGGACGCTCGGGGATCCGGCCGGTTCCCCGGATCCGCCGGTGGCCTGGTAGCGGGTAACGGGTAAGGTCACGCCGTGAATCGTTCCCCGTTGACCACCCCTCCGCCGGCCGCGGTGATCCCCGAACCACACCCCGACGTCAGGGTGGGCGAGCGCGTCGGACCGCACTATGCCAAGTGCTTCGGCTGCGGGGCGCAGCATCCAACAGGACTGCACCTGACCGCCGTCGCCGCGGGGGGTCTCACGGTCACCGCCGAGTTCACCGTCGGCGATGTGCACCAGGGCGCGCCCGGACTCGCCCACGGCGGCGTGCTTGCCACGGCGATGGACGAGGCCCTGGGTATGGTCGTGTGGCTGCTCCGCAAGCCGTACGTCACGGGCCGGCTCGAAACCGACTATCTGCTTCCCGTGCCGGTCGGGGCGACGCTGCACATCCGCACCCGGTGCACCGGCGTCCACGGCCGCAAGGCCTATCTGGACGCCGAGGCCCGTCTGGACCGCCCGGACGGCCCGGTGGCCGTGCGTGGCGCCGCCCTGTTCGTCGAGGTGCCGATCGAGCACTTCGCCAAGCACGGTGAGGGAGTGGCCGGAATGATCCCCGACCACGAGGTGAACCCGTGAACGACAAGGTGGACGTGCTCGTCCGGCGCCTCGACCCAGGGCTTCCGCTGCCCGCCTACGCCCACCCCGGCGATGCCGGCGCGGATCTGGTCACCGCCGAGGACGTCGAGCTGGCCCCCGGGGAGCGTGCGGTGGTCCCCACGGGCATGGCGATCGCGCTGCCCGACGGCTACGCCGCCTTCATTCACCCGCGGTCCGGTTTGAGCGCTAGGTTGGGAGTAACGATCGTCAACGCTCCGGGCACGGTCGACGCGGGTTATCGCGGTGAGATCAAGGTGACCCTGCTCAACACGGACGCTCGCGAGACCGTACGGCTCAGGCGCGGTGACCGGATCGCGCAGATGGTCGTCCAGCGCGTGGGACAGGCTGTGTTCCATGAGGTCACGGCACTCCCAGGGTCTGCCCGGGGAGCCGGCGGATTCGGTTCCACAGGCGGATACCCCGCCGGAGCCGACAACGAGGACAGCAACGAAGGAGCGTGAGTCGTGTTTCGACGTCGTGGTCAGGGTGAGGAGCCCGCGAAGAACCTCGAGCTGACCGACGAGGAGACGGACACCGCCGCCAAGGACACCGGGGCTCCCGGAACCGGAGCGGGTCCTGAGGGCGGGCCCTGGGACGTGGGCGACTCCTTCCCGGAGCTCGAGCGCATCGACTTCGGTGCGCTCCAGGTGCCCATCGGGCCCGGTCTCGAGGTGCAGGTCAACGTCGAGGCCACCGAGACCGACGCCGAGGGCAACCCGGTCAACGGCCGCCTGGTCGCCATCACCGTGGTGCACGGGGAGAGCGGACTGCAGCTCCAGGCGTTCGCGGCGCCCAAGCGCAGCGGCATCTGGGACGAGGTCCGCCGTGAGACCGCCGGGGAGATAGCCGAGGCGGGCGGTCAGGCCGAGGACGCCGAAGGGCCGTTCGGCACCGAGCTGCGGGCCATGGTCCCGGTCGAGATCCCCGAGGAGATCAAGGACCAGGTTCCCGACGAGGTCCGCGAGCAGGGCTTCGCCTGGCAGCCGGTGCGGTTCCTCGGCGTCGACGGCCCCCGCTGGTTCCTGCGCGGCGTGGTCAGCGGGGCGGCCATCGAGGACGAAGAGCAGTGGCAGATCCTCGAAGACGTCTTCAGCAACGTCATCGTGGCCCGCGGCGACCAGCCGATGCCCCCACGGGAGCTTCTGGAGCTCACCCTCCCGGAAGAGGCCCAGGAGGTCCTCGCCGGGCAGGGCGACGAGGACGGGGACGCCGGGTTCGACCCGTTCGAGCGCGGGCCGGAGATCACCGAGGTGCGCTGAGCACCTCCGGAGACCCTCTGATCCCGCCGGTCCGGCGCGGGGCCGGGCCCTCGTCCCGTGCCGGACCGGCGGGATCCATGACGTCACCAGGCCGTCGCCAGGTGGTCGCCAAGCCGTTCGGCATGGACCATCGGCATGGACCAAGAGCACAGGTCGGACATCCGACAGATCTTTGGCCAATTGCCGGAACTCAGACGGTTTGGTTGTTACCTGCATGGCCTACGCTTGCGCAGCATGGACGAAGTGCCGGCCGAGTCAACGCCGGAGAACAGGCGCCCCGACGTCGAGCGGAGAGGGGACCGCGAGCGGCGCGGCCTGCGCCGGTTCCTTCGTCGCCTGGCGTCCAGCAGTGCCGAACTCGAAGCGGAAGACCTGCAGAAGAGCAGCGATGAAGAAGGGGCGACCCCCATCGCGGTGTGTACGGAGCGCAAGCGGACCTGTGTTGCCGGTACGCTGCGTACGGTGACACTACGGCCACGCGGCGGAGCCCCGGCTCTCGAGGCCGAGCTCTATGACGGCTCGGATGTGATCAGCCTGATCTGGCTCGGCCGGCGGAAGATCGCCGGCATCGAACCCGGCCGCCGGTTGCGGGCCGAGGGCCTGGTCAGTCTCCAGGACGGACGGAAGGTCATGTTCAACCCCAAGTACGAGCTCCGGTGCGCGACATGAGCGGCTCCGAGGGACGCGGCTCCATGGGCGAGAGGGCCAGGACGGAGCCCCGCGACTCCGGAGAGCGGCGGGACCCCGACGAGGCGGCCGCGCACGACACCGTGGAGTCGGCGGTGCGGGCGCAACTGTCCAAGGCCCTGGGCGGTGTGCGGGGCATGATCGAGACGGCCGTCCCCACGATCGGCTTCACGGCCACTTATCTGCTCACCAAGGACCTCAAGCTGGGCCTGTGGGCCGGCGCGGGTGCCGCCGTGCTGCTGCTCCTCCTGCGGATCGCCCAGAAGTCGACCCCGCAGTTCGTCCTCAACAGCCTCGTCGGCATCGGGATCGCCGCGATCTTCGCGCTCCGTTCGGGCAAGGCCGAGGACGCGTTCCTGCCCGGGATCATCTACAACGCGGGCTACGCGGCAATCATGATCTTGTCGATCGTGGTCCGCTGGCCCGTCGTCGGCTTCATCATCGGCTCGGTGACCGGTGATCCGGCCGCGTGGCGCCGCGATCCGGGCATCGTACGGCTCTGCTCGCGCCTCACCTGGCTGTTGCTCATTCCCTGTCTGCTCCGCGTGGTCGTGCAGTATCCGCTGTATCTGGCCGGGCAGGTGGGCTGGCTCGGCGTCACCAAGATCACTTTGGGCTGGCCGCTGCAGATCGCCGCGCTCGGCGCCATGGTGTGGGTCCTCGCCCGCGGCCATACGCCGCTGCGGGCCGGGCCCGCCGCCCCACCGGTGTGATCCCTGGGGGTGGGACGGCGGGCCGAGCCGGCCGTACGGCCGCTCAGCGAGCGTTGAGCAGGATCGCGAGCTCGTCCTCGACGTCCTGACTCGCCACGAACAGCAGTTCGTCCCCCGCCTCGAGGGTGTCGTCCGGGCTCGGCACGAGGACCCTGCCCTCGCGCAGGATGGCGACGAGGGCGGTGTCACGCGGCCAGGCCACCGAGCCGACCCGCTCGCCGGACAGCGGGGCGTCCTCGGGCAGGGTGAGCTCCACGAGATTGGCCTCGCCCTGCCGGAAGGTCATCAGGCGCACGAGGTCGCCCACGCTCACGGCCTCCTCGACCAGCGCGGACAGCAGCCGCGGTGTCGAGACCGCGACGTCCACTCCCCATGACTCGTTGAACAGCCATTCGTTCTTGGGGTGGTTGATGCGGGCGACGACCCGTGGCACTCCGTATTCGGTCTTGGCCAGCAGCGACACGACCAGGTTGACCTTGTCGTCACCACTGGAGGCGACGACCACCTGGCAGCGTTCCAGCGCGGCGTCGTCCAGGGACGCGATCTCACAGGCGTCCGCGAGCAGCCACTCGGCCCGCGGCACGACCTCGACCTTGATCGCCTTGGGATCCTTGTCGATCAGGAGTACCTCATGGCCGTTCTCCAGCAGCTCCTGCGCGATGGACCGGCCCACGGCCCCGGCCCCCGCGATCGCAACCCGCATCATTCGCTCCTCTCCATGCGCTGGGAGACCGCGTCGTTGACGCGCTCCATGTCTCCCGCATGGGCTATCGCGTGCACGATGTCACCGTCCTGGATCACCGTGTCGGCGTCCGGCACGATCGCCTCGCCCATGCGGGAGAGGAAGGCGACCCGGGTTCGCGCCGCCTCCTCCAGCGTGGCGACCTTCTCGCCCACCCATCCGGCGTCCACCTGCAGCTCCGCGAGCACAACGTTGCCCGTGGGGTCTCGCCACAGCGGTTCGGCCCCTTCCGGCAGCAGGCGCCGGAGCATCTGGTCGGCGGTCCACCGTACGGTCGCGACGGTCGGAATGCCGAGCCGCTGATAGACCTCGGCCCGGCGGGGGTCGTAGATGCGGGCCACCACGTTCTCGATCCCAAAGGTCTCGCGAGCCACGCGGGCGGAGATCACGTTGGAGTTGTCGCCGCTGCTGACGGCCACGAAAGCGGAGGCACGCTCGATGCCGGCCTCGATCAGCACGTCCCGGTCGAACCCGAAGCCGGTGATACGACGTCCCTTGAAGCCGCCCCGGAGGCGGCGGAAGGACTCTGGGCTCTGGTCGATGATGGCCACCGAATGGCCCTTGTCCTCGAGGATGTGCGCGAGCTTCGACCCAACTCGCCCACAGCCCATGATCACGATATGCACGGCCGTTCCTTCCCGGCGTCGCGGATCCATGATGATCCTGGACCGGATGAAACCTACACATCCGCCTTGTAAGTATCACCTTGGTCAGGTGAACAACGACCCGCCGTGCCCTACCCGGCCTCATCCCCGGATAGAGCACGCCCGGCGCGTCAGGACCCTCCCAAAGAGCGACTAGAGTCTCATCTCGTGTCGAAGGCACCCGACCTCGTTAAACGTCTCCTCCTGGGCCGGGCGTTGCGCAGCACCCAGGAGCATGAGCAACTATTGCCCAAGCGCGTCGCGCTTCCCGTCTTCGCCAGCGACGCACTGTCCTCCGTGGCCTACGCGCCACAGGAAATCCTGATCACTCTCGGCATCGCGGGCCTGGCCGCTTATCAGTTCACCCCCTGGGTCGCACTGGCCGTGGTGGTGATCCTGCTCGTCGTCGTGGCGTCGTACCGCCAGAACGTCCGGGCCTACACCAGCGGCGGCGGCGACTTCGAGGTCGCCAGCGAGAACCTCGGCGGCAACTGGGGGGTGCTCGTCGCCAGCGCGCTGATGGTCGACTATGTCCTCACGGTGGCCGTGTCGGTGTCGTCGGCCGTCGAGAACCTCGGCGCCTTCGTCCAACTCCTGCAGGAGCACAAGGTCCTGGCGGCCATCGTGATCGTGGCCCTGCTGACCGTACTCAACCTGCGTGGGCTGAAGGAGTCGGGCATCGCTTTCGCGATCCCGACCTATCTGTTCATGTTCGGCATCATCAGCATGATGCTCTGGGGCTTCACCCGGCTGGCCTTCGGCGCGGACCTGCGGGCCGAGACCGCCGGTTTCGAGGTACGGGGAAGTGAGGTCGGCATCGCCGGCTTCGCGCTCGTCTTCCTGCTGCTGCGCGCCTTCGCCTCCGGATGCGCAGCGCTGACCGGTGTCGAGGCGATCAGCAACGGCGTGCCGGCGTTCAAGAAGCCCAAGGGCGCCAACGCCGCCAGGACCCTGCTCATGCTCGGCCTCGTGGCGGCCACCATGTTCGGCGGGATCACCGCGCTGGCGTTCATCACCGGGGCCAAGTTCGCGGACCCCTCCCAGGGCAGCCACCTGATCGACCCGGCCACCGGCAGGGACGTCTCCCAGCAGGACCCGATCGTCGCCCAGGTGGCTCACACCGTCTTCAGCAACTTCCCGCTGATGTTCGGCTATGTCACGCTGATGACCGCCCTCGTCCTCATCCTGGCCGCCAACACCGCCTACAACGGGTTTCCCATGCTCGGCTCGGTGCTGGCACAGAACCGCTACCTGCCGCGCCAGCTGCGGACCCGCGGTGACCGCCTGGCCTTCAGCAACGGCATCATCATCCTGGCCACCATGGCGGGTCTGCTGATCTACGCCTACCACGCCGAGGTCACCAGGCTGATCCAGCTCTACATCGTCGGGGTGTTCGTCTCCTTCACGGTCAGCCAGGTCGGGATGGTGCGGCACTGGAACCGCCTGCTCAGGACCCGGCCCGAGACGGAGGCCCGCCGGTCCATGCAGCGGGCCAGAGCGATCAACGCCTTCGGTGCGGTGGTCACCGGCATCGTCCTCATCGTCGTGCTGATCACCAAGTTCACGCACGGCGCCTACATCGTCTGCATCGCGATGCCGGTCCTCTTCCTCCTCATGAAGGGGGTCCGGCGGCACTATGACCGGGTGGCGCGCGAGCTGGAGATCTCTGGGGAGGACGTCGCGCTCCCGGCCCGCAACCACGCCATCGTGCTCGTCTCCCAGATCCACAAACCGACGATGCGGGCGCTCGCCTACGCCCGGGCCACACGGCCGTCGACGCTGGAGGCGATCACCGTCTCGGTCGACACCGAGGAGTCGCGAAAGCTCCAGGAGACCTGGGACGCCCTCGAACTGCCCGTGCCACTGAAGATCCTCGACTCCCCGTACCGGGAGATCACCCGGCCGGTCCTCGACTACGTCAAGAGCGTCCGCAGGCGCAGCCCCCGTGATGTCGTGACCGTCTTCATCCCCGAGTACGTCGTGGGCCGCTGGTGGGAGCACCTGCTGCACAACCAGAGCGCGCTGCGGCTCAAGGGGCGACTGCTGTTCCAGCCCGGTGTCATGGTGACGAGCGTGCCGTGGCAGCTCGTCTCCTCGGACCGGCTGAAGGCCCGGTCCGAACAAGTGGTCCGGCGGGCCTACACGGGGCACAACGGCGAGGAGGAGTCGCGCCTCGGTGGCGGTATCGTAAGAGATCATGACTGATACCACGCCGCGCGCCGATGACCTGCTCGAACTCGAGATCGGACCGGTCGCCCACGGCGGCTGGTGCGTCGCCCGTCATGAGGGTCAGGTGGTGTTCGTCCGGCACGCCCTGCCCGGGGAGCGGGTCCAGGCCCGGGTCACCGAGCCCGGCAAGAAGTTCCTGCGCGCCGACGCCGTGGAGATCCTGGAGGCCTCGCCCGACCGGGTCGAGCCACCCTGCCCCTTCGCGGGCCCGGGCCGCTGTGGCGGCTGCGACTGGCAGCACGCCACCCTGCCCGCGCAGCGGCGGCTGAAGGCCTCCGTCGTCGAGGAGCAGCTCCGCCGGCTGGCCGGGATCGAACGGTCCGTCGTGGTCGAAGAGGTCCCGATGCCCCCGCGGTACCGACAGGACGGCGAGCCGGTGGTGACGCGGCCGGGGCTCGACTGGCGTACGAGGGTGCAGTTCGCGGTCCGCGGGGATGGCGTGCCGGGGCTGCGGCGCCATCGGTCGCACGAGATCGAGCCCATCGACGAATGCCTCATCGCCCACCCCGAGGTGGAGGTCATGGGCATTGAGCGCAAGCGCTGGCCGGGCGCGTCCGCGGTCGAGGGCATCGCGTCGGCGTCGACCGGCGACCGGCTCGTCGTCGTGTCGGAACGGCGCGGCCGCGACCGCCGGCCGGTCAAGGTGCCGCAGCTGGACGTCCCTGTCCGGCTGGTGCGCGGACGCCCGGAGCCGGGACGGTCCCTACCGTACGTCCGTGAGGAGGCGGCCGGGCGCCTGTGGCAGGTGAGCGGCGGCGGCTTCTGGCAGGTGCACCCGGGGGCGGCGCAGACGCTCGCGGACGCCGTGCTGGCCGCCCTGGAGCCCAAACCCGGCGATATCGCCGTGGACCTCTATTGCGGGGTCGGTCTTTTCGCGGGCGTGCTGGCCGAGCGGGTCGGGCGGGACGGCCTGGTGATCGGCATCGAGTCGGACGCACAGGCCATCCGGGACGCGCGTTTCAACCTTCGGGACCTGCCGCAGGTGTCCATCGAGGGCGGCAAGGTCGAGGAGGTCCTCGCCCAGCTCGAGTTCGGTCGTCGCGAGCAGCCCAGTGCCAAGCGCCGCAAGCCCGGCGGACCCACCCAGAGCCGGGTCAAGCGCGCCGACCTGGTGGTGCTCGATCCGCCGCGTACGGGTGCGGGACGGGAGATCGTCGACCAGGTGGCGGCGCTGGCGGGACGCAAGATCGCTTACGTCTCCTGCGACCCCGCGACCCTGGCCCGTGACCTCGCCTACTTCAGCGAGCGCGGCTGGACCCTCGACGGCCTGAGGGCCTTCGACGCCTTCCCCATGACCCACCACGTGGAGTGCGTGGCGACGCTGGTCAGGGGCTAG
>DASYNF010000004.1:0-3841 GCA_036008685.1 Actinomadura sp. | reverse complement strand
GACGAGCTCGCCCACTCGGACATCGACATGAGCGTGGTCCCGTGGGCCGTCGCCATCGGCTACCTCGCCCATCTGCTAGGGGACTGTATGACCGAGCGGGGCATCCCATGGATGTGGCCCAACCCGCAGCGGTATCGGATCGCGAGCATCGACACCGGCAAAGGCGTCGAAAGGTGGGTGGTCAACCCGATCCTGTTGGGCGTCATCGCGGTGACCGCCTATATCAACCACGAGACGTGGGCCCCGCTCCTACTCCACACGATCCAGCCCGTCCAGTAATGACTGGAAGGCCCGGCGGGCGTGCGCCGCCCACTACTGAGTGGTCAGTGGTAGATCCAGGCGTGGCCGGTGCCGCGGTATTCCTCGAGGATGGTGATCACCTGTCGGCCGTCGAGGCGGGTGTGCTCGATCTCGAGGCTGAGCGGCCGCGGGACCAGATCGCGGACGTCGAAGAAGCTGAGGCAGCCTTCAACGCCTCTTGCATCTGCACGGTGCCGTACGTCGTACGCACATGTCCGAGGACGGATCGGTTCCGACCATGTGGACCGCATGTGCGGATGAGGTTCCGCATGACCGTGGCGGGAGGGGGGATGCTCTCCGACATGCTCGGGGAGCATGTCCTCGTCGGCTACACGGATGACGCCGGTGGACGCGAGGCGCTCGCGCTGGCGAGGACGATCGCCGAGGTGACCGGTGGACGGCTCACCGTGGCCACGGTCCACAGTCCGGAGCGGGCGGGTTCGGCCGTGGAGGCTCAGGCCACGCTCGCCCGGGCGGCATCGGCGCTGAGGGACCTGCGGGCCGACTTGGTCACCCAGGAGAGCCGGGGAGCCGGTCGTGGTCTCTCGGTGCTGGCGAGCAAGGTCAACGCTGACCTCATCGTCATCGGGTCCCCCCGCGGCGGCGCGCGCGGCCGGATCGACCTGGGCGGAACAGGGGATCACCTGATGCATGGCTCCACCCAGGCGGTGATGCTCACTCCCGCCGGCTATGCGCCGCGTGAGAGGCCGCAAAGGCTCACCGTGGCCTACGTACGCAGGCCGCAATGCGACGAGGCGGTGACTCAGGCGGCGGCCGCCGCCGTAAGGCTGGACGTGCCGCTCCGGTTGATGACCCTCGCGGTGAACGGCGCGGATCAAGACGTGCTCCGCGACGACCTGGCGCTGGCGATACGGCTGGCGAGCGACTCCAGCGGCCTGGACACCGAGGAGATCCAGGCACAGGTCGGCGAGGGCGACGACGTGGCGGAGGCCATGGCCGACGGGTCTTGGACCGAGGGCGACCTGCTGGTCTGTGCCAGCAGCGAAGACGCACCGGTCCACCGAGTGTTCCTCGGCGAGACGGCGTTCAAGATGCTGCGAGCCGCCCCCTGTCCCGTCACCGTCCTTCCCCGCGGCAACGTGTGAGCCGAAACATCACCCGAGCGTGGTCCCGGAGGGCTGGACAGCCCGCTGGTTCTGATCCGCCAGAGCATCGCTCGCCCGTGGCGTCGCTGCTCGTGACCCGCCGGTGCGGCCGGTGTTCCGGAGGGCCCAAACGCCGTCGGCTCCCGACCGTTCGTTGACGGTGGACCTTACCGGTGCGAAGTTCAGGAAAGGGATCGGCCGACAGGGAGCGAGTGCCCGAGATGAGCGTTCTACCGCAGTTGCCGTTCGAGCGGGCCGACACGCTGGACGTGTCCCCGATGTACGAGACGCTGCGGGCCAAGGAGCCCATCACCAGGGTCCGCACCCCGATGGGCGACGAGGCCTGGCTCGTCACCGGATACGAAGAGGCCAGGAGCATCTTCGCCGACGAGCGCTTCGGCCGCTCCCATCCCACGCCCGAGACCGCGCCGCGCCTTTCCAACTCCGTGTTCCTCGGCGGCCCGTCAGGAGATCACGCCACCGAGAAGGCGGAGCACGACCACTTCCGGCGGCTGCTCACGCCCGCGTTCTCCGCCCGCCGCATGGGGGCGCTGTCCGGACGCGTCGAGCAGCTTGTGGAGGGTCTGCTGGACCGGATGGGAGAGCAGGCGCCGCCGCTCGATCTGCATGAGTGGCTGTCGGCTCCGCTGCCGATATTGGTCATCTGTGAACTGCTCGGCGTGCCCTACGAGGACCGTGACCATTTCCGCTCGATCGCCGAGGACATGGGTGATGTGGCCGATCCGGAACGCTCCGTCTCCGCCTACGCGCGGATGGAGACGTACTCGCGCGGCGTGATCATGGCCAAGCGGGCCGATCCCGGCGAGGACGTCTACTCGGATCTGGCCAGGATCGGCCTGCCCGACGACCAGATCGCGTCCATCGCCGCGAAGCTGCTGTTCGCCGGCCACGAGACGACCGTCAACCAGATCGACCACGGCGTGCTGCACCTGCTGAACAACCCCGATCAGTTGGAGGCGCTGAAGCGCGATCCGGCACTCGTGTCCGGCGCCGTCGAAGAGATGCTGCGCGTGACGGTGCTGAGCGAGCATGGGGCGCTCCGCTACGCCCGGGAGGACGTCGAGATCGCGGGGATCACCGTCCGGGCCGGTGAGGCGGTCGTACTCGCCATGGTGGCCGCCAACCGCGACGAGCGGGTCTATCCGGACCCCGACCGGTTCGACATCACCCGTGAGGTAGGTCATCCGCACCTCGCCTTCGGCTATGCCATCCGCTACTGCCTCGGCGCCAACCTCGCCAGGGTGGAACTACGCGCCGTCTTCAGCTCGCTCTTCCAGCGCTTCCCCACACTCCGCCTCGCCGTACCGGTCGAGGAACTCACCCCTCGCGCGGACCAGCTGACCGGAGGTTTCACCGGGCTCCCTGTCACCTGGTAGCCCGGGTCAGACGCCTGGGGCCGTACGGCCTGGGCCGAGGCGGCGGAGCCGGCACTCCGCGAAGCCCTCGCCCCCGAGCCCGTCGCCGACGTACGGGACGCGATGCGACGCGCGCTCGACGGCTGAGGTCTCAGCCGTCGAGCGTGGCGACGAGCACCGCGGGCGGAGGCGCCCCTCAGGCCCGCTTCGGAGGACGTGCGTGCATGGGCGCCGCGACGCGGTTCCACATATTGATCTGCGCCACCTGGGCGACGAGGTGCGCGGCCTCCTCAGACTTGAATTGGGCGGTCACCGCATCCCACACCTCGTCCGACACGTCGTCGGGCTGGTTCGTGGCGGCCTCGGCGTAGGCCAGGGCGGCCCGCTCGGCCTCGGTGTAGAGCTCCGACTCCCGCCAGGCGGACAGCTGGTAGATCCGGTCCTCGCTCTCGCCGAGCTCCCGCGCCTCGTGGATGTGCATGTCGAGGCAGAAGAGACAGCCGTTGAGCTGTGACGCGCGGATCTTGACGAGCTCACGGATCGCGGCGTCCAGTGGCCCCTTGCGGATTGCCTGCTCCACCTGCAGGAACGCCCCGTACACCTCGGGTGCCAGATCAGCCACGTTCAGGCGTTGCATCGAGTTTCCTCTCCTGGGTCTTCTTGAGTTGTCACCAGGAAGACGAGGCGGCAGCCGCCGATGTGACAGGTCTCCGGAAAAAATCAGCGCGCCGGGTGACAGCCGTCCGCCTCGCCACCCCCCATGACGAAGGACCCACCAGTGGCGCGAGGCCTGCCTCGAGGGCGGTGATCACCTGCCGGCCGTCCAGGCGGGTGTGCTCGATCTCCAGCCGACGCGGCCAGGGGACGCCCGATCCGCTGGACGAGGCCGACGAAGCTCCGCGATGGTCAGGCCGGGAAGGGCGAATACTCGAGTACGAGGAGCCTGGAGTCGAGGATCTTGGAGTGGACCAGCTCCAGCCGGATCTCCGGATAGCCCTCGAAGATCGGCTCCCTCCCGGCGTCGCCCAGGACGAGGGGGAAGAACGTGACCCTGAGCCG
>DASYNF010000003.1:0-48552 GCA_036008685.1 Actinomadura sp. | reverse complement strand
GGGCGGCCCGGGGGGCCGCCCCACCACCGGTCAGGTGCAGGTGATCTCGGCGCCGGCCCAGTCGGCGTGGTCGGAGTTGTTGCCGTCCCCGGCGTCAGTGACGATCAGGCGTACGAACTGGGCGCCGGCGACCGGCGCCGTCAGGTGCCCGGCCGGGTCGGCGGTGGTGAGCCGGCCACTGTCGGCGGCCTTGGCCCCGTCGGCCCAGATCTCGAAGGTCACCGAGCCGCTGGCGTTCTTCTCGTCGTCCACGCCCACGTCCACCGACACCGACGTGCACTTTCCGGCCGTGTAGTACTCGATCGAGCCGGGCGCGTGGACGCCGAGGCCCTTCTCGTAGACGGCGCCGTTGATGGTGATCGGCCGGCCGTCCCGAGCGGCCCGCTCACCGTTGCTGGTGTCCTTTTCCACCGGCCCCCAGGCGTTGGAGGCGCGAAGCCACGGGACATCGCTCAGGTAGGACGTGCCCGAGGGCGGGGGGCTCGCGGTCAGCACGGCCACCTGAACCGTCGACTCCGCGGCGGACCGCCCGGGTTCGTAGGACGTCCTGGCGGTCAGGTCATAGGTGCCCGGCTCGGCGTCCGCGGGCGGCCGTACCGTCCAGGAGGTGGAGAACCTACGGCCGGTACGGAGGGAGAGCGTGCGCTCGGCGGACGTCGCCGTGACGGACCAGCCGTCGGGGACCGTCAGCCGGTTGCGGACCGCCACGGCGGGATGCCGGCCGGAGTTGGTGGCCGTCGTGGTCACCGTCGCGGGCCGGTCCGGCTCCACGAAGGGCGCCGCGCCCGGGTAGGCGGTCGCCACACCCACCGCGGTGTCCACCGCGGGCGGGTAGGCCGGCCACCGGCGGTCCGTGCCGAGGCGCAGCATCACCGTGCCGTGCGCCGGGACCATGGCGGTGATGGTGCCCGCCGTCTCCCGGGTCCTGTGGGTCCACAGGTCGCGGACCCGGTAGGCGGGCGCGTCCGGGAGCCCGGCGGCCCGTGCCGTCGTCGTGATCCGCTGCGGCGAGTCCGTCTCGTTGAACAGGGCGACCGCCCTGTCCCCGCCCGCGAGCGGCTTGACGAAGACGTTGCGGCCGCCCTCCGTGGAGATCGCCGCTCCCTGGACCCCCAGCCGGTCCTGGTCGACCGCGATGACCTCCTTGTTGCCGAGGATCCGCATCGTCTCGGGCGTCGCCTCGCGCAGGTCGGACCCGATGAGCAGCGGCGCGGCCATGACCGACCAGAGGCTGAAGTGGCTGCGGTATTCGGTGCCGGTCATGCCCCCGTTGCCGACCTCGAGCATGTCGGGGTCGTTCCAGTGTCCCGGCCCGGCGTACTCGGCCAAGGGCATGTTCTCGTGGACGATCGACAGCATGCTGCCGTAGTCGTCGCTGATGTCACCGGTCGTGCGCCAGGAGTTGCCGACGTCCCCGGCCCACAGCCACGGCTTGTTCTGGCCCCATTCGCAGATGGCGTAGAGGATGTCGCGGCCGGTGTTCTCCAGCGCGTCGCGCATCGCGATGTAGCGCTGCTTCGCGTCGACGCCCTGGTTGTTGCAGTTGTCGTATTTCAGATAGTCGATTTCCCAGGACGCCCACAGGTTCGCGTCCTGCTGCTCATGACCGAGTCCTCCGGGAAAGCCCTTGGAATTGCAGGTCTTGCTGCCGGCACTGGAGTAGATGCCGATTTTCAGGCCCTTGGAGTGAACGTAGTCGGCGACGGCTTTGATGCCGTTCGGAAATCGCACCGGGTCGGGTTGCAGGTCGCCGTTGGCGGCGCGCTGTGGCAGCGCCCAGCAGTCGTCGAGGTTGACGTATTCGTAGCCGGCGTCCTTGAGGCCTGAGGACACGAACAGGTCCGCGATGCCCTTGACCATCGCCTCGTTGAAGTCCGGACCGCAGCCGGTGGCGTTCCAGTTGTTGAAACCCATCTGCGGAACGCGGGCCAGGCCGTTCTCCAGCGCCATGGCGGGAGGAGGGGCGGCGGCGGCGGTGGCGACGGTGGCGGCGACGGTGATCGCCGCCGTACCGGTCGCGGCCATGGCGAGCGAGGTGAGTGCGGATACCAGTGAACGGATGGTGCGCATCGGCGTCTCCTCGGGGGTAGAGATTCGCGCACGCCTTGGGCCCGGCCCCCCGGGCCCGGATGAGGCGGCCCGGGACCTCCCGCGCCGCCTCATCGGCCATGCGACCGGCGGGCGGGGAAGAACGCCGGTCACGTCTCGGTTCGGTCGGTTCAGATGGACTCGGCGCCGGTCAGGTGCACTTGACGCCGGCCTGCTTCCAGTTCGAGGCGTCGACCATCGTGGTCGGCGCGAAGGCCTCGGCCGGCAGCGCCTTGCCGTTCTTGAGCTTGTCGACCATGAGTTGTACGGCCAGGCCGCCCACGTCGTAGCCGTTGATGAACAGGGCGGCCTTCATCCCGGTGGCCTTGCCGCTGCCCCAGTCCTTGCAGGCGAGGTAGGCGCCGAGACCGACCCCGATCACATCCGGGGCCTGGTAGCCCGCGTTCTGGATCGCGGTGACACCGCCGCTGACGTTCTCGTCGTTACAGCCCCAGACGATCCAGTGCTTGTACGAGCGGTTGCCGCTGACCACCGCGGCCACCTTGCTCTGCGCGTCCGGGGGGGTGTTGTCCGTGCCGACCTTGATGACCTTGACGCCGGCGCCGGCGGCCTGCTCGAACGCCTGCCCGGCGGCCGTGACGCGGTCGGTGCACACCGTCACGTCCTGTTTCCAGGCCGCGATGACGGCGGTCTCCGCGGGCTTCCAGCCGGCCTTCTTGAACTCCTCGCCGGCCCGCTGCCCGACCTGGGCGCCCATCTGCGTGCCGCTGAAGCCGACTCGTGGCACCAGGTTGTCCTTGGTGCACTTCGAGGGGTCCGTGCCGTCGACGCAGATCTGGTCGTCGGAGGCGAGGAGCGCGGCCTTGGCGTTCTGGGCGGTCTGCACCACCTGGGGTCCGACGGCCGGGTCCGGCACGACGATGATGATGCCGTTGACCTTCTGCGCGATCGCGGACTGGACTTCGCTCACGGCCTTGTTGGTGTCGTTGCCGAGATTGACGACCTTGAGATCCGCGCCGAGCTGCTGGGCCTTGGCCTTGGCGCCGGCCGCCTCGTCGATGAAGTATTGCTGATCGCCCTGCTTTTGCAGATAGGCGATCGTCACCTTGCCGGAGACCTTGCCGCCGGTGTCCGCGCCCGTGGACTCCTTACCCGACGAACACGCGGTCAGGCCGAGTGCGACCGCCAGTCCGGCGGTCATCACCGCGACGCGCCGTGTGGGTCTACGGACCATGTTGCGCTCCTCACCTCGGCCTTTGGGGATACGGCCTGTGCCGGATGTTGCGGACCGATGTTCCTGACCGATTTACCGGCGATGTGCGATATTCGTACCAGTCCCAACATGTTCCAACAAGACTCGGTTTGATAACAGCGGTCGCGGTGGCGGCCCGTTCCCGCTAAAGGCCTGGTGCGGCGGCTTGGTGACGGGGAAATGTTCGAATCTGTTGACTCTGCCGAGGATGACGACCACTCTGCTCAGCTACAGCCCCTTGGCGCGCCCTCCGCCGCGGCGGAGGGATGGAGGGAAGAGGCCATGCTCGCCCCGCAACGCCGGCAGACGATCCTGGACCTGATCCGACGGCATGGCGGGGTCCGCGTGGCCGACCTCGTGCGCGAATTCGGTGTCTCGGACATGACGGTGCGCCGCGACCTCGAGGCCCTGGCCGAGCGCGGCCTGCTGGCCAAGGTGCACGGTGGCGCGACCTCAGTGGGCCCGGGATCGACCGAGGAGCCCGGGTTCGCGGCCAAGGCCGTACGGCAGCAGCGGGAGAAGGAGGCGATCGCCCGGCGCGCCGCCGAACTGGTGCGCCCGGGCAGCGCCGTCGCGCTGTCCGCCGGCACCACGACGTGGACGCTGGCGCATCACCTCACGGACGTGCCGGAGCTGACCGTGGTGACCAACTCGATCCAGGTGGCCGACACCTTTCACCGGGCGGGCCGCCCGGACCAGACCGTCGTGCTGACCGGAGGCGTCCGCACGCCCTCCGACGCGCTGGTCGGCCCGGTCGCGGTGGCGGCGCTGCGATCGCTGAACGTGGACCTGCTGCTCCTCGGGGTCCACGGGGTGAGCACCCACGCGGGCTTCACCACTCCCAACCTCATGGAGGCCGAGACGGACCGGGCCATGGTCGGGGCGGCCCGCCGGCTCGTCGTCCTGGCCGACCACACCAAGTGGGGAGTGATCGGCATCAGCACCATCGCCGGGCTGAGCGACGCCGGCGTCCTCATCGCCGACTCGGGGCTGGAGGAGGGGGCGCGGACGGCGCTGGCCGAGCAGGTCGGAGAGCTGATCATCGTCCCCGTTCCGGAACGGAGCGTGACGGCTCCCTCACAGCCGACCCGGTGAGCGGCGCCCGTGAGCGGACCGACACAATCGGCTTCGGGACCTCGAAAGGGAGCACCATGACCGCCGACCGCACGTACGACCTCGTCCTGTTCGGTGCCACCGGTTTCACCGGCGGCCTGACCGCCGAATATCTGGCCCGGCACGCTCCGGCCGGGACCCGGTGGGCGCTGGCCGGCCGGGACCAGAGCAGGCTCCAGGCGCTGCGGGACCGGCTCACCGCCATCGCCCCCTCCTGTGCCGGCCTGCCGCTGCTCCACGCGGACGTCACCGCCCCCAGGACGCTGGAGGAGATCGCCGCGGTGACCCGCGTGGTGGCCACGACGGTCGGTCCGTACATCCACCATGGGGAGCCCCTGGTCGCCGCCTGCGCGGCCGCGGGGACCGACTACGTCGACCTGACCGGCGAACCCGAGTTCGCCGACCTGATGTACGTGCGCTACCACGCGCAGGCGATGGCGAGTGGCGCGCGGATCGTGCATGCCTGCGGGTTCGACTCCATCCCGCACGACCTCGGCGCCTACTTCACGGTCCAGCAGCTGCCCGAGGACGTGCCCATCCGGATCGAGGGCTTCGTCCGGGCCAAGGGCTCGGCCTCCGGCGGCACGATGCACTCGTTCGTCACCGCGCTCTCCCGCGGCCGGCAGACCGTACAGGCCGCCCGGGCGCGACAGCGGGTGGAGCCGCAGCCGTCCGGCCGCAAGATCCGCGTGCACAGGGGCCTGTCGCGCTTCGCCCCCGCCTCCGGCGCCTGGGCGCTGCCGATGCCGACGATCGACCCGCAGATCGTGACCCGGTCCGCGAGTGTGCTGGACCGCTACGGCCCGGACTTCACCTACGGCCACTTCGCCGCGGTGGAGCACCTCACCACCGCCCTGGGCGCGGTCTCGGGCGTGGCCGGGGTGCTCGTGCTCGCGCAGATCCCGCCGGCCCGCAATCTGCTCCTCAAGGCCCGCAGGCCGGGAGACGGGCCGTCCGCCGAGCAGCGGGCGCGCAGCTGGTTCAGCGTCCGCTTCGTCGGAGAGGGCGGTGGCCGGCGCGTGGTCACCGAGGTCGCCGGCGGTGACCCGGGCTATGGGGAGACGGCCAAGATGCTGGCCGAGTCCGCCCTCTGCCTGGCGCATGACAGCCTTCCGGCCACGGCCGGGCAGCTCACCACCGCGGCGGCCATGGGCGACCCGCTCATCGAGCGGCTACGGAAGGCCGGCATCACCTTCCGCGTCCTCAAGTCGACCTGAGATCGCCTGACCCACCGCCGGCGACCACGATCACGGACGTGTTCCTGAGAGGGCCGGCCGGCCCGGCGGCCGCCGGCCGGGCCTCACCGGCGGGCCGGGTGCGGGGCCCTGCGTCCGTACGGCGATTCCGGTGTCTTCCGGACACGACCGGCATGGATTAATCTCGCGATCGACGACTCGTTGCCCATCCTCACCACCCGTCCTCATCCATCCTGACCCGCTCCCGCCCGGTCCCGTCCCTGTCCGCCCTGGACCACCAGGAGTCCCGTGACAGCCGTCCTCGTCCTGATGTGCCTCCTCGTCGGAGCCCTGGAGCTCTACGCCGGAAAGCGGAGCAGGAAACAGGCCGAGGCCTTCCAGCGCCGAATCGACGAGCTGAAGACCCAGGTCGGCAAGCAGAGCAACGTCCTGGTGACCGTGGGCGAGCAGCTCACCACCGAGGTGGCCCGGGTCAAACGCGACATCCTTCCCGGCATGGACTCCCGGCTCCGCCACAACACCGTGCAGCTGGAGCAGTTCAAGGGACTCCTCCGTCAGGCCGACGACTACCTCAGGGCCCAGGCGACGCGCCTGCACGACCTCGAGCAGCAGAAGATCCTTCTGTCGGCTCTGCGAAGGAAGCTCACCGACGTCGAGACCTCGATGCGGCCGCTGCTGCGCGAGACGGCGCCGGAGGGCGAGGACAAGGTCGAGTCCGCGCTCAGCCGCATCTCCGACCTGGAGCGCGGCGGTGACGAGGTCCAAGGGCTGCAGCGGGGCCTGGCCCGGGCGCTCGAGGACGTCGAGGACGTGGTGGCCGACCTCCTCAGGTTCACCTCGGACGAACTCGACGACGCGGTCACCGCTTCACTCAGCGGGCGGCGGCCCGACGGTGTGACGGTGTCCGGCCGGCTGTGCTCACGCGATCCGCAGATCCGCGATGTCCTCATCGAGGTGTACGAGCGGTGCGTGGCGGCCAATCTCCTCAGCGTCAGGTTCAAGACCGTCGAGGGTGAGCCCGATCGGCTGCGCTATTTCCTGTCCGGCCGGAGCATGGCCGAGCTGGCCCGGGGCTACGCCGCGCTACTGATCTCGATCGGCATGGACCTCGAGGAACGCTCACAGCCCGATGACGCGGCGGCGCTGAGGGCCCTGCTGAGGACCCTGTACGAGAGCACCGGAGCCACCGCGCAGATCGGCCCCCTGATCGCCGTACGCGCCGGCGGGCATCTGCTCTGCGGGGTGCTGAGACATGCCCAGGGACTGGAGTTCGACAGCTACGGGGTCCTCTGGGACCCGGCGGCCACGGCCGACCGGCTGCGCCGGCTGCCGGCCCATCAGGTCTGGGACCTCACCACCTGGGCCGCCCAGCCCCCCGAGACATAGGCCCGCACCCGGCCCGGGGCCAGGCCGCCGAAGCGCACGAACAGCGGGCAGGTCACCGACCTGGTGACCGCGTCGACCTCGACGCCGAGTCCGACGCCGCCCTCCGGATCCAGCAGGACGACGCTGTCCACGGCGCGGGCCGCCCGTACCGCCGGCCGCACCGAGCCCTCGTCTGCGGCGGCGAACAGCGAGTCGAAGGTCAGCCTGCGCCCGTAGCGCAGCAGGACCGCGGCGTCCACCACGCGCGTGCCGACGACGGCCGGAGTTCCCGAGATGACGATCCCGATGGAACGTACGTCCCTGCCCCGGACGTAGATCTCTCGTCCCGGCGCGGGTCCACCCGCCCGTCCGGGCAGGGACAGGCCGAAGCCCGAGTCCACGCTCCAGAACACCGGCACGCCGGCCATCGCGGACCGATCCGACAGGCGCACCGCACCGGGTGTCATGCCACTCCCCGGCGCGAAGACGCCGAGTCCTCTCACCAGAAGCTTCCACAGAGCCCGATCGGGCAGCAGGCCGAGGAAGGCCTCCCACGAGACCGGCGAAGACCCTAGCGCGTCCGCGGTGCTCATGCGGCCATCCTCATGCGCCGGGTCATCTCCGGCAAGGGTCCCGAGGGTCAGAAGGCCAGCGGGTCACAGGGCCAGTGGGTCAGCGGGTCAGCGGGTCAG
Source organism: Actinomadura sp. (assembly GCA_036008685.1). GTDB lineage: Bacteria > Actinomycetota > Actinomycetes > Streptosporangiales > Streptosporangiaceae > Actinomadura_C. The sequence continues at coordinate 40,885 of DASYNF010000003.1, read as the reverse complement.
AGGGCCAGCGGGTCACGACCCGAGCCGCGTCCCGGGGCCGGCGGGCCCTTCCCGAGGACCCGGTCGAGGGCCTGCGCCACCTCTTCGGACAGCCCGGGAGTCTCGCCCACCTCGGCGGCCTCGGCCGTCGCGTCCGCGGAGCGGACATGGCCGCACTGCCGGCACTCGACCTCGCCGAGCCGGCAGACCAGGGCGGTCGCCCCGCAGGAGGCGCACCGGTCCAGATCGGCGGTCCAGTCCTGGACGCCCTGACAGCCTGGGCAGATGAGGACCAGCCGGTCCCGCCGGACCCCCCGCTTCCAGGGACTCGCGCCTCGCGCCGGGTCGGTCTGCCGGGCCCCGCACCGGTAGCAGGGCATCACGCCTCCATGCTCGCTCGGGCCGCCCGCGGAGGCGGCCACAGATCCCGGCGGCCGGTCGGCCTCGGCCCGGTGCCGATCCGCGCCGGCCCTCCCTGGAGGGGAGGGCCGGCCGTCGGATCAGAGCTCGGCGAGCGCCTTGCGGTAGTCGCCGATGTCCCGCGCGTCCGGAATGGCGTTGGAGACCTTCCAGCGCACCACGCCCTCCTTGTCGATGATGAAGGTCCCTCGGGTCGCCAGGCCCTTGGCCTCGTCGAAGACGCCGTAAGCCTGGGCCACCGCGCCGTGGGGCCAAAAGTCCGACAGGAGGGGGAACTGGTATTTCTCCTGCTCGCCCCAGGCCCGGTGGGTGAACACCGAGTCGATCGACACGGCGAGAACCTGAAACTCGTCCTCGTCGCCGAGCGTCGGCAGCTCGTCACGGATCGCGCACAGCTCGCCCGTGCAGATGCCACTGAACGCCAGTGGGTAGAAGACCAGCGCAACGTTCTTTTTCCCACGGAAGTCCGACAGCTTCACCGGTGTGCCGTGCTGGTCCTTCAGCTCGAAGTCCGGTGCCTTGTCGCCCACTTCGACCGCCATGGCGGATCCTTTCGTTAGCCTGCGAGTTTGATCAGCGCAAGTCTGCCACCCCCGCAGAACACAAGGTCACATCCTCAGCGGTGGGTCTTCGGGGCCACCAGGCGGGTGCCCGACCAGTCCTTGGCGGCGCTCACGCTGCTCGTCTGGGACAGTCCGGCGATCGGAGCCGCCTCACCGATGTCACTCGGCTCGACATGCCCGTCCCGTCCGGCCTTGGGTGTCAGCAGCCAGACGTGTCCACCGCCTGTGACGGCCGTCATCGCGTCGATCAAGCCCTCCACCAGATCGCCGTCCTCGTCGCGCCACCACAGCAGCACGACATCGACCACTTCCTCGTAGTCCTCGTCGACCAGCTCATTGCCGATGACCGTCTCGATGGAGCTGCGCAGCTCCTCGTCACAGTCGTCGTCGAAGCCGATCTCCTGCACCACCTGGCCGGCTTTGAAGCCGAGCCGTTCGGCCAGGCTGCGCTCAGTCTGCGCCTGACCCGCGGTCGCGCTCACGAACGTCCTCCCAATGTCGTCGGGCCGCACCGTCTTGTCCGGTCCCCCTGCTGGGACCTTTCCGCTGCGCCGTGCGGTATTGCGGGACAGTCCACACAAGTGACCGCCCCTAGCGCAAGTGTCTAACCGGCATCCGAATGAACCCGGCCACTGCGGTCAGGTTCCCGCGAGGAAGGACAGCCGTACCTTGCGGTCCGGATTATCGGTATTCAGGTCCACGATGGACACGGACTGCCAGGTACCGAGAGCCATCCGTCCATCGATGACTGGAATCGTCGCATACGGCGGGACCAGCGCGGGCAGCACATGAGACCTCCCATGCCCACGCGAGCCGTGTGCATGCCGCCACCGGTCATCGGCCGGCAGAAGATCCCCCAATGCCGCGAGCAGATCCTTGTCACTACCGGCACCGAGTTCGATCAGGGCGACACCGGCGGTGGCGTGCGGCACGAATACGTGCAGCAGTCCGTCGCCTCCGGCCGATGCGACGAACTTTTCGCATTCGGCGGTGATGTCGTACACAGCATCTTTGCTCCCGGTAGCCACGTGGATGACTGTTGTCCTCATAGACACCCGTTTACCCCATAAACGACGGACACGCCTCGGACGCGTCCTCAGACCTCCCTGATGTTCTCCCGGAGGCAGGATTCGATGACGGCGTCCGGCCCGGGGAAGACCAGTCCCGTATGTCCGTCATCGAACCGCACGACATAGGGGGGCTCGCCCCCCCTGCCGCGCACCTCGACGATCTCTCCTGTCCTGTCCGGCCGGCCTACCGTGTTGCAGTGGACGTGCAGCCGGTCTCCCACTATCGCCTGCATGTCACCAGCCTCTAACGACTTCGGCCACAGGCCAAGGGGAGAAAGGAAGATCTGCGCGTTCCTGCAGGTTACCGTGGAGTAGAGATGCGTTAGCGGTCAGGACGTATCACCATGGACAGCGGCAACATCGACCAACAGCCGAGGTACGACCAGGCGAGCAAGAGGGGACCCTGTGGCTTCCGGACGCCAGCGCTTTTCGATCATCAGCGACGGTCTTCCGAGCCAGCTCCCGGACATCGACCCCGATGAGACCCGGGAATGGCTTGAATCGCTTGACACGGTCATCAAGACCCAGGGCCGCACCCGGGCCCGCTATGTGATGCTGCGGCTCCTGGAGCGTGCCCGGGAGCAGCAGGTCGGCGTGCCGAGCCTGCGCAGCACGGACTACATCAACACGATCCCGCCCGAGCACGAGCCCTGGTTCCCCGGGGACGAGCACATCGAGCGGCGCATCCGGGCCTACATCCGATGGAACGCGGCGATCATGGTCTCGCGGGCCAACCGGCCGGAGCTGTCGGTCGGAGGGCACATCGCGACCTACGCCTCCGCCGCGTCTCTCTACGAGGTCGGCTTCAACCACTTCTTCCGCGGCAAGGACCACGGCGAGTCCGGCGACCAGGTCTACATCCAGGGCCACGCCGCTCCGGGCATCTACGCCCGCGCCTTCCTCGAGGGCCGGCTCCCGGAGACCAGACTGGACGGGTTCCGGCAGGAGATCTCCCACCCGGGCGGGGGCCTGTCGTCCTACCCGCACCCGCGCCTGATGCCGGACTTCTGGGAGTTCCCCACGGTGTCCATGGGCCTCGGCGCCATCGGGGCGATCTACCAGGCCCGGTTCAACCGCTATCTGCTGGCCCGCGAGATCAAGGACACCTCACGCTCACACGTGTGGTCCTTCCTCGGTGACGGCGAGATGGACGAGCCCGAGTCGCTCGGCGCGATCGGCATGGCCGCCCGCGAGGAGCTCGACAACCTCACCTTCGTCGTCAACTGCAACCTGCAGCGGCTGGACGGCCCCGTACGCGGCAACGGCAAGATCATCCAGGAGCTGGAGTCGTTCTTCCGGGGCGCCGGGTGGAACGTCATCAAGGTCATCTGGGGCCGCGACTGGGACCCGCTGCTGGCCCAGGACATGGACGGCGCGCTCGTCAACAAGATGAACACCACGCCGGACGGGCAGTTCCAGACGTTCTCGGTGGAAAAGGGCGACTACATCCGCGAGAACTTCTTCGGCGGTGACCCGCGGCTGCGCAAGATGGTCGAGCACCTCTCGGACGAGGAGATCAGCAAGCTCTCGCGCGGCGGCCACGACTACCGCAAGCTCTACGCGGCCTTCAAGGCGGCGCGCGAGCACGTCGGCCAGCCGACCGTGATCCTGGCCCACACCATCAAGGGCTGGACCCTCGGACCGGACTTCGAGGCCCGGATGTCCAGCCACCAGATGAAGAAGCTCACCAAGAACGAGCTCAAGGCGTTCCGGGACCGGCTGTTCCTGGAGATCCCGGACTCGGCGCTCGAGGCCGACCTGCCGCCCTACTACCACCCGGGCCAGGACTCCGAAGAGATCCAGTACATGCAGGAGCGCCGGGCCGCGCTGGGCGGCTACCTGCCCAGGCGGCTGGTCCGGGCCAAGCCCCTGAAGCTTCCCGGCGACCCCGTCTACAGCGAGCTCAAGCAGGGATCGGGCAAGCAGGCGGTCGCCACGACCATGGGGTTCGTACGGCTGCTCAAGGACCTCATGAAGGACAAGGAGATCGGTTACCGCTTCGTGCCGATCATCCCCGACGAGGCCCGTACGTTCGGCATGGACTCGCTGTTCCCGACCGCGAAGATCTACGCGCCCAACGGCCAGACCTACGAGCCCGCGGACCGGCACCTCATGCTCTCCTACAAGGAGGCGAAGAAGGGCCAGATCCTGCACGAGGGCATCAGCGAGGCCGGCGCGATGGCCTCGATGGCCGCCGCGTCGACCTCCTACGCCACGCACGGCGAGCACATGATCCCGATCTACATCTTCTATTCGATGTTCGGGTTCCAGCGCACCGGCGACCAGATGTGGGCGCTCGGCGACCAGATGGGCCGCGGGTTCCTGCTCGGCGCCACCGCCGGCCGTACGACGCTGACGGGTGAGGGCCTGCAGCACGCCGACGGCCACTCGCCGCTGCTGGCCTCCACCAACCCGGCGTGCGTCTACTACGACCCCGCATGGGCCTTCGAGGTCTCGCACATCGTGCAGGACGCGCTCCAGAGGATGTACGGCTCGACCGAGGAGCACCCGAACGGCGAGAACATCTTCTACTACCTGACGATCTACAACGAGCCCTACCTCCAGCCGGCCCAGCCGGAGGGCATCGACGCCGCGGGGATCCTCAAGGGGCTCTACCGCTACGCCGGCGCTCCGGCCGGGGACGACGACGAGGAGCGCCCCCGGGCGCAGATCCTCGCCTCCGGCGTGGCCGGCCGGTGGGCGCTCGAGGCGCAGCGGATGCTGGCCCAGGACTGGGGCGTGGCCGCCGACGTGTGGTCGGCCACCTCCTGGAACGAGCTGCGCCGTGAGGCCATGGACTGCGACTCCTGGAACCTGCTGCACCCGGATGAGGACGAGCGGGTCCCCTACGTCACGCAGGTGCTCGAGGGGGCGCCGGGCCCGGTCGTGGCGGTGAGCGACTTCATGCGGGCCGTACCGGACCAGATCGCGCCGTGGGTGCCGGGCGACTTCTACTCGCTCGGCGCCGACGGGTTCGGCTTCTCCGACACCCGCGCGGCGGCCCGCCGGTTCTTCCACGTCGACGCCGCCTCGACCACCCTGGCGGTGCTGACCCGGCTGGCCCACCGCGGCGAGATCAAGCCCGAGACGCTGCAGGAGGCGATCGAGCGCTACCAGCTCGGCGAGGGGGCCGGCGCGGTCGTCGGCCCGGACGCCACCCCGCCGGAGACCAGCACCGAGACCATGGGATCCGGCTGAACGACTCGGTGAACGGCTCGGTGAGCGAGAAGGCGCTTCCGCCATCCTGGCGGGGCGCCTTCTCGCGTTTTCGCTCCTTCACCTGACCGGAAGCCGGAGCCGGTGCAGGCGGAGCGCCAGCTGGAGTTCCAGGGCGCGATCGGGCTCCTGCCACTCCTGCCCCAGCAGCTGTCCGATCCGGTCGAGCCGCTGGGTGACGGTGTTGACGTGGATGTGCAGCCGTTCGGCCGTCCTGGACAGGCTGGCGCCGGTGCTGAAGTAGGCCTCCAGGGTCTGGACGAGGCCGGTGCCGCGCCTGGTGTCATAGTCCAGCACCGGCCCGAGCGCCGAGGCCAGAAACCCCCGGACGTCCCGGTTGTCGCCGACCAGCAGGCCCACGAAGCCGAGCTCGTCGGAGCTCGCGGCGTCTCCGCGGCGCCCGAGGGCGATCAGCGCGTCCGTACATCGCCGCGCCTCCTGGAAGGCCGCGGCGACCCGGTCGAACCCGACGACGGGACCGGCCGAACCGGCCGTGACCGCGAGGCCGAGGGACGTGCCCAGCTCCTTGGCGACCCGCCGGGCGACGGTGCCCGGCTCCTCGCCGGACAGCAGCAGGACGACCTCGTCGCCCCGGGTCGCGACGAGCCCGTGCTCCACGGCGGCGTGGGAGGCCGCCCAGAAGGCGGCGCGCTGGCGCAGTCCCTGACCATGCGAGCCCGCCTCGTCCCCGGCCGGGCGGGCCACGACGACCACGTGGGGGGCCTGGACGTCGACGCTGACCAGGCGGGCCCGCCGCGCCAGCGCGTCCGGATCGGCCAGGCGCCCGGCGAGGAGGTCGTCGAGCAGCTCGCCGCGCACCCTGCCCTCCGCCTCCGCGACACTGCGGCCGAACAGCAGCAGAAGAGCGGTCACCAGGGCGGCCCGCTCGAGGATGCGCTCGTCGGCGTCGGTGACGTCGTCCTCCGTGCGCAGGATGAGCGTGCCGAGGGCTTCGGCGCCGGCCGCGGCCGAGGCCACCCAGAGGCCACCGCGCCGGACCGTACGGCCCATTCCGAGCCAGGAGGCGGCGGCCGCGGCGAGCTCGTCCTCGTCGAGCTCCATGACCGCCCCCACCGCCGCGAGCCGCCGGCCGTCCGCGTCGAGCACCAGCAGGGCGCCGCCCAGCACGTCCGTGACGATCGCGGCGACGTCCTCCACTCCCCCGCCGCGCACCACGACGTCGGTCATGCGGTCGTGCGCGAGCGCGGCCCGCTCCACCGCCTCACTGTGCGCGCGGATGAACTCGTTGGCGGTGCTGAGCTCCCCGAGCGCGGCCCGGGTCTCCTGGAGCAGCCTCGCGTTGTCCATGGCCACGGCGGCGTGCGCGGCCAGTGAGCTCAGCAGCACCACCTCTTCCTGGTCGAAGGGCCGGGCGCTGCGGTTGGCGGCGAAGAGCACACCGAGGACCTTCGGCCCGAGGCGCATCGGGACGCCGAGGATCGCGACGATGCCCTCCTCCCGCACGGCGCCGTCGATCGAGCCGAGGTGACGGAAACGGGCGTCGGCGAAGTAGTCGGGGGTCGTGTAGGGCACGGCGGTCTGGGCGACCAGGCCGCCGAGTCCGGCGCCGACCGGCAGCCGGAGGGCCCGGAACGACGCCGAGACCGAGCCGTCGGTCACCCGCATGTAGGTGTCGCCACGGTCGTCGTCGTGCAGCGTCATGTAGGAGACGTCGGTCTTGAGCAGCCGCCGGGCCCGGTGGACGATCGCCTCGAGCACGGCGTCGAGGTCGCGCAGCCCGGCGAGGTCGCCGGCCGTGTCGAAGAGCGCGGCGAGCTCGGCCTCGCGGCGGGCGCGCCGCTCCAGCAGCGCTCGCACCCGCAGCGCGGCGATCTTGGCCTGCTCCAGCTCGGCCAGCACCTCGGTGCTCGCCCCCGCCGCACGGGCCTCGATCAGCGGGCCCTCGAACTCGATCGCCGTGGCCTCGCGGGCCAGCAGCTCGAGGAAGGTCCGGCATGACATGCGACCCATTGTGCGCTTCCTCAGGACGCCGTCCATCCGCCGTCGATCGTCAGCGAGGCACCGTTGATCATGGACGCGTGCGGTGAGCAGAGGTAGGCGACCAGCTCGGCGACCTCCTCGGGCTCGATGAGGCGCTTGACCGCCGCCCGGGCGAGCATGACCCGCTGGACGACCTCGTCCGGCGGCAGGTCGTGCGTGCGGGCCTGGTCGGCGATCTGGTCCTCGACCAGGGGCGTACGAACGTAGGCCGGGTTGACGCAGTTGGAGGTCACGCCGTGTGGGGCGCCCTCGAGGGCGATGACCTTGGAAAGCCCTTCGAGCGCATGCTTCGCGGTGACATAAGCAGATTTGAAGGGCGAGGCGCGCAGGCCGTGCACGGACGAGATGTTGATGACCCGGCCCCACCGCCGCTCGTACATGCCCGGGAGGGACCGGCGCACGATCCGGAAGGGAGCCTCGACCATGATCCGCAGGATCCGGGCGAACTGCTCCGGTGGGAAGTCCTCGATCGGGGCCACGTGCTGCAGCCCCGCGTTGTTCACGACGATGTCGGTGACGGGATCCAGCCGGTCCACTGCCGACATATCGGACAAATCGACTGGGTGGGCGGTGCCGCCGATGTCCGCCGCGGCCTCGTGCGCCGCGGCCTCGCGGATGTCCAGCACCATGACCTCGGCACCGGCGGCGGCGAGCCTGCGAGCGCAGGCGCGGCCGATCCCGCTCGCGGCGCCGGTCACCAGGGCACGCCGGCCGGTCAGGTCGAGGTCGGCGGTCCCGGTGGCCGCCACGTCCGGAGTCAGGCTCGTCATGGACGCTGAACCTACGGAGGCCGCTGTGGCGGGCCCATGTGGGGGGCCGACATATTCGGAGGGTCCGCGGTGTGGCCCCGACCCCAATGGATCAAGGCCCCGGGTCGCCATAGCGGCCTTTTTCCTTGATCGTCTTGGTTCGAGGGCTTCGGTTGTCCACATTTTCGCCGCCCCCTCCCCACACGCCGCCGTGGCTGTTCAGGCTGAGGCGGTGCTGGACGAGACGCTGGCCCGGCAGGAGGGCGTGATCGCTCGATGGCAGGTGAAGGTCTGCGGGCTGACCGACGGGGGCCTGAAGTCCCGGGTCCGCAGCGGGCGATGGCGGCGGTTGCACCCCGGCGTCTACGCCTCGTTCAGCGGCCCCCCGCCGCGGAGGGCCCTGCTGTGGGCGGCGGTCCTGCGGGCCGGGCCGGGCGCGGTGCTCAGCCACCACACCGCCGCGGAACTGGACGGCCTCGCCGACGACGCGGAGCGGAGCATCCACGTCACCGTCGGCTCGGACCGCTGTGTGTCCCTGGAACCTCCGATCCGGGTGCATTACTCCAGTCGCCTGGGCGAGGCCCGGCATCCGGCCAAAGCCCCGCCCAGGACCCGGATCGAGGAGACGGTCCTGGACCTGACGCAGGTCGCCTGGCGGAACCGGCACGACCTCGACCGGGCGATCGCCTGGACGGCGACCGCCTGCCAGCGGCGACTCACCACGGCCGATCGGCTGCTCGCCGCCATGTCCGGGCGCGGCTGGATGCACTGGCGAGCCGAGCTGACCGCCGCACTGTCCGAGGTCGGGGCCGGCGCCCACACCCTGCTGGAACTGCGCTATGTGACCAAGGTCGAGCGGCCCCATGGGCTCCCGGCGGGAGTCCGGCAGACGGTGATCAGACGCAAGGGGGGCCACGCCTACCGGGACGTCGACTACCCGGACTACGGGACCGCCGTGGAGCTCGACGGTTGGTTCGCCCATCCCTTCGAGCAGCGATGGATGGACATGGACCGGGACAACCGCACCGTGGCCCGCGGCGAGGCGCCCTTGCGTTTCGGCTGGGGCCACGTGACAGGCTCCCCGTGCCGGGTCGCCGCCATCGTCGCTTTTGTCCTCGGGCAGCGAGGCTGGCGAGAACAACCGAGAACGTGCGGACCCGGGTGCGAAGTCTTCTCAGGTGAGTGGATCAAGGACCGAGGTCGCTATGGATGCCCTGGCCCTTGATCCTCTCGGAGGTCTAGCCCCCCAGAGCCCTCACCATGGCCATCACCGCTTGCAGCTGCTTGCCGGCCTTGACGTCGTAGGAGGCGTCGCCGCCATAGCCCCACCAGTTCCAGCAGCCGTTGGGGTTGCCCAGGGACCAGCTCGCGGTGGCCTGCGGATAGAGCACGACCATCGCGTTGGTGTCGGCGTATTCGTTGAGGTGGGCCTTGTCCATGAACCGATCGCCGACGGTGCCCTGGCTCTGCAGGCAGCCGTGCAGCGCGACCATCAGGCGGCAGCTCGCACCGCCCGAGCAGCTCTTCGGCACATAGGCGAAGCCGTCGGCCCCCATGCCGATGGCCGCCGCGTTCCCGCCGGGGGCATAGGCGTTCTGGCCGAACTGGATGAGTTTGCCGTTCAGCGCCGAGGCCGGTGCGCTCACGCCGCCGAACAGGTGGCCGAGCATCGCCTGCTCCGGGTCGTCTCCGCAGGTGTTGAGGTACGGGGTGTAGCTCGACGCGCAGGGATTGGGCCCGAGGGGACTGACCCATGAGTGCCCGGCGGAGGAGGTCCTGGTGTACGACACTCCGCTGCCGAAGTCCCGGTAGAACGCGGCCAGGGCGTCGTTGACCGGCTCCTTGACCGTGGAGTCGCCCCTGCCGTGGTAGAGCCAGACCGGGTCGCCGGACAGGTTGCCGACCGGGTCGATCCGGCCCTGCCCGGCCCGGTCCCGCGCGGTCTGCTCCAGCTGCGCCAGGTTGATGGCGTAGAGGTTGTTCATGCAGGCGAGCTGCGCGGTGTTGAGGTCACCCCTGGCGCACCCGTACGGCCCGGCCGCGAAGATTCCGGCACCGCGCACCGTGGACGAGTAGGCCACATGCAGCTGCGTGGCCATGTAGCCGCCGGAGGAGACCCCCGACGCGTAGACGCCGTTGATGGACAGCCGGGTGAGGGAGCCGGGCGTCGGCGGGGGCACCGCCGCGCCGGCCGAGGTGGTGCCGAGCCCGGTCGCGACCAGGCCGGCGCAGGCGAGTGCGGTCAGGGCACGGCGAAGAGCTGATCTCATGCTGACCTCCTGCTGTGGCGGGGTCCGCCGATCGGCTCAGCCGGTCAGCGAACAGGTGTTGGCGAGATCCCCCGAGGCCGGTCGCGCCAGAGTCGTGCTCGGCGGCGGCGTCCGGCCGCCGGTCGTCCAGCTCTCCAGCGCGCTGAAGCCCGTACGGAAGCAGGGCAGCAGCGGCCGGAGCCGGTCCGGGTAGGCGTCGTACAGCCCGTCGACGTGGTTGCCGTCCTCGATCCGGTAGTAGCGGTGCAGCCGTCCGCCGCCCTGCTCGTCGATCATGCGGGCGTAGACGTCGGAGTCCGTGGTGATCGGCAGCAGGGTGTCGAGCGTGCCGTGCAGGGTGATGAGGGGCTTGTGGATCCGGCCGGTCAGCGCGATCCGGGCGACCGCCCGCCGTACCTCCGCGGGCCGGGCGGCGTAGTCGTAGTCGGCGTCGCAAGCACGCGTGCCGGAGGCGCAGAACGGCGTGCCCGCCTCGGCGGGCCCGTCGAAGGACGGATCGAGCTCCTCGCGGTAGATCCGCTGGGTCAGGTCCCAGTAGACCTTGTGGTGGAAGTCCCAGAGGAACTCCGACCCCGGCGCGAAGCCGGCCTTCAGGATCTCCTCGCGCGCCGCGGGATCACCCGTGGCGGCGTAGCGCGGATAGGCGCGCAGCGCGGCCGGCAGGTAGGTGAGCAGGTTCGGCCCGCCGGCCCGCCAGAGCGTGCCCTCGGAGTCGACGCCCCCGTCGTACAGCCAAGGGCGGTTCTCCAGCTGCCACCGCACCAGATAGCCGCCGTTGGAGATGCCGGCGGCGTAGGTCCGGCGCGGCACGCTCCCGTACCGCTGCGCGAGCAGGAGCCTGGCGGCCACGGTCAGCTGCGTGACCCGGTCGTTCCATTCCACGATGGCGTCGCCGGGCCGCCTGCCGTCACGGTAGAAGTCGGCGCCGCTGTTGCCCTTGTCGGTGGCGGCGAACGCGTAGCCCTTGGCGAGGGCCCAGTCGGAGATCGTGAAGTCGTTGGCGTACTGCCGGCGGGTGCCCGGCGCCCCGGCGACCACGAGACCGCCGTTCCAGCGGTCCGGGAGCCGGATGACGAACTGCGCGTCGTGGTTCCAGCCATGGAGGGTGTTGAAGGCCGAGGAGTCCGGGAAATAGCCGTCCAGCTGGATGCCCTGCACCCCGGACGGGTTGTGCGCTCCGGCCGGGTGCAGCCCGGCCCAGTCGGCCGGCACCGTGTGGCCGGTCTTCGTGGTGCCGGCGGTCGTCAGGTCGTCCAGGCAGGCCGAGATCTGCTTCTGGGCACCCGGGACCGTGATCCGGTCGATCCGCGCACAGTGTCCGCCTGAGGGCCCGGGACCGGTGGCGGCGGAGGCCACCGGGGCCGTACCGATGACCAGCGCCACCGCGGCGGCGAGAGTTCTGCGGATGGGCCGCATCGGGGCTCCTCTGGGGCTCGCTCGGGTCCGGAAAAGGCGATGAACCGGTTGAGACCGGCACAGCCGGACCGTACGGAACGGGCAGGGGCCTTCCTACGTGGCGGGTCCACATATCCGCCGGACGCGCGGTGTGGCGACACGTCAGCCCCACCATGATGTGGATCACACCCGTAGCCGCTACGGCGAATATGTGCCGGAGTCACATGGCCCGGTCCACGGTGGACACCTAGCGTTCCCCGACAACCACCCGGTGCGTCACATCTCACACCGGGTCACCCCCACGGATAGGCGAGGAGGGCCCATGACGGCGGCCCCCATCTTGACGGCCCGGGGTCTGGCGAAGGAGTTCCGCGGCTTCCGGGCCGTCGACGGCGTGGACCTCGACGTCGCCGAGGGCGGGGTGCACGCTCTGGTCGGGCCGAACGGGGCCGGCAAGACGACGCTGTTCAACCTGCTCACCGGGTTTCTCAAGCCCACCGCCGGGCGGATAGCGCTCGGCGAGCGGGACCTGACCGGCGGCAGCCCCGAACAGATCGCCCGGCTCGGCGTCGCGCGCTCCTTCCAGATCACCAGCCTCTTCCCGCAGCTGACGCCGCGGGACCATCTCGAGCTGGCGCTGGCCGGGTCGACGACGCTGGGCTGGCGGTTCTGGCGCTCCGACCGGCTGCTCCGCCGGTTCCGGGACCGCGCCGCGGACCTGCTCGAGCAGGTCGGCCTGGCCGAGCACGCCGAGGTGCCCGTGGCCACCCTGGCGTACGGGCGCAAGCGGGCCCTCGAACTCGCGCTGGCCCTGGCACTCGATCCCAAGGTGCTGCTGCTGGACGAGCCGACCGCCGGCATGGGCCTGGAGGACGTCGACCGCACGGTCGCGCTGATCCAGCGGGTCCGCGAGGGCCGGACCATCGTGCTGGTGGAGCACAACATGAAGGTCGTCTCCAGCCTGGCGGACCGGGTGACGGTCCTGCAGCACGGGCGCGTCCTCGTCGAGGGACCGTACGCGGAGATCCGCCACGACCCACGGGTGATCAGCGCCTACCTGGGGGACGCCGATGTTGCGCATTGACCGGCTGTCGGCCTGGTACGGCGAGGCGCAGGTGCTCCGCGAGGTCTCCCTCCAGGTGGGCGAGGGCGAGATCGTCACGCTGGTCGGCCGCAACGGCGCGGGCAAGACGACGCTGCTGCGCTGCCTGATGGGCCTGCACGGCCGCTCGACCGGGACGATCGAGTTCCTCGGCCACGACATCTCCGGGCAGGCCGCGCACCGCAGGACCCGGCGCGGGCTCGGCTATGTGCCCGACGACCGGGGCGTCTACGCCACGCTGAGCGTGGAGGAGAACCTCCTGCTCCCGCGGCCGGTCGGCCCCGACCCCTGGTCGCTGGACAAGGTGTACGAGACGTTCCCGAGGTTGCGGGAACGCCGCCGCTCCCCCGGGACCAAGCTCTCCGGCGGCGAGCAGCAGATGCTGGCCCTCGCCCGGGTGCTGCGGATGGGTGCCCGGCTGCTGCTGTGCGACGAGCCCACCGAGGGGCTGTCCCCCCTCATCGTCCAGCAGATCGGCGACATCCTCCGCGAGGTCAAGGCCCAGGGCGTGACGGTTCTGCTCATCGAGCAGAACGTCAACTTCGCCCGGACCGTGGCCGACCGGCACTACCTGCTCGCGGAGGGCCGGGTCATCGAGTCCTTGGACAACTCCGAGGTGCGCGCCCGCGAGACCGAACTGCTCGAATACCTCGGAATCTGAAGGAGACGGAACATGAGACGCACAGGTCGTACGGCCGCGGTCGCGATCGCGGGAGCGCTGCTGGCGGGCTGCGCGGGAGGGCCGGGCGGGGGCGGAGGCAAGATCAGCGACGGCAAGGTCGTGCTGGCCGTGCTGAACGACCAGTCGGCCATCTACGCCGACCTGTCCGGCAAGAACAGCATCGAGGCCGTCAGGATGGCGGTGGCCGACCACAAGGCCAAGTACGGCGACAAGGCCGTCGCCAAGAAGATCGACGTCATCTCGGCCGACCACCAGAACAAGCCGGACGTCGCCAACTCCAAGGCCCAGGAGCTCTACGACCGGCAGCGCGCGGACGTCATCCTGGACGTGCCGGCGTCCTCGGCCGCGCTCGCCGTCGCCAACGTCGCCAAGTCCAAGAAGAAGATCTTCATGGACATCGGCGCGGCCACGACGGCGCTGGAAGGGCCGCAGTGCAACAAGTACACCTTCCACTACGGCTACAACACGCACATGCTCGCGCACACCGGTGACGCCGTGACCAAGGACGGCCGCAAGAACTGGTATCTCGTCTACCCGGACTACGCCTTCGGGCAGGACATGCAGAAGAGCTTCAACGCGGCCATCTCCGGAGCCGGCGGCAAGGTCATCAAAGCCGACCCGACGCCGTTCCCGAACGACAACTTCTCCACGTTCCTGCTCAAGGCACCGGGCCTGCGCCCCAAACCGGACGTGCTCGGCGGCATGCAGGCCGGCGGTGACCTGGTCAACCTGGTGAAGCAGTACAACGAGTACAAACTGCGCGACAAGGGCATCGACCTGGCCGTCGGTCTGATGTTCATCACCGACATCCACTCGCTCGGCCCGGACGCCCTCGCCGGCACCAAGTTCAGCGACGCGTGGTACTGGAACGGCAGCCCGGACAACCGCGCGTGGGCGGACAGGTTCCAGGCCAAGACCGGCAAGCGCCCGAGCTTCGCGCACGCGGCCAACTACTCGGCCGCGACGCAGTACCTCGAGGCCGTGCAGCAGGGCGGCACCGACAAGTCCGACGACGTGGTCGGGCGGCTCGAGGGCAAGAAGTTCGAGGACGTGTTCGCCAAGAACGCGACGATCCGCGCCGAGGACCACCTGCTCCTGCACGACTCCTACCTCGCCCAGGTCAAGCCGGCCGCCGAGGTCAAGGAGCCGTGGGACTACGAGAAGATCCTGAAGACGATCCCGGCGGACGAGGCCTTCCAAGCGGCCGACCCCGCCTGCAAGCTCTAAGAGGTCCGCGTGCTGCAACAGGCCTTCAACGGCCTGGTGGGCGGTGCCTTCTACGCGCTGCTCGCCCTCGGCCTGTCCGTCATCTTCGGCATGCTGGGCGTCGTCAACTTCGCCCACGGCGCCTTCTACATGCTCGGCGCGTTCAGCGCCTACGTGCTGCTCAGCTCCTACGGCGTGAACTTCTGGCTCGCGCTGGTCGTGGTGCCGCTCGGCCTGGGGCTGTTCGGCGCGGTGCTGGAGCGGCTGTTCATCCGGCGGCTGAGCGGGCTCGACCCGCTCTACAACTTCCTGTTCACCTTCGGGCTCGCGCTCGTCCTGCAGGACCTGGTGCGGCGGCGGTACGGCGTGCAGTCGCAGCCCTATCCGCGGCCGCCGGCGCTGTCCGGCTCGGTCGACCTCGGGCTGTTCACCTACCCCGCCTACCAGGTCTTCGTACTCGGCGTTTCGGCCCTGGTCTGCGTGGCGGTCTGGTACGTCCTGGCCCGCACGAGGGTCGGGATGGTCGTACGGGCGGCCACGGAACGGCCGGAGCTGACCCGGGCCCTGGGCATCGACGTCGGCCGCTGGGTGACACCGGTGTTCGGCTTCGGCATCGCGCTGGCCGGGCTCGCGGGGGTGCTCGCCGCGCCCATGCGGGCGGTGAACCCGCTCATGGGAGCCGACCTGATCATCGTCGTCTTCGCGGTCGTCGTCATCGGCGGCCTGGGCTCGCTGTTCGGGTCCGTGGCCGCCGGCTTCGCCATCGGGCTGGTGTCGGCGCTGGGCAACCTCTACGTCCCGGCGCTGTCCCAGACGCTGGTGTTCATTCTCATGGCGGCCGTACTGCTGTGGCGGCCGGCCGGCCTGTTCGGACGCGAGGAGGCGCTGTGAGCCGCGACCTCACGCGAGGCCGGGAACGGGAGGCGCTGTGTTGCCGGGAGACGCTGTGTTGATCCGCCTGTTGTCAGGATCGGCCCGGGGCCGGCTGCTGCTGGCCCTCGGGCTCGTGACCGCACTGGCCCTGCCCTGGATGATCTATCCGCCGGTCGCGATGGACATCGCCAGCTGGGCGCTGTTCGCGGTGGCCGTCGACCTGCTGCTCGGCTTCACCGGGCTGCTGTCGTTCGGCCACGCCGCCTTCTGGGGCGGCTCGGCCTACGTATCCGGGCTGATCGCCCTGCACACCGGGCTGCCGTTCCCGGTGGCGGTGCTCGGCGGGGCGCTGTTCGCGGCCGTGCTCGCGGTGCCGATCGGCTATCTGTCGGTACGGCTGCGCGGCATCTACTTCGCCATGGTGACGCTGGCGTTCGCCCAGATGGTCTACTTCATCGCCAACCAGTGGCGGGGCCTCACCGGCGGTGAGAACGGCCTGCAGGGCATCCCGCGGGAGCTGTTCGGGCTGGACCTGTCCGACCCGTTCGTCTTCTACTACGTGGCGCTGCCGGTCGTGCTCCTCGGCCTGCTGCTGGCCTGGCGGATCGTCCGGTCGCCGTTCGGCCGGGTCATCATGTCGATCCGGGACAATCCGGCGAGGGCCCGGGCCCTCGGCTATCCGGTGGACCGCTACCGGCTCCTGTCCTTCGTGCTGTCGGCCTTCCTGACCGGGCTGGCCGGTGGGCTGTTCGCCATCAGCCACGGGTTCGCCTCGCTCCAGGAGGTCTACTGGACCACCTCCGGGCAGGCCGTGATGATGGTCGTGCTCGGCGGCATCGGCACCCTGTGGGGCGGTGTGATCGGCGCCGGCCTGGTGGTGGAGTTGAACGACTACCTGGCGACCGCCGGCTTCGAGGAGATCGGCATCGTCACCGGCACCATCTTCATCGTCATCGTCATGGTGTTCCGCAGGGGCATCTGGGGGACCGCCCGCGCGTTGCTGGAGTCCCGCACCGGGGCCGTGAGCCGGGGCCCCGGCCGTGACGGTGGCGACCGGACCGACGGGGGCGACGGGGGCGACGGGGACGCACGCCCGAACGGGAGCCCCGCCCTGTCCCCGACCCGGGGAAAGGGCCTGGACACCCCCGCCTGAAAGGCGGGGCCCACCCGGTCAGCGGACGGGCTCTTCCCCGGGTCCCCCATCGGTGCGGCCCGGCCGGGAACGGGTCCAGGCGAGCAGGCCGGCGGCGGTCATCGCGTTGACCACTCGCCCCGGCTCCACTCCGCACTTCGCCGCGCGCTCACAACCGTACGGCTGCCAGTCCAGCTCGCCGGGGGCGTGCGCGTCGGTGTCGATGGAGAACCTGCAGCCGGCCTCGGCCGCCAGCCGCAGCAGCCGCTTGGGCGGGTCGAGCCGCTCCGGCCGCGAGTTGATCTCGACCGCGACGTCGTGGGTCCGGCAGGCGCCGAACACCTCGTCGGGGTCGAACTCCGCCCCCGGCCGGATCCCTCCCCGGCGACCACCGCCCCTGACGATCCTGCCCGTACAGTGCCCGAAGACGTCGACCCGCGGGTCGGCGATGGCGGTGACCATCCGCCGGGTCATGTCGGCTCGCGGCATCCGCAGCTTGGAGTGCACGCTCGCCACGACGACGTCGAGCCGGTCGAGCAGCTCCGGTTCCTGGTCGAGCGACCCGTCCAGGTGGATGTCGACCTCTATGCCGGTGAGGATCCGGAACGGCGCCAGCTCCTCGTTGAGGCCGGCCACCACCTCGAGCTGCTCCCGCAGGCGCTCGGGCGACAGGCCGTTGGCGATCGTGAGCCGAGGCGAGTGGTCGGTCAGCGCGATGTACTCGTGGCCGAGGTCGCGCGCCGCCTCGGCCATCTCCCGGATGGGATTGCCACCGTCGCTCCAGTCCGAGTGCGTGTGCAGGTCCCCGCGAAGCGCCTCGCACAGCGCCGCGGCCGGCTCGTCCAGCGCGGTGTCCTGGGTGGCCTCGAGCCGTCGGAGATAGTCGGGGACCTCTCCCCGCAGCGACTCTTCGATGACCCTGGAGGTCACCTCGCCGATCCCCGGCAGGTCGGTCAGCGTGCCCTCCTCGGCGCGCCGCGACAACTCCTCGCGCGGGAGCCGCTCGACCAGATCGGCCGCCGTGCGGAAGCCCCGCACCCGGTAGGTGGGCTCGAGCCCCCGCTCGAGCAGGAACGCGATGCGGCGCAGTGCCTCGACCGGGTCCACACTTCAGACCGTACGCCCCGTACCGTCCCTCTTGGCGGAGACCACAGGCCGCGGCCGTCATGGCGGCATGGACCATCACCACGGAGGTGGCACCCTTAAGGACGTGGAGACCACCAGCGACGCGGCCATCCGGGAGCGGACCAGCAAGCATCTGGAGGAGGCGATGGGCAGCTTCGGTACCGCCGCCCTCGCCCGGATGGAGGAGCAGCTGCCCTGGTTCCGCCGGATGCCGGCGGAACACAGGTCCTGGATCGGGCTCGTCGCGCAGGCCGGGATCGCGGCCTTCGTGGAGTGGTTCAAGAACGCCGAGAAGACCCGGCCCGCCATCGCCGGTGAGGTGTTCGGCACCGCGCCCCGTGAGCTGATGCGCGCCGTACGGCTGCAGCAGACGGTCGAGATGGTGCGCGTCATCATCGACACGGTCGAAGCCCGGCTGGACGAACTCGCCGCCCCCGGAGGGGAGGCGCAGCTGCGGGAGGCGATCCTGCGCTACACCCGGGAAGTCGCCTTCGGCGCCGCGGCGGTCTATGCCCGGGCGGCCGAGACCCGGGGCGCCTGGGACGCCCGGCTCGAGGCGCTCATCGTGGACTCGCTGCTGCGCGGCGAGGTCGACAACAGCCTGCACTCGTGGGCGGCGGCACTCGGCTGGTCCTCCAAACCGGTGGTGGTCGTGGCCGGCCACACCCCCGAGGAGGAGTCCGAGACCATCATCGACCAGATCCAGCTGGCCGCCCGGCGGGCCCGGGTGGACGTTCTGGCCGGAGTACAGGGACACCGGGTCATCGCCATCGTCGGCGGCGCGGACGATCCGCTCGAGGCCGCGCGTCCGATCGCGGCGAAGTGCGGTCCCGGCCCGGTCGTGGTCGGACCCCAGGTGACCGACCTGTACGGCGCCACCGAGTCGGCCCGCGCGGCCCTCGCCGGGCTCCAGGCGGCGATCGCCTGGCCGGACGCACCGCGCCCCGTGCTGGCCTCCGACCTCCTGCCCGAACGGGCGCTGGACGGCGACGACGTGGCACGCCGCTATCTCGTGGACCAGGTGTACGAGCCGATGTGCACGGCCGGCGCACCCCTTCTCGACACCCTCACCACCTATCTCGAACAGGGCTCGTCGCTGGAGGCCACGGCCCGGCTCCTGTTCGTGCATCCGAACACGGTGCGTTACCGTCTCCGGCGCGTGACCGAGCTGACCGGACTCGTCCCGACCGACGGGCGGGCGGCCTTCACGTTGCGCATCGCCCTCGCCCTCGGCCGCTTCGCGCTGCGCTTCGAGGTGCGGCCCGGCACCGAGCTCTGATGGACGAGCGCCGTACCCGCGCCCGGACCGCCGGGACGCCGCTCTCGCCCCACTTGTAGGACACGTACAAAGCCATGCCATCAAACTTCGTGCCGATCGGCATCCACATGTTCAATGTCTACAGTGCAGGGTTGAACACGTGCTTCTCATCGCCGCGCCCGGCCAGGGCGCCCAGACGCCCGGATTCCTCCAGCCATGGCTGGAGGTCCCCGGCATCGCCGACCGGCTCGCGTGGTGGTCGGCGGTCACCGGGCTCGATCTGGTGCGCTACGGGACCGTGGCCGACGCCGAGGAGATCCGCGACACGGCCGTGGCGCAACCACTCTTGGTAACCGCCGCACTGGCCGCCGCCGAGGCGCTCGGCATCCGGATGGGCGATCATCCGGCGGCCGCGGACGGCACCGTGCCCGATGCGGTGGCGGGACACAGCGTCGGTGAGCTGGCCGCCGCCGCGATCGCCGGGGTGTTGTCGCCCGAGGCGGCGCTGGTGTTCGTACGGGAACGGGGCCGGGCGATGGCGCAGGCCGCCAAGCAGGTCCCGACCGGCATGACCGCGGTGCTCGGCGGCGACGCCGACGAAGTCCTCGCCGCCATCGACAAGCACGGGCTCACCCCGGCGAACATCAACGGCGCGGGCCAGGTGGTCGCGGCGGGGCCGATGGACCGGCTCGCGACGTTCGCCGAGGAGCCGCCGGCCAAGGCGCGGCTGCGGCCGCTGTCGGTCGCCGGTGCCTTCCACACCGAGCACATGGCGCCGGCCGTCGACACACTGCGGCGGATCAGGGGCGGCATGCCGGTGGCCGACCCGGTCACCAGGGTGCTGTCCAACCGGGACGGGGCCGTGGTGGCCTCGGGCGCCGACTACGTCTCCCGCCTGGTCGACCAGGTCAGCACCCCGGTGCGCTGGGACGCCTGCATGGACACGATGCGGGACCTCGGGGTCACCGCCATCATCGAGCTGCCGCCCGCGGGCACGCTGACCGGGCTGGCCCGGCGCGAGCTGCGCGGTGTGGAGCTGCTGGCGCTGAAGACACCGGACGATCTCGACAGGGCACGCGAGCTCATCAGCACGCACGGCGGACGTTGACCGGCGGATCGGCAGAACGAAGGGAGGGATCATGACCATGTTCAAAATTCCAGCGGGCATGCCCGGGGCGCGCATCCTGGCGTTCGGCGACTACCAGCCGGCCACGGTGGTGACCAACGCCGACCTGGCGCGGACCGTCGACACCGACGACGAGTGGATCCGCAGCCGCGTCGGCATCGCCGAGCGCCGGGTGGCCGGGCCCGACGAAAGCCTGCTCGACATCGCCACTCAGGCGGGCGGCAAGGCGCTCGCGGCGAGCGGCCTCGCCGCCGAGGACATCGACCTGGTGATCGTGGCGACCTGCACGCCCGAGTCCATGATCCCCAACGTCTCGGCCTCGGTCGCCCATCACCTCGGCATCAAGGCCCCGGGCGCCTACGACCTCAATGCCGCGTGTGCCGGGTTCTGCTACGCCCTGGCCAGCGCCTCCGACTCGATCCGGGCCGGATCCGCCCGGAACGCGCTCGTCATCGGCGCGGAGAAGCTCTCGCAGTGGGTGGACTGGACCGACCGCGCCACCTGCATCATCTTCGCCGACGGAGCGGGGGCGGCCGTCGTGACCGGCTCCGAGACCGCGGGTGTCGGCCCGGTGGTCTGGGGCAGCGCGGGCGAGCACTATGACAAGATCATCATCAAGGACCGTCAGTCCTTCCTCCACCAGGAGGGCCAGGCCGTCTTCCGCTGGGCCACGACGGCGCTGCACCCCGTGGCCAGGGAGGCGTGCGAGCGCGCCGGGGTCTCCCCGGAGGAGCTCGCCGCCTTCGTGCCCCACCAGGCGAACCTGCGCATCATCGAGGCCATCGCCCGCAAGCTCAAAGCGACCAACGCGGTCATCGCCAACGACATCGTCACCGCCGGCAACACGTCGGCGGCGTCCATTCCGCTGGCCCTGTCCCGCATGATC
This sequence comes from Actinomadura sp., assembly GCA_036008685.1. Classification (GTDB taxonomy): domain Bacteria; phylum Actinomycetota; class Actinomycetes; order Streptosporangiales; family Streptosporangiaceae; genus Actinomadura_C. Next base: position 19,832 of record DASYNF010000003.1, on the reverse strand, counting down.
GAGCGTGGGGACGTTCCGTCCGGCGCGCCTGCCCTGCTGATCGGGTTCGGCGCCGGGCTGACCTACGCTGCCCAAGTCATTCAGATCCCGTAGGCCCGTCACTACCAATTCGCGCACGGCCTGCGTCCAACAAATGAGGAGAATCCGCACCATGGCAGCCACCGAACAGGAGATCCTGACCGGCCTCGGCGAGATCATCGAGGAGATCGTCGGCATTCCCGCGGCCGACGTGACCCCCGAGAAGAACTTCATCGACGACCTCGACATCGACTCGCTGTCGATGGTGGAGATCGCGGTGGCGGCGCAGGACAAGTTCGGCGTCGAGATCCCCGACGACGAGCTTCGCAACCTCAAGACCGTCAAGGACGTCATCGCGTTCGTCCAGGGCCTCCAGGCCTGAGTGGTGACGTGGCGCGCCGTCCAATGGCGTGCGGCGCGCCGCCCCATCCCAGTGAGCGAGGAGAGAGCATCATGAGCACGAGCCAGGTCCAGTCCGGGACCGGTCCCCGCCGGAGTGCCGGAAACGGCACGGTCGTCGTCACCGGTCTCGGTGCCACGACGCCCCTCGGCGGTGACGTCGCGTCGACCTGGGCGGGCCTGCTCACCGGCAAGTCCGGGGTGCGGATGCTCGACTGGGAGGACATCCAGGATCTCCCCACGAGGTTCGCCGCGACGATCGCGGTGGAACCCGACCAGGTTCTTCCCAAGCACCGCCTGCGCAGGCTCGATCGCTGCCAGGCCTTCGCGCTGATCGCCTGTCACGAGGCCTGGCGCGACGCGGGGTTCCTTCCGCCGCCCGGGGCCCCGGGCGGCGCGGACGGCGGCTCGGACGGTTTCGAGGTCGACCATGAGCGGCTGGGCGCGGTCGTGTCGAGCGGCATCGGGGGCCTGCTGACCGCACTGAACGGCTACCACGCCTTCAAGCAGACCGGATGGAAGCGCACCTCGCCCTTCACGGTCCCGATGCTCATGCCCAACGGCTCGGCCGGGCACGTCGGCATCGAGTTCGGCGCCAAGGCGGGCGCGCACGCGCTGGTGAGCGCGTGCGCCTCCAGCGCCGAGGGCATCGGCTACGCCATCGACATGATCCGGACCGGCCGGGCCGACGTGGTGATCGCCGGCGGCACCGAGGCCACCATCCACCCGTTCAACATGGCCGCCTTCGCCGCCATGCGGGCCATGTCGACCCGCAACGACGAGCCCGAGCGGGCCTCCCGGCCGTACGACAAGAACCGCGACGGCTTCGTCATCGGCGAGGGAGCCGCCACGCTGATCCTCGAGTCCGAGGAGCACGCCCGGGCCCGCGGCGCCAAGATCTACGCGATCGCGGCCGGGGCCGGCTATTCCGCCGACGCGCATGACATCGTGCAGCCCGACCCGACCGGGTCCGGTGCGGCGGCGGCCATCCGGCGCGCGCTCGACAACTCCGGGCTGACGCCCGAGGACATCGTCCACATCAACGCGCACGCGACGTCCACACCCCAGGGTGACGTGGCGGAGATCGCCGCGATCAAGAGCGCCCTCGGCCCGGAGGCGGCCGCCAAGGCCGTCATCACCGGGACCAAGTCCATGACCGGTCACCTGCTCGGCGGCGCCGGCGCGCTCGAGTCCATCGCGACCGTGCTCGCGCTCCACGAGGGCGTGGTGCCGGCGACGGCCAACCTCGAGAACCTCGACGACGCGGTGGACCTCGACATCGTCTACGGCGAGCCCCGCAGGCTGCCCGACGGTCCCATCGCAGCCCTCAACAACTCTTTCGGCTTCGGCGGCCACAACGTCGCCGTCGCCTTCCAACGCGCTGTCTAGCGTAAGGAGCCATCCGTCGTGACCGTCCTCGATACGGGCATCCTCAGCCCCACCGCCCCGGCGCCGACCGAGGAGGCGGCCGACCCGCGCCATCCGCGGGTCCGGCTCACCGCACTCTTCGACGACGGCAGTTTCCGGGCGCTCTCCAACGAAAAGGACAAGAGCGGCGCTCTCGTCGGTGTCGGACGCATCGAGGGCCTGCCGGTGGTCGCGTTCGCGAGCGACCCCCGGATCCAGGGCGGCGCGATGGGCATGGCCGGTTGCGAGGCCATCGTGATGGCCTACGACCATGCCATCCGGGAGCGTCTTCCGATCATCGGGCTCTGGCACTCGGGGGGCGCTCGGCTCGCCGAGGGCGTGGAGTCGCTGCACGCGGTCGGGATGGTCTTCGCCGCCATGACCCGGGCCTCGGGAGTGATCCCGCAGATCTCGGTCGTCCTGGGCGCGGCGGCCGGCGGGGCCGCCTACGGTCCCGCGCTCACCGACATCGTGATCCTGTCCCAGGACGGGAGGATCTTCGTGACCGGTCCCGACGTCGTACGGTCGGTGACCGGCGAGGACATCGACATGGCCTCGCTGGGGGGGCCGGAGCCGCATTCCAAGAAGTCCGGTCTCGTGCACCTCGTCGCCAAGGACGACACCGAGGCGATCGTGCAGGCGCGCAAGGTGGCGCTCCTGCTCGGCCACCAGGGCAGGCTCCGTCCCGATTCGGTCACCGAGGCCGACTTCAGCGACCTGCTTCCCGAGAACGCCCGCCGGGCCTACAACGTCAAGCCCCTGGTCAAGGGCATGGTCGACGACCCGGACGGGCTCGTGGAGCTGCACGCCAAGTGGGCCCCCAACATCGTGACGGCGCTCGGCCGGCTCGGTGGCCGTACGGTCGGCATCATCGCCAACAATCCGCTGCGGCTCGGCGGGTGTCTCGACTCGGCCTCGGCCGAGAAGGCCGCGCGTTTCGTGCGGATGTGCGATGCCTTCGGGGTGCCGCTCGTCGTGCTGGTGGACGTCCCCGGCTATCTGCCCGGCGTCGGACAGGAGCACGGCGGCGTCGTACGCCGCGGCGCCAAGCTCCTGCACGCCTTCGCCGAGGCCACCGTGCCCCGCGTCACCGTGGTGACCCACAAGGCCTATGGCGGGGCCTACATCGCGATGAACTCCCGCTCGCTCGGCGCCACCCGGGTCTTCGCCTGGCCGACCGCCGAAGTCGCCGTGATGGGCGCGGTCGCCGCGGTCCGCGTGCTGCACCGCCGTAAGATCGCGGCCGTGCCCGAGGAGGAGCGGCCCGCGCTCGAGGCCGAGCTCGCCGCCGAGCACGAGAAGATCGCCGGCGGCCTGGCCCGGGCCCGCGACCTCGGGGTCATCGACGAGGTCATCTCGCCCGCGGGGACCCGCGTCGCCATCGCCCGCGCCATCGCCGAGGCCATCCCCGCGAGGGGCGCCCACGGCAACATCCCCCTGTAGGGCCACCACCCCGTCGTCATCCTGCGGTCGTTCGCGCGTCGAGAGCGCCGAGGCCGCGACCGGCCGCAGGATCACGGCGGGTTTCGCGGGCTCGCTGGAGCACGGTGGTGTAGCCGTGGATGAGGACGTGCCGGTCGTCCTCGTCGGGATCTCGTCCAGGAGTTCGACGCGTTCGGCGTCGGTCAGGTGCTGGCCGAAGACCGTTCCCGTCTCCTCCAGATCGATCGGGTCGACGCCCTCGTAACCGCCGCCGGGCTCAGACGGCGGCGTGCAGCCAGCGGACCGGGGCGCCGTCGCCGGCCCGGCGGAACGGCTCGAGCTCGTGGTCCCACGGGGTGCCCATCAGCCGCTCGAGCTCGTGCTCGAGACTGGACTTGCCCCCCGCCGCGCCCGCCATCACGTGACGGAGCCGATCCTCGGGCACCATGACGTCGCCGTTGGCCCCGATGACCGCGGTGAAGACCCCGAGGGTCGGCGTGAAGCTGTAGCGCACACCGTCGCAACCCGGGGTCGCGTCCTCGGTGACCTCGAACCGCAGCAGCTTCCAGGTGCGCAGGGACGAGGTGATGCCGCCGGCGGTTCCGGGAGCACCCTCCCAGCACAGCTCGGCGCGCATGGTCCCCGGAGCGGCCGGCTGCTCCGTCCAGGCCAGGGAAGCGGGCACGCCGAGAACACCGCCGACGGCCCACTCAATATGCGGGCACAGCGCGGGCGGCGCGGAGTGGACGTAGAAAACGCCACGTGCGGTCACCGGACCTCCTGGTTGCGTACCGAGGCTCGTCTTCCCCTACGGCCTCATACGTCCCAAGAAGGCTTCCGCGCCCATCATTGTGCCCCATCGGCACGAGTCGCACCAGCGCTCAACGGAATCGGAACCACCTTCCCCTGGCCACGTACGGCCTGCTTGGCCGCAACCGGCCGTACCCATATCGACCCGCCGCTACCGTGCAAATGATCAATGCGACATAGATCACAAAGTCCCCATATCGGTCATAGGGGGTACGTGCGGTCGCGGGCGGGACCCTCAGGGTCACGGTCACGTGACCCCGCCGGTCGGTGTCCAGCCAGGCCAGCCGGCGCCCGCGCGCGTCATAGCCGGCCGAGACCCCGGTCAGCGCCGCCTGTACGCTCGGCCGCCCGGTCTCGGCGGACCGCACCGCGGCCAGGGCGGCGTGCTGCGCCGGCGCCCAGCTGCCCTGGAACGTCGACGTCGCGGACTGGTAGACGAGCACCTGTGCACCGTGCCGCACGACCGCGCGTCCGAGGTCGGGGAAGGCCGACTCGAAGCACACGAGCGGGCCGATGACGACCCCGTCCGTCGTCATCACCCGTACACCCGTGCCGGGGACGCGGTCCTCGCCGGCGGCCTCACTGACGGCGGAGAGCCACCCGAGCGCCGGCCGGAGCGGGATGTATTCGCCGAACGGCACCAGCCGCGTCTTGACATAGCGGCCGCGGATCCCGCCGGGACCGATCAGCAGTGACCGCTTGGAGATGCGGCCCCCGGCGTCCCGCGCGTCCTCGTTGACGAGCAGCTCGGCCGAGGCGGTGAGCGCGCGCAGCCGCGCGGTGAGGTCGGTCCGCCGGTCCAGGTCGAAGCCCACGCTGCTCTCACCCCACACCACGAGATCGGCGGCGGGAAGCCCCTCGGTGATGCGTTCGGCGGCCGCGAACCTCGGGCCGGGATCATGGATCACCCCGGGCTGGACCAGCGCGACCCGCAGGGTCCGTTGATCCGGGGGCTCACCGCGCAGGGCGTAGGCCAGCGGGCCCGCCGTCCCGATCAGGACCAGGGACGACACCGCCTGGAAGCGCGCTCTCCGGGAGACCAGTGCGATCACCAAGGCGGTGTTGCAGGCCACGAGGGCGAAGCTCACCAGCCACACCCCGCCGAGCGCGGCCAGGCCGAGCACCGCGGGATGCCGCCACTGGCTCGCGCCGAGCAATCCCCACGGCCCGCCGAGCGCGTGCCAGGACCGGCTGTACTCGATCACCACCCACGCGCTCGGCACCAGGAGCAGGGCCCACAGCGGGCGGACCGGATCGCGCAGGGTGGCCCAGGCGGCCAGTCCCCAGCCGGCCCACGGCGCCCCGAAAACCACGGCCACCAGCAGGAGCCCGGGTCCTATGTTGGGGATGGTCCAGTAGAGCGCCGCGAGCAGGAACCCGGCGCCGAACCACCACCCGCGCACGGCCGCGGCGCGCGCCGTGGCCGCGGACCGGATGATCAGCAGCCCGGGGACGAGCGCCGCCCACGCGAGCCGGTCGAGGCCGGGCCGGGGAAAGGCCAGGAGCGAAAGCGCTCCCGCCAGCAGGGCGCAGGTGCGCGCTCCGGGGATCCGTCGCGTGCGCGAGCGCGGCCGGGCCGGAGCGGCCGTCTCCACGTCCATGCCTCCAGTAACGCATTCCGCGGAGTAGGTTCTCAATCCGCGGGCCGAAACCCCCGCCGACGTTACGAACGGTAAAGAGGCGGGCACGCTCAGCGTGTGTTCGACCAAGAGGCTCAGCTGGAGCGGGTGCTCGCCCGCCACCGGGACGCGGTGGTCGTCGAGCCGACCGGCGGCCGTCCCGCCCTGATCCGCCGTGACCAGATCCTCGTGGCGGGCCATGACGCTCCGGTCGTCGAGGGGCTCGTGCGCCGCTGGTCCGATTCCCGGCACGACGAGCCGGGGGTGTGCCGTCTGCGCCTGCGGGCGGCCGCCCGCGTGGACGTCTGCGAGCTGGCCGCCCACCTCAGCGGCGACGGGCCGCCGCGCAGGCTGGCCGTGGCCCCCAACCACCTCGTCCACGGCCAGCCGATGTGGTGGTCCGGGCCGGCCGACCTGCCCCGCCCCGCACCGCCCATCGACGTCCCCACGGCCGCCGCGGCCGCCCGTCCGGTCACGGTCGCCGTGCTGGACACCGGCCTGTCCCCCCACCCCTGGTACGACGACCGGGAGTGGTACGCCGAGCAGCGCGACGAGGTCGCCGAGGTCCTGGACGCGGACCTCGACTACGAGCTGGACGCGCAGGCGGGGCACGGGACGTTCATCGCCGGGGTCGTCCTCCAGCACGCGCCGACGGCCCGGATCCGGGCCCGCAAGGTCATCGGCAGCGACGGGATCGGGGACGAGTTCGACGTCATCCGGGCGCTGACCTGGCTGGCCGAGTGGGGCCGGGCGGACATCGTGAACCTGTCCGCCGGATGCCACACCTACGACGACCGGCCCTCCCCCGTGCTCGCGCGCGCGGTCTCGCGGCTGCGGACGGGCAACGGCACGGTGGTGGTGGCCTGCGCCGGCAACGCCGCGACCGACCGGCCGTTCTGGCCGGCCGCGCTCAAGGAGGTCATCGCCGTCGCGGCGCTGGACGGTGGCGAGCGCGCCTGGTTCTCCAACTACGGGTGGTGGGTCGACGCGTGCGCGCCGGGTGTCGGGGTGGCCAGCTCCTTCGTACGTTTCGACGGTCCGAGACCGCGATCACGGCAACGGGTCAGCGGGATCGACCCCGACGATTTCCTCGGCTATGCCACGTGGAGCGGCACCTCCTTCGCGGCTCCGGCCGTGGCCGGCGCGGTCGCCCGCATGGCGGCCGCCGAGGACCTGCCGGCCACGGTGGCCGCGGACCGCGTCCTGTCCGAGACGGGCGCCCTTACCCTTCCCGGCCTCGGCGTAATCATCAGGGTCTGAACACGAAGCGACGGCGATGAGGTAACACGCCGCCGGGCGGGACCGGCGTGGCGCGTCGTGACCCTAACCTTGCTGGCCAGCGGGGGGCCGTGCGAGGAGGCACTCGTGGGCCCTGTACAGATGAACAACGTCCCGCCCGGCGACCTGGTCGTCTGGGCGAGGAAAGGCGACCAGGCGGCGTGGGAGGCTCTCACCACCCGTTATGCGGGCATGCTCTGGGCCATCGCCCGCGGGCACGGCCTGGGCGACACCGACGCCGCCGACGTGGCCCAGACCACGTGGCTGCGGCTGGTCGAACGGATCGACCACCTCAGGCAACCCGACCGGGTCGGAACCTGGCTGGCGGTCACGGCGCGCCGGGAGGCGGTACGGGTGGCGCGGCGCGCGTGGCACCAGGGCGACATCCGGCCGCTTCCCCATCTGGAGGCCCCCGAACCGGGACCCGAGCACGTCTGCGCCGACCGTGAGCGCCTCGCTCAGGTCATCGCCGCCATCCATACGCTGCCCGCGCTGTGCCGTGAGGTCCTGCGGCTGTTCGCCGTCTCCCCCGCCTATGCCGATGTCGCGGCGGCCCTCGGCATCCCGGTCGGCAGCGTCGGCCCGACCCGCGCCCGCTGCCTCACCTCGCTGCGCAAGCGGATCGGGGGCACGCGATGAGCTCTCGGGACGACGAGGCGCTGATGGACGAGGTCCGGGCGGCCTTCCTGATCTTCGACCCGGTGCCCGAAGCCGTCCTCGCGTCCGGACGGGCCGCCTTCGCCTGGCGCGAGCCGGACGCGGCGCCGGCCCGGCTGGTCGCCGACAGCACCGCCGCCGCCGGCATCCGGGGGGCTTCCCGGCTGCTCACCTTCGACGGCGCGGACCTCACGGTGCAGATCGAGGTCAACGGACGGGGGCCGGACCGGGAACTCGTCGGGCGGCTGTCCCCGCCCGCTCCCGCCCACGTGCGCATCCGGCATCTCGGCGGTGAACTGACGGCGCGGGTGGACCGGGCCGGCCACTTCATCGCCGCGGGGGTGCCCGCGGGTCTGGTGAGCCTGGTCTTCCGGCTCCCGAACGCGACCTCGATCGTCACCAGCTGGGTGCGGATATGAGGGAACGGGAACTCGTGCGGCTCGCCACGGCCGACCCGGCCCGGGCCCAGGTGATCGCACGGGATCTGCTCTCCGCGTCCGGCGATCCGGCCGGCCGGGTGCTCGCACTGCGGGTGCTGGCGCTGGCCGGCAAGGAACTGGGCCGGCTGACCGAGGGCCTGCGTCAGCTCGACGAGGCCCTCGCGACGGCGGCCCTGGAGGGGCTCTCCTATGCCGCCGCCCAGGTGCGGATGAACATGGTGGGACTGCTGGCCGCGCGCGGCGACGTGGACGGGGCGCTGGCCGCCGCCGACGCCGCCGAACCCGTGCTGCGCGGCGGCGACGCCGGCCGGCTCGCGGCCAACCGCGCCTTCGCCCTGGCCCGCAGCGGCCGGATCGGGGAGGCTCTCGAGACCGCCCGGCGGGCGTTGCCGGGGCTGCGAGGCGGAGACGACCTGGCCGCGCTGTCCGGGCTGCTGTCCACCATCGGGCTGGCGCGCGCCTACCAGGGCGAGCTCGACGCGGCCGAGTCCCACCTCACCGAGGCCGCTGTCACCGCCGACCGCGCCGGGCTGTCCCATCAGGCGGCGATGGCCCGGGGCAACCTGGCCTTCGTGGCATCGCGCCGCGGAGACCTGCCCCGCGCCCTGGGGTTGTACGCCGCGGTGGAGCCGGAACTGACTCCCGAACGGGTCGCGCAGTGCCGGTTCGACCGCGCCGAGACGCTCATCGTCGCGGGACTGGCGGGAGAGGCGCGGGCGCTGCTCACCACGACGCTCGCGGAGGTCGCGGCCTGCGGCTACGCCGCCGACGTGGCCGACGGGTTGCTCCTGCTGGCCCGTGCGGAGCTGGCCGACGACGCCCCCGGACGGGCCGCGGACACGGCCGGCCGGGCCCACGCGGAGCTGACCCGCCAGGAGCGCACCGGCTGGATCCCGCTGGCCGGCCATCTGCTGATCCGGGCCCGCTGGGCCGACGGCGACCGGACATCCGCGTTCCTGGAATCCGCCCGTACGGCCGCCCGGCGGCTCGACCGGTCGGGATGGGGCGAGGCGGCGGCGGACACGCGGATCGTCGCGGCGCTGCTGGCCCTCCATCTCCACCGCTCCGCCCTGGCGGAGGAGCTGCTGGGACAGGTGAGCCCCGCCCGGTGGCACGGGCCGGTGGCGCTGCGGGTCGCGGCATGGCACGCCACCGCGCTGGAACGGGCCGCGCGGGGCGACCGGCCCGGTGCCGCGGCCGCGGTCCGGGCCGGGCTGCGGATCGTCGACGCGCACGCCGCCGCGCTCGGCGCCACGGAGTTGCGGGCCCGCGCCTCCCACCTCGCCACCGATCTCGCCGACCTCGGGCTGCGGCAGGCGGGCTCGGCCCGGGAACTGCTCGCCGCCGAGGAGCGGAGGCGGGCGATCGCCTGCCGCGCACCGGCGGTACGGCCGCCGGCCGACCCCCGGCGCGCCGCCGCGCTCGCCGAGCTACGGCGGGTGAGCGCCGAACTCGCCACGGCGACCGGCGCCGGACATGACACCAGGGAGATGACCGAGCGCCTCGGCGCGCTGGAGGCGGCGGTCCGGACGAACGCCCGGACGGCGGCGGGCACCTCGGCCCGGTCGCCACGGCCGCGTCTGGACGAGCTCGCCGAGGCGCTGGCCGACCGGGCTCTCGTGGAGTACATCACGATCGGGCCGGAGCTCCACGCGGTGACGCTCGTCGCGGGCCGCTGCCGTCGTTGGCCGCTCGGCCCCTACGAGCACGCCGCACGCGGCGTCACGCTGACGCGTTTCAACCTTCGCGTGCTGGCGCAGCACGGCGAGGACCACGCCGGGGCCCGCGAGGGGCTCATGACGGCGGCGGCCCAGGCGGAGGAGCGGCTCCTCGGCCCGCTGCTGCACGAGATCGGCGACCGGACGCTGGTCCTGTCCCCCACGGGAGCACTCCACGGCATGCCCTGGGCGGCGCTGCCGCGACTGGCCGCGCGTCCGGTGACCGTCGTCCCCTCGGCGGCGGCCTGGCTCAGGTCCAACGCGTCGCATCCTCTTCGGTCCCCCGACCGGTCCTCCGTCCGGTCCGGAGCCCCCGTCCGCTCCGGACCCGGCGGCGCCCCGGAGCGGGTGGTGCTCGTGGCCGGTCCGGACCTGGAACACGCCCGGGCCGAGGTGGCCGCCCTGGCCCGCCTCCACCCCGATCCGACCGTCCTGACCGGGAGTTCGGCGCGGGCCGAGACGGTGCGCCGGAGCCTGGACGGCGCCGCACTGGCCCACGTGGCGGCACACGGCGAGTTCCGTGACGACAACCCGTTGTTCTCCCGGCTGCTGCTGGCGGACGGCCCGCTGATCGCCCATGACCTGGCCGGGATGCGCCGGGCCCCGCAGCTGGTGGTGCTGTCGGCCTGTGACGCCGGGCGGGCCGACGCCGGGCACGCGGTCATGGGGATGGCCGGCGTCCTGCTCGAACTCGGCGCCGGGGCCGTGATCGCGAGCGTGGCGCCGGTGCGCGACGACGCCGCCCGTGACTTCATGGTCGCCTTCCACCGGTCGCTGCCGGCCGGAACCTCTCCCGCGGCCGCGCTCGCCGCCGTACCGCGGACCCCCGGCGTCCTCGGGTTCGTCTGCTTCGGCGCCGGCTGACCCGAAGGCTCGCGAGAATCCACGCCCGAGCACGCGTGGGAGGGCCGGCACGGGCGGGAGAACGGGGCCGTGACGACCGCGCGATCGCGGCGGTGGGGCGGGTCAGGAGTCGCCGGTGGCCACGGGATTGCCCGGATCCGCGATCCAGTTGGACCACGATCCGACGTACAGCGCGGCGGGGACCCCGGCGACCGTGAGGGCGAGGATCTCGTGTGCCGCGGTGACGCCCGAGCCGCAGTAGGCCCCCACCTCGGCGGCGTCGGTCGCGCCGAGCTCGGCGAACCGCTCCCGCAGGAGCTCCGGCGGCAGGAACCTGCCGTCGACGCCGACGTTGCCGAGGGTGGGGGCGTTCACCGCCCCGGGGATGTGCCCGGCGACCGGGTCCACGGGTTCGACCTCGCCGCGGTAACGCTCCGCGACACGCGCGTCCAGCAGCACGCCGACCTTGGCCAGGGTCGTGGCACCGTCGGCGTCCAGCAGGGGCAGCCGGCCCGGCCGCGCGGTGAAGCCGCCCGGCCGCACGGCCGGCTCGTCCGTGGTCACCGGCCGGCCCGCGTCGGTCCAGGCCCGGTAGCCACCGTCGAGGACCCGGACCCGCTCATGTCCGAAATAGCGCAGCATCCACCACAACCGGGCCGCCGCGGTCGAGTCCGCGTCGTCATAGGCCACGACCATCCGGTCGCCGTGGACCCCGGCACGCCGCATCGCCACCGTGAAATCCTCCGCCGACGGCAGCGGATGCCGGCCCGCCGGGCCGGGCGGCGCGGCGAGTTCGGTGTCCAGATCTACGAAGACGGCACCGGGCAGGTGTCCCCGCCGGTAGGCCTCGACGCCGGGCGGTCCGGCGAGATGCCAGCGTACGTCCAGCACGACGGGGGGCCGTGGGTCCTCGAGCGCGTTCGCGAGCGCCGGGACGGTGATGAGTGCCTGCACAGGCCCAGTCTGGCCGCTTCCCGGCCCATCCGGGAGGGGCAGATCACCACAACCGGCCCCAAACCCGGATGTACGGGGTGAGCCAGGGTCCCGGGCCACCGTCAGACCGGCGGGCTGAGCAGGGGTACGAGCTGTTCGGCGGGGGTCATCGACCCGTGCATCCCCACGAGACCGGACTCCAGTGGTTCGGCCCTGGTCGCCACGATGGCGACATCGCCGTGGGGCACCGCGAGCACGTCCCCGATCCGGGGGAGGATCTCGTCGGCCACCGGGCCGAACCAGCCGGCGGCCACGGCCTCCTCCCTGGTGACGACCCAGGCGCGGTCACCGAGCACGGCCCGCCAGGCGGCCAGGACGTCCTCGGCCGCCCCGGGCTCGGCGTAGACGTGCCGGGCTCGCGGCTCACCGCCGAGCAGCCGGACCCCTTGCCGCAGCTCCCCGACCTCGTCCACGTCCACCTTCACGGCCGGATTGACCATCCCGTGGTCGGCCGTGACGTAAAGCGCCGTTCCGGGCGGCAGGACCTCGGCGAGCCGCTCGGCGAGCAGGTTGACGAACCGCAGCTGGTGCCGCCACGCCCGCGATCCGGCTCCGTGGAGATGCCCCGTCGAATCGAGATCGGAATGATAGACGGTGACGTAGGACCTGTCGCCTTCGCGCAGTGCCCGCTCGGCCTGGGCCACGAGCTGCCCCAGGCTGTCGGCCGGCAGATAGGCGGCCCCCCGGTGCACGGCGCGGGACAGGCCGCTGTGCTCGTACTGTCCCGAGGCGACATAGCCGACGCCGACCCCCGCGGCGGCCGCCCGCTCGTAGACCGTGGGCACGGGCTGGAACGTCAGTGGGTCGACCTGGTCGTTCCAGCGCAGGCAGTTGAGCAGGCGCCCGCTGCCGGGGTCGAGGATCTGGTAGCCGAGCAGGCCGTGTACGGCCGGGCTGGTCCCGGTGCCGAGCGAGGCGAGGCTCGTGGCGGTGGTGGCCGGAAACCCGGCCGTGAGCGGCCTGCCCGGCAGCGAGGAGAGGTAGGGCGCCTCCTCGGGATGGGACCGCAACAGCTCCCAGCCCAGGCCGTCGATGAGCAGCACGCAGACGCGCGGCGACCGCGGCAGCCCGAGGACGTCCTGGCCATCGGGCACGCCCAGCGCGGCGAGCAGCGACGGGGTGAGGTCGGACAGGGCCCCGGAGCCGTAGCGCGGAACCGATGGAGGGGCCACTGCGTTCATGCTCGGCCTTCGGATCAGGGCTCGGGGGCCCGCGCGAGTCCCCCGTGCGGGCTCACCGGTTGGTCGCCTCGGACAGAGCGGTCGCGAACGCCAGGACGTGGCCCACCGCGTCGCCTCCGTCGGCGGCCGCGCTGACCCTCAGCAGCAGGTCGTCGGCCGTGATCGTGCCGGTGTAGCCGTGGTCGGCCTCACAGGACTCGTCACCGCAGGTCGCGGGCTCCACGTCGACGTGGGCGATGGCGCCCCAGCCGATCGTGAGGACGACCTCCGTCGGGGGCATGCCCGGGACGTAGGCCGCCGGATCCTGCACCACCCGGGTGAGCGCCACCGAGCGGATCCGGTCCAGCCGCACCGCCTCCGTGGTGGTGGAGGCGTGCGGATGCGGTGTCGTCTCCGTGGGCGGGTGCTCGTCGGTGTGACACACCAGCAGCCGGGACGGTGACAGGACCAGCACCGTCACATGCCGCCGCACCTCCATCGCCGGGTCGAAGGTGGCCTCGTGATGGATGACGTAGGCGAGCACCGGCTCTGTGCCCACTGCAGACTCGACTGCGTCCGCGACCAAGGCGGGGTAGTAACCACTCCGCTCGATTGCCGTGCGCAGCCCCTGAGCCGTCGCTCGGGTTTCCCTCATGCCCCCATCCTGCCCTGTCCCCGGGGTTGCGCGCACATGGGCCGTAGCCGGCGTGACGGTCCAGGGATCATGATGCAGATCGAGGGTAAAGGAACAGCGCGGGTGAACAGGAAGGTGAAAGCCCCACCGGACACGCTCCCGCACGCACGTGCCCACAAGTTGACGGGAAGTTGGACGGATGTCAGACCACCCGAACACACCCCAGACGCGGACCCCCAGACCGACCGAACCCCCGGCACCGCCCGGGCCTCCGCCCATCCCTCCGCCAGAGCCCCCGGTCCCGCCGCCTCCGCCCCGCCCCGGCCCTCCGGCCCCGGGCCCCGGCCCAACGCCCGGCCCCGGCCCGGTGCCGCAACCCCCGCCCGGCCCGCGTCCGCCCACACCCGAACCCACGCCGCCACCCCAACCGGAGCCGTAGACCGGCGGGCGGCCGCGGCTCGAGGGCCGGCACCGAGAGCCGCACCCAGACGGCTACAGGGCGGGGCCCGGCAGCCGTCTGGGGCCGCGCTCGGGCCGCGGCCCCACCGGCCCCACCGGCCGCGCCAGCCGTAGTGCCGCACCGCCGACCGAGATCCCGGAGGGCAGGACCAGCACCGGGTCGAGTTCCAGCCGGGCCACCTCGGGGAGGTCGTCGGCGAGCCGCGCCACTCGCAGGAGCAGATCCTCGAGCGCGGCGACGTCCACCGGGGCCGCACCGCGGTGACCGAAGAACAGCGGCGCCGACCGGACCGCCCGTACGAGCTCGGCGGCCTCGACGTCCGTGAGCGGCGCGAGGCGGTAGGCGCGGTCGTCGAGCAGGGCGGCCGTGGCGCCGGAGAGCCCGAACGAGACCACCGCGCCGAAGGACGGATCCTCCATGGTCAGGATCCGGACCGCGACCGCCTCCGGGTGCGGCCGCGCGCCGGGATCGGCCGCCGCGACGCCGTAACAGGCCAGCACGGCGGCGGTGTCCGCGGGTCCGGCGGTCACGGGGTCTTCGCCCGGCCCGCCCGCGGGAAGCCGCTCGACGAGGGCGCGCGCCCGGGCCCGGCCGTCCCCGATGTTCTCGGGGAGACGGCCTCTGGGCCGGCGCCGCCACGCGGCGTATCGGGTGACGTAGGCCAGAGCGCGCACGGCGTCCTCGGGTGCCGGGTAGGAGGGCACCGACCCGGGGCCGGCCGCGCCGTCCGGGCCTGTGATCCGCAACTCCCCGGGCATACCGGGCAGGCCGAGATAGGTGGCCAGTATCGGCTTGGCGCTCCGGGCGGCGAGCCTGGCGATGGCCGCGCCGACCGTACCCTCCGGCCGGTCCTGCCTCGACCGCGTGTCCGGTACGACGACGGGCGGGGTGAAGACCGTGAAGACGGCGTCCACCGCGTCGTCGGCCAGCGCCTCGGCGAGCGCGGACTCATACTCCGGCGCGTCCGCGCGCGGCCCGAGGTCCACCGGGTCGCGCGCGTCCAGGCCCAGGGACACGGCGGCGTCCTGAGCCAGCAATCCCAGTGAGGAGGAGTTGTCGATGATGGCGACCCGGTCGCCCGCGGGCAGTGGCTGGTAGGCCAGCAGCTGCGCGACGTCGAAGAGTTCGGCGAGATCGTCGACCCGGATGACCCCGGCCTGCGCGAAGAGCGCGCTCACCGCGTGGTCGGGCAGCGTCAGGGCGCGGGCGGCGTGGCCGAGCGGGACTCCCTGGGTGGTCCGGCCGGACTTGACCGCGACGATCGGCTTCTTACGGCCGAGCCGGCGGGCCAGCCGGGTGAACTTGCGCGGGTTGCCGATCGACTCGAGGTAGAGGAGGACGGCCGTGGTCTCCGGATCCTCCTCCCAGTACTGCATGAGATCGTTGCCGGAGACGTCCACCCGGTTGCCCGCGGAGACGAAGGTGGACAGGCCGATGCCCCGCTCCGCGGCGTGCCGCAGGATCGTGATGCCGAGGGCTCCGGACTGTGAGAAGAACCCGACCGGTCCCCGCCCCGGCATGGTCGGGGCCAGGGTGGCGTTGAGCCGTACGTCCGGGGCGGTGTTGGCGATGCCGAGGCAGTTCGGGCCGACGACCCGCATGCCCTGTGAGCGGGCGAGCCGGACGAGCTCCCGCTGCCGGGCCCGGCCGGGCCCGCCCGTCTCGCCGAAGCCCGAGGACACGACCACCAGGCCGTATACGCCCTTGCCGGCGCTCTGCTCGACCACCTCGTGCACGGAGCCGGCCGGCACCGCCACGACCACGAGGTCGACCTCGTCCGGGATGTCCAGGACGGACGCGTGGGCCCGTACCCCCGCCACCGCGGTGGCGGTGGGATGGACGGGATAGACCGGACCGGCGAAGTCGCCTTCGAGAAGATGCCGCAGGACCGTGCGTCCGACGCTGTGGGGCTCCCGGCCCGCCCCGACGACCGCGATGGATCGCGGGGACAGCAGCCGCTGGATGGACCGCGCCTCGGCCCGGTGCTCGCGCGCCGTCATGACCTCGATCGACGTCTCGGTCGGCTCCAGGTCCAGGGTCAGCCTTATGACGCCGTCCTCGAGCCGCTGCACGGCCTGGTAGCCGGCGTCGCGGAAGATCTTGGTCATCCGGCGGTTGTCCGGCAGGACGTGCGCGACGAAGCGGCGCAGACCGCGTTCGCGCGCGGCCGCCGCGATGTGCTCGAGCAGCACCGAACCCAGACCGCGGCCCTGGTGGGCGTCCTCGACGAGGAACGCCACTTCGGCGACCCCCGGTTCGTCGCTCAGTTTCTCGTAGCGGACCACCGCGAGCATCGACTCGCCGATGGTGGCGATGAGGGCCACCCGCCCGTGGTGGTCCAGAGTGGTGAAATGCGTAATCTCACGCTCGGACAGCCGCGGCCGTGGGCTGAAGAAGCGGTAGTAGATCGACTCGGGTGAGAGCCGCGCGTAGAAATCGCGCAGCAGGCCGGCGTCGTCGGGCCGGATCGGACGCAGGTGCGCGGTGCCCCCATCCGCCAGGACGACATCGGCCTCCCAATGATCCGGGTATGTCACCTACCAAAGAGTAAGGGACCCGGGATGTCCGTTCTCGTGGTGTCGCAGTTCACAGTTCCGGCTTTCGCTGCGAGTTCGAGACCTCATCGAGGCCCCTGAGCTGTTACGGTCGAGCACACGCCCCCCGGGAAAGCTGTCTACCGGGCCGTGTCGATCGAGGTGATGACGTCATGACACGCGTGGTCGTGGTCGGTGATCTCATGACCGATGCCGTCGCGCGAGCCGCTTTGCCCTTGTCCAAGGGAAGCGACACGCCCGCCGCTGTGACGATGCACGGCGGCGGCTCGGGCGCCAACGTGGCCTCATGGCTCGCCGTCGAAGGTGTCGAGGTCTCCTATGTGGGACGCCGGGGCTCCGACGTCGCGGGCCGTAACCGCGACATGGAGCTCATGGGTTACGGCGTGGACGCCCGCCTGGTCATGGACCCCGAACGTCCGACGGGCACCTGCGTGATCCTCGTCACCCACAAGGGCGACCGGACGATGCTCTCGGATCCGGGGGCCAACGCGGCATTGCTGCCCGAGGACGTCCCGCAGGACCTGTTCGCCGCCGGAGCCCATCTGCACCTGTCGGGCTACGCCCTGCTCAACGAGGGTTCCCGGCAGGCCGCCATGCACGCGCTCAACATGGCGCGCAAGACCCAGATGTCCATCTCGGTGGACGGCGGATCGTCCTCCCCGCTCAAGCGCATGGGCGCCGAGCCCTTCCTGGAGTGGACCCAGGGCGCACGGCTGTTGATGATCAACGCTGACCAGGCCGAGGTGCTGACCGGACGGGACGTGCCCGCACAGGCGGCGAAGGTCCTCACGGCCTGGTATCCGCAGGTCGTCATCAAGATGGGCGCCGAAGGCGCGCTGTGGTACACCAACGGCCGGACCGAGCCGATCCAGGTGTCCGCGGAGCCCATCGACAAGATCATGGACGGTACGGGGGCCGGCGACGCCTTCTGTGCCGGGTTCCTGCCGCCGTGGCTCGAGGGCAAGCCCCCGGGCGAGGCGCTCGCCTCCGGCTGCCGGCTCGCCGCCGCCGCCATGGGCAACATCGGGGCCCGGCCCGGCCTCTGACCGCCGGCATCAGCGGTTCCGCGTCTCACGATCGGTCGACGAGGATCACTGTGCGCCGGTGCGTCCGTGGCACCGCGATGCCCCTCGCCGGGGTGACCTCGCTGAGCCCCTGACCACTGAGCCCCTGACCACTGAGCCCTTGACCGCTGAGCCGATCCTCGCCGCCGTTCAGCTGGTGACGGCCAGGACCAGCGGGAGCACGGCCGGCACGCCCGCCGCACGCAGGAGCCCTGCCGCCACGGTCATCGTCCAGCCGCTCTCGATCCGGTCGTCGACGAGCAGGACCGGGCCGTCGACGCCGGAGACGGCCGCGCGGAGGTCCTCCGGGAGCACCAGGGCGGCTGCCACGGACCGGAGCCGCTGGGCGCTGTTGTGCTGCCGCGCCACCGGCGGGCCCTGGACCGCGATCTCACCGAGGTAGGGGAGGCGCCCGATCCCGGCGATCCGCTGCGCCAGATCATCGACGAGCTTCGGCCGCGTACGTGATCCGACGCCGACAACGCCGACCGGCCGCTCGGCCCAGTCCCACGCCGCCAGCACCTTGACCACCGCGTCGAAGACCTCATCCGGCACGGGCCCGTCCGGAGCCCCCTCGGCCAGCAGTTCGCGCAGCCGGTTGCCCCAGCCGATGTCGGTCAGCCTGCCGAGCGCCCGGCCTGGCTCGGCCATCGCCGCGGCCGGGATCCGGCCGGAGAACCCGAGGTCCTTCATGCCGGTCGGCCACATCCGCCGGGGGGCCACGTCGACGCCCGGCCGCCGCAGCCGCTCCCGCGCCCGCGCGGCGCCCTGGTCGGACACCTCGGCGGACCAGTGCCGGCCGGTGCAGTTGTCACAGCGCCCGCACGGCGCCGCGTCCGGGTCGTCCAGCATCCGGCGCAGGAACTCCATCCGGCAGCCGTCCGTGGCGATGTAGTCGAGCATCGCCTGCTGCTCACGGGATCGCTCGGCGGCGACCCGGGCATAGCGCTCCCGGTCGTAGGTCCACTCCCGGCCGGTCGCCACCCAGCCGCCGCGCACCCGGCGTACGGCCCCGTCCACGTCCAGGACCTTGAGCATCATCTCCAGGCGGCTGCGGCTGAGATCGACCCGGGGTTCCAGAGCCCCGGTCGACAGCGGGGCCTCACCGAGCTCGGCCAGCGTCGTCCGTACGACCTGCTCGGGCGGGAAGGCCAGCCCGGCGAAGTAGGCCCAGATCTCGCGGTCCTCCGCGCCGGGCAGCAGGATGACCTCGGCCCGTTCCACACCGCGCCCGGCCCGGCCGATCTGCTGGTAGTAGGCCACCGGCGACTGGGGGGCGCCGACGTGCACGATGAAGCCCAGGTCGGGCTTGTCGAAGCCCATGCCCAGGGCGCTGGTCGCCACGAGCGCTTTGAGCTTGTTGTCCAGGAGGTCCCGTTCGGCCTGCAGACGCTCGGCCTGCTCGGTCTGTCCCGAATAGGCCGCGACCTCATGGCCGCGGTCCCTGAGCAGCGCGGCGATGTCATTGGCCGCCGCGACGGTCAGCGTGTAGATGATCCCGGACCCCGGCAGCTCCGCGAGCCGGTCGGCCAGCCAGGCGAGGCGCTGCTCGGCCACCGGTAGCCGCACGACGGCGAGCCGGAGGCTCTCGCGCTCCAGGGCGCCGCGCAGCACGAGGGTCTCGCCCGCGGACGCGGGGGTGAGCTGCTCGGCGACGTCGCGGGTGACGCGGGCGTTCGCGGTGGCGGTGGTGGCGAGGACCGGGATCCCCGGCGGCAGCTCGGCCAGCAGTGTGCGCAACCGGCGGTAGTCGGGCCGGAAGTCGTGGCCCCAGTCGGAGATGCAGTGAGCCTCGTCCACGACGACCAGACCGGCGCCGGCCGCCAGCTTGGGGAGCACCTGATCGCGGAAGTCCGGGTTGTTGAGCCGCTCCGGGCTGACCAGCAGGACGTCGACCCCTCCGGCCTCGACCTCGGCGTAGACCCGCTCCCAGTCCTCGGTGTTGGCCGAGTTGATCGTGCGGGCGTGGATACCGGCCCGGTCCGCGGCGTCGATCTGGTTGCGCATGAGGGCCAGCAGCGGCGAGACGATCACGGTCGGACCCGCTCCCCTGGCCCGCAGCAGCGCGGTGGCCACGAAGTAGACGGCCGACTTGCCCCACCCGGTGCGCTGCACGACGAGGGCGCGGCTCCGCTCGACCACGAGGGCCCGGATCGCCCTCCACTGGTCCTCGCGCAGGCGGGCGTGGTCTCCGGCGAGGGCCCGTAGGAGCCCCTCCGCCTCGGCCCGGAGGTCGTCGTCGCGTGACTCTGTCTCGGTCATGTCGTCCTTGCTACCAGCCCGGACCGACAGCTCGCGCCGGTTTCGGCCCCTGCATCGAGCGCGGCCCTCGGCGAGCTCCGGCGGAAGCCGGAC
>DASYNF010000002.1:0-54574 GCA_036008685.1 Actinomadura sp. | reverse complement strand
TACGTGCCGGCGGACCGGTTCGCTCCGTCGACGCCGGCCGATTTCGGCGCCGAAGCACTCCGGCTGCTCCAGAACCACACGCCGGGTGCCGGCTCCTTCGGTGCCGCGTTCGGCATCGAGCCGGACCTCGCCGCCACCGTGCGGGAACGTGTCACGGCCAAGCTGGCGGCCGAGCCCATCGAGGACCTGCGCATCGACTTCGAGGACGGCTACGGGACCCGGCCGGACGCCGAGGAGGACGCGCACGTGGACCAGGTCGTGGAGGCGGTCGCCGCGGCCTATGAGGTCAAGGGCCTCCCCCACTTCTGGGGCCTTCGGGTGAAGTCCTTCACCGATGGAGGCCACGAACGCAGCATGCGCACCGTGGACGGGTTCCTCACCTCGCTCCGGGACCGGCTCGGCAGGCTCCCCGGCGGATTCGTCCTCACCTTCCCCAAAGTCGTCATGGCCGAGCAGGTGGCCGTCTTCGCCGAATACCTCACCAGGCTCGAGTCGGCACTGGGCCTGCCGACCGGGATCCTGCAGTTCGAGGTCCAGATCGAGACCACCGAGGCCATCATCGACCACCGCGGCGAGGTCGGATTGCACGCCATCGTCGAGGCCGCGGCGGGCCGCCTCACCGCCGCGCACTTCGGGGTCTTCGACTACACCGCCGCCCTGGGCCTGCCCCCGGAGGAACAGCGGCTCGACCACCCCGCCTGCGACTTCGCCCGCAACGTCATGCAGGTGAGCCTCGCCGGCACGGGCATCCGGATCTCGGACGGCTCGACGAACGCGGTGCCGCGCAGCGACAGCGCCGAGGACGTGAGCGGCACCTGGGCCACGCACGCCGGGCATGTCCGCCACTCACTGCTGAACGGCATCTATCAGGGCTGGGACCTGCACCCGGCCCACCTGGCCAGCCGCTATGCCGTGGTCTATGCCTTTCATCTGACCGGTATCGAGGAGGCGATCGGCCGGGTACGGGCGTGGCAGGAGAACACCCAGAGCCGGGGCGGCGTGCTCGACGAGCCCGCGACGATCAAGGCCCTCACCGCACGGCTGCAGCGCGCGGTGGACTGCGGTGCCCTCGACGCGAGCGCGGTACCGCAGCCCGGCTGAGGGCCCTCCGGCTAGGGGCGGTCGAACCACGGATCGCTGAGCTGGGCGAGGTCCTCGGGTGTGTCGATGTCGTCCGGGGCCGCGACGTCGTCACAGGGCACGGGCGTCACCAGCTCCGGCCGCCCGCGCAGGAACGCCCGCGCGCCGACGTCCCCGATGGCCAGCGCCGCGACCTCGGCGAAGTGCTCGCGGGCGATCAGCACGGGGTTGCGCGGCCGGCCGCCGTACGTGGCGACGGCCACGGTGGCTCCCGCCGTGAAGACGGCCGTCAGCCGGCGTACGGCCTCGGCCGTCACCAGGGGCTGATCGACCAGGGTCACCACGACGGCGCGGCACTGCGGCGGCAGGGCGGCCAGGCCGGCCCGCAGCGACGACCCCATGCCGGTACGCCATGCCGGGTTCGGGACCACGACGGCGCCGATGACCTCGACCGTGGCCGCCCCGGTCACCACGACGACCGGCGCGCAGCCCGCCGTCCGCAGGGTACGGATGCCGGCGTCCACGAGCCGCTCGCCGGCGAACTCGACCAGTGCCTTGGGCGAGCCGAACCGGCGGCCCTCTCCGGCCGCGAGCAGCAGCCCGCTCACACCATCGCGCATGCTCACAGTCGTGAGCGTAACCTCCCGCAGCCCGCTCCGGGGGCGGCCGAAGGTCCCCAACCGTCCCGTGTGGCGCCTGATATCGCTGTCACCGTCGCTCTCAGCGGAAAGGATCCTCGGCGCTGCCTTTCAGGTGCGCCGGCAGGTGCGGCCGGCCGGCTTCAGGCCTCACCCCCGAACCGATCCGGCTGCTGGACGACATCACGGCTGCAGAGGGTCGTCCGAGGCGTGCAGGTGGGCGCGCTCCCCGTCGTGGTCGAGGATGCTGAGGATCTCTACGGGACCGTCATGGGCGCCGATGGCGTGCGGGACCATGGTCGAGAACTCGGCGGCGTCGCCTGCTTGGATCAAGATGGTTCGCTCACCCAATTGCAGGCGGGCTGTGCCGGACAGAACGGTGAACCACTCGCGGCCGGGGTGGACACCCAGCTGCTCTGCTCCGGTCGGTCTTTCGGGGGTGATGCGCATCTTCGCCACGGTCACGCCGTGGGGAGCGCGTTCGCGGGACAGGAGCCAGGTCGTCAGCCCTCGCGTGTGATCAGGCTGCGGTCGGATCACCACGTCCTCGTCATCCGCGGACTCGACGAGCTGATCGAGCGTGGTGCCGAGAGCCCGGGCGATGGGGACCAGCTGATCGAGAGCGATCCTGCGGTGCCCGGTCTCGATGCGGCTCAGGGTGGAAGGGCTGAGGTGGCAGCGGGCGGCGAGGGCGTCCAGTGACCAGCCGCGCGCCAGTCGCAGGCCGCGGATGCGCTGCCGGATCACGCTGTCCAGGTCGGCTTCTTGCGTCATAGGCAAGAGCGTATGTCCTAGACGCATGGAACCTCTAGCGTGAAGTCATGACACAGCACGCACACCACCACCACGGTCACCTCGACGGCGGGGACGCACACCACGACGAGTCGGGGCTGGCGGACATGCTGGACCTGGACGCACAGGTGCTCAGCTCATACCTGGACGAGGTGATCGACTGGGTCCGACGGCACGCCCCCAAGGCACCGCGGAAGGTCGCCGACGTGGGTGCCGGCACCGGCACCGGCAGCCTGGCGCTGGCACGGCGCTTCAAGGCGGCTGAGATCGTCGCGATCGACCAGTCGGCGGTGATGCTCGACCGCCTCCGCGCGGCGGCGCGCGGGACGGGACTGGATGATCGGCTGCGCACCGTGCAGGCCGACCTGGACACCGCCTGGCCCCCAGTCGGTGCGGTCGACGTCGCGTGGGCGGCCTCATCACTGCACCACGTCGCCGACCCGGACCGGGTTCTCCGCGACATCCACGCGGCACTGAACCCCGGCGGCCTGCTGGCGGTCATCGAGATGGACGCGCTGCCGCGCTTCCTGCCCGACGACATCGGCCTTGGCCGCCCCGGCCTGGAGACGCGCTGCCACGAGGCAGCGGCGCAGGCGGGCTGGAACTCGCACCCGAACTGGCGGCCGCACCTGGAGCGGGCCGGTTTCGAGATCGCCGCGCAGCGCGGCTTCACCATCGAGGCGAGCCCGGCGCCGTCGAGTACCGGACGCTACGCGCACGCCTACCTGCGCCGCATCCGCTCCGCCCTCGACGGCCGGCTGGCCGCCGACGACCTCGACACCCTCGACCACCTGTTGGCGGACGACAACCCCGACGCTCTCCTGCGCCGCCGCGACCTGACGGTCCGTGGCAGGCGGACCGCCTGGGCGGCTCGTCGCCCCTGAGCTCCCCCGTGCTGGGTCGCGGCTGCCGCCGCCATCAACGCGGATCTCGTGGCCGAGGATGCCGGTGCCGCCGTTCGAGCGCGAGCGGAACCCTTCTCCCCTGCCATGGAGGCGCGCGTGACGACGCGGGTGCTCGGTGAACACCGGCACGGTCTGGACACACCGCATCAGCGGCCTGAAAGCGGTCCCGCGCCGCGATAACGGACGGATCCACCGGCCCCGCCTGCTGCCTTTCAGGTGCGCCGCCAGGTGTGGCCGGCCGGCTTCAGGCCTCACCGTGGATGCGGCCGCTGGTCTCGGTGAGGGGGCTTCCCGATCCGCCCCAGCGGAGCTGGATGAGCTCGGCCGCGATGGACACCGCGGTCTCCTCCGGCGTACGGGCGCCGAGGTCCAGCCCGATCGGCGAGCGGAGCCTGGAGAGCTCCTCGTCGGTCATGCCCACCTCCCGGAGGCGGCTCATCCGGTCGTCATGAGTGCGCCGTGAGCCCATCGCCCCGATATAGCCGGCCGGGGTGCGCAGCGCCACCTCCAGCAGCGGCACGTCGAACTTGGGGTCGTGGGTGAGCACGCAGATGACCGTGCGCTCGTCGACGTCGACCTCCTCGAGGAACCGGTGCGGCCACTTCACCACGACCTCGTCGGCCTCCGGGAAGCGCTTGGCCGTCGCGAAGACCGGGCGGGCGTCGCACACGGTGACCTGGTAGCCGAGGAACTTGCCGACCCGCGCCACCGCGGCCGCGAAGTCGATGGCGCCGAACACCAGCAACCGGGGCGGGGGCGCGAAGGAATGCACGAAGACGGTGAGCTGGTCGAGCCGCCTCTCCCCCTGGGGGCCGTAGTGCCGCTGGCCGGTCGATCCCTGGGCCAGCATGCCCCGCACGTCGTCGTCGACCGCCGCGTCGAGCCGGGCGGCGTACGGGCGGCCGGGGGCGAGCGAGCCCGAGGCCCGATCCGGCCAGATCACCCGGCGCGCGCCGACCGTGCCGGGGCCGCCGGTCACCGTGGCGACCGCGACGGCCTCTCCCCGGCGGATCGACTCGGCGACGTCGGCGAACTCGGGAAAGGCGGCCGGCCCCACGGGCTCGACCAGGATGTCCAGGATCCCGCCGCAGGTGAGGCCCACGGCGAAGGCGTCGTCGTCACTGACCCCGTAGCGTTGCACGACCGCCTCGCCGGACTCGGCGACCGAGCGCGCCAGGTCGTACACGGCTCCCTCGACGCAGCCGCCGGACACGCTGCCGACGACCTCGCCGTCCAGGGACACGGCCATCGCGGCGCCCGGCGGCCGGGGTGCGCTGCGGAAGGTGTCGACCACGGTCGCGAGCCCGAAGGTCTCACCGGAGTCGTACCACTTCGCGATGGTGTCCAGGACGTCGCGCACCGCCGCCTCCTCAGGTCCTTTTCGCCGCCGGACGGGGTGGGGTGCCCGTCCGCCCGCCGCCTCCGGTCCGCCGTGGGCCGAAGGTCGCGGTTCCGACCTTATCCGCCAGTTCCGCCAATGCTCCGACACTGTGCCCGGCGACGAAGTCGTCGACGTACGGAAGCGCCGCGGCCATGCCGGCGGTAAGGGGCTCATAACCGGGCCGGGCCTTGTGCGGGTTGGCCCACACGACCCGGTGCGCCAGCCGGTGCAGCCGGGCCATCTGCTCCCCCAGCAGGCCGGCGTCACCGCGCTCCCAACCGTCGGAGGCGATCACCACGATCGCCCCGCGCGCCACGCCCCGCTGGCCGAACCGGTCCAGGAACTCCTTGAGCTCCTCGCCGAGCCGGGTGCCGCCGCTCCAGTCCGGGATGGCCGCCGACGCCGCGGTCATGGCGGTGTCCGGGTCGCGGTGCCGGAGCTCGCGGGTGAGCCTGGTCAGGCGGGTGCCGACGCTGAACACCTCGGTCGTACGGGCGCCCGCGCGCAGGGCGGCATGGCAGAACCTCAGCAACGCGTCGGCGTAGGGGCTCATCGAACCGCTGACGTCGATCAGCAGCACGATCCGGCGAGGCTTGCGGCGGTGTGCGCGGTGGTGCAGCCGGGAGATCTCACCGCCTCGCCGCAGCACCGTACGGAACGTACGCTGCCGGTCGAGCGGCCCCGAAGGCGCCGCGGCGAACCGCCTGGAGCGGCGAAGGTCGGTGGAGGCGTCGAGCAGCGCGATGAGCCGGTTGACCTCGGCCCGCTCGGCCGGGCTGAGCCGGGCCACGTCGCGGTGCCGCAGCACCTC
Organism: Actinomadura sp.; assembly: GCA_036008685.1. GTDB lineage: Bacteria > Actinomycetota > Actinomycetes > Streptosporangiales > Streptosporangiaceae > Actinomadura_C. The sequence goes on along the minus strand of DASYNF010000002.1, from coordinate 48,967 downwards.
GACCGCACTCGCCGTCGCCACCCGTACGTCCTTGGCGTCCTCGTCCTCGTCGTCCCGTGATCCTGCGGGGGCGGTGGCCACGCGCTGCATGATCACAGGTGGTCGCGGACGGCTCTGGCCGGGTCTCGCGGTGGCGCCGGAGAAGTAGGCGGCGAAGCACCGGTCGTAGCGGGCCAGGTCGTCGGGACCGGCGCACAGGGTGAGCCGCCCGGCCCAGTAGACGTCCTGGGGGTCCAGCACGTCCAGGTGACCGAGAGCGGCCATCATCGCCTGGGCCCGTTCCGGATCGGCGCCGACTCCGGCGGCCCGGAGCGTACGGACGAAACCGACCATGGTCTCGGTCAGGTCCCGTAGCGGCACCTGCCGCCGTCCCGGGCCGGACCGGCCGCGCACCGCTCAGCCTCCGTTGAAGAGGGCGTCGAGCCCCCGGCCGACCACGCGCTCCTGATCCTCCCGATATTTCAGCACGGCGCCGAGCGTGACGGCCGCGGTGTCGGGGGCGAGCTCCCGCAGGCCGAGCGTCATCAGTGCCTCGGTCCAGTCCAGGCTCTCCGCGACGCCGGGCGGCTTGAGCAGGTCCTGGGTGCGCAGCCGCTGGGCGGCGTGGGCCACCTGGCGGGCCAGCCGCTCGCTCGTACCGGGCAGCCGGCGCCGGATGATGGCGACCTCGCGGTCGAACGAGGGATGCTCCAGCCAGTGGTAAAGGCACCGGCGTTTGAGCGCGTCGTGCACCTCGCGGGTGCGGTTGGAGGTCACCACGACGATCGGCGGCTCCTCGGCGCGGATGGTGCCGAGCTCCGGGATCGAGATCGTGAACTCGGAGAGCACCTCCAGCAGGAAGGCCTCGAACTCGTCGTCGGCCCGGTCGACCTCGTCGACCAGCAGGACGCTCGGCACCGTCTCCAGGGCCCGCAGCAACGGACGGGCGAGCAGGAACCTCCGGTCGTACAGCTCGGACTCCAGGCCGGCCAGGTCGCTCACGCCCGCGGCCTCGGCCACCCGCAGATGCAGCAGCTGACGGGGGAAGTCCCAGTCATAGAGCGCCTGTGCGGCGTCGAGGCCCTCATAGCACTGCAACCGGATCAGCGGCGCGCCCAGCACCCCGGCGAGCGTCTTGGCCAGCGCGGTCTTGCCGACGCCCGCCTCGCCCTCGAGGAACAGCGGGCGCCGCATCCGCATCGCCAGGAAGGCCGCGGCGGCCAGCCCGTCGTCGGCCAGGTAGGCCTGCTCGTCGAGCAGCTCGGCGAGCCCTTCGGGTGAATCGATGTCGTCCGCCCGGGTCGTGCCGATCCGCGTCACAGCCTCAGATTACTCAGCACGGCCGAGATCTCCAGGGGTGCGATGCGATGGATTCCGGACGCGGTCGCGTCCGCGGTTCTTTCCGTCTCCGGAATGGGCTCGCCGGAGGCATGCTGGTAGAAGCGCGTAGCTCCAGAAGTCCAGACCGAGAAATTCCCTACAAAATCGATTGACTTTATGAGGATCACTGAACAGGATCGTTGTCATGGAAGACGACCTCACCGATGAGGCGACGTACGAACGGGTGCGCTCGGCCCAGGGGCTCTCCGGACTCGGCGGCGCGGATATGTCCAGGCGCGGGCTGCTGCGGGTGTCGGCCGGAGTGGGCCTGGGAGCGGCGATGGCCGGAACCGCCCAGGCGCCGGCGGGCGCCGCCCGCGCGGCCGCGAGCACCGACGGGCCGATCGTCAAGCCGCTTCCGCCCGAGCTCTTCGTCGTCCACGGCACCAACGCGGAGATGCGCTGGGAGTCGATGGCCGGTCAGGGTCATCTGACGCCCGCCGACCGGTTCTTCGTCCGCAACCACACCGGCACGCCGCTCATCGACGTCCGGACCTGGCGGCTCAAGCTGTGGGGCTCGGGGTTGCACGGCTCCCCGCCCGAGGATCGTCCGGTCGAGTTCTCCTACGAGGATCTGCTCGGCATGCGGGCCGAGTCGCTCACCGCGTTCATCGAGTGCACCGGCAACGGCCGCAGCTTCTTCACGAGCCAGCAGGGCCAGGCGGTGTCCGGGACCCCGTGGCGGCTCGGTGGCGTGGGTGTGGCGCGCTGGCGCGGGGTACGGCTGTCCACCGTCCTGGAACGCGCCGGGCTCACCGGCCGGGCGGTGGACCTGATGCCGCGCGGGCTCGACGCCGAGTTCGTGGACCGGGGCGTGAACAAGGGAAGGGTGCGCCGGCCGCTACCGGTCGCCAAGGCGCTCGAGGACGTGCTGCTGGCCTATGAGATGAACGGCCGGCCGCTACCGCCCGACCACGGGTTCCCGGTACGGCTGGTCGTGCCGTCCTGGGTGGGGATCTCCTCGATCAAGTGGCTCGGCGACATCCAGGTCGCGGACACGCCGCTGTTCTCGCCCTGGAACACCGACTACTACCGGCTCTTCGGCCCGGACCATCCACCGGAGGGGAGCCCGCCGCTGACCCGCGTGGTCCTCAAGAGCGCCTTCGAGCTGCCCTGGCAGGCACGGCTCGAGGCCGGGCGGACCCACGTCCTCCGTGGGCGATCCTGGTCGGGCGACGGCCTCGTCCGCCGCGTCGAGGTGAGCACCGATGGCGGCGCGACCTGGCGGCGCGCCACCCCCCACGGCCCGCGTGCCGCGCGCGACTGGCTCTCCTGGGAGTTCCGCTGGACGCCCGGCCGGACCGGATCGCACGTCCTCATGGCCAGAGCGACCGACGAGGGCGGCGGCACCCAGCCGGACACGGTTTCCACGAACACGCTCGGATATCTGTTCGGTGCTGTCGTCCGGCACCCGGTCACCGTAGTCTGAGGTCTTGTCGGCCCCCCGGTGAGACCACTGTTCGCCCAGCTCGGGAGGAGCTCTCATGGCGCTTTGGAAAGCCGACCCCACCTTCTACGCCTCGCCCCGTGACGCGATCGCCGCGCCGCCGGAGAAGCTGGCCTACGTCGCGGCCTTCGACCGGACGGCGGAGGAACCCGATGCGATCGCGGTCCTCGACGTCGATCCGGACTCGTCGTCGTACGGCTCGGTGGTGGGATGGACCGACCTCCCCTACACCGGCGACGAGCTCCACCACTTCGGGTGGAACGCCTGCAGCAGCGCGCTCTGCCCGTACGCCCCGCATCCGCACGTCGAGCGCCGCTATCTCATCGTCCCGGGCCTGCGGTCCTCGCGGATCTATGTGATCGACACCAAGGAGCGGCCGACCAGCCCGCAGATCATCAAGGTGCTGGAGCCGGACGAGCTGGCCAAGCGCGCCGGCTACTCCCGGCCGCACACCGTCCACTGCGGTCCGGAGGGGATCTATGTGACGGCCCTGGGCGGGGCCAACGGCAACGACGGTCCCGGCGGGATCGCACTGCTCGACCACACCTCCTTCGACGTGCGCGGCCGCTGGGAGGTCGACCGGGGCCCGCAGTACTTCGCCTACGACGCGTGGTGGCACATCACCCAGGACGTGCTGGTCAGCTCCGAGTGGGGCACCCCGTCGATGATCGAGGACGGCGTCGTGGGCGAGCTGCTGCTCGGCCGCAAGTACGGCCACGCGCTGCACTTCTGGGACATGCGCAAACGCAGGCACGTACAGACCGTGGACCTCGGCGACGAGCACCAGATGGTCCTGGAGCTGCGCCCGGCGCACGACCCCACCGAGGAGTACGGCTTCGTCGGCGTGGTCGTCAGCGTCGAGGACCTGTCGGCGTCGGTGTGGGTGTGGCATCGCGACGGCGACCGGTGGGCGGCCAAGAAGGTCATCACCATCCCGGCCGAACCGGCCCCGGCCGAGGACCTGCCGCCGGTCATCCAGCCGTTCGGCGCCGTGCCGCCACTCGTGACCGACATCGACCTGTCGGTCGACGACCGCTATCTCTACGTCTCGTGCTGGGGCACCGGGGAACTGAAGCGCTACGACGTCTCGGACCCGTTCCACCCGGTCGAGGCCGGGTCGGTGCGCATCGGCGGCATCGCCCGTCGCACCCCGCATCCGTCGGCACCGGACGTGCCGCTGTCCGGCGGCCCGCAGATGGTGGAGGTGAGCCGGGACGGCAGGCGCGTCTATGTGACCAACTCGCTGTACGGATCGTGGGACGACCAGTTCTATCCCGACGGGGTCGGCGCCTGGATGGCCAGGCTCGACTCGGGCGAGAAGTTCGGCTTCGACGAGCGGTTCTTCCCGCACGGCGACGACTTCCGCGGCCGGCGCCCCCACCAGGTCCGGCTGCAGGGCGGAGACGCCTCCTCCGACTCCTACTGCTATCCGTGAGGGCACGGGGCGGCTCATGAACGAAGGATCACTGGCGGCACTGGTGGCACTCGGGGCCTTCCACGGGCTCAATCCGGGGATGGGCTGGCTGTTCGCGGTCGCCCGCGGGCTGCAGGAGCGCAGCCGCTCCCTCGTGCTGCAGTCGCTGCCCGCGATCGCGGCCGGGCACGCCGCGTCGGTCGGACTGGTCGCCCTGGTGATCACGATGACCGGGTCGGTCCTCACCACCCGGATCGTGGCCATCGGGGGCGGCGTGGTGCTGGTGGGCTTCGGCCTCTGGCGGCTGCTGTCGAAGCGGCACTTCCGCTGGGTCGGCATGCGGCTGTCGCTGTGGCAGCTCGCGTGCTGGTCCTTCCTCATGTCCTCTGTGCACGGTGCCGGGCTGATGCTCCTCCCGGTGCTGACCTCCTCCCCGGCGCCCGCCGGTCATGACCACGGGCTCGGCTCCGGTCCCGCCGGCGCGGCCGTCTTCGTGACCGGCGTCCACACCCTCGCGATGCTGGCCGTGGCCGGGCTGATCGCCGTCCTGGTCTACGAGGTGGTGGGCCTGACCGTGCTGCGCCGGGCCTGGTTCAACCTCGACCGGCTGTGGGCCGTCGCCCTCATCGGCGCGGGGGCCTTCACGCTCCTGACGGCCTGATCACCGTCACGCCGGGCGCCGGAGCGGTCCCCATCGCGACCATCGCGGCCGGCGTCTCGGCCAGTCCGATCGTCCGGGTGACGAGCAGGTCCGGCCGCAGCGTCCCCGCGCCCACCATGTCCATCATGGGTCCGTAGGCGTGCGCGGCCATGCCGTGGCTTCCGGCGACCTCCAGCTCGAGCGCGATCACGCGGTCCATGGGCACGGCCGCCGCACCGGCCGCCGGCGGCAGCAGACCCACCTGCACGTGCCGGCCGCGCCGCCGCAGGCTCCCGATCGAGGCCGCGCAGGTCCGGGGGCTGCCCAGCGCGTCGATCGAGACGTGCGCCCCGCCGTCCGTGCGCTCCCTCACGGCCTCGGCGACGTCGTCGCACCCGCCGGCGTCCACGCAGACCGCCGCCCCGAACCGGCGCGCCAGCTCGAGGGCGTCCGGCGAGACGTCCACGGCCACGACATTGGCACCGCGGGCCACCGCGATCATCACCGCCGACAGGCCGACGCCACCACAGCCGTGGACCGCGACCCATTCGCCCCCGCCCACGCGGCCGTGCACGGTCACGGCCCGGAAGGCGGTCGCGAACCGGCAGCCCAGGGCGGCGGCGGTGTCGTAGGAGAGCTCGGCCGGCAGGCGCACGAGATTGACGTCGGCATGGTCGATGGCGACGAAGTCGGCGAAGGACCCCCAGTGCGTGAAGCCGGGCTGGGTCTGCCGCTCGCAGACCTGCTGTTCTCCCGCCGCACAGGTCCCGCAGGCTCCGCAGGCGCAGATGAACGGCACCGTGACCCGGTCGCCCGGCCGCCAGTCCGAGACGCCGGCACCGGTGGCCGCGACCACTCCGGCGAGCTCGTGACCGGGTACGTGCGGCAGCGTACGGATGTCGGTGTCATGACCCATCCAGCCGTGCCAGTCACTGCGGCACAGCCCCGTCGCCTCGACCCGGATCACCACGCCGTCCGGCGCGGGCGCCGGATCGGCGACCTCGGTCACCTCCGGCTCCCGGCCGAAGGCCTCGTACACCACCGCCCGCACCGATCCGCTCCTCCCGTGAAGTCAGCGACGCCACGCTATCCCGGCCCCGCCGGCACTCGTCCGGAGGGTCAGGCCCCCGCCGGCCGGCGGGTGCGACGCCCGCCGCGCGGCCAGACCAGCGCGCCCGGATACCGCTTCGTCAGCCGGTAGGCGGCAGCGGGCTGCCGCTGACGAACTCCTTGTAGGCGACCGCGGCCCTGCCGGTCAGCGTCCAGCGACGCGGTGTGTCCTCCGGGCCTCGGCCGAGATCGCGATAGGGGCCCTAAGGTGACCGGTGTGACACGATTGCGGGCCGATGCCAGAGAACTCACCGTCGGACAGCTCGCCGAGCGCAGCGGGGTCGCGGTGTCCGCACTGCACTTCTACGAGTCCAAGGGCCTGATCCACAGCCGGCGCACCGCCGGCAACCAGCGCCGCTTCACGCGTGACACGCTGCGGCGCGTGGCCTTCATCCGGGTGTCGCAACGGGTCGGCATCCCGCTCAGCACGATCCGCGAGGCCCTGGCCCGGCTGCCCGAGGAACGTACGCCCACGCGGGCGGACTGGGCCCGCCTGTCGGCATCCTGGCGCACCGAGCTCGACACCCGGATCGACCAGCTGCAGCGGCTGCGCGACGACCTGACCGGCTGCATCGGCTGCGGTTGCCTGTCCCTGGAGACCTGCGCGCTGTCCAACCCCTCGGACCTGCTCGGCCGGGAGGGGGCCGGACCGCGGCGCCTGCTCGGCCGCCGGGGCCGGCCGGGAGCCTCCGCGTTTCCCTCTCCCGCCCCGGGTTCAGCCGAGGCGGAGCCGTGCGCCCCGCGGTGCGGCGGCGATCACGAGGATCAGGACTCGTCCTTCGAGCGCCCGGCCGGACGCGCGTAGGCCCACGCCAGGAAGACCAGTCCGAAAACGAGCATGCCCAGGCCGGTCCAGAGGTTGATGTTCACACCCTGGGCCTTGTCGATCTCGGGCTGGGAGTCGAGGAGCCCGGCGACGGAGACGATCACGCCGTAGAGCAGGAACAGCCCGCCGATGATGACGCGGATCTCCGACAGCAGGCCGAGGAGGACGGTGCGCTCGCGGCCCGCGGGCTGGGGCGTCTTGTCTGTCATGACGAAACTCCAGGGCTAGATCAGCGGCAGGTACAGGACGACGCCGAGGATGACGGCACCGATGCCCAGCACCACCGGGGAGCGGTACCAGGCCTTGTCCCCGGCGATCGAGTCGTCGATCAGTTCGGCGGACTTGATGCCTCGCACCAGGCCGGCCAGCTCGCTCTCGGGCTTGGGCGTGGTCACGAACGTGACCGCGACGGAGACGAGCACGTCGACGACGAAGGCGATGCCCGCCCCCCAGAAGCTGGCGTTGAGGTCGGTGCCGAAGCCCAGGATCCCGGCCTTGTAGAGGACGTAGGACGCCATCGCGCTCAGCGTTCCCATGAGCAGCCCCCAGAACCCGGCCCACGGGGTCATCCGGCGCCAGAACAACCCGACGATGAAGGTCGCGAACAGCGGCGCGTTGAAGAACGCGAACAGCGACTGCATGTAGTTCATGATGTTGCTGAACCCGGCGGCGATGAACGCCGTGCCGATGCCGCCGATCACACCCGCGACCGTGACCCAGCGGCCGACCTTGATGTAGTGCTCGTCCGGACGGTCCTTGGCGAAGTTGGCCTTCCAGATGTCGTAGGTGAACACCGTGTTGAACCCGCTGACGTTCGCGGCCATGCCGGCCATGAAGGAGGCGATGAGGCCGGTCAGCGCGATGCCGAGGACACCGTTGGGCAGCAGGTCGTTCATCAGCAGCGGGATCGCGTCGTTGTAGTCGTAGGCCGTGCCGAGCTTGGGGAACAGCACCAGCGCGATCATGCCGGGGATCACGGTCACCGCCGGGATCACGAGCTTGGGATAGGCGGCCACGATCGGGGTGAGGCGGGCGGCGTTGGTGTTGCGGGCCGACAGGCCGCGCTGCACCTCGGCGAAGTTCGTGGTCCAGTAACCGAACGACAGGACGAACCCGAGCCCGAAGATCAGGCCGATCCAGTTGGCCGCCATCGGGTTGTGGGACCCGACGCCGGCGCCCTGCCAGGCGTGCAGGCCGCCCTCCCCCAGCGCCGAGGACTGGAGCTTCTCGGTCAGGCCGGAGAGTCCTCCCACCTTCCTGAGCCCGAGGAAGGTCAGGGGCACCAGCCCGGCGAGGATCACGAAGAACTGCAGGACCTCGTTGTAGATCGCGGAGGACAGGCCGCCGAGCGTGATGTAGGCGAGGACGAACGCCGCGGCCACGACGATGGCGAGCGGCAGCGGCCAGCCCAGCAGCGCCCGCATCACCAGGGCGAGCGCGTAGAGGTTGATGCCCGCGATGAGGACCTGGGCGACGGCGAAGGTGATGGCGTTGAGCTGCTGGGTCGGCCGGTTGAAACGGCGCCGCAGGAACTCGGGGACGCTGTGGACGCCGGAGCGGTAGTAGAACGGCATCATCACGATGCCGAGGAAGACCATCGCGGGGACGGCGCCGATCCAGTAGTAATGCACGGTCATGGCGCCGTACTGCGCGCCGTTGGCGGCCATGCCCAGGATCTCGGTCGCCCCGAGGTTCGCGGACAGGAAGGCCAGACCGGTGATCCACGCGGGCAGGGACCTCCCCGACAGGAAGAAGTCGGTGCTCGTCCGCACCGTCATCCGGGCCATCAGCCCGATGCCCAGCACCGTGACGAAGTACAACCCCAGCAGCAGGTAGTCCAGCCCGTTGACCTCTAGGCGCAGACCGTCGGCGGCGATTCCCACCCATCCTCCAAGATCATGTGTTGGTGGGTGGTTCCCGAGAACAGTCCCACTACTCCCGTACGTACACGTTTTCGCAAAGTCTACTGCGACGAATTCGGTACATTATGGTCGGAAATCCCATAGAAGCCCCAGAGAGCACAACCTCAGCGGGGCCGTCACCTGGGTCAGGTATGGCCGAAGCCGGGGCCACGTCGCCTCATCTGATGTAAGAAGTGACCATGATCACGTTTAAGGACCCGGCGTACCGCGGCCGGACCCAGGGGCGCGCTCGCGCCTTCGTACGCCGTGGCCTCACGGCCGTGCTCGGGGCCGGGATGGCCCTGGCCATGACGCCGGCCCCGGCCGCCACGGCCCACACCACTCCGGGCCTGCCTCCCGGGTTCGTGGTGCTCCACGACGTGGCCCCCACGATCCTGCACGACATCCGCTACCGGACCTTCCACAATTTCGTCGGACGGCCGGTCGACGGCTATGAGGAGCCGTTGTGCATCCTCACCCGGGAGGCCGCCGTGGCGCTCGGCCGGGCCCAGCGGCGACTGCTCGAGCAGGGCTACACGCTGAAGGTCTACGACTGCTACCGGCCACAGCGGGCGGTGGACCACTTCGCCCGCTGGGCCCGCGACACCGGTGACCAGCGGATGAAGCGGGAGTTCTACCCCAACGTCGACAAGACGACCCTGTTCGACCAGGGCTACATCGCCGCCCGCTCGGGGCACAGTCGCGGCAGCACGGTCGACCTGACCCTCGTACGCCTCCCGGCCGGGCCGCAGCGGCACTACATCCCGGGTGAGCCGCTGGTGCCGTGCTTCGCGCCCGCCGGCCTGCGCTTCCCCGACAACACGGTGGACATGGGGACCGGATTCGACTGCTTCGACACCCTCGCCAACACCATGGACCCGCGGATCACCGGCAGGGCCCGCGCCAACCGCCTGCGGCTGAAGGCGTCCCTGGAGGCGGCGGGCTTCGGCAACTACGCCGCGGAGTGGTGGCACTACACCCTCAAGGGCGAGCCCTACCCGGACACCTACTTCGACTTCCCCGTGGCGCGCAACCCGCGCAGGTGACGCCACAGCCGTGATCTCGCGGTTGTTCACGCTCCCGGAGCGCGGACAACCGCGAGATGCCGCCGCGCGGCCGTCTGCGCGCACGCCCGGCTCCACCGGTGACCCGCCATGGTCGTTCACACAACGGTGATCCACCGGTGGTTTCACCGATGCGGCCCCGCGATCGCCCGATGAGACTTCGGCCAACCATTCCTTTGCCAGGAGGAGGAGCACATGCGCCGAAGTCTTGGGATCATCACGGCGGTGGCCGTCGCCGTCGTGGGCATCGTGTTCGGTCAGGCCGGCACCGCGAGCGCGGGACCGGGAACCCCGGTGATTTTCGTGCACGGCTTCACGGGCAGCGCGTCGAACTGGACGACCGCCATGTCGGTCTTCCGGGCGGGCGGCTACCGCAGCGGTGACCTGTACGCCTACGAGTACAACTCGTACGGCGACAACAGGACCAACGCCCAGGGTCTGGCCGCCTTCGTCAACCGGGTGAGATCCCAGACCGGCGCCGCCAAGGTCGACCTCGTCAACCACTCCATGGGCGGACTGGTCAGCCTCTGGTATCTGCACGAGCTCAACGGCACCGCCAACGTCCGCAAGCTGGCCTCCATCGCCGGTGCCAACCACGGCACGACCTCGGCCAACGCCTGCACCCTCTACCTCACCTGCCGGCAGATGCTCCCCGGCTCGGACTTCATCGACCAGGTCACCTCCGGTGACGAGACCCCGGGCCCGACCGCTTACGGGACCTGGTACTCCGCCTGTGACGGGGTCATCAACCCCTACACGAGCACCCGCCTGAGCGGCGCTCAGAACAACAACGTGGTCTGCCAGAGCCACCTCGGTTTCCTGAACGACACCACGGTTCTGACCAGCGTCCGCACCTTCCTCAACTGACGACCCGCGCGGACACCCCCGCTCCGCCCCAGGGTGAAGACGATTCAGCGGAGCGGGGGCGCGCGTCCGTCGTCTTTCATGGCGATCCACCGTGGCCGTTCACACAACGGTAAGCCACCCGTGATTTCACCGATGCAGCCCCGCGATCACCGGGATGAGATCCTCCCCGAGATCCCCGCACTCACCTGGAGACGCCCGTCGTGAAGACCTCCCTGGCCATGGCCACCGCCGCCGCCTCTGTACTGCTCGCCCTGGCCTCACCGGGCTCCGCCCGGGCAGCCGGCAGCTCCACATTCGGACCGTCCAGCAACCCCATTGTGTTCGTCCACGGCTGGAACTCCAACAACACCGTCTGGAACACGATGGCGGCCGACTTCCAGAATGACGGCTGGCCTTCCTCCTACCTCGACCAGTGGAAGTACAACTACAGCCAGTCGAACGTCACCACCGCCCAGCAGCTCTCACAGGAGATCGACCGCGTCCTCGCCTCGACCGGCGCGCCGAAGGTCGACATCATCTCCCATTCGATGGGCGGCCTGTCGTCCCGCTACTACACCAAGAACCTCGCCGGGGACGCCAAGGTCGACGCATGGGTGTCCCTCGGCGGACCCAACCACGGCACCGACACGGCCAACGCCTGCTTCGACACCTCCTGCGGAGAGATGCGCGCCGGCTCCAGCTTCCTCAACGCCCTCAACTCCGGCGATGAAACCCCCGGCACGTCCCGCTACGCGACCTGGTGGTCGCCCTGCGACACGACCATCAACCCCGACAGCAGCGTCGCACTGTCCGGTGCGGCCAACACGAAGACCTCCTGCCTCAGCCACTCGGCGTTGAAGACGGACGCCACCGTCTACGCCCAGGTCCGGGACCACGTCAACAGCTGACCCTCCTCCGCCGGAGCAGCACCACCGCAGGGGGCCGTCGACGCCCACGCCGACGGCCCCCTCCTCGTACCCGCAACCGCGACTCCGGCATTCCAGCGTGCTCTCTGGAGCGGAAGCCGGACGGCCGGTGGCACCCCGCGGGTCAGCCGAACAGCCTGGCCAGCTCCACGCGGGACCGGATCCCGAGCCGGCTGAACACGTTGCGCAGATGGTGGTCGATCGTGCGGTGGCTGAGGCCCAGCCGGGCGGCGATCTCCCTGTTGGTCGCCCCCTCGGCGACGAGCCGTGCCACCTGCTCCTGCTGAGCGGTGAGCTCGCCGAGACCGCGCGCGACCGACGAGGCGGTCCGCTCGGCGGTGTCCCCCGCGGCGCGCAACTCCGCCCGGGCCCGGTCCGCCCACCGTTCCGCGTCGTAGTCCTGGAAGATCCGCAGGGCGCTCCGCAGGTGCTCGCGAGCGTCCCGCGGCCTGCGTCTGCGCCGTAGCCAGTGCCCGTACAGGAACTCGGTCCTCGCCAGCTCGAAGGCCGAACCGCCGTGCCGGTGCAGGCGCAGGGCCGCGCCGAAGCGTTCCTCCACCGTGCCGTGACCATCGCCCTCGGCGAGCAGGGCCCGGCAGCGGTGCGCGAGGGCGAGGCGGACCGGACTGCGGGTGCCCTCCGCCCAGCGCTCGAAGACCTCGAGCGCCCGGAGCGCCGTCGCCCGCCGGCCCGAGCGAACAGCGGCCTCGACGAAGTGGGGGGTGGCCAGGACCCGCACCACCGGGTAGGCGGGGCCCGCACCGGCCATCCGCAGAAGCCGGTCGGCCGCGTCGGCGGGGCGATCGTCGGCGATCTCGAGACAGGCACGTGCCCACGAGGCGATGGCCTCGGCGCGGACCGGCCCTCGTCGGCTCACGTCGGCGGAGATGCCGGCGAGATGGCGCGTCGCCGTGTCCTCGTCCCCATGGAAGGCCGACAGCAGCGCGAGCGTGGCCAGGTGATCGGTCGCACAGCCGGGCTGTCCCGCCGCGCGGGCCAGCCGCAGTCCCTCCGTCGCGACGGCCATCGCCGCCTGGTGCCGGCCGAGGAACAGCTCCGCCTGGGCGAGCACCCACAGTGTCCAGGGCACCGCGTTGGCGAGGCCCCGGGCGCGCGCGGCCGCCAACGCCCGCGTGGCCAGGCCCTGCGCCCGCCGGTCCGCCCCGAGTGCGAGCGCGGCCAGGCTCGCCCAGTTCATGGTGGCGCAGTCGTCGGCCGGCTCGGCCCGCTCCAGCACCCGCCTCAGCAGTACGACCGCCTCCTCGTGCCGGCCCCGCAGGCCGGCGGCCATGCCGGCGAGGTGATCCGACATGAGCTCCGTGAGCGGCCCCCCGGCCGGGCGGAGCGCGGCCGCGCGCCCGGCCACGGCCAGGTGAAAGCGCCGGTCCCCCGCGGCACAGGCCGCCTCACCGGCCCACAGGAGAGCGGTGGCCGCGAGCGCTGGGTCCGCCCCGCCGAGCCGGTCGGCCGCCTGCGTCAGCGTCCGGGCGGCCACGGCCGGGATGCCGCCGCGCAGCTCCATCTCGCCGGCCAACAGGCCGGCGAGACCCCGCAACCGCCGGTTCCGGATGAAAGGCCCGGCCTGGCGGAGCAGGATCCGGGCCCGCCCCGGCCGGCCGGCCGTCCACGCGTCCGCGGCGGCCGCGACGAGCCGCTCCGCCCTGACCTCCGGGTCGGGAGACAGGGCCGCGGCACGCTCCCGGGCCAGGGACGCCTCCGCGAAGTCCCTCGCCCCGTCGGCCGCGGCGGCCAGCTCATCGGCGATGCGGCGATCCGGCGCGCCGGCCGCGGCCGCCGCGGCGGCCAGGTGGCGGCTCCGCCGGAGCCGGTCCCATCCCGGGTCGAGGACCGCGGCGAGGGCGGTGTGCGCGGCCCGGCGTTCGGCCGGCAGCGCGTCGGCGTACAGGGACGAGCGCGCCGGCCGGCTCGGCACCCGCACGGCCTCGTCTTCGATCCGTACGAGGCCGGCGGCCTGGACCGCCTCCAGTTCCCGCATGTCGATCCCCGCCCGTGCGGCGGCGCGGGCGAGCGTGTCCAGGTTCAGCCGGTCGTCGGCGACCGCCATGAGGAGGAGCCGCCGCGCCCCCTCGGACAGCCCCAGGCACCGCCGCCGGTAGAACCCCCGCAGCCTGCTCCAGGACGGAAGCGCCAGAGGCGGTGGCGCCTCACCGGAGAGCTGTTCGCGCGTGAGCGCCGCGATCAGTTCGACGAGCGCGAGGGGATTACCGTCCGCCAGCTCGAGCAGCTCCCCGGCCAGATCCGCGGGCAGATCCACGGGCAGATCCATGAACGGCGCGCCGGCCGTCCGGTCGGCGAGTATCCGCCGGGCGGCGGCCTCGCCGACGCCGGTGAGGCGCAGCCGGGGAATGTCGGCGAGAGCGTCCCGCCCTGCCACGGCGCTCCCCGCCCGGGCGGTGAACAGCATGACGACCGGGTCGCCGGCGAGCCGCCGGGCCGCGAAGGCCAGGGCCTCCTGCGAGACCCGGTCGAGCCGGTGCGCGTCGTCGGCCCAGCACAGCAGCGGGCCGCTCCGGGACGCCTCCGCGAGGAGGCCGCACACGGCGCCGTAGAGGGCGAAGGAGTCCGCCCCCCGGTCGCCTCCGGCGCCGGTGACGGGAGCCAGCGCGGCCGCCTGCGGCGCGGGCAGCCGGCGGATGCTCTCGGAGATGGGTCCTAGCAGCCGGTGCAGCCCGGAGAGCGGGAGGGCACGCTCCTGCCGGACGCCGCGGGTCCCGAGCATCCGGAAGCCGGGCCCCGCCCGTCGTAGGGCCGCCTCGAGTAACGCGGTCCGGCCCAGGCCCGGCCCGGCCACGATCACCAGCGCACCCCCGGCTCCGTGCCGGGGCGCCTCCAGCAGCGCGGCGATGGTCTCGAGTTCCTCGTCGCGTCCGTGCAGGGGGATGGCGGCACCGGCCGCGGCGGTGGTGGCGGCCACGCCGGGGAGCGGGGACGGCGATCGTGATCCCATGTCGCTCCTACCGCGAGGGATCGCGGAACGGACAGGACGCCCCCGCGATCGGGTGGGGGCATAGGTGACCACACTCCACCAAACAGGTCCATATTCTCGTTCTCATTCGGTGAGCCGGCTCAACGGGTGGGGGCCGGGATTGTGAGCGGGCACAATCCGGCGTGCCCGGAGCCGGCGCGGTCTGGTCAGGGCGCCGTCCCGATGGCACCATGAGCACCCGCCCGGCGCTGGAGGTGGTAGGCGATGGTGACCAGCGCACCGAACAGGGCCGACAAGGGCATCGTGCGGCAGGCCGTGCTGTGCCTGTCGGCCCGGCTCCCGGAGCTCACCGACCGGCTGGTCTCGGAGATACTCGCGGGGAAGGAAGGGCGGCGGCCCGCGGAACTTCTCGACGACCTGTGGGAGACCTGCCACATCGGGCTCGGCCGGGGGATCGAGGCGATCCTCGATCCGGGCGGCCGCCGGGTGGACCTCCGGTGGGCCGAGCGGCTCGGCCGCCTCCGGGCCGAGCAGGGCCAGCCGCTGGACCAGTTGCTTCGCTCCTACCGTCTGGCCGGCCGGGTGTTCTGGGAGGCGCTGGTCGAGGTGGTGAGCCGGGACCACCCGGCGCAGGTGCCGGCGCTCGTCCGCCAGGCCGCCCTCACCTGGCAGACCATCGACGAGCAGTCCAGCACGGCCGCCGAGGCCTACCACCATGCCGAATACGAGCTGTTGCGCCGAAGCGAGGAGCGGATGCAGGCGGTCGTGGACGCGCTGCTGGAGGGGCGTGAGGCGGAGGGACCACTGCTCAACGCCGCCACGGAGGTCCTCGGCCTCCCCGCCCGGAGCCGCTACGCGGTCGCCGTGCTGCGCGACGAAGCCGGCGAGGACGCCCTCGGCCGGCGGGAGCACCCTCGGCCCGCCGGCCACGCCGGGATGCGGTTCGTCTGGCGGATGCGCGCCGGCACCACGGTCGCGCTGGTCCACCTCGGCACAGCCGATCTCGACGACCTCGTGGAAGCGCTCCGCCCGCACACGCGCGGTCACGCCGGCGTCAGCCCCGTCGTGGAGGCGCTCGCCGACCTCGGGCGGGCGCGGTGGCTCGCCGAGCTGGCGTTGCGCACCTGCTGGGCTCCGGGGTTCGAGATCGCCCGGCTCGACCGGCGGCTACCGGACGCCCTGGTGGCCGCTCAGCCGGATCTGGCCGGGCGGCTGCGCCACGAGGTGCTGGGGCCCCTCGCCGAGGTGAGCCCGGCCTTCCGGACCGCGCTCCTGGAGACCCTCACCACCTGGCTGGACTGTGACGGCTCCGCGGCCCGCGCGGCGGCCCGCCTGTACTGCCACCACAACACCGTGCTCAACCGGCTCCGCCGGATCGAGCAGCTCACCGGGCGGTCCCTCACCCGGCCGCGTGAGCTCGCCGAGATGGTCCTCGCCCTCCACGCGTCGCATCTGCACGGTCCCGAGCGGTGAGGACGGGCCCTTGGGTCACCCGGCCGGGACACCGGGATCAGGACGGCTCCGCGGCCTCTCCGCGTTCGTGGAGGAGATCCTGCAGCTCCGCGACGGCCTTGCGGGCTCGGCGGCCTTCGGAGCCCTGGATCCCCATCGCCGAGACGGACGTGCCGTCGGCGAGGTCGAGCGTGGGCCACGGGTCTCCCTCGGCCATGTTGATCCGCAGCACCTCGGCCCAGTCGTACCGGTGCGTGCGCACGGGGTTGACCACGGTGAGACCTCGCTCGTCGGCCACCACCCGGCTGCGGGCCAGGATGTGCAGCAGCCCGGCCAGGGCCAGCCCGAACAGCACCAGGCCGATCCGGTCGATGATCCCGAAGGGCGGCGCCACGACGATGGCGAGCACGACCATGCCGACCACGATCGTGCCCGCCAGCGTGTAGGCCACCACCCGGCTGCGACGAGGCCGCCAGGTGACCGGCAGGCTCCTAGTCAACGATCTTGGTGATGGGAATCTCGAGAATGTCACGGGCCCCGGCGGCCTTGAGGGAGGGGATGAGCGTGTTGACACCGCGCTTGGGGACGACGCTCTCCACGGCGTGCATCTCCCCGCCGGCGAGCGGGGTCACCGTCGGTGAGGACATCGCCGGCATGATGCCGAGGATCTCCTGCAGCCCGCCGTTGGCGACGTTGAGCTTGAGCAGCACCTGGCCGCGCGCCCGGATCGCCCCTTGGAGCAGCAGCGCGATGTCCTCCATCGCCGCCCGCTTGTCGGCGTTCTCATAGGCCTCGCGGTTGGCGACGAGCTCGGTGTAGCTGGTGAGGAGCGTGTCCAGGATCCGCAGGCCGTTCTTGCGCAGCGAGGATCCGGTCTCGGTGAGGTCGACGATGGCGTCGACGATGTCGGGGACCTTCGCCTCGGTGGCGCCATAGGAGGGGACGACCTTGGCCTTGACCCCGTGCTCGTCCAGGAACCTCTGGGTGAGCGCCGGGAACTCCGTGGAGATCCGCACCCCTTCGGGCAGGTCGGAGACCTGCTGCCAGGGGGCGTCCGCCGGCACGGCGATGATGACCCGCACCGGGTTGGAGGTGGCCTTGGAATATTGCAGCTCACCGAGGGAGACGACGTCGGCGTCGGTCTCGGTGATCCAGTCCCGGCCGGTGATGCCGAGGTCGAACAGTCCCTGCTCCAGATAGGTGGGGATCTCCTGGGGGCGCAGGACGCGCACCCGATCGATGCGCGGGTCGTCGATGGAGGCGCGATAGTCGCGGTCCGAGGCCCGTCGCACGGTCAGGTCTGCGGCATCGAAGAGCTCGAGGGTGGCCTTTTCGAGCGAACCCTTCGGCAGGACAAGAGACAGCACGGAAACAACCTTTCGTGTGGATTTCACGGGAAAACAAGCGGGCTCAGAGCCCAGGCGGCCGGGCGTTCAGAGGGTCTATCCCCTCGAACACCGCTAGAGATGCTCGGAGATATGCCCGGCGTGACCGTGATGCCGCAGACCTCGCAGGGTCAGTGCCGTGTCGAGTGCGGCCACAGTCGCCTCCCATCCCTTGTCCTCACGGCTGTCCACCAGCCCACTGCGATCGATTGCCTGCTCAATATTCTCACAGGTGAGCACGCCGTTGCCGACCGGAGTGGCCTCGTCGAGTGCCACGCGGGTGAGCCCGGCGGTCACGGAGTCGCAGACGTAGTCGAAGTGCGCGGTCTCGCCGCGGATCACCGCGCCGAGACACACCACCGCGTCGTGGTCGCGGGCCAGCTGCTGTGCCACGACCGGCAGCTCGAGTGCGCCGGTGACCCGGGCCACGACGGGCTCGTCGATCCCGCAGGCCTTCGCCGCCTCGACCGCGCGCTCGAGGAGCCGGTCGGTCACGTCGGTGTGCCAGCGGGTGCAGGCGATGCCGAGCGTCAGCCCGGCCGCGTCGACCCTGGTGTCCTCAGGTCTGCCCGTGCCGCTCATGACACGCCCTCCAGCCCGGTGATCTCGTGGCCGAGACGGTCCCGTTTGACCCTCAGATAGCGCAGGTTGTGCTCGGTCACGGTCGGCGGCAGCGCGATCCGGCCGTGCACCCGCAGGCCGAAGCCCTGCAGGCCCTGCATCTTCTTGGGGTTGTTGGTCAGCAGCCGCACGGACCGCACACCGAGGTCGGCGAGCATGTGGGCCGCGTTGCTGTACTCCCGGGCGTCCACCGGCAGCCCCAGCTCCAGGTTGGCGTCCACGGTATCGGCGCCGCCGTCCTGGAGGTGGTAGGCGCGGAGCTTGGCCAGCAGCCCGATGCCGCGGCCCTCGTGGCCGCGCAGGTAGAGCACGATGCCGCGGCCTTCGGCCGCGATCTCGGCCATGGCGGCGTCGAGCTGGGTCCCGCAGTCACAGCGCTCGGAACCGAGGACGTCCCCCGTGAGGCACTCGGAGTGCACCCGGACCAGCACGTCCTCGCCGTCGCCGATCTCCCCGTACACCAGCGCGAGGTGCTCTCCGCCGTCGATGGCGCTGGCGTAGCCGACCGCGCGCCACATGCCGTGGCGGTTGGGCAGGCGGGTCTCGGCCTCCCGCCGCACCAGCCGCTCGGTGCGCCGGCGATATTCGGCGAGCTGCTCGATGGAGATGAGCTTGAGCCCGTGCTCCTTGGCGAAGACCTGCAGCTCCGGCAGCCGGGCCATCGTGCCGTCGTCGTTCACGACCTCGGCGAGCACGCCGGCCTCGGTGAGCCCGGCCAGCCGGGCGAGGTCCACGGCGGCCTCGGTGTGCCCACGCCGGCGCAGGACCCCGCCCTCGTGGTAGCGCAGCGGGAAGATGTGACCCGGACGCACGATCTCATAGGGTTCGGTCGCCGAGTCCGCGAGTGTACGGATGGTATGGGCACGGTCGGCCGCGGAGATGCCCGTGGTGACTCCGTCGCGGGCGTCGACGCTGATCGTGTAGGCGGTGCGCATCCGGTCGCGGTTCTGCGAGGTCATGAGCGGCAGGTTGAGCCGGTCCAGGTGCTCCCCGAGCATCGGGACGCAGATGACCCCGCTGGTGTAGCGGATGGTGAACGCGAGCAGCTCGGGGGTCGCCTTGGCCGCCGCGAAGATGATGTCGCCCTCGTTCTCGCGGTCGGCGTCGTCGACGACCAGGACCGGCCTGCCCGCCGCGATGTCCGCCACCGCGTCCTCGACCTTCGCGAACACACCCGTCTCCGTCTCCTGCGGATTCACGCCGCCACCGCCTCGGTGTCCTGGGACCGTTCCGCCCCCGCCCGGTACTGCCGGATCCAGCCGCGGAGGCCGATCAGCACCATGACGAAGAACAACGCGTAGACCGCTCCGGACACGACCAGCCCCGAGGTGAAGGCCAGCGGCACCCCGACGAGGTCCACGGCCACCCAGATGACCCAGAAGTCCACGAGCGCGCGTCCCTGGGCATAGGTCGCCACCGCGCTCCCCACGAAAATATAGGCGTCCGGCAGGGGTGCCCACGACCAGCCGGTCGCGTGGAAGAAGGCCGCGACCAGCGCCGTTCCGGCCACCATGGCACCGATCAGCGCCAGCCGCTCACGTCCGGTGGCGGGGCGTACGGGCAGATCGCCGCCGCCGCGCCGGCCACGCGACCACCGCCACCAGCCGTACGCCGCCAGGACGCCGAACATCACCTGCTTGAGCGCGTTCCCGGTGAGGTGGGCGCTCAGCGAGGCGATGAAGAGGAGGACCGACCCGGCCAGCTGCACGGGCCAGGTCCAGAGGGTCCTGACATAGGCCAGCCAGAGGGTGCCGAGGGCGCAGGCGTTGCCGGCGAGGTCGGTCCACAGCACCTTCTGGTCCAGGACGTGGAAACCCGCCTCCGTCCAGCTCATCGGCCCGCTCCGTCCGCGGGACGCGCCACGGCGAGCCGCTCGACGTACTTGGCTATGACGTCGACCTCGAGGTTGACCGGATCACCCGGGCCCTTGATGCCGAGGGTGGTCAACGCGAGCGTCGTCGGGATGAGGCTGATCGTGAACCGGTCCGCGGCGGCCTCCACCACGGTGAGGCTGATCCCGTCGACGGTGATGGAGCCCTTCTCCACGACATAGCGGGCCAGCGCCGGGGGGAGTGAGACCTCGACCACGTCCCAGTGCTCGCCCGGTTGGCGGGACAGGATCTCACCGACCCCGTCGACGTGCCCTTGGACGAGGTGGCCGCCGAGGCGGTCGGCGAGCCGCACGGGCCGCTCGAGGTTGACCCGGGATCCCGGCTCGACCGTGCCGAGGCTGGACCGGTCCAGCGTCTCCTTCATCACATCGGCGGTGAAGACGTCCTCTTTGAGGTCGGCCACGGTGAGGCAGACCCCGTTGACGGCGATGGACGCGCCATGGGCGGCGTCCTCGGTGACGAGCGGCCCGCGGATGGCGAGTCTCGCCGAGTCCCCAAGGGGCTCGATCGCCACGATCTCGCCGAGCTCTTCGACGATCCCGGTGAACATGTCCCGAAGTCTCCTTTGAGATAGGACTCCGGGGGACCACGACAACAACGCCCATGTAAGGGCGTATCGCGCGCTGCCTCCCATCCGGACTTTGACCGTCGGTCCCGGAGTTTCACCGGGCGAACCGGCCGATGGCTTCGGCCGGGTCGCGGACTATCACCGCCGGTTCGGAATTTCACCGACCCCGGAGCACGCTTGCTGATTTCCGTAACCAGTGTGCCATGACGGCCATTCCCCACCAGGTGTGAGGATGCCCACGTCCCGGTGGCCCGGCCGGGCCACCGGGACGTGGGCCCGGCTTCGGCACCGAGCCCGCCGTCGCTAGCCCCCGTGCTCTCCGGTGACGGCGCGTTCGGCCCGGGCGCGCAGGGCCCGCACGGCCTCGGCGGGGTCGTCGGCGCCGTAGACGGCGTTGCCGGCGACGAAAACGTCCGCCCCGGCCTCGGCGCAGCGTTCGATGGTCTCGGCGCCGACCCCGCCGTCGACCTGCAGCCATACGGGCAGGTCGCGGCCCTTGATGAGCTCGCGAGCGCGGCGCACCTTGGGCAGCACGACGTCGAGGAAGCCCTGGCCGCCGAAGCCCGGCTCGACGGTCATGAGCAGGAGCATGTCGATCTCGCCGAGGATGTCCTCATACGGCTCCACCGCGGTAGCCGGGTTGATCCCCAGGCCGGCGCGGGCGCCCGCGGAGCGGATCGCGCGCAGTGTGCGGATCGGGGCCTTGGCGGCCTCCGCGTGGATCGTCACACTGCCCGCGCCGGCCTCCGCGTACTGCGGAGCCCACCGGTCCGGGTCCTCGATCATGAGATGACAGTCCAGCGGGAGCGGACTGTGCTTGAGCAGTGCCTTGACCACCGGCAGGCCGATGGTCAGGTTGGGGACGAAGTGGTTGTCCATCACATCGACGTGCACCCAGTCGGCGGCGTCGGAGATCGCTGTGATGTCCTCGGCGAGCCGGGCGAAGTCGGCGGACAGGATGCTGGGTGAGATCTGTACGGCCATGATGGTCTGAGTCTAGAAGTGCCGGCGAGCGGCGGCCTCACCCGCTCAGGTGGCGGACGGGGTGCCGCCGGCCTCACCCCGCTCAGGTCACGGCCCGGGCATCGCCGGCCTCCACGCTCCCGGGCGGAGCGGATCCGCGCTCCCTGCGGGCCAGACCCAGGCGTACGAACAGCATCGGAGCCCCGGCCATGACCCACAGGGCCAGAAGCGCGTAGATCACGAAGACGACCACGGTCCGGTTCCCCGCGAACAGGCCGACGACCCAGATCGCGGAGGCGCCGGACAGTCCCACCGGAATCCGGGCGAGCCGTCGCGCCAGGGATCCGGCGGCGTCGTGCCATCCCCACCGTGCGAGCCAGGACAGCCCGGCCAGCACCCCGAACAGTGTCCCGGTAGCGGCCGCCGTCTGCCCGAGCGTGACCGGCCGCACCGAGCCGCCCCCCGTCTCGACCGCTCTGGCCCAGGTCGCGGGCATGTGCCAGGCGTGCATCGAGTGGACCACCAGCGCGGCCGGCACGAGGACCGCGGCGGTGACGACCGCGCTGAGCAGGAGTTGCGTCAGCAGGCCACGTCGCGTCCACCAGGGCACCACGACCGGCTCCAGCAGCAACATCGCCGCGAGCAGGGCCGCGCCGATCACCCAGCCGGCCAGGACCTGTCCGATGGAGTGCACTCCGAGATAGATCCTCGAGATCCCGACCAGGAGGACCACCACGCCCACGACGGCCCAGACCCAGCGGCGCCGGGCGTGGATCCCGAGGAGACCCCACGCGACCGCGGAGCCCTGGGCGTGTCCGGAAGGCATGCCGAAGGAGGACCTGGACTCGTGCGCTCCGACCGTGGGGTCGGTCCAGTACGGACGCGGGGCATGCCAGGCGAGTTTCAGAACGGTGTTCAGGGCACCGCTCAGCGCCAGCACCACGGCGGCCCGCGCGCCGATCCGCGGATTCACGCACCAGAACACCAGCACCAGGACCGGCGTGTACAACCCGGAGCTCCCGATGAAGGACATGAACCGCATGAAGTCGGTCAGCATGGCGGCCCCAGCCGACCCTGTGCCGAAGTCCTGTCACCCATGCACCGATCATGCCCCGTCCGAAGTAATGGCCGGGGCAGCTCACGGCTGTGTCGGTGCGGGCCAGCTTCGTCCGGATAGGCTTTCGGCGGCTTCGGGGTCCGCGACGGCTTTTTGCCGATTATTGCCAAATTACGGAAAGACGTGTGCCGGAAAACCGGGTGTTCTGGGAGGGGCCGCCCCGGTCTCATCGGAGGTGCGACATGTCCGACCAGGTGCCCACTCCGGGGGTCGGCGAGAGGGCCCCGGCGACCGGATGGCCGGAGGGCCATCTCCTCTTCGCCGTGGTCACGATGGTGGTCATAGGGATATTTCATGTCATATCCGGGATCGCGGCGATCCTGCAGGGACACTACTTCGCCGCCGTGACCGACTACGTCTTCAGGTTCAACGTGGCCGCCTGGGGCTGGATCCACCTGTTCCTCGGGATCCTGGTGGCCTCGATCGGGGTGCTCATCTATACCCGTGGCCTGTGGGCGCGGGCGACCGGCATCATCGTCGCGGCCGTGAGCTCGATCGAGAGCTTCATGTTCATGCCCTACTATCCGCTCTCATCCCTGTTGATCATCGCGCTGGACGTGGTCGTGATCTGGGTCCTGTCGGTCCACGGTCAGCGCGCGCCGCACCGGGCGCCGCGGGCTTACTGACCTCCGGCGGGCCGGCGCAGCAGCGCGAGGAACATCGCGTCGGTGCCATGGCGGTGCGGCCAGAACTGCGCGTAGGGCCCGGGGCCGAGGTCCGGCAGCTCCGTGGCCGACACCTCGGCCAGGGTCGCGGAGGCGTCGAGCCGCTCCACCTCCGGTCGCTCCCGGAGCACGTCGTCCACCACGACCCGGGTCTCGGCCAGGTGCGGCGAGCACGTCACGTAGGCCACCACGCCGCCGGGACGGACCGAGTCCAGCGCGGCGGCCAGGAGCCTGCGCTGCACCGGACCGAGCTCGGCCACCGTCTCGGGGCTGCGCCGCCAGCGGGCCTCCGGCCGGCGGCGCAGTGCGCCGAGACCGGTGCAGGGGACGTCGACGAGCACCCGGTCGAAGGTTCCCGGACGCCACGCGGGCACGGCACCGTCCACGACGACCACCCCCGCGCGCTCGTCCACCGCGCGGCCGACCAACCGCGCCCGGTGCGGCTGGACGTCGCACGCCAGGAGCCTCGCGTCGCGCCCTCCGGCCAGTGCGGACAGCAGGCCGGCCTTGCCCCCAGGGCCCGCGCACAGGTCGAGCCACCGGCGGTCCGGGCCTTCGAGCGGGGCGGCCGCGAGCGCGAGCGCGACGAGCTGGCTGGCCTCGTCCTGCACGCCCGCGCGTCCGTCCCGTACGGCGTCGATGGCGCCCGGATCTCCCTCGGGGAGGTAGGCGCCGTAGGGGGAATACCGGGCCGGCTCGGCGCCTGCGGCGAGCAGGTCCTCGACCCGGGCCCGTCCGGGCTTGGCGATGAGAGAGACCCTGGGCCGGTCGTTGTCGGCCTCGAGCAGATCCTCGATCTGGTCGCGATCCCGGCCGAGGGCGTCCCGCAGGGACGACACGATCCAGCGCGGGTGGCTGTAGGCCACCGAGAGCCGCCCGGTCTCGTCCTGTGGCGCGACGATCTCCAGCCAGGCGTCGAGATCCCGGGTCGCCACCTTGCGGAGCACGGCGTTGGCGAACTTGGCCTGGCCCGGCCCCGCCACGGAGCGGGCCAGCTCGACCGTGGTGGCCACGGCGGCGTGGTGGGGAATCCGCGTGCGCAGCAGCTGGTGGGCGCCGAGCCGCAGGACGTCCAGCAACGGCGGGTCGATCCGGCGAAGCTCGCGGTCGCTGCACACCGCCAGCACGGCGTCATAGGTGCCGCGGCCACGCAGCGTGCCGTAGGTCAGCTCGGTGGCCAGGGCGGCGTCACGGCCGGTCAGGCCACGTTCGCGCAGCCGGGCGGCCAACAGCAGGTTGGCGTAGGCGTCACGGGTGTCGACGGCCCTGATCACATCGAAGGCGGTGCGCCGGACCAGGTCCTGTGGCCGGCCGGTACGGTGCGGCCGGCCGGGACGGCGGTTGTCGTGTGAACGTGAGGACATCAGATCCCGGCCTTCGTACCGAGCCGGTCCTGACCGGAGAGGCGCAGGCCTCTGACCCAGTCGACCGCGCTCATCTGCCGCTTGCCCTGGGGCCGCACGTCCCCGAGCGCCACGGGATGACTCCCGGTGCCGACGAGGACCTCCTTCTTGGAGGCGCGCAGCTCACCCGGGGCGAGATCTCCGCCACCCGCGGCGGAGTGAACGGGACCGAGCTTCACCCGGTCCTCATGGAAGGTCGTCCAGGCCCCCGGTGCGGGCGTGCAGGCACGGATCAGCCGGTCCACGCGCATGGCCGGCGCGGTCCAGTCGACGCGGGCGTCCTCGGGGGCCAGCTTGGCGGCGTAGGACACGGCTTCCGCGGGCTGCGGCCGCGGCTCGAGCAGCCCCGACTCGATGCCGTCCATGGTGTCCACGAGCAGCTTGGACCCGGCATGGGCCAGCCGCTCGAGCAGGTCGCCACTGGTGTCCTCGGGCCGGATGGGCTCGGTCAGGACGCCATAGACCGGTCCGGTGTCGAGACCCTCTTCGAGCTCGAAGGTCGTCGCGCCGGTGACGTCGTCGCCGTGCAGGATCGCGTGTTGCACGGGAGCCGCGCCGCGCCAGGCGGGCAGCACCGAGAAGTGCAGGTTGACCCAGCCTCGCGGGGGGATGTCCAGCGCGGCCCGTGGGAGAAGGGCCCCGTAGGCCACGACCGGGCAGCAGTCGGGGGCGATGGCGCGCAGCCGGTCGAGGAACTCCGGGTCTCGTGCCTTCACCGGCTTGAGGACCTCGACGCCCGCGCGCGTGGCGCGTTCGGCCACCGGGCTCTCGACGAGATGCCGTCCACGGCCGGCCGGCGCGTCGGGACGTGTGACGACCGCGACCACCTCGTGCCGGGACGCCAGCAGTGCTTCCAGCGCCGGCACCGCCGGTGCCGGCGTCCCAGCGAACACGAGCCTCACTAGATGCCCTTTCCGAAGGTACGGTGTGGCGATTCCTTGATCATCGGCGCCGGCTCGCCGAACCACTCGGCCTCGCGGATGGCCTTCATCGCGGCCTTGCGCTGGGCGGGGTCCATCCGGTCGATGAACAGGATGCCATCGAGGTGGTCGGTCTCGTGCTGGACGCAGCGGGCCAGCAGTTCCGTGCCCTCGAGGGTGATCGGCTCGCCGTGCATGTTGAAGCCCTTGGCGACGACCCGCATGGCCCGCGGGGTCGGGAACGCCAGCCCGGGGATCGACAGGCAGCCCTCGTCGCCCTCCTGCTGCTCCTCGGACAGGTCCAGCGACGGGTTCACGAGATGTCCGAGGTGGTCGTCGACGTAGTAGGTGAACACCCGCAGGCCCACGCCGAGCTGGGGCGCGGCCAGACCGGCCCCGGGAGCGTCGATCATCGTGTCGGTGAGGTCCTTGACGAGCCGGTGAAGCTCCTTGTCGAAGTCCTTCACCGGCTCCGCCGGAGTGCGCAGCACCGGGTCGCCGAAGAGTCGGATGGGCTTGACGGGCAAGGGTGGCTCCGTTCCGGTGCGAACTCGGGCGATCGTCTTGACATTCTACGGAGGCCGGGAGGCTGATCCCCACTTCTCCTCCGGCCCTCAGCCGCGAGAACGGGCCTTGAAGGCCGCCGTCCGGGCGGCCTTGGCCACCGCCCGGTCGGGATGATGGCCACCGATCGTCTCCAGCACCTCGGTGATGTCGGGGTGGCCCACGCGCCACAGATCCGAGATGAACGCACCGAGATCGGCTCCCGGCGGGACGTCGGCCAGTGCGGCCGCCACGGCCTCGGCCGGTTCGGCCGTCTCGAGCAGGCCCGCCACCGTGTCCGTGAAGATCCACATCATCTCGTCGGCGCCCGGCTCCACCGTGTCGTCGCCGTGGGCGCGCAGCCACAGTGCGGCGTACGGACGGGTCTGCGGCTCCTCGAGGGCGAGCCTGACCAGGGGTTCGGCCGCCGCTCCGGCGCGGTGGAGGACCGCGGCCGCCAGGTTACGCGCCCCCGGCCGGCCGGTCCGCATGACGGCGAGCAGCTCGGCGGCCGCGTCGGCGGGATCCCGGCGGCCCAGCCACAGATCGATCTCCTCCTCGGCGGTGTCCTCGCCGTGCAGCGCCAGGCCGTCCAGGAACCCGGCGGCCGGGGTCTCGGCCAGGTCGCCGACCAGTGGCGCCGTGTATCCGTCGGCCACCAGCAGCTCGCGCACGGCCCAGACCCCGAGCGGGGTGAGCGCGCGGGCCCCGTCCCCCCGGACCTCCACGACGCCCCAGGTGGCCAGCTCCTCGAGGGCCAGGTCCAGCGCGTACGCGGTCATGACCTCCATCGCGGCGGGATCGTCCACATCGTAAGCGTCCTCGATGTGCGTGAAGAGAACGTCGAAGAGCTCGTCCCGGCCGGCCGGGACGGACCCCTCGTACAGCTCGATCAACACACCCATGAGATCCCTGCGGACGACCTCGAACGGGGTCAGGGACTCTTCGGAGAGGGGTTCGGCCGCCGGGTCCGGGCCGGAGCCGGGTGCCACGGTCGCCTCGAAGGCGTCGAGCCATCGGGCCAGGACCTCCTCGTCATCACCGGACGCGAAGGCCGCCAGACCCGGCCCCGGCCCGACCCGGCCGGCCGTGACGATGAGGGCCCCGGCATGCAGGGCCGCGCGCCACAGCCGCGCCGGCCCGCCGAGGTCCCGCGGACCGGCGGGCTCGTCCTCGGGCGGGTGCGGGTCCTGCAGCCCAAGGGCCTCCGCGGCGGCGGCCGAGTCCTCCGGTGCGAGCTCGCCGGCCTCGCTGACCACACGCTCGCCGGCCCACCCCGCGAGCTCCAGGACCAGCCGGGTCAGCTCGGAGGCGCGGGCTCGTGCCGCGAGCTCCTCCCGCGGTGCCACCCGTACGGGGCGCAGGAGTGCCTCCCCCGGCTCCGGCCAGTGTTCGGCCAGGCGCGCCGCGCGCTCGTCCTCGGTGAGCGCGTCGAACTCCTGGACCCAGCCCTCGACCGCGGCCTCGTCGGCCGGGTCGATGCCGTCGGCCCGCATCAGGAGCCCGAGCATCTCGACGGCCTCCTCATGGTCCGCGGCCTCGGCCGCCGCGATGGCCTCCGCGAACTCCGGCTCGATCCGGGTGAGCTCGGCCTCGAGCCGCTCCGCGCCCTCCGGGGGGACCGCCCCGGTGCCGGCGAGAAAGTCCACGAGGACGCGCGCCGTGGCCAGCACATCGGCGACGTCCTCGGAACCTGCGGCGACCACCCGCGGAAACTCCTCCAGGAGAAGCCGGTGGAGTCTCTCGGGGGTCAGCTCACGGGCCGAGCGCATCCGCAGTCCCTCCGCGGCGACCTCGAGCAGGATCCGTGCGCCTACCGCGTCGAGCTCCCGGTGTCGCCTTCTGGCCCACCGCTCCAGTTCACGGGTGGTCGTCCGCACCCAGTCATCTGCCACGGCACAAACCCTAAAGCTCCCTCCGTCGCCGGGAAGACCCGTCGGCCGGGTAGGCCCGGCCGGTGGCGCCGCGAACGACTGCGAGATCACGACTGTGGGGGTCCGGGATCAGATGAGCTCGAGGGGATCGATCTGCACCCGTACGGTCTCGGCGGCCTTGCGGGCACTGCGGACACCCTGCCCGGCCTTGAGCGCCCGGGCCAGGGCGAGGCCACGGTCGCGCGGCACCCGGACGAGGGCCCGCTCCTGAGCGGGACGGGCGGCGGCGCCGGACCCTCCCTCGGCACCGTGGTCCCCCGCCCGGCCGGGAGGTGCGGGGACCGGTACCGGGCCGAGGATCTCCGCCCCGTCCGGCAGCCGGGCCGACGCGAGGAGCTCCCGCAGGGCCGCCGGGGTCCCGGTCAACGAGGCCATCCGCGCCGCCGGCGGGAACCCGAGGTCACGGCGTTCGCCGAGTTCCCTCTCCGCGTGGGACACAGGGTCCCAGCGGAGCAAGGCCTGCACCGGTCCGAGCCCGCCCTCGGCGAGGAGGACCACCGGTCCCCCCGCACGCACGAGCGCGGCCGCGTTCATCCACCGCCGCAGGGTCTCCTCGGTGGCGCGCAGGTCGGCCCGGCCGAGGAGCACCCAGCCGTCGAGCAGCAGGGCCGCGGCATAACCGCCGTCGGCGACCGGCTCCGCACCCGGAGTCGAGACCACGAGCGCGGCCTCACCGTCGACGCGGTCGAGCACACCGTCGCGTCCCGATGTCCGTACGGAGACACCCGGGAAGGACCGGCCCAGCTCCTCGGCGGTCCGGCGGGCTCCGACCATGACCGCGCGGACCTGGTGGTCCCCGCATTCGGGGCAGCCCCAGTCGCCCGCGATCCGTCCGCACCAGCGGCAGTACGGCGGGGCGTGCGCGGAGCTCGCCGACAGAGCCCCCTGGCACGCCTGGCACCGCGCCGGTTTCCGGCATCGGCGGCAGGCGAGGGCGGGGAGGTAGCCCCGGCGTGGAACCTGCACCAGGACAGGTCCGTGCGCGAGCGCGCCGCGGGCCGTGCGGAAGGCGAGGTTCGGCAGCCGGGCGGTGCGGGCGGCCTCGTCACGGGCCAGTTCGGCGTCCTCACCCGCGGGGAGGATCCGGGGCATCTCCCGGCGTAGCCGGAGGCGATCCGGGAGCAGGGCGTGGGCCCACCCCGTCTCGACGAGCCGGGTCGCGTCCGTCGTCCGCGCGAAACCGCCGATGAGGGCGCCCGCGCCGGCGCGGTGGGCCCGCAGGGTGAGGACCTCACGGGCATGCGGGTAGGGCGCGCGCGGCTCTGCGTGCACGTCGTCTCCGTCGTCCCAGAGCACGACCAGGCCGAGGTCGCGTACGGGGGCGAACATCGCGGCCCGGGTCCCGACCACCACCTGGACGGTTCCCCGGCGTACGGCCAGCCATCGCCGGTAGCGCTCGGCCGGCCCCAGCTCGGCGGTGAGGGCGACGTGCCGTATGGCCGTCCCGGCATCCGGATCCTCGGCCGTGCCCTCGGCCGTTTCGTCGGCCGTTTCCTCGGCCGTGCCCTCGGCCGTTTCCTCGGCCGTTTCCTTCGACAGGGCGGTGTTCAACGCGGCGTCCACCCGGGCCACGTCGCGGCCGTCGGCGACCACGACCAGCGCTCCTCTGCCGCCGGCCACGGTGGCGCGTACGGCCTGTGCGACGGCGGCCGGCCAGTCCTGGCCGGGCATGGCCCCGGGCATGGCCGTCCACACCGCCCGGGGGGCTCTGCCCTCGCTCAGCGCCGCGAGGAAGGAGGCCCCGGCCGGATAGGCCTCCCAGGCCGCCGGCCCGGCCTGCCCGCCTTCCTGCCGTGATCGTGCAGTCGTTCGCGGGACCTCGGACTCCACGCGCGCGTGGCGAGGCGGTACGGCCAGCCGGAGCACGTCGGCGAGTGTGCCGGCGTAGCGGTCGGCGACCTCCCGGGCGAGGGCGGCGATCTCCGCGGACAGCACAGGCTCGGATGAGACGACCCGTTCGAGGTAGGACAGCCGGCCCTGATGCTCGCTCTCCTCCACCCGCTCCAGCAGAAAGCCGTCGACGAGCTGGCCGGCGAAGCGCACCCGTAGCCGGCAACCGGGGACCGCGGCCTCGTCCAGCTCCATCGGGACCAGGTAGTCGAAGGGCCGGTCCAGATGGGGCAAAGGCACGTCGACGGCCACCCGCGCGACCTTGAGGGTCTGCGCGGGCTGCCGCGCTCCTTTCCGGGAGCCCTGCCGGGAGGCCTTGCGCGAGGCCGTCTTCACCGGCTCGCTCTCCCGCCTCCCCCGTGGCCCCGCGCCCGCCCGCGCCGCGGGAGCACGCCGGAGCCCCGGGTCGGCGGAGGCGTCCCCCTGCGAAATGCCGTCCATGCCCGGGATCTGCTCCGGGGAAGCGGCCCCAGGTCCCCCGCCGTCGTACGCCACTCCCCCGTCCTACCAGACGGCGCCGACCGGGACGTACCGCCCGTGGCCCATCGCGTTCGCCGAGCCGCGGCGGGTGAAGGGCCCCGGCGACGCGCCGGGGCCCTTCAGGATGTCGTCCGTGCGGAGTTACAGACCGGCGGCGGCGCGGAGCGCGTCGACGCGGTCGGTGGACTCCCATGAGAAGTCCGGCACCGCCCGGCCGAAGTGGCCGTAGGCGGCGGTCTGGGAGTAGATCGGACGCAGCAGGTCCAGGTCGCGGATGATCGCGGCCGGGCGCAGGTCGAAGACGTTCAGGACCGCCTCCTGGATCTTCTCCACCGGGATCTTCTCGGTGCCGAAGGTCTCGACGAACAGGCCGACCGGGTGCGCCTTTCCGATCGCATAGGCCACCTGGACCTCACAGCGGTCCGCGAGGCCGGCGGCGACGACGTTCTTGGCGACCCAGCGCATGGCGTAGGCGGCGGACCGGTCCACCTTGGACGGGTCCTTGCCGGAGAAGGCCCCGCCACCGTGCCGGGCCATGCCGCCATAGGTGTCGATGATGATCTTGCGGCCGGTGAGACCCGCGTCGCCCATGGGGCCGCCGACCTCGAACCGGCCGGTCGGGTTGACCAGCAGCCGGTAGCCCTCGGTGTCGATGTCGAATTCGGCGATCACCGGGTCGACGACGTGCTCCTTGATGTCCGGCGCCAGAAGCTCCTTGAGGTCGATGTCCGGCGCGTGCTGGCTGGAGACGACGACGGTGTCGAGCCGGACCGGCTTGTCGCCGTCGTATTCGATCGTGACCTGGGTCTTGCCGTCGGGCCGCAGGTAGGGCACCGTGCCGTTCTTGCGCACCGCGGCGAGCCGCTCGGCGAGCCGGTGCGCCATGGTGATCGGCAGGGGCATCAGCTCTGGGGTCTCACGGCACGCGTAGCCGAACATGAGGCCCTGGTCGCCGGCGCCCTGGCGGTCCAGGTCTTCCGTGCCCTCGCCCTCACGGCTCTCATAGGCGTCGTCGACGCCCTGGGCGATGTCGGGAGACTGGGCTCCGATCGACACCGACACGCCACAGGAGTGCCCGTCGAAGCCCTTGCTCGAGGAGTCGTAGCCGATCTCGAGGATCTTCTCCCGGATGACGCCGGGGATGTCCACGTAGGTCTCTGTCGTGACCTCGCCGGCCACGTGAACCTGGCCGGTGGTGATGAGCGTCTCAACGGCGACCCGGCTCTTGAGGTCGTCCTTCAGCATCGCGTCGAGGATCGCGTCACTGATCTGGTCCGCGATCTTGTCCGGGTGGCCCTCGGTGACGGACTCTGAGGTGAACAGGCGACGGGACACGTACGTGAGCTCCTTGCAGCGGCTGCTGACTTAGCAGGTCGGATATCCGGAATGTTCGGCCGAGTCTATCCAGGCACCGCGCGAAGATCAGGCAGCACCCACGTTCGGCATTGTGGGTGGATCATTCTAGACGTGCGGCGATGAGATCCCACACGACGTCGGCCAAGGCCTCCTTGGGGCCGCGCGGCACCTCGACCGAAGCGCCGTCGGCGGTGAGGACCACGGCGGCGTTGTCGGGTGCGCCGAAGGTCAGGTTCTCACCGACCTGGTTCACCACGAGCATGTCACAGCCCTTGCGGGACAGCTTGTCCAGGCCGTGGCGCATCATGTTCTCGGTCTCCGCCGCGAATCCCACGAGAACCTGCCCGGCGCTCCGGCGGCTGACCACTTCGGCGAGGATGTCCGGGTTCTTCACGAGCTGGATGGGCTCCGGTTCGCCCGCCTGAGTCTTTTTGATCTTGTGCTGGCGGTAGCCGGCCGGCCGGAAGTCCGCGACGGCCGCGGCCATGACGACCGCGTCCGCGGCATCGGCCCGCTCCAGGACCGCGGCGCGCATGTCCTCGGCCGACACCACCCGCACGACCTCGGCTCCGGCCGGATCGGCAAGCGAGACGTTGGCCGCCACCAGGGTGACCCGGGCGCCCCGGGCCACGGCCGTACGGGCCAGGGCATAGCCCTGAAGGCCCGAGGAACGGTTGCCGATGAACCGCACGGGGTCGATGGCCTCACGCGTGCCGCCCGCCGACACGACCACGTGGCGCCCGGCCAGGTCACGGGCGCGGGCCGCGCTCCCCGGCGTGGCGCCGGCCAGGACGCGGCGGGCCACCTCGAACAGCTCGGCCGGATCGGGCAGCCGTCCGGGTCCGGTGTCGGCCCCGGTGAGCCTTCCGGAGGCCGGATCCACCACGATGGCGCCACGCTCCCGGAGCGTGGCGACGTTGGCCTGGGTGGCGGGGTGCTCCCACATCTCCGTGTGCATCGCGGGTGCGAAGACCACCGGGCACCGGGCGGTGAGCAGAGTGTTCGTCAGCAGGTCGTCGGCGAGGCCGTGCGCGGCCTTGGCGAGCAGGTCGGCCGTGGCGGGCGCGACGAAGACCAGATCCGCGCGCTGTCCGAGCCGGACATGCGGCACCTGGTCCACGTCGGACCACACGTCGGTGGCCACGGGGTGACCCGAGAGGGCGGCCCACGTCGGCTCGCCCACGAATCGCAGCGCGTCCCTCGTCGGCACGACGCGCACGTCGTGTCCCGACTCGGTGAGCCGGCGCAGGAGCTCACAGATCTTGTACGCCGCGATGCCCGCGCCGACCCCAAGGATCACGCGCGGCTTGGAGAGCTCGGTCATCGGTGCGCGCCCGCCCGGGCGCCTGCCCGGACTAACCCTCGATGGGCTCGGTCCGGAGCAGGCCCTCACGCGTCTCGCGGAGTGCGATGGACAGAGGCTTCTCCTGCACCTGCGTCTCGACGAGGGGGCCGACGTACTCGAGGAGGCCCTCGCCGAGCTGGGCGTAGTAGGCGTTGATCTGACGCGCCCGCTTCGCGGCGATGCTCACGAGGCTGTACTTGGTGTCGACGACCTTCAGAAGCTCGTCGATCGATGGGTTGGTGATGCCTTCTGCGCTGGCTGCCACGCCGTACGCCTTCCACTAGTCCGGAGTCCGACCTCTGCCACGGCCCGAGCCGGGGATCCGACCGGAAGGCCGGGTGCTCGACGCTTCGCAGACCGGCCGGTGGGAGGTCTCCACGCCCTGTGGCCGCAAGAGGTGCGGCAGGCCGCCCTGATTGTGGCGGCGCGAAAAGCCTACCTTACCCCGCGGGCCGGCGACCGAAGCCGCAGAGTGCCGCTCACTCGCCCATGAGCGTGAGCAGTTCGGCGCAGACGCCCTCTACCGAGGTGTTCACGAGGGTGACGTCGAACTCCTTCTCCGCGGCCAGTTCCACATGTGCCATCTCGAGACGACGCTCGATCACCTCGGGAGGCTCGGTGCCGCGGCCGGTGAGACGCCGTACGAGCTCGTCCCACGAGGGCGGGGCGAGGAAGACCAGCCGGGACCCGGGCATGGCCCTGCGAACCTGACGGGCCCCCTGCAGATCGATCTCGAGCAGGGTGGGCACCCCGGCGGCGAGACGCTCCTCCACGGGCCCGCGGGGCGTGCCGTAACGGTTGCCGGCGAACTCGGCCCACTCGAGGAGCTCGCCCTCTGCGACGAGCCGGTCGAAACCGGCGTCGTCGACGAAGTAGTACTGAACACCGTCGACCTCCCCGGGGCGGGGAAGCCTGGTGGTCACCGAGACCGACAGCCACACCTCGGGGTGGGCACGCCGGATCTCGGCGACGACCGTGCTCTTTCCGACGCCTGACGGCCCGGACAGGACCGTGAGGCGCCGGACAGGACGAGCCTGTGGATCAGAGCCGACCGGCACGGATGAGGATGCGCCGGAAGGGGACGGGGTGGAGCCGGGGCCCGGCGAGGGTACGCCGGAACCGGCCGCGACGGTCGAACCGTCGCGCCCGTCCGCGGGATGCTCGCTAGCGGTTGACACCGCCGCCGAACTCACGCTCAAGGGAGGCGCGCTGGTTGGTGCCGAGCCCACGCACGCGGCGGGACTCTGCGATACCGAGCCGCTCCATGATCTGCTTCGCACGGACCTTGCCCACACCGGGCAGGGATTCCAGGAGGGCCGACACCTTCATCTTTCCGATGACGTCATCGGTCTGCCCATCCTTGAGGACCTCGGCGAGCGAGGTACCCCCGTGCTTCAGCCGGTTCTTAACCTCGGCTCGCTCCTTGCGGGCCTTGGCAGCCTTCTCAAGGGCTGCGGCGCGCTGTTCGGGGGTTAGGGGCGGAAGAGCCACGCCGGGTCACCTCGTGTTTCCACTCGACGGAGTCGGACGGGTTGGGAAACTAGCGAGTTCAGACCCCATAAGGCAACGTGAAGCCCCGTTTAGTCCGACATAAAATAGCGAATAATACTCTTGGTAATGACCTCAATACGAACTGTACCCAAACCGGGGCCCTCAGCGGCGGATTCCCATGTCGGCGTGGTCTTTCCCGCCGACGCCGGAATCCGCCCCCACGGCGCCCCGGAGCGCCCTCCGGCACCGCGTCCACAGGTGCCCGCACCCGGGGGCCGAACGGCCTCTCGGGGCGGCCGGAACCACGTCCGTGTCAGCGTGTCGCGGCCCCCGTTCGCCGCAACGCGGCCGCGATCGCGGCGGCGCTCGCGCCCGGATCCGGTGAGCCGGTGATCGGGCGCCCGATCACGAGCAGATCCGCTCCGGCGCTCAGCGCCTCCTCCGGCGTGGCGACCCGAGCCTGGTCCTGTGCCGCGGCGCCCTCAGGGCGCACTCCAGGGGTGATCAGAGTGATCTCCGATCCCACCTCCGCCCGGACCGCGGCGGCCTCCCGAGGCGAGCACACGAGCGCCCGGGCCCCCGAGCCGACCGCCATGACGGCGAGACGCCGTACGGCGTCCGAGGCCGGCCCGGCCAGGCCGATGTCCGCGAGATCGGCGTCGCGCAGAGAGGTGAGGATCGTCACCGCGGCGATCTTGGTGTTCGGGGCCGCGTCCGCGGCGGCACGGATCATCGCCGCGCCTCCCGTGGCGTGCACCGTGAGATAGGCGGGCCGCAACCGGGACACGACCCTCGCGGCGCCCGCCACGGTGGCCGGGATGTCGTGCAGCTTGAGGTCGAGGAAGATCTCGACCCGGCTGGCGCCGCGCACGCTCGCGATCACGTCCGGGCCGTAGCGCAGGTAGAGCTCCAGGCCCACCTTGACCGTGCTGACATGGGGGATCACCAGGCTCGCCCAGCGAGCGGCGGTCTCCAGGTCCGGCGCGTCCAGGGCGACGGCGATGGGGGCGAGGGAGGTCACGACGTCGGCTCCTTGGGGTTGTCTTCGGCCTTGGCCGGAGCCGAACGGGCCCGCCTGGGCGGCTCCGGCCGGATCTGGCGGGGCAGGAGGCCGGCCAGGGAGCCGGCCGGGGTTCTGTGGGCGAGCCCCACCACGTCCGCGACCCGGTCGACACCGCGTACGGTCAGGGCTTCCTCGAGTTCGCGCAGTATCCGCGGACCGGCTGAGGGATCATGGAACAGGGTCGTGCCGACTCCCACGGCCGACGCGCCCGCGAGCAGGAACTCCAGCGCGTCCAGGCCGGTGGCGACGCCACCGAGACCGGTGATCGGCGTGTGGGGCAGCGCGGCGTGCACCGCGTAGACGCAGCGCACCGCGATGGGCCGGATCGCGGGCCCGGAGAGCCCCCCGGACACGCCCGTGACCGCCGGGCGCATGGTCTCGGGATCGATGGCGAGGCCCACCACTGTGTTGATGAGGGACAGGCCGTCGGCTCCGGCGTCGACGCAGGCCAGCGCGATGGTGACGATGTCGGCGACGTCCGGTGAGAGCTTGGCGAGAACGGGGATCTCGCGCCCGGTGTTCGCGCGCACCGCCCGTACGGCCGCGGCCGCCGCGGCCGGGCGCGAGGCGAACAGCATCCCGCGGTCCCCGGTGTTGGGACAGGCCACGTTGACCTCGATCGCGGTGATCCCGGGTGCGTCGCGCAACCTCCGGGCGATCTCGGCATAGTCCTCGGGGGTGTTGCCCCCGACCGAGACGATCGTCCGGGCGCCCTGTTCGGCGAGCCACGGCAGATCCCGGGTGAGGAAGGAGTCCACGCCGGGTGCGGGCACCCCCATCGCCGTGAGCATGCCGCTAGGGGTCTCCGCGACCCTCGGCGTCGGACCGCCGGCCCGCGGCTCGAGCATGACCGACGGGGACACGAACGCGCCGAGCTTGGCGAGGTCGACGAACTGTGCGAGCTCACGGCCGGTCCCGCCACAGCCCGCGGCCGTCATGACCGGATTGGGGAGCTCGACGCCGCCCAGCCGGGTGGTGAGATTCACCGCGCCTCACCCCTCGCCCGCGGCCCCTCGGTGAGACGCATCGCGCGCGGGGCCCCCAGCGCGTCGAACGGGATCGTGCCGAGGTCGCTCCAGCGGACCCGCTCGCCCCGGAGCACGGGACCGTCCGCGCACGCCCGGGCCATGCGCGTGACACCGTCGTCCCCGATGACCGGGAGCACGCACGTCATGCAGATCCCGACACCGCAGGCGCCGCTCTGCTGCAGGAACTCCTCCACCGAGACCTGCGACGGTATGCCGTAGCGGACGGCGATCGAGCTGACCGAGCGCAGCATCGCGGTCGGCCCGCACGCGTAGATCACTTCCGCGCCGGTCCGCTCGATGACGTCCGGCAGGACGCCGGCCACCGAGCCGGCCGACCCCCGCGACCCGTCCTCTGTGGTGATCGTGGCGGAGTCGCCCACGCGCTCGGCGGAGCGGGTCCCGAAGACATGGGCGGCGTCCGTCCCGCCGAGCACGAAGTGCACCTGGCAGCCTCGCCGGCGGAGCGCGTCCGCGAGAGAGAACAGCGCCGCGCCACCATGGCCGCCGGCCACGAGCAGACAGCGCACGGGGTCGCGCGGCAGCCGGAAGGGCCGTCCCAGCGGGCCGATCAGGTCGACGGAGTCGCGGGGCCGGCGGGCGGCGAGCCAGCGGGTCCCCTCGTCCCGGTCGGCGAACACGAACTCCACCGAACCCCCGTAGTCGGACTTGACCTCGTACACGGCGAAGCACCGGCGCCGGAGCCTGCTGGTGTGCTCACCGCCGACCGCCAGCGCGACGAACTGCCCCGGCCGAAACCGTTCCGCGACCGCCGGCGCCACCAGCGTCATCGCGTGGTAGGCCTCCACCTTGCGGACCGTGAGCACCGTTCCGGACGCCTGCACCGATGCCTCGTTCACTGCGTCTCCCGCCCGACCACGGTGCCACCCGCTCGCACACATCTCCCTCCGCGGGGGCCTGCCGGTCCCCGGTCAGTCGCGCACCGGCCCCGTCAACGGGCCGGACGTGTCACATCCGCCGCCACGCAGCGCGCAGGTGCTCGGCATGCTCCTGAAGGGACCGCACCCCCACGTCACCGCGGGCGATCGCCTCGATGCCCTGCACCGCTGCCGCGAGCCCCTGGACCGTCGTCACGCAGGGGATGCCCCGCAGCACGGCGGCGGTACGGATCTCGTACCCGTCCACACGCGGCCCCGACTGCCCGGGACCACCGAAGGGAGTATTGACGATGAGATCCACCTCACCGTCGAGGACGCGCCGCACGATGGTCGGCTCGCCGTCGGGTCCGGGCCCGGCGCTGTGCTTGCGCACGATCTTGGCACGCACGCCGTTGCGGCGCAGGACCTCCGCGGTGCCCTCCGTGGCGAGGATCTCGAACCCGAGATCGGCGAGCCGCTTGACCGGGAAGATCATCGAGCGCTTGTCCCGGTTGGCCACCGAGACGAACGCGCGTCCCTTCGTCGGCAGTGACCCGTAGGCGGCCGACTGGGACTTCGCGTAGGCGGTGCCGAACACCTCGTCGATGCCCATGACCTCGCCGGTGGAGCGCATCTCCGGCCCCAGCACGGTGTCCACGCCCTGACCGTCGACGGTACGGAACCGGTCGAACGGCAGCACCGCCTCCTTGACCGCGATGGGCGCGTCGAGCGGGAGCGTGCCCCCGTCGCCGCGCGCCGGCAGGAGGCCCTCCTCGCGGAGCTCGGCGACCGAACTGCCGAGCATCACCCGCGCGGCGGCCTTGGCCAGCGGCACCGCCGTGGCCTTGGAGACGAACGGGACCGTACGGGAGGCGCGCGGGTTGGCCTCGAGCACGTACAGCACGCCGGCGGAGAGGGCGTACTGCACGTTGATCAGGCCGCGCACGCCGATCTCCCGGGCGAGCGCCTCGGTCGACTGCCGGATCCGGTCGATGTCCTCACGGCCGAGGGTGATCGGCGGAAGCGCACAGGCCGAGTCGCCGGAGTGGATGCCGGCCTCCTCGATGTGCTCCATCACGCCGCCGAGGTAGAGCTCCTCGCCATCGTAGATCGCGTCCACGTCGATCTCGATGGCCTCGTCGAGGAACCGGTCCACGAGGACGGGGTGTTCCGTGAGGAGCCCGCCGCTGTGCTTCTCGAGGTAGGACCGGAGGGTCGCGTCGTCGTAGACGATCTCCATGCCCCGGCCTCCGAGGACGTACGACGGGCGGACGAGCACGGGATAGCCGATCTCCGCGGCGATCTCGCGGGCCTCGTCGAAGGAGCTGGCCATACCGTGCTTGGGCGCGGGCAGCCCGGCCCGGGCCAGGACGCGGCCGAAGGCCCCGCGCTCCTCGGCGAGGTGGATGCTCTCCGGCGACGTGCCGACGATCGTGACCCCGGCGTCCTTGAGCTTCTGCGCGAGACTCAGCGGCGTCTGCCCGCCGAGCTGCACGATCACCCCGACGACCGTGCCGCTCTGCTGCTCGGCGTGTACGACCTCCAGCACGTCCTCGAGGGTCAGCGGCTCGAAGTAGAGCCGGTCGGAGGTGTCGTAGTCGGTGGAGACGGTCTCGGGGTTGCAGTTGACCATCACGGTCTCGTAGCCCGCCTCGGCCAGCGTGAAGGAGGCGTGCACGCAGCTGTAGTCGAACTCCACGCCCTGCCCGATCCGGTTCGGCCCGCTGCCCAGGATGATCACCTTGGGGCGGTCGCCCGGCGGTACCTCGGTCTCCTCGTCGTAGGTGGAGTAGAGGTAGGGCGTCTCCGCGGCGAACTCCGCGGCACAGGTGTCGACGGTCTGGAACACCGGGCGCACGCCGAGCGCACGCCGCACCTCGCGGACCACCTCCTCCGAGAGCCCCCGCAGTTCGCCGATCTGCGCGTCGGAGAAGCCGTGCCGCTTGGCGCGCAGCAGCGCGCGCTTGGTCAGCGCGTCCTCCGAGGACCGGATGTCCTCGGCGATCTCGTTGATCGACGCGATCTGGTCGAGGAACCACGGGTCGATCCCCGTGGCCTCGTAGAGCTCCTCCACCGTCGCGCCGGCGCGCATCGCCTGCTGCACGACATGGAGCCGCCCGTCGTGCGGCCGCCGGCTGCGCTCTATCAGCTCCTCCCGATCTCCGGGGGCACCGGGCCAGGAGAAGGGTGCGGCGGGCTGCTCCAGCGACCTGAGGGCCTTCTGGAGGGCTTCGGGGAAGGACCTCCCGATCGCCATCGCCTCGCCCACGGACTTCATGTGCGTGGTGAGAGTGCTGTCGGCTCCGGGGAACTTCTCGAAGGCGAACCGGGGCACCTTGACGACGACGTAGTCGAGACTCGGCTCGAAACTGGCCGGGGTCTCGCGCGTGATGTCATTGGAGATCTCGTCCAGCGCGTATCCGACCGCCAGCTTGGCCGCGATCTTGGCGATCGGGAATCCGGTCGCCTTGGACGCCAGCGCCGAGGACCGGCTCACCCGGGGGTTCATCTCGATCACGATCATGCGACCGGTCTCGGGATCGATCGCGAACTGGATGTTGCAGCCACCGGTGTCCACGCCGACGGCCCGGATCACGGCGATGGCGACGTCGCGCATCCGCTGGTATTCGCGGTCGGTCAGGGTCATGGCCGGCGCCACGGTGATGGAATCCCCGGTGTGCACTCCCATGGGGTCGAGGTTCTCGATCGAGCAGATGACGACCACGTTGTCGTAACGGTCGCGCATCAGCTCGAGTTCGTACTCCTTCCAGCCGAGGATCGACTCCTCCAGGAGTACCTCGCTGGTCGGGCTCGCGGCCAGGCCCGCACCGGCGATGCGGCGCAGGTCCTCCTCGGCGTAGGCCATGCCGGAGCCGGCGCCGCCCATGGTGAAGGAGGGACGCACCACCATCGGATAACCGAGGGTCCCGGCGGCCGAGAGGCACTCGTCCATGGTGTGGCAGATCAGCGAGCGCGCGACTCCGGCTTCGAACCGCTCGTCGAGCGACTGGACGATCGCCTTGAACCGCTCACGGTTCTCGCCGGCCTGGATGGCGTCGACGTCGGCGCCGATCAGCTCGACGCCGTAGCGGTCGAGGACGCCGGCCTCGTGCAGGGCCATCGCCGTGTTGAGGGCGGTCTGGCCGCCGAGCGTGGCCAGCAGCGCGTCGGGGCGCTCCTTGGCGATGACCTTCTCGACGACCTCCGGCGTGATGGGCTCGACGTAGGTCGCATCGGCGAACTCCGGGTCGGTCATGATGGTGGCGGGGTTGCTGTTCACCAGCGACACCCGCAGGCCCTCGGCCTTGAGCACCCGGCAGGCCTGGGTGCCGGAGTAGTCGAACTCGCACGCCTGGCCGATCACGATCGGTCCGGAACCGATGACCAGAACCGACTTCAGATCTTCACGCCGGGGCATCAGGCCCTCCTGTCCGTGGTCATGGTGCTTTGCTCCATCAGTTCGCAGAAGCGGTCGAACAGGCCCATCGCGTCGTGCGGGCCGGGTGCCGCCTCGGGGTGGTACTGAACGCTGAACACGGGACGGTCGAGCATCCGCAGTCCCTCGACGACACCGTCGTTGAGGCCTACGTGACTCACCTCGGCGCGCCCGTACGGGGTGTCGAACGGGCCGTCCACCGGCGCGTCGACCGCGAACCCGTGGTTGTGGCTGGTGATGTGCACCTGCCCGGTGCCGCGGTCCTTGACCGGCTGGTTCACACCGCGGTGCCCGAACCGCAGCTTGTAGGTACCGAGCCCGAGGGCCCGGCCGAGGATCTGGTTGCCCATGCAGATGCCGAACACCGGAGTCCCGGACTCGAGGACGCCGCGCATGGACTCGACCGCGTAACCGGCGGCGGCGGGGTCACCGGGTCCGTTGCTGAAGAACACCCCGTCCGGTCGCCGGGCGAGGATCTCCTCGGCGGTGGTCGTGGCGGGGAGCACGTGGACCTCGCAGCCCCGCTCGGCCATCTGCCGCGGGGTCATGGTCTTGATGCCGAGGTCGACGGCCACCACACGGAACCGGGGCGCCCCCG
Organism: Actinomadura sp.; assembly: GCA_036008685.1. GTDB lineage: Bacteria > Actinomycetota > Actinomycetes > Streptosporangiales > Streptosporangiaceae > Actinomadura_C. The sequence continues at coordinate 7,462 of DASYNF010000002.1, read as the reverse complement.
CGGAGGAGGAGACGACGTACGGCTCGGCCGTGCCGGCCGTACGGGCCAGGTCGGCGCCCTCCATGGACGGGCTGTCCAGGACCCGGGCCACGAGTTCGCGCTGATCGGCGGCCACGGCCTCCGTACCGCTGAAGATCGCCCCCCGCATGGCGCCCCGGTCCCGCAGGTGCCGGGTGAGCGCCCGGGTGCCCGGCATCGCGATGCCGACGACGCCGTAGGCCCTCAGCTCCTCGCCGAGGGACCGGCGGGCCCGCCAGTTCGAGACCGCCCGGGCGGGTTCGCGGACCACGTAACCGGCGACCTGGATCCGGCCGGATTCGGTGTCCTCGTCGTTGACCCCCGTGTTGCCGATGTGCGGCGCCGTCATCGCGACGATCTGCCCGCGGTACGACGGGTCGGTGAGGGTCTCCTGATAGCCCGTCATGCCGGTGTTGAAGACCATCTCGCCGAAGGTCTCCCCCTCGGCGCCGTACGCCGCCCCGTGGAAGACACGTCCGTCCTCCAGCACGAGAAGCGCCGGCCTGTCCAGTGGCTCGTCCATGAGTTCACTCTCTGTCGATCTGTCGTCACCGAAGCCGCGGGCCGGGGAGAACGTCACTGCAGCTTTCCCTCGAGAACGGTCGGGCGGCCGCGCAGGAACGTGGCCACGACGCGGCCCGGCAGCTCGAGGCCGGTGAAGGGGCTGTTGCGGCTCTTGGAGGCGAAGGCCGTCGGGTCGACGGCCGCGCGCGTGGCCGGGTCGTAGAGGGTGATGTTGGCCGCGGCACCCGCGGCCGGTACCTGGCCCTGGCCGCTGAGACGGCCGATGCGGGCGGGACGACGCGCCATGCGGTCGGCGACGCCGGCCCAGTCCAGCAGTCCCGTGTCGACCATCGCCTCCTGCACGACCGAAAGCGCGGTCTCGAGGCCGATCATTCCCATGGCGGCCACGGCCCACTCGCTCTCCTTGGCCTCGACCGGGTGCGGCGCGTGGTCGGTGGCGACGCAGTCGATGGTGCCGTCGGCCAGGGCCGCACGCAGCGCGGCGACGTCCTCTCCGGTGCGCAGTGGCGGGTTGACCTTGAAGATGGGGTCGTAGGTCTGGGCTCGTTCGTCGGTGAGCAGGAGGTGATGCGGGGTCACCTCGGCGGTGACCTGCCATCCCTTCCCCTTGGCCCAGCGGATGATCTCCACCGATCCGGCCGTGGAGACATGGCAGACGTGCAGCCGGGAGCCGACGTGCGCGGCCAGCAGGCAGTCCCGCGCGATGATCGCCTCTTCGGCGACCGCGGGCCAGCCCTGCAGGCCGAGCCGGGCCGACATCACGCCCTCGTTCATCTGGGCGCCCTCGGTCAGCCGAGGCTCCTGGGCATGCTGGGCCACCACCCCGCCGAAGGCCTTGACGTACTCCAGCGCGCGCCGCATCATCACCGCGTCCGACACGCAGTGGCCGTCGTCGGAGAAGACCCGGACGCGGGCGGCGGAGTCGGCCATCGCGCCGAGCTCGGCGAGCTGTACGCCCTCGAGACCGCGTGTCACGGCCCCGACCGGATGAACGTCACAGTGACCGGATTCCCGGCCGAGCCGCCATACCTGTTCGACCACGCCGGCGGTGTCGGCGACGGGGTCGGTGTTGGCCATGGCGTGGACGGCCGTGTAGCCGCCGAGGGCGGCGGCACGAGTCCCGGACTCGACCGTCTCGGCGTCCTCCCGCCCCGGCTCACGCAGGTGGGTGTGCAGGTCGACCAGGCCGGGAAGCGCGATGAGTCCGTCGGCGTCGATCGCCTCCGCGCCGGGCGCGTCCAGGCCTTCACCGACCTCCGCGATGACGCCGTCGCGCAGCAGCAGGTCGGCGGGCCGGCCACCGAGGATCCGGGCCCCCTTGATGATGTAGGTCGGCATCTCAGGCGTCCCTCTCGCTCGAATCCTGGTTTCCCTTGACCGGGGCGCCACCGATGGCCGGCTCGGACCCGCCGAGAAGGAGATAGAGAACGGCCATCCGTACGGTCACGCCGTTGGCGACCTGCTCCACGATCGTCGAGCGCTCGGAGTCGGCGACCTCCGCGGCGATCTCCACGCCGCGGTTCATCGGACCCGGGTGCATGACGATGGCCTCGTCGGGCATCCGCGCCATCCGCTCGGCGTTCAGGCCGTAGCGGCGGCTGTACTCGCGCACGGTCGGGAAGTAGGCGGCGTTCATCCGTTCCTGCTGGACCCGGAGCATCATGATCGCGTCGCTCTTGGGGATCACCGCGTCGAGGTCGTAGGAGACCTCGCACGGCCAGGATTCGATGGCCACCGGGATCAGCGTGGGAGGCGCGACGAGCGTCACCTCCGCGCCCAGGGTGTGGAGCAAGCTGACATTGGAGCGTGCCACGCGGCTGTGCAGGATGTCCCCGACGATCGTGACCCTGCGCCCCTCGATGTTGCCGAGCCGCCGGCGCATCGAGAAGGCGTCGAGCAGCGCCTGGGTCGGATGCTCGTGGGTGCCGTCCCCGGCGTTGATCACACTGCCGTGCACCCACTCGGCGAGCCGGTGCGGGGCCCCCGACGCGTTGTGCCTGATGACCACCCCGTCGGCGCCCATGGCCTCCAGGGTCAGTGCGGTGTCCTTGAGGCTCTCGCCCTTGGAGACGCTCGACCCCTTCGCCGAGAAGTTGATGACGTCCGCGGAGAGGCGCTTGGCCGCCGCCTCGAAGGAGATGCGCGTACGGGTGGAGTCCTCGTAGAACAGGTTCACCACCGTCCGGCCGCGCAGGGTCGGCAGCTTCTTGATGGACCGTCCGGCGACCTGGGCGAGCTCCTCGGCCGTGTCGAGGATGAGGAGCGCGTCGTCCCGGGTCAGGTCGGCCGCGGAGATGAGATGCCGTTTCACTTGATCTCCGCGTCCTCTCCGCCGCCGTGGCGGCCGCCCGCCTCCGTGGCGGGCGCCAGCAGGACGGCGTCGCGCTCGTCCACCTCGGCCAGCAGGACCCTGACGTTCTCGCGTATCGAGGTGGGGAGGTTCTTGCCCACGTAGTCGGCCCTGATCGGCAGCTCACGGTGACCTCGGTCGACCAGGATCGCCAGCTGCACCGCGCGAGGACGCCCCAGGTCGCTCAGCGCGTCGAGAGCCGCGCGGACCGTGCGGCCGGAGAACAGCACGTCATCGACCAGCACGACGATGCGGCCGTCGATCCCGCCGGCCGGGAGCTCGGTGCGGCCCAGTGCGCGGGCGGGCTTCATGTGGAGATCGTCGCGGTACATCGTGGCGTCCAGGGAGCCCCACGGGACCGGCTCGCCCTCGACCTTCTCGATGCGCTCGGCGAGACGGCGGGCGAGTGTCACACCGCGGGTCTGGATGCCGAGCAGAATGACGTCGCCGCCACCCTTCGTGCGCTCAAGGATCTCATGTGCGATGCGGGTCAGTGCGCGGCGGATGTCGGAGGCCTCCAGGACGGCTTTGTGCCGGCCGTCAGCCTCCGCGGCGCGCGCTTCCCCGGGCAGCCGGGCAGCATTCACCACAGAACTCCTTTCCCGCCTCACTGGACGGGGTTTAAAGGATGCTTGTCCTCTTTACGGTAGCAGCCCCCACCTGCTGCTCCACACCCCGTGTGATCGATGTCTTACCAGGTGAGAGCGGTCACACCGAGTGTGCCGGTACGCCGCCGGTACGGCGGGTGGCACGACCCGCGCCGCGTTACGCTCGGCTCTGCCGGTCCTTTGGCACCGTCCGGGGCCGCAGACCGTAGGTGACCGGTTCGATCACTTTTTTCCAATCGGCTTGACCTATCGGCGTCCCCGTTTTACCGTCACTGTCCGTAACCATCCCAGGAGATGGATCCCCCGGACGTAACCTGCTCCTGTCATCCAAGGCGCACGAACGTCCGGGGAACGGAGTGGTGGAACACTCCCGGATCCACTGCCGGGCCCGATCAACGACGACAAAGTGAGCCTGGGGGGCCGCAAAGATGCCGTCTGAATACGCAAAGGCTCTCGGCGCGAGGCTTCGCGCCATCCGCACCCAGCAGGGCCTGTCCCTGCACGGCGTGGAAGAGAAGTCCCGTGGCCGCTGGAAGGCAGTCGTCGTGGGTTCGTACGAGCGGGGCGACCGCGCCGTCACCGTTCAGAAGCTGGCCGAGCTCGCCGAGTTCTACGGCGTGCCGGTATCCGAGTTGTTGCCCGGCGGCGCATCGCCGAGCCCCCTCGGCCCAACGCCGAAGCTCGTCATCGATCTCGAGCGACTGCAGCAGCTTCCGAAGGACAAGGCAGGTCCTCTCGCCCGCTACGCCGCGACGATCCAAAGCCAGCGGGGCGACTACAACGGAAAGGTGCTCTCCATCCGGCAGGAAGACCTCCGGTCGCTTGCCGTGATCTACGACAAGTCCCCGGCCGAGTTGACCGAGGAACTGATCAGCTGGGGCATTCTCGACGCCGAGGCGCGCCGCGCCATCGAGTCCCTCTGATCGGAGGATCCGGTGAATCGTGATCTGGCAGCCGCCTCGACCGGACGGACCTGCCAGATCACGACCGGCCCAGACCACGACCCGGCCCAGATCACGACCGGCCCAGATCACGACCGGCCGCCCAGATCTTGACCGGCCACGCCCGGCCCCGGTGCCGTCGGCGCCCGCGTGCGCGCCGCCTCGGCGGGGGCTCAGCTGGCCTTGAACCCCGTGTAGTCCGTGAAGGGCAGAGTCGGCTGGCTCGGAACTCCCAGCGTCTCCTCGACCAGCGAGACGAAGATCTCCGCGTCCCGCAGGAGCTCATCCGCCTCCCGGAGGGTGACGGCCCGGGGCAGGCCCGCCTCCGCGGCGGCGCGCTTGTCGGCGCTGGCCGCGAAGAAGGCGGCCCACTCGCTCAATGCGGGGTCTGCGTCCGGGAGCAGCACCCACACACTGCGGGGACGTCCCCGACGGCGCGCGTCGAGAGGCTCACGGGTGGTCAGGACGGCGGCCGCGGCGCGTAGCGCGGCGAGGTGCGCGCAGACGTAGCGGACATGGGCCGAGGTCGCCTCGGCCGCCTCGGCGAGTCCCTGCCGCGAGGACCGTAGCTGTGTCAGAGCGGACGGGGCGACCCTGGGAGCGGGGAGCCGCCGCACGGTCGTCGATGCGGACGTCGATGCGGACATGGATGGCCTCCTTACGGTCGGCGGCACCTCCGTGCCCCTCTGACACGACGGGCACCGCCACTGCACGTGACCTACGGTCCGGCACGGGGGCCGGGCGAAGAGCTTCCCCACACTCCGCCCGGCCCGCGCCCGGCACGGTCCGCGAGTCCCGTACCACCTCGAACAGAAGTTCGACGCGCACCCAGTAAATCGCGCTGTCCGCGATTCGTCAATGCGTTCGAACGTCGTCTCGCGGCGCCCGGTCGTGATCGAATCGGACCAGGTCACCGGCACAACGGCAGTACAACAGCCGGGTACGACAGAACCGCTCCCGCGTCCAAGACGCGAGAGCGGTTCGGTATCGCCACGGATTCCGTGGTATGCGGGGCCGCGGCCCCAGGAATCCGGAGACCTCAGCGGGCCCCGCGGACGTGGACCAGCACGCCGTCGCCGACGAGCTCCTGGAACACGTCGGCGGTGTGCATCGGCACCCGGACACAGCCGTGCGAGACCGGCTCCAGCGGAACCGAGGGATAGCCGTGCACCGCGATGCCGCCGTTGAAGTAGACCGGCTTGTACAGGCTGCCGAGGGGGCCCGTGTCCCAGCCACCGACCCGGCGGCCGGTCAGGTAGTCGCCGGTCGGGGTGACCGCGTAGCGGCAGCGCGGGGTGTCCGAACCCGGATCCTTCGCGCAGTAGCGGTAGCCGCCGCCCGAGGAGACGTGAGAGATCAGGACCACCTGTCCACCGCGGTAGACATAGAGGAGCTGACGCGCGAGGTCGATCTCGACCCGCTCCCTGGCGCTGTCGCGCACCAGCGGCTTCGGCGTCTCGGGCGCGTCGAGGGCCTTCCAGACACCGGCGCCCACGATGCCGGTGAGCTTCAGCCGGTTGACCTTCTCGAACGCGAACAGCGCCAGCTGGGTCGTCTGCCCGTACCGGCCATCCGCCGTGCCCGGGTCGTAGTGCAGGGCCCGCAGCCGCTCCTGCAGCGCCTTGACGTCGGCGTTGCGGTCACCGAACTCGAGCGTACGCCGGTGGGAGGCCGCGGCCGGAGCGCCCGGTGTCGCCGTCGTCCCGGGGGCGTGGCCCGCCACGGGCCTGACCGTCGCCGGCCCCGCGCTCACCGGAGTCGTGCTGGGGCCGGCGGAGACCGTCGTGGCCGCGGCCGAACCTGCCCGTACGGGGCTCTTCGCCGCGCCGGCTGCCGCGCCGGATTGCGCGCAACCGACGGCGAAGACGGCGCCCCCCACTATCAACGCACCTGCGAGTCTCATCTGAATGCCCATCGCCGTCCCTTCACCGCCTGCCCAGGCGTCGTCCCCCGCGTTCACCATGCCGGGAGATTTCGTTACCGTACGTTCACCATAGGCCGCCCCGGCACATGCGAACGCCCTGGTCAACGCCACGGTCCCGCGCCGACGCGAGTCACGGAGACCCGTGAGCCCGCCTCCCGGGGCCACGCCCGCGGCTGTGAGCGAGGCCCCGCGCCCGGTTGTAGGGTCTACGCCATCCCTGCCCCGCCATCCCCGGAGAGGACTTCGATGCATCCCAGCGCCGAGAAGGTGGCCCGCGCCCTGGCCGAGGCCGGGGTGACCGGAGAGGTCCGGGAACTCGAGACCTCCGCCCGGACCGCCGCCGAGGCCGCGGCGGCACTGGGCTGCGAGGTCGGAGCCATAGCCAACAGCCTCATCTTCATGGCGGGCGATCAGGCCCTGCTCATCCTGACCAGCGGTGCCCACCGGGTGGACACCGCCCACGTCTCGGACCACCTCGGCGGGGTGAAGCTCCGGCGGGCCACTCCCGAGGAGGTCCGGTCGGCCACCGGCCAGGCCATCGGCGGGGTCGCCCCCATCGGGCACCCGGGTCCCGTCCGCACCCTGATAGACACCGCCCTGCGGGCCTACGACAGGATCTGGGCCGCCGGCGGCACGCCCAAGACCATCTTTCCCACCGTCTTCGACGAGCTGCGGCGGATCTCCTCGGCCGAGGAGGTCAGCGTCACCCGCGAGCCCTGACCCTCGATGGCCGAGCGGCGCGGATCCGGCCGGCCGGACACGTCGGCCTGGCCGATGGCGGCCGGCGGAGGGCCGCACGCGTCGTCCCATCAGTGCGGACGGCGATCGGGGCGCGTGATAAACACGTGCCACGGGGAACCGTCTCCAGGCAGCAACCGCGTCACAACCCCGTCAGGCGACCCTCCGGAGCGGCAATGGGCGGCGACAACGGCGGCATGCGGGACGCGGCAGGAGGCCGTGAAAGCGGCGAGGAGCGACGTCTCCTCGGCGCTGCGGCGGGCCTGGGCGGACGAGGTCCCGGTCCCCGGCGCCGTGTGGCGGCGCCTGGCGGCCGACGCCGGCGACCCGGCTCCCGGCCGCTGGGATTATGCTCGGG
>DASYNF010000001.1:0-10565 GCA_036008685.1 Actinomadura sp. | reverse complement strand
TCGATGAGGTCCGTGAGGCATTGCACGGAGATGAAACACAATGACATTCCCGTCCAATGCTGTGGAAAAAGTACTGATGGCGCTCCGCATCGGCCAGGTGGACGGCAGCAGCCTCCTCGAAGCCCTTGCCCAATCTGCCCGGCGCGCATGGGCAGTGATCGGGGACGAGGCCGACGGCTCGCTGATCTTGGGGATCGCGCTCGCCAACGACGACCAGAAGTCCCGCAAGTCCGCTCTTGACGCCGTCGATGCCGCACTCCGAGGCGCTTTCGTTCCGTACGGCGTGGATTCGGTGTTCCTTGACGATCCGGCCGATCCGCTGGTCGCGTGGTCGCTCGAGAAAACCGACCCCTTCTACACCAGCCCCGCACAGTGAGCTACCCGGTCTGACGCACCAGGCGGCCTTGGTCGCGGTCCCGGGTGTGCTGCGAGGTGATCCAGGCGCCGGGCCGATTGGCGCGGTGAGATATCGGTCATTTGGGCCTTGACGGTAGGTCGCATTACTGTAAATGTTCTTTCCAGAGAGCGCTCTCACGTCCGTCCACCCCCCGCCATGAAGGACTGCCGTGAGACTCACCGCGCTGACCAGCGCGGCGGTATTCGCCGTCGCCCTCGTCCTGCCCCCCACAGCCGCGCATGCCACCTCACCCCATCCCCGCCCCACCGCGACCGCCCCGGCGGGGACCATGCAGCAGGCGCTGCAACGCGATCTCGGCCTGACCCCCACCCGAGCGCGCGTCCGCCTGGCCCACGAGGCCGCCGCGGCCACCGTCGAACGGCGGGTACGCGCCCGCCTCGCCGATCGGTTCGCCGGCGCCTGGTACGCCCCCGGAAAGGAAAGGCTCGTCGTCGGTGTCCTGAACGCACGCGACGCCGACCTCGTCCGCGCGGCGGGCGCCGTGCCCGTGACCGTACGGCGCAGCGACAAGCAGCTGACCACGGCCAAGACGGCGCTCGACCGGGCCGCCGCGGCCGCCGGCCGGAACGTCTACGGCTGGTACGTCGACCCGGCCGCCAACACGGTCGTGGTGTCGGCGGCCGATCGCACCACCGCCGAGAAGTTCGTCACGGCCGGCGCCGCCGACCGTACGGTGGTCCGCGTCACCGTCGGCCGGCCGGCGCGGCCGGTGTACGACCTCCGGGGCGGCGACCAGTACGTCATCAACGGCAACACCCTGTGCTCGGTGGGCTTCTCGGTCAACAACGGCGGCTTCGTCACCGCCGGCCACTGCGGGCGCGCCGGCAACCCCACCCTGGGATACAACAACGTCGGCCAGGGCACCTTCGCCGCGTCGTCCTTCCCCGACAACGACTACGCGTGGGTGCACACCAACGGCGACTGGACGCCGCGCCCCTGGGTCAACAACTACGGCGGCGGCAACGTCTCGGTGGCCGGCTCCCAGGAAGCGCCGGTCGGGGCGTCGATCTGCCGGTCCGGCCGCACCACCGGCTGGCGCTGCGGCGTCGTCCAGGCCAAGGACGTGACCGTGAACTACTCCGGGTCGCTGGTCTACGGACTCAGCCAGACCACCGCCTGCGCCGAAGGAGGCGACTCGGGCGGCTCCTACGTCGCCGGTGACCAGGCCCAGGGCGTCACCTCCGGCGCGTCCGGCAACTGCTCCAGCGGCGGCACGACCTTCTTCCAGCCGGTCAACGAGATCCTGAACGCGTACGGCCTGAGCCTGACGACCACAGGCGGCGGGGGCACCAGCCGGATCATCGGCTGGCAGGACAGGTGCATCGACGTGCCCAATTCCAACGGCGTCGACGGGCAGCGCCTGCAGCTGTGGGACTGCAACAACAGCAACGCCCAGAACTGGACGTTCCCAGGGGACGGCACCATCCGCGCCTTCGGCCTGTGCATGGACGTGGCCTGGGGCTCCACCGCCAACGGCGCCGCCATCCAGCTGGCCGGGTGCAGCGGCAACCCCGCCCAGCAGTTCGTCCTCACCGGCGCCGGCGACCTGGTCAACCCCCAGGCCAACAAGTGCGTCGACGTCACCGGCTGGGGCGGCGCCGGCACCCCGCTCGAGCTGTGGGACTGCACCGGCGGCGCCAACCAGAAGTGGCGCCGCGGATGACCCCCGAACGTTCGAGGAGCTGACCGGGCCGCGGCGCCGGGTCGTACGGATCCCGGCCGAGCCGGGGCCGCGGACCCGGCGCTGCGGCGACGCCGGTTACCTGTCGGTGGGGCGGGCACGCACGTGCATTCGCTCGCCCTGCGGCCCGAACAGGCTGAGGAACTCGACCGGCTGCGGGCCGGCGTTGGCGAATCCGTGGGGTACGCGGGTGTCGAACTCGGCGGCCTCCCCGGCGGTGAGGACGAGGTCGTGCTCGCCCAAGACGAGCCGTAGCCGGCCGGCCAGGACGTAGAGCCACTCATAGCCCTCATGCGCCTTCTGCTCCGGCCGCGCGTCTCCGGTCCGCCCGGGGATTATCTGCTTGTAGGCGTGCAGGCCGCCGAGGTGGCGGGTCAGCGGCACGAAGGTCTTGCCCTGCCGGGTGAAGGGGCGCGGGTGGACGCGGGGGTCGCCGGTCGCCGGCGCGCCGACCAGTTCGTCGAGTTGCACGCCATGGGCCTTTGCCAGGGGCAGCAGGAGCTCCAGGGTGGGTTTGCGCCGGCCGGACTCCAGGCGCGAGAGGGTGCTGAGCGAGATCCCTGTCGTCTCGCTCAGCTGGGCCAGAGTGATACCGCGTTCACGGCGCACGGCTCGCAGACGCGGGCCCACGGCGGTCAGGACGGTCGCGAAGTCATCATCTGCCATTCACCTATTTGCCATCCCGGCAAGAAGGTTTGTCAAACGGTGAGCTGTGGCCGGACCATCTCCGGTGAACGGAGGTACTTCACATGACTGCACGAACGGAACAGATCATGACCGTCGCCCCTCAGGGTGAGGAGCGACGTTATGACGTCGTGGTCGTAGGTGGTGGAGCCGCCGGGCTGAGCGGGGCGCTGCCCTTGGCCCGGGCACGCCGCTCGGTGCTGGTGATCGACGCGGGCCGGCCGCGCAACGCTCCGGCGGCCCATGTCCACGCTCCCTTCTCCGCGCAGATGGAACGTGACGTCAGCGAGCGCGTGCTCGGCGACCGCCGGCACGGTCTGTGATCCCGCCCCGATATGAGAACACCAAGGAGGACACACCGATGACCGATGACAACACCTCGGCCGAGGAGTTCTGGGACACCCGCTACGGCCAGAGCGACCAGATCTGGAGCGGGAACCCCAACACCGTCCTGGTCCGTGAAATCACCGGCCTGGAGCCGGGCAGAGCCCTGGACCTGGGGTGCGGTGAGGGAGCCGACACGATCTGGCTCGCTCGGCAAGGGTGGCGTGTCACCGCCGTCGACATCTCCGGCATCGCCCTCGACCGTGCGGCCCGGCACGCGGCGGCGGCGGATGTCGCCGACCGCATCGACTGGCAACGACACGACCTTGGAACGTCCTTCCCCGCCGGCGTCTTCGATCTCGTCTCCGCCCATTTCCTGCACTCCCCCCGCGACATGCCCCGAGAGAAGATCCTGCGGACGGCCGCCTCGGCCGTCGCACCCGGCGGGGTGCTCCTTGTGGTCGGACACGCGGGGTATCCCTCCTGGGAGCACGACCCCCATCCCGACGTGCACTTCCCCACGCCGGAAGAGGTCCTCGAAGCCCTTGACCTCCCGGACGAGCAGTGGGAGGTGCTGCTCAGGGAAGAACACCAGCGGAGCCAGGCCGGCCCCGACGGGCAGCCGGCCACGCGCACGGACAACACCCTCAAAGTCCGGCGTCGCTGACGACGTGTCCGCGGCCTGGGCCTGAAAGGAGCTTGGGGGCAGGCGGAGCCTCAGAGGCAGAGGACGAGCAGGCAGCTCTCCACCTGCACCTTGTCGATGACCGGCCCGTACGCGCCGGGGGTCGTACTGGCGAACTTCAGAGTCGCGGACGTCCCGGACGACAGGAACGTGAACTGCTTCGTCACATATCCCATGTCCGTACGGCTCTTCCCGGTGATGTCGAAGGAGAAGTTCTGCTCGACCTCCCCGTTGACCAGGACCTTTCCGGTCTTCACCACCGGTCCGGCATCCGTGTTGCCGGCGAGCGCGTAACTCACCCTGTACTTCGTCAGCAGGTTGGCGGGAATGGTCCGGGCCACCGCACCCGGGATGTGGCCGTTCAGGTCGAGAGACTGCACTCCCTCCGCCGACTGCCAGAACCCCGCACCGTTCAGATCCACGGTGCCGCCGGTCACCGTCCACGCTCCGAGGGACTGTCCCGAAGAGAACGTCTTGAAGGTGCGGGGGGTCACGACCGGCGTCTCGAAGCCGTCGCTCAGCCCGCTGGTGGCCTCGGCCGGCGCGGCCACGAATGTGCCCGACACGACCAGCGCACCCGCCAGTCCCGCGCCGAGAGCGAACCGCAGCCGGTTACCGCGACGACGGCTCGGGGGAGACCACACAGCACCGGCGGAAGGACGATCGGTCGGGTCGACCTGGGCTTCCATGTCTTCTCCTCTTGACCCGCGCCCTGAGCCGGCGCGTTCGGACGGATGGCTGATGAAGCGATGAAGTCGTGTCGATGCTCCACTGTCGAGCGGGTGGAAGGGGCGAAACTCCGTGTCCTGCTGTGGTCATCCCGTCCGGTCTCGGGGCTGACCAGGGCTCCAGCCGGCTCAGGTCTCGCACACGACGCCGTCGTGGTCGCGATCGGTGTACCAGCCGTACTCGGGGTCGACCCCGCTCCGGTACGGGCCGTACCCGGCGGCGTTCGCCTCCCGGCAGGTGCCGAAATGCGGATCGGTCCGAGGTCGCGGCGGGGGTGCCGGCCGCCGGGTGGTGCGTCTCGGAGACGGCCGGCGGCCGACCTGAGGCGCGGCGGCCCGGGCCGTCGCGGTGACGGTCACGGTGGTCTCCGTGGTGACGGTGACCGTGGCCTTCTCGGTGACCGTCTCCGTGGCCGTCGGCCTGCTCGCGGCGGCCGGGTCCTTGCCCATCGCCGCTCCGACGCCGCAGCTCACCAGGAGCAGAAACCCCGCGGCCACCGCGATCCCGCATCCGAGGACGGTTTTGTTGTTGCTCTGGCGGCGAGCGGGGTGGGGCGGGCGGCCGGGCGGCGGATAACCCATCGATGGTGTCCTGTCGGTCGGGAGGTAGGAGTTCGCGCTCCTGTGCGACGTCGGAACCCACCGGCGCGTTGTCCGGCCGCCCGGCCGATGGCCGATTCCGGACACGGTCTTCCTCTTCACAGGCGGGCCGAATACGCCCTCGGCAAGAGCCGTACATGGCAGCCCCGCCGAGGACCGGTGTCACCGCCCGGCGTGGCACCGATCAGCCCGTGATAGTCGTGGCGTGCTCGGCCGACCGTTCGATTAGTACGACGGGCTCATCTGAGGACGCGTAGCCGGAGGTTCGTCGCTCCCGGCGCCTGGGTCAGGCTGAGGCGTTCGAGCTTGACGTTGGTCCCGCCCGGGTGGTCGAACATCCGGACGCCGTCGCCGAGCAGGACGGGTGCGATGAACACGATGATCTCGTCGAGCACACCCGCTTCGAGACACTGACGGCCGACCTCGGCACCGAGGACGCCGACGCACTTGTCACCCGCGGCGGCCCTGGCCGCGGCGACGCCGCTGTCGAGGTCACCGACGAAGGTGACCCCCGGCACCGGAACATCCGGGGCGTGGTGGGTGAGCACGAACTGTGGTCCGTCCCATCCCCCGCCGTACGGCTCGCCTTCGGCGTCCGTGCCCTTGTACGGATCGTCACCGCCGAAGGTCCGGTTGCCGACGAGAAGAGCGCCGGTCTCGTCCATGACCTCGTCCGCCGCCGGATTGGGCCCGAGGTGCCCGGCCAACCAGGACATGTCACCACCCGGGCCCGCCATGAAGCCGTCCAACGACATGGTGAACTGCCACTGCAACCTGCCCATGCCCTACCTCCGTCGACATCGATTCTGCTGACCCCTGTTGAGACGGGGTATCGCGCGGAAACTCATCGGTGCGCCGGCGACAACGCCGTGGGGAGGGCGAACGCCGGGAACAGGCTGAGATCGTGGAAGGCGGTGGCCTCCGCGATGCGGTCGTCCTCGATCCGCAGCACAGAGAGCGCGAAGGCGCGGTAGGCGGAGTCGTCGCGGCCCCGGACATAGGCCGCCACCGCCGGCTGCCGGTTGGCACGGGTGGGCACCATCCGGAACCGCCCCACATAGTCGGGTGAGCCGGCGTCCCAGCTCGCCGCCAGCGCCGCCACGACCGCGTCGCGCCCCCGGAACCACATCGGCCACGGCGGCATCGTCGTCCGTACGTCCTCGGCCAGGAGACCGGCGACCGCGGCGAGGTCGGCACGTTCCATCGCGTCCATACCGCCCGCTGCCTGGGCGGCAGATGCTGGATCGCGGCCAGGAACGCCAGCTCGATCGTCTCCCTGGCCACCACCACGGCGTCCGGCTGTGTCTCGCTCGGCGCGACCGGCTCCCACAGCCGATCCGGGAACGGCTGCAGCCACGCGATGTCGGTACGGGGCGGCAGCGCAGCGCTCGGATCCGACGGCCCCGTCAGATGGTGCGGGAGCACCCGGCGGGCCCGGCCGTCGAGGGCGTCGAGGCACGCGTTCGTCGCGATCCGGTAGAGCCAGGCGCGGAATGTCGAGCGACCCTCGAAGCCGCGGAGGTTTCGCCAGGCGCGCAGGAGCGTCTCCTGCACCAGATCCTCCGACTCGTCGAACGAGCCCAGCATCCGGTAGCAGTGCACCCGCAACTCCGGCCGATGACGCTCGACGAGCGCCGCGAACGCGGACTCGTCCCCCGCCCGCGCGGCAACCACGACCACATCGTCGTCACCCGCGCCCAACGACCGCCCTCCGTCCGTACCTCGGTCACCGGCCGGCCCTTGGCGAGAACGTTACGACAGCCGCGGGTGCGCGGGCGGCGGTGTAGCCGATCCGGTCGCCGGCAGTAGGCCTGGAAACTCGGATCGCGGGAGCCTGTTCCCGCTCCATGACCATCCCGGCACCGTCCCCCAATGGGAGGAGTGGGCCGGTCTGCCGATGCCCGCCGATGGGCGCTACACCCTGCCCGAGGTGCTCTCTCATCGACGTCGATCATGGGAACTAATGTGTCGGTATGGCAGTGCCACATGGGCGATATCGAAAGCGCCTGTACAGCGGCCCGGCCAACTCGACCTGCATCTCGATCCCGCACACCCGGAGCTCACGGACGAGATCCTGCGGTGGTTCGACGACGTGGCCCAGGGCGAAAACCGCGAGGTCACGGTGCTGGACGCCGAGACAGGTCTCATGCGCGTCCTGCGGCGCCACGGTTACCGCCAACAGGCCACTGGGCCGTACTTCATACATCTGCGGCCGAGCCTTGACGATCTGCCGGAGCCCGAGATCCCGGGTGGATACACGCTTCGTCCCGTGTCCGGTGAGAGCGACGCCGATGCGCGTGCCGGCGTCAACCGGGTCGCCGTCCTCGAACCGGTGGGCACCGCTCCAGGGCATCGCCGCCTTGGCCTGGCCAGCGCCGCGACGCTCGCTGCCCTGAACGCCGCCCGGAGAGCGGACCGAACCCCACTGCCTCGGCGGTCACGGAGGTGGAGCAGGCCGGGCTCGTGGCTCGGCGGGCGGAGGCCCGCCGGCCCAGGCCTCGTCGAACGTCCAGGAGAACACCATCTGGCCGTCCTGGTCTTCGGCGAAACGGCCGTAGGTCGCGCGGGCCGCCGTGTTGCCCTCATCGGTGACGACCCACATGCCGTAGCAGCCGCGTTCTCGCCCCAGGTCCGCGAGCGCCGCCACCAGCGCCGCGGCGATGCCGCGCCGGCGGTACGACTCCTCCACACCGAGCTCGTAGACGAACATCTCGGTGCCCTTGTCGGGGTGTGTCATCTCGATGCCGGTGATCATCCCGGCCGGCACACCGTCCTCGTACGCCAGGAACAGATGGTGCCCCGCGTCCGCGAGAAACCGCCTGGTGGGCTCCTCGCGGGGCGGCTCGTCGAAGAGGTGGCCGGCGGCCTCGACCGCCTCGAACCGGGTGATGCGGCGGATCTCCACGCCGCGAGTCTGGCATGAGCCGGCCGATGTTGTGGTCACGGAGGTCGAGCGGCATCTCGGCCACCTCCGCGACCACGCCGGTCATCGCGTGGAGGCCTCGGGGAAGGCAGATGACCAGCAGGCAGCTCTCGACCTTCACATCATCGATGACCGGCCCATATGCCCCGGAGGTCGTGCTGGCGAACTGCAGCGTCGCAGACGTTCCGGTCGAGAGGAAGGTGAACCCCTTCCTCACATATCCCATGTTGGGCCGAGTTCTTCCGGTGATGTCGAAGGAGAAGTTCTGCGCCGCCTGTCCATTGACGAGAACCTGCCCCGTCTTGACGGTCGGCCCGCCGATTACTTCTCCGGCTAGCGCATAGCTCACTTTGTACTTGGTGAGCGGATACGTGGAAATGCTTTGGACAACGGCGTCCTGGCTGACGCCGTTCAGCTCCAGAGACTGGACTCCGTCCGCTGTCTGCCAGAGCCCCGCACCGGACAAGTCCACGGTGCCGCTGGTCACTGTCCATGCTCCGATGGAGGCTCCCGCAGAGAAGCGCTGGAAGGAGGTCGGAGTCACGACCGGGCTCTCGAAACTTCCGTTGCCCAACCCGGAAGCGGCATCGGCCGGGCGTCGCCACGAGCGTTCCCATCACGGTCAGCGCGCCGACCAGGCCCGCGCCGGCAGAGAACCGGCGCCGGCGGTTCCCCTGACGAAGAGGACGCGCCTGAGACCACATGTGGCCGGGAGTACGACCGGTGGAGGGATTCATCTGCGATCTGTCGATGCGCGTCGGATTTAGGTGGCCATTCAATTATCCGCCGTAGCCGGAAGGACAGGATTTACTGCTCTTGACATCCTGCCGAGGAGGCCGATATCCCCGAGTGCTGTGGTCGGCGTCGGGATCGAAATCTCGACCTGCATCACCTATGAGAACCCACGACTAAGAGGTCGTCTCATTTGGTGAGCCGGCGGTAGCGGATCAGGGCGACGGCGATGCCGGCGAAGGCTAGGAAGTGGGCAGCATGGCGTCCGTAGCGGCGGTGGAGGCGGCGGCGGCGCTCTCGGTCGCTCGACAGGATGCCGCACCAGACACAGACACAGCGTTCCTCATCGGGAGATACTCCCAGCTATGCGTCATGTCACGGGATCAAGGCTTGGTCGGGTGATCGCGGCATTGGTATTCATGGCCGGATCCGCATCGGCTGGGTGCAGTGAGCGGCGGAGCGACCACGCCCTGATCGTTGTCGATGCCCCCGTTGCGCTGGTGGACCAACCGGTGCACATGAAGATCGCAGGGCTCGTGCCTGATGACGAGGTGATCGTGAGTGCCACGGCGCTCGATTATGAGCGCAGGCAATGGCGTGGCCAGGCGACCTTCCGCGCTGACAGCCGGGGGACGGTCGTGCTCGACGAGGCCCGTCCGATTTCCGGCACCTACGCGAGTGTGGACGGCATGGGGTTGTTCTGGTCGATGAACCCGCCCACTGGCGACCCCGAACAGGCTTGGTTCGGGCCGCTTTTCCCGGAGGTGGAGCCCTCCTATCCGGTGCAGATCACTGTGACCGCGCACGGCCGCCGGCTGGCCCAGCAGACCCTGACCCGCCGATGGCTCGCCGATGGCGTGACCCACAAGACCTTCACCGTCTCCACAGACGAGATCTCTGGAGAGCTGTTCCTCCCTCCGGCCGGAACCGGCCGCCGCCCCGCGGTCCTGCTGTTCGGCGGCTCCGAAGGCGGCAACAGTCTCAAATATGAGGCCGCCCTGCTCGCCTCACACGGCTACCCGGCACTCGCCCTGGCCTACTTCGGCGAAAAGGGCCTGCCCTCTACCTTGCGCAACGTCCCCTTGGACTATTTCGCCCGCGCGGCCAGGCTGCTGGCCGACCAGCCCGGCGTCGACTCCACGCGACTAGTGGCCGCCGGTGCCTCGCGCGGAACCGAGGCGGCCATGCTGCTCGGCCAGAACTATCCCGATCTGATCCACGGCATCGTCGTCTACGCGCCATCGTCCCTGGTCAATGAGGGCTTCCCCAACCGTGGAACCGCCTGGACCAATAACGGCCGCCCCATCCAGCAGAACTCCATTCCGCTCGACCGCATCGGGGGCCCGGTCCTTGCGATCGCGGGAACCGAAGACGCGTTGTGGACCGCGGCAAACTCGGCCAGGCTGATCACGGCCAAGCTCGACGCACAACACAAGGGCGTCTCCCATCAGGCTCTGATCTATCAAGGAGCAGGCCATCAGGTCGGCTCCTTTCCCCACCTGGCGGCAGGCACCCGACCTCGTCATCCGGTCACCGGCGGCACCTCCATCCTGGGCGGCACCCGTGCGGCGAACGCCGCGGCCCAGCAGCATGGCTGGCCAAAGGTCCTGGCCTTCCTCGCCGATATGGGCCGCTGACCGCCCACCGCGGACCGGGTCCTCTCTCCGACCCGTCACCGAATGAGACGACTTCTCAATAATCCCGTTCCTGACGGTGGCCGGATCACCCCTGCGGCAGGCGCTCGCCCTGGACCGCCTGGATGTCCAGCTCGACCCGGAGCGTGGTCCCGA